>QKAF01000131.1 GCA_003246455.1 Bacteroidota bacterium
AGGCAGGGTGCAATCCCTGCCTTTCTATTTCCGCGAAAAATTCCTTTTTTACATAGATATGAATCGCGTGTCCTTCCATACCCTGGGCTGTAAGCTCAATTTTGCCGAGACGGCGACCTTCCAGCGGCAGTTCGCAGAGCGCGGCTTCGCGACGGTGGACTTCCGCGGCGAGGCGGATGTCGTCGTGATCAACACCTGTTCCGTCACCGAAAACGCGGACCGCGACGCGCGCAAGGCCGTGCGGCAGGCGCTCCGGCGCTCGCCCGGCGCGTACGTCATCGTGCTCGGCTGTTACGCGCAGCTGCGTCCCGACGAACTCGCTGCCATCGACGGCGTGGATCTCGTGCTCGGTGCGGAGGAGAAATTCCACATCATGGAGCACGCCGATCCCGGTTGGCGGAAAGACCAGGTGCGCATCGCGGTGGGGGATGTTTCAGACGCCGCCGCGTTCGGTGTGGCGTATTCGGCGGAGGGCGGGTCGCGCACGCGCGCATTCCTGAAGGTGCAGGACGGCTGCGATTACAATTGCTCCTACTGTACGATTCCCATGGCTCGCGGGGGCAGCCGCAGCGAAAACATCGAACGCACGCTCGATCACGCGCGCGAAATCATCGCGCAGGGATTTCATGAGATCGTGCTGAGCGGCGTCAACGTCGGAGATTACGGGACGGGGACGGATACCACGTTTTACGAACTCCTCGTCCGGCTGCTCGATTTGCCGGGGACCTTCCGCGTACGGATTTCCTCGATCGAACCGAATCTCCTCGGGAACGATATCATCGCACTCGCGGCGGACAACCCGAAGCTGGTTCCCCATTTCCATATTCCCCTGCAGAGCGGCAGCGATGCCGTGCTGAGGCTGATGCGCCGCCGGTACAACACGCGCGTGTACCGCGAGCGCGTGGAGGCGGTGCTCGCGGCAATGCCCGAAGCCGCGATCGGCATTGACGTCATCGTCGGAATGCCGGGTGAAACCGAGGAAATGTTCCGCGACGCGTACCAGTTCCTCGTCGATCTGCCGTTCACCTACCTGCACGTGTTCAGTTACAGCGAGCGTCCGGGCACCGACGCCCTTGTCATCGACGGCAAGGTCCCGCCGCAGGAACGCGCACGTCGCAGTTCCATGCTGCGCACGCTCAGTCAGCGCAAGCGCCGTGCGTATTACGAGCGTCAGCTCGGCCGCACGCTGCAGGTCCTTTTCGAATCCGGCGGCGACGGTTCCGTAACGGGCTTTTCCGAGAATTACGTCCGCGTGTCCGTTCCCTGGCAGGCGGGTCTCGAGAACCGCGTTCTCGCTGTTCGCTGCGATTCGCTTGGAAAGGATGCGGTGGTAGGCACCGTGCTGGAGAAGCCGGTCGTTGAAGGCGGGTATGTCGCGCTGCCGGTGGTGGGGGCGTGAAGGCATAAAGGCGCAAAGGGGTAAAGGGGTTAAGTAACCAAAATCCGTCCTCCGTGTCCAGTATCTGCTGATTGACATCTTGAGCAACGGAGGGGTTTCCATGCAACATTGGTTTCGCATTCTGGCCATGCTGTGCGCGCTCGCGAACGCGGGCAATGCCCAGGTATACTGGCAATCGGATTTTGGCCCATGGGGTGGACGGGTGAATGATCTCTGCGAGGATATTGCAGGGAATCTCTATGCGGCAACGATGCAGGGGCTGTACTGGTCCACGGATGAGGGGGCGTCATGGCGGCTGCTGTCGCTGGAGGGGAAGGAACTGTACGATGTCCATTTTGCCCGGAGTGGAATTCTGTTTGCTGTGCAGGATCGACACCTTCTCCGCTCAATCGATGGCGGAAAGACCTGGGAGACGAGTATGGAACTCGGCACGGGAGTCTTCACCCTCGACCGCGGACAAGTCTCGGGATTTTTTGAACACTCTTCGGGCGCCCTGTTCTACGGACAACGGAACAACAGCTATTTCTCGACGGATGACGGGGCGCATTGGGAGGTGTTCTCAACCACCGATTACTCGATAAATTTCTGGTCGGAAGCCGCGGATGGCACACTCCTGACCGGTGCGCGGCTCTATCATTGGCCAGATAGAGTTCAGTACCGTTTTCCGGAAGCAAACCTGGGGGGGAAGAAGTCCACGGTGTACCTGCTGTACGCGACGCCTGCGGCCACACGCATCGCCGCACTGCTCCAGAGAGAACTTTTCGTTTCAGTCGATGAGGGAATGTCCTGGGAACGCAGTTTCGCATCCGGATCGATTCCGCTTGACATGATATCGTCCTCTCCGGACGGGGCAGTTGCGCTGATGAGCCACGATTACGATTTCCTCATCAGTGCAGATGCGGGAAGGACGTGGAGTCCCACGGAGAGACTGCTTCCGGAGATGAAATACACCTATGACATCCTCTGTACCCGCCGCGGAGCATTGTTCGTCGCTGCCGGTGAAGGGATTTTCCGGCTCGATCCGGCTAGGGGCTCATGGGAGCCCTGCGACATTCATCACCTGGCAAAACCCGTCGGACCCCTGCTGCAGCTCCCCGATCAGCGCATCATCGCAGCCCTGCCGCTGTCTGATGAAATCCGGGATCTTCCTCCGGGCGGGAGCTGGAATCCTGTCATGACAGCCGACGTACCGTTCAACGCGTTCGCTCGCAGCGGGTCGGGGAATCTCCTCGCCGCCACAGACGGACAGGGCGTGCTCATCTCCACGGACGGCGGAGGGAGCTGGAGCGCGACGACAGGCGGAGAACTGACGGTCAATGCCCTGCTGCTGCTCCGTGACGGGAGAGTCCTGGCCGGGGGACAAACCGGTCTGTACGAAAGCCGGGACGACGGGCTGAACTGGGCGCGGCTGCGTTCGACGAATGAATGGTCCATCGAATGTCTCCTCGAACGCGGCAACGGAGAAGTCATTCTGGGAGGTGAAGCGGGGATTTTCATCGCATCCCCCGACCTGCAAGCGTGGCGGGCCGCACGTCCCTCGTGGACCACGGTGATGACATTGGCCGAGGACGGGAGCGGGCGCCTGTTCGCCGGCACGGTGGGGGAGGGGTTGTTTCGCAGCACGGACGGGGGAAACACCTGGGAGTCCGTGGGCTTCGACGGACAGTGGATCACCGGTCTCGCTGCCGCAGGCGCTTCGTACTGCTTCGCCGCGACCCGTCTGGAAGGCATATTCGAATCACGGGACGGCGGCGCTTCATGGAATCCGTATTCGGACGGTCTCCGGTCGAATGAAATCCTCGACCTCATCCCCGGCGTCGACGGGTATCTGTATGTCGGGACGGTTCGCGGTCTTTCCCGCTCCGCCTGGCCGGTCCTGACCGCGGGTTATCTCACGCCAGATTTTACTTTGGAGCAGAATACGCCCAATCCCGCATCGAATATCGCGGTCTTCGCGTGGTCCATCCCGCGCGAAGGGACCGTGCGGATGTCCGTTTTCGACCTGCTCGGAAGGGAGCTTTCGGTGGTGCTCGATGGCGTCCATGCCGTGCCGGGGCTGTACTGGCAGCAGGTGGAAACCGGCGCCCTGGCGCAGGGGACGTATTTCTGCGTCATGCGCTACGAAGGGCAGACCCTCGACCGGAAGTTCCAGGTGGTGCGGTAGATCTGACGCCTGCGGGTTCCGGAACGGGTTGTCCGAGCCGCTGGCTCGGCCGACGGCAAAGCTCCGTATGATTGTGCTCCCGCTCTCGGATCCCACGGTTCCGGATACGGCGTTCCGCAGGCCGTGAAGGGTATTCGAAGTCGGGCACGTGGGCGCCTACAGCTTACAGCCTATTGCGACGCCGAAGGCGGCATCCGCAGGCGGCAAATAACTTGTCATTTTCCCCTAACTTCCTTATTTTTCCAAGCTAGTACGATTGTATTCGATCAGTACCCATAATATCTATGTTTGAAGCACTCTCTGACAGACTGGAAGAAGCCCTCCGCCGCGTGAAGGGACAGCACCGCATATCCGAAGACAACGTCTCGGATACCCTGCGGGAAGTGCGCCGCGCGCTGCTGGAAGCCGATGTGAACTTCCAGGTGACCAAGGACTTCATCGACACGGTGAAGGAGAAGGCCCTGGGTCAGGACGTGCTCAAGAGCCTGACGCCCGGACAGCAGATCGTCAAGATTCTGCATGACGAGCTGATGCTGCTCATGGGAAGCGAAAAGGCGGATCTGACCTTTGCGAAAACGGGTCCCACCGTCATCATGGTCGCGGGTCTGCAAGGTTCGGGTAAAACGACCTTCAGCGCCAAGCTCGCCCTGCACCTGAAAGGGCAGGGACGCCAGCCGCTGCTCGTCGCGGCGGACGTCTACCGTCCGGCGGCAATCGGACAGCTGAAGCAGCTGGCCGGACAGATTTCCGTGCCGGTGTATTCCGGCGACGAGACCAAGCCGGTGAAGATCGCGGAAGAAGCGATCGATTATGCGCGCAAGAACATGTGCAACGTCATCATCATCGATACGGCGGGACGCCTGTCGATCGATGAAGAGATGATGCAGGAAGTCGCCGATATCAAGTCCCGCGTCAATCCGACGGAGATCCTCTTCGTAGTCGACTCGATGACGGGACAGGACGCGGTCAACACCGCGAAGGCGTTCCACGACAAGCTCGATTACAACGGCGTCGTGCTCACCAAGCTCGACGGCGATACGCGCGGCGGTGCCGCGCTGTCGATCCGTCGCGTGGTCGACAAGCCGATCAAGTTCGCCTCTGTGGGCGAGAAGCTCGAAGCGCTCGAGGCGTTCCATCCCGACCGCATGGCGTCGCGCATTCTCGGGATGGGCGACATCGTCACTCTCGCCGAGAAGGCGCAGGAGCAGTTCGACGCAGACGAAGCGGCCGCGCTCGAACAGAAGATGCGGAAGAACCAGTTCACGCTGGACGATTTCTACACGCAGCTCCAGGCAATCAAGAAAATGGGCTCGCTTTCCTCTGTCCTCGAAATGGTGCCCGGCGTGGGCAAGGCATTGCGCGGACAGGAAATCGACGAACGTTCGTTCGTGAAAATCGAGGCGATGATTCAGTCAATGACGCCCGAAGAGCGCTCGAAGCCCGCGATCATCAACGGCAGCCGCCGGAAGCGTATCGCCGACGGCAGCGGCACGACGGTCCAGGATGTGAACCGGCTCCTCAAGCAGTTCACCGACATGCAGAAAATGATGAAACGCCTGACGCGCGGCGGCATGCGCCAGTTCGCGCAGGGCATGATGAACAGGAAATTATCGTAAACGATATTCAATTCACTTTTTCTTTTTCCGGAGGCATTTTTCCGTGGTTAAAATTCGTCTGCAAAGAAGAGGCAGAAAGCAGCTCCCGATCTACAAGGTCGTGGTCGCTGACTCCCGTTATCCCCGCGATGGTCGTTTTATCGAAGCCATCGGCAACTATGAACCGCTTGCCAATCCCGCACGCGTCGAACTCGACACCGAGCGCGCGCTCTACTGGCTGAAAGTCGGCGCCCAGCCCACCGATACCGCGCGCAGCATCCTCAGCAGCACCGGCGTCATGCTCAACCTCCACCTGATTCGCAAGGGCAAGTCCGAAGCGGAGATCGCCGAAGAGATGGACAAGTGGCGTGCCGCGAAGGAAAACCGCGTCGCGAATGCGATCTCGAAGAAACAGGCACGCGCCCAGCGCAAGGCAGAGCTCGAAGCGAAGGCGAAGGCAGAGGAAGAAGCCAAGGCGAAGAAGGAAGCGGAAGCAAAGGCGAAGGCAGAAGCCGAAGCGGCAGCGAAAGCCGCAGCGGAAGCAGCCGCCGCACCGGCAGAAGAAGCTCCCGCCGAAGGCGAAGCCGCAGCGGAATAATTCACCGGCAACCGCACGTTGCGGGAGATGTGACCTATGGCTCAGGACCTGTGCTTGATCGGCAGCATCGTTGCCGCGCATGGCATTCGCGGAGGATTGAAGGTGCAATCCTTCTCCGATGTTCCCGGACGCTTTTCGCGGCTTGAAACCGTGCTGCTGGGACATGCGCCCGAGCGGGTTCGTCCCGCCGTCGTGGTGGATGCAGCAGGAGACGGGTCCCGGGTCATCCTCCAGCTCGAGGATTGCGACGACCGGGAAGCGGCGGAATTGTTGGTCGGACTGAACATCTACGTCGAAGACGCGGAGATGGCAGATCCGCCGGAAGGACGGCATTTCATCCATGATCTTATCGGATGCACGGTACAAACTGCCTCCGGAGAGTACCGCGGCACCGTTCGCGATGTGATGCTGCTTCCGGCAAACGACATATACGTGGTCGAATTCGAAGGCCGCGAAGTCCTGCTCCCCGCCGTTCCCGCGATCGTGACCATGGTGAATACCGCGGAGAAAGCGATAACTGTCGAGCCCATTGCCGGGCTGTTCGAGGATCCCGATGCGGATTGACGTCATCACGGCATTTCCGCCGCTGTTCCAGGGCCCGCTGAGTGAAAGCATTCTCAAGCGAGCGCAGGAAGGAAAATACGTCGAGATCGTGGTGCATGACCTTCGCGCGTACGCGCACGACAAGCACCGGACGCTGGACGATTCCCCCTACGGCGGAGGCGCGGGCATGATCCTGAAGCCGGAACCGCTGTTCGAGTGCATCGAAAAACTGCAGGCGGAACGGCAGTACGACCAGGTGATCCTCACCACACCCGCAGGAGCGGTGTACGATCAGAATGCGTGCAAGCGGCTTTCGATGCACGAGAACCTGATCATCATCTGCGGGCATTACAAAGGTGTGGATCAGCGCGTCATCGACGCGCTGGTGACGATGGAAATATCCATCGGCGACTATGTCCTCACCGGCGGCGAACTCGCCGCGGCGGTGATCATCGATTCGGTGGTACGCCTGATCCCCGGCGTCATCGGCGACGGAGAGTCCCTGCTGACCGACTCGTTCATGGAAGGCGAACTCGACTGTCCGTACTACACGCGTCCCCCGGAATTCCGCGGGATGTCCGTGCCGGAAGACCTGCTCTCCGGCGATCATAAACGTGTGAGCGCATGGCGCAGCAGGGCGTCGCGGGCGATGACCCGCGAACGTCGGCCAGACCTCCTCGCGGGGCTGGATGACGAGCCGGCGCATGAGAAAAAGAAACGAAAATAGCTGTATATTTGAATCAGTAGGACGATATAATCGAAGGAGCATTTCGCAATGAACAAAATCGATCTCATTGAACAGTCCATGATGCGTACGGACATGGCGGAATTCCAGCCGGGTGACGTCATCAACGTGCACGTGCGCGTCAAGGAAGGCAACAAAGAACGTATCCAGGAATACCAGGGTATCGTGATCTCCATCAAGGGCGCCGGCCTCCGCCGCACCTTCACGGTTCGCAAGATCAGCAACGGCGTCGGCGTCGAGCGCATCTTCCCGATCCACTCGCCGTCCATCGCGAAGGTCGAGAAGGTCCGCACCGGCAGTGTCCGCCGCGCGAAACTTTTCTACCTGCGCACTCTTGCCGCGAAGCAGGTCCGCGCGAAGACCACGTAATCCGGAACATTCCCTTTCGAGTTGGACAAGAGACATGCACCGCATGTCTCTTGTCGCAATGGAGCAGTCATGGCATCACTCGTCACACAGAAACACGAATACAATCAGTCGCTCCTCGATGCGCTGCAGCAGGCGATGGGACCGACGCTCGATCTTCGGGATCTGCCGGCCTCCGAAACGGCCTGGACGCTCCTGGAATCCGAAGCGGATCTTGCGCTCGCATCCCCTCTGCTTTACGGCCAGCGTGAAGGCGACATGACCATTCTCGGTGGCGCGTGCGTCGCGGCCGTCGGCGCGACGGGCGAATGGCTGCTGCATTTCCATGAGGGACTGCGCAGCATCGACACCGTAGGGTACTACGGGGAACGCGGCATGCATACCATCGTCGCGGAGATCATTCTCAAGGAGAAATATGGCATGCAGCCGCGACTGCTTCAGGTCAAGGCCGGTGCGGAGGAAGCCATGGCCTCGGTCGATGCGCTTCTGACAACGGACGACACGCAGCGTGCGGGATTCAGCTCCCCGTCTCATATCGACGTCATCGATGAATGGTTCGACATGACGCAGCTGCCCCTCGTACGCGAGATCATCCTCGGCTGGGAGTCGCGCATGGACGCGGCAATCGATACCGCCGTGCGGACCGCCGGGGAGGTTGTCGACACCGAGGCGCTGCATCAGCTCGACCTGAAAATGCAGGGACGAAATGCCGCGACCGAAACCGAGGCACTGCCCGGCCATTTCCGCTACCGCTTCACGGAGGACGCGGTCGAAGGTCTGCAGGTGTTTTTCCAGATGGCATTTTTCCACGGCCTGCATCGCGATATCCCCGACTTCGCATTCTGGACGGAGGAAGAGGAAGAAGCGGAAGGGACGGAAGCCGGAGCTGGAGGATGAGCCTTCAGGCTCGTCCGCGGAAGGGGCGAAAGTCGGAGGCAAATAAGTCGGAGGCTCGTCGTGGCGAGGAGTGGGGGAGCGTATCTTGCACGCCGACAGATCGAAGACCGCCATGGCGATGAGCATAAGAAAGCGCTGTACGCAATAGAAGGAGACTTCGCAGTGCGCTGACGAGAGGGGACCTTGCAACTCACTCGCCGAACTTCTAGATTGAAATTTTATATCACCCATGTGACGGGAAACACATGCTCACCTCTCTGCTGATCAGGAATTTCGCGCTGATCGAGGAAATTCGCATCGATGTCGGACCCGGCCTCACCGTGATGACGGGAGAAACCGGTGCGGGGAAGTCCATCGTCGTCGATGCGCTCGGCCTCGTTCTCGGCGAACGCGCGGACACCACGATGGTGCGCCAGGGCAGCGACCGCGCACTGGTCGAAGCGGAACTCGACGCGGAAGCCCTCCTGCATCTTCGTCCGATGATCGAAGCGATGGATGCGGAATGGCAGCCGGTGATGATCCTGCGCCGCGAGGTGTCGTCGAAAGGCAGCAGCCGCGCATTCGTCAACGATACGCCCGTGCCGGTGAGCGCGCTTCATGAACTCGGCAACCGCCTGGTGGATATTCACGGACAGCACGAGCACCAGTCACTGCTGCGGGCGGAGACGCACCGTGTCGTCCTCGACAGCGATCCTCATCGTACCAGGAACTGTACCACCGCTTCATCGCAGCGGTGCAGGAGCTCGATGAAGCCAGACGTACCCGCGACCGCATCGACGAACGCCGGCTCGTGGCCCAGCATCAGCTGCGGGAGATCACGCTCGTCAATCCGGAAGCAGGAGAGGACGAGTCTATCGAACAGGAACTGAAAGTCGTCGAGCACGGTGAGAAGCTTGCGACGGCAGCCAATGAAATCGTGACGCTGCTCTACGACGGGGAGCAGAACGTCGTCGACATGCTGGGACGCAGCGAAAAGCTGCTCGCCGATATCGCGCGCATCGACGCATCGGTCGACGCCCTGCAGCGCGAGGTGGGATCCGCCGCGGCCGGACTTTCTGAAATCGCGCGGACAGTTCGCGATTATCTCGAACGCATCGATTTCGCGCCTGACAGAGCCGAAAAACTGCGGCATCGCCTCGCGGAAATCACCGACCTGAAGCGCAAATACCGCATGCCGCTGACGGAACTGCTGAAAAAAAAGGAATCCCTCGCTGCGGAACTGGACGGACTCGATTCCATCGATGACCGCATTGAAGCCCTGGAACGACAGTGCGAGACGCTGCGTGCGAAAACCGCAACCGCGGCGAAAGCGCTCAGCGCGGAACGCCGCAAGGCGTCCGAAACGCTGGGGAAACAGATCGTCTCGGCGCTGAAGGACTTGGGCATCAAGAATGCGCGCTTCGAAACCCGGCTTGAAATCACACCCGCAACGACGGCGGACAGGCGCTGGCTGAAGGGTGACGACGGACCCGTGCATTGCGATGAATTCGGCTGGGACGGCGTGGAGTTTTATCTTTCCACGAATCTC
>QKAF01000054.1 GCA_003246455.1 Bacteroidota bacterium
CGTTCGCCGTACACGTACAGCGACGCGAACAGAAGACCGACGCTCACCATCATCAACAGCGTGAGCGTGATGTTGGTGCCGCCGTCGCCGAAAAGGGCCGCGAGGAGCACGAGACCGATGCTGACGACGGTGGCCTTGCCGAGCATGTTGCTCTGGACGACCTGGCCGGTACGTTTCCGCAGATACATGCCGCCGGTGAAAATCAGCACGTCCCGCGCGATCACTGCAACGCCGTACCAGAGCGGCAGCATGCGCGAGGTGATGGTCAGAATGACGAATACAGTGATATACACCTTGTCGGCCAGCGGATCGATGATGCGTCCCATCCGTGTCTCGCCGCCGAATTTGCGCGCCAGCCAGCCATCGCCGAGATCGGTCAGGTATGCGAAAAAGCAAAGACCCGCGATGTACAGCTGGTTGGTGTACGGCTGATCGAACAGCAGGATGAGGGGAATCACCAGCAGCGCCCGGAGCATGCTCAGCAGATTTGACGGCGTGGTGATGCTGCCGAGCGGCTGATCCGCTTCAGCGGTGATATTCTTCGTCTGTGGGGGTGTCGGTCTCGATTTCTTCCTGCTCATGTCCACTCATCGGATGATGGCAAATTTACCAAGTTTCGCTTCCACTTCCCTGCCCTCGCTGTCGGTGCCGCTGGCCCGGTAGAGGTAGACGCCCGCGGGCACCTTTTCCCCGTGCTCGTCGCGCAGATCCCATTCGACACCGCCGTTGCCGTCGGTTTCCTTCACTTCGGCGACAAAAAGACCCGAAAGGGTATAAACACGGATCGCGGCCCGCGCCGTCAGGTTCGCGAACGTGACGAATTCCTGCTGGTGTTCCGGCTTGAGCGGATTGGGATAGACGAACACGTCGTCCAGGTTCTGCTGGTTGAGAATGACGCCCGCCGTGCTGCCCGCGCCGTCGCCGATGACGGCGCCCGAGACGCAGCGCACGTTGCGCACCTTCAGCACGTATTCCTTGCCCAGCGCGCCGATGTGGGCTTCCTCGCTGACGAGCAGACGCACGCGGTCCGGCTGCGCGGGATCGGGATCGGCGCTCTCGACCCGTCCGGTCGGGAGAAATTCGTAGTTCGCGGCCACTCCCGCGGTCACCGGATCGACCGGAGCGCTGAACACGACGTCGAAGCTGCGCGGGGGATGGTACTCCACCCGCGCGATGTAGCAGCCCTCGCTGACGATGTTGTGCACGGCGAAGGGACCGAAGGTGGCGTCGGCGAAAGGCATCCCTTCCCCGTCGCGCAGGCCGCGCAGGGCGAGGCCGTACGTACCGTCGTCGAGCGTGCCGAAGGACAGCAGGAGCGTCCGTGTGTCGAGAAGCAGAACACTCTCCGGTTCGCGCGTGCCGTTGAGCAGGAAATGCGACGGCGAGGGAATCGCGGTTCCCATTTCCTGCGACACCGCGACCCGCACCTGTCCTTCACCCGCGAAGCTGACACTGTCGATCACCGGGGATACGTGCGGATGCAGGAGACGCGAAAAGACTTTCGGACTCTCGGCCGGCGTGAGATTCTCATCGTATGCGCTCACCGCATAGAGCACCGGCGTTCCCGCAACGAGCGTGGGGTCGGTCAGCGGCAGCGGTGCGGCGAAGGTTCCCATGAGCTCGAGCGCGCCGGGACTCCCGCCCTTGTACAGACGGTAGTGCGGTGCCTGCGCGCCGACACTCCAGCCGATGCGCACGGTACTGCCGTCGACGTAGCTCACATCGATGCCGCGCGGGGGTTCAGGACCCGTGTACGGCAGATCGCGCTCGAAGAACAGCACGCTGTCGGTCGTGGCGATGGCCATTTCCGGAATGCCGTTGCCGTCGAAATCGCCGATGGCCGCGGCGTCGGTGTTCGCCAGCGGATACTGCCACACGATATCGTGTTCGCGTGTCGCACGGTTGTAGTCGACGACATACAGCTCAGGATAGGCCGAAATCACCAGCTCCGCTTCCGGATCGTCGTCGAGGTTGCCGGCGGTGAGACTGTTCTGAATACGGGTGAAGGAACCATACTGCGCGCTTTCCGCGACGCCGTGCAGCTGCACGCTCCACAGTGCCGTCAGCTTGTTCTGCGCGTCGAGACGGAAGATCGCAAAGAACCAGAACGGCACGACGTCCTCCTCGGCGGTACGAAATCCGATCGCAAACTCGTCGCGGCCGTCGCCGTCGAAATCGCCCGCCGCCACATAGTCGCCGCCTTCGATGAAGTCGTTCTCCGACCCCCAGATGATGTCGTAGGTGCCGCCGTCGTATTCGGCGATGAAGAAATCCGCGTCGCGGTCGCCGAGGAGAATGTCCGGCTTGCCGTTCGCATTGAAGTCGCCGAAGGCCGCATGCGGCGCATCGAAGCTGTTGTAGGGTTCACTGCCCGGCGAAGTGGGATTGACGATGCGGGCTTTCTCCACAACCTCGCCGCCCTGCAGCGTGAAAACGCCGAAGGTGGAGTCGTCGATGACGGCCAGAAGCTCGCGCACCCCGTCACCGTCGACGTCCGCGATGTCGACGGACCAGAAGTCACCGCCGGTCGAATCGCTCCAGATCCGCTGCGATGGATACGCGCCTGCCTCCCCGCGGTACAAAAAACCGTTGCGGACGAAGGAGGTCAGCAGTTCCGGCCGGCCGTCGCCGTCGAGGTCACCGCTGCCGCGCGGAAATTCCTTTCCCTGAGCACCCTGGTCGACACGGGTGAACCCGAGCCCGTTGAACTCCAGCGCTTCGAAGCGGTTGTCCTCACGGATGTTGTTCATCATCAGTTCCGGCACCCCGTTGCCGTTCAGGTCCGGCGCACCGCGCGCGATGCGGCCCAGCGGAAGCGACCAGGGCTTGCGCGCGAAGCCGAAACGGCTCACCGGCGCGGGAACGGTGTAGGTGAAATTCCTGTCGTTCTCGTCTCGTCCGATGCTTTCGAGCCCGACGGCATTTTGTGCGGAGAGATAAAATTCGTACGACCGGCCTGCCGAGAAATACTGGGGGCCGAGATAGATCCGATGGCTGCGGCCGATGAACAGGTTGTTTTCCGTCTCCCCTTCGGCCGAGACCCACTGGAAAGGCGCGGAGGATCCGACCTCACGGTACCAGACTTTTCCCAGTGTCGCGTCGTCCGTCGTGAAGCCGGCGGCGAGCCCGAAGGACGCGCCGTCGATCGCGGGCACGATCAGCGCGCCGCGGAACCGCGGCGGGGTGCGGTCGATCTGAATCACCACGCGATCCTCGAGCGTGATGCCCTTGGCGCTCACCGCGGCAAGGCGGATGGTATAGGTCGTATCCGTGAACTGCTGGACGTTCCACCGGGCGAGTTCCTCGTCGACGACCTGGCGGGACACCGGTGCTTCGATCGGGAACCAGCGCGACGGATTCACGCCGACGCCGTACTCCAGGGTATAGCTGCGCATCAGCGGCGAGGCGGCCGTTCCGCGGATCACGATCTCGTTGGCGTCGGTCGCGAAGTCGGTTTTCGGCGCGGTGATGCGCACGACCGACGGATTGTCGAGGGCCACCGCGCGGTCGGCGCGAAGCAGGCCGGCGCCATATCGTTCGTCCCACCCCTGCGTGCCGAGGTCCTCGGCGGAAGCGATGAGAATGCCGCGCAGCTCCTCGGGACCGAATTCCGGGTGACGCGACAGCACCAGTGCGGTCACGCCGGTGACGAAAGGCGCCGCCGCGGAGGTCCCGTAGAACGGCGAATAGCGTCCTGCAAGAATGGTCGTCAGGATCTCCGAGCCCGGCGCCGCGATGTCGATCGTCTGACCGTAATTCGAAAAGCCGGCGATGATGTCGTTGGACGCTGTCGCGGAAACGGAAATGGTCTCGTCGTACGCGCTGGGATAGTGCAGCGCCGTGGACTGCGAATTCCCCGCCGAGGCGATCATCACCACACCGCGGGCGTACGCCCAGCGGATGACGTCGCGGAGGACCCGCGAATATACCACGTCACCGAAACTCATGTTCACGACACGCACGCCGTTCGCCACCGCGTAGGCTAGCGCGCGGGCCACGTCGCCCTCCGCGCCCACGCCGCGGGCGTCAAATGCGCGCAGCGTCATCATGCGGCATCCCGGCGCGATACCGGCGACGCCGATGCCGTTGTCCGTCGCGGCGCCGATGATGCCGGCCACGCTGGTGCCGTGTCCCATCTCATCGAGCGGATACGGGTCGGGCAGGAAATAATCGCCGCCGGCGGTATTGCTGATCTCGGGCTGATCGACAAAATCGTAGCCGACCACGTCGTCGACGAAGCCGTTCCCGTCGTTGTCGAGACCGTCGAAATCCCCGGTCACACCGTTGCGGGATTCGCTGACCGGCCACGGATCGAATCGTCCGTTGCGGTTGATGTCTTCAGGAGTGTTGATCCAGTTCTGAGTCCGCAGATCCGGATGGTCGAAATCCGTACCGGTGTCGATCACCCCGATCACGATATCCGCGCTGCCGCGTGTCGCGTCCCACGCTTTCTCCATGCCGATGCGGTGCATGCCCCACTGGCTGCTCCAGGCCGAGTCCGACGGAACGAAGTCGAGCCGCAGCGTGGTTTCGCGTTCCGCGAACAGCACGCCGGGCAGAGCCGAAAGTTCCGCGGCGAGACGGTCGGGATCGGCGCTCGCTGCGGGAGTGAGCAGGTAGAGATCGGCGAGCGGATGCTCCGCCATGCTGCCCTGTTTGGCGAAACTGCCGGCGGCGTACATCGCCAGCGGCGCGGCGCATCCGTGGCGCTGCAGCACTTCCTGCAGGGCCGGGGAGGCGAATTGCAGACCGTTCACCCCGGCCACCGCCCGCTGCTCGGGACGCACCTTGACAAACACGCGCAGAGTTTCCTGCGCGTGCGTCGTTCCGGGGAACAGGCTGAGCAGCAGCACCGCCGCCCACGCCGCTGCCGGCGCTATGCGTGACATGCGGCGCATCAGAGCTCGAGATCTTCCTTGCGCATGTTCTCTTCGATGGGCACGGGATACTCTCCGGTGAAACAGCCGGTACAGTACCCGCTCTTCCCTTCGTGACTCACCGTGCTGAGCATTTTTTCTATGGAAAGGTAGCCCAGCGAGTCCGCCCCGACTTCCTCGCGGATTTTCTCCACGTCCCCGTCGTTCTGCGGGGCGATCAGCTCCGCGCTGCTCGGGAAATCCATCCCGTAGGGACAGTGGCTCATGATGGGAGGCGAACTGATGCGGACATGCAGTTCGGCGGGATTTGCTTCACGAATGAGGTTGATCAGCAGGCGGCTGGTTGTACCGCGGACGATGCTGTCGTCGATGATCACGACCTTCCGTCCTTCGATCACGCCCTTGACCGTGTTGAATTTCAGCCGCACTTTCACTTCCCGCTTTTCCTGGCCGGGCTGAATGAAGGTGCGTCCGATATAATGATTGCGGATGAGGCCGATCTCCAGACGGGTGTCTGTCCCGTCCTTCGACGCGCGCCGGACGAAGCCGACCGCCGCGGTGTTGGAACTGTCCGGAACCGCCATCACGAAGACGGTGTCGTCCTTTTCCGCCGGCACGGGACGTTCCTCCGCGAGGGCCTTGCCGAGACGGCGCCGGATCTTGTCGACGTTCTCGCCGAAAATCTTGGAGTCGGGCCGCGAAAAATAGATGTACTCGAAGATGCAGTGATGGTATTTCTCCGGCTTAAGGTCGAGCCAGCGCTGCACCGGCTCTCCGCTGCCGTCCATCCGGCGGTCGAAGAACAGCACCTCGCCCGGTTCGATGTCGCGCACGTACTCGGCCTGCATGATATCGAGCGCGCAGGTCTCGGAGGCCACTACCCAGGCGTCGCCGAGACGGCCGAGGCAGAGCGGACGGAACCCGTGCGGATCGCGCGCGGCGATGAGCGTCTCCCCGTGCAGCATGACGAGCGAGAAAGCACCGTGCACGGTGTTGAGCGCGTCCATGATGCGGTCTTCGGGCGTGGCCGCGGCGCTGCGGGCCGTCAGGTGGAGGATGACCTCGGTATCGGTCGAAGTCTGGAAGATCGTGCCTTCCTGCTGCAGACGGGCGCGCAGCGAACGCGTATTGGTCAGGTTGCCGTTGTGTGCGACCGCCAGCTGTCCGTCGCGGTAGTTGACCATGAACGGCTGGATGTTCTCGAGGTTGTCGGAGCCCGTCGTGGAATAGCGGTTGTGCCCGATCGCCACGTCTCCGGTAAGGATTTCGTTGAGGATCTGCCGATTGGAAAACACTTCGGTGACGAGACCGGGGCCCTTGAAAATGCGGAGGCGCGATCCGGGATCGTCGCCGTTTGCGCGCTGGCATGAGACGATGCCCGACGCTTCCTGACCGCGGTGCTGCAGCGAGTGCAGTCCGTAATAGGTCTGCGTCGATGCGCCCGGGTGACCGTATATGCCGACGATGCCGCAGTTGGAACGCGGTTTGTCGATTTCTTCTTCAGCGACGATTCTCGTATTGAGGGGACGATTCATGATGCTTTCTCTTCCGGCTGATCCCGGAGTGATGGTGTTCAGCAGCCGCCGTCGGCGTCGCCGAGACGAATGTGATTTGAGAAAATCCAGCCCTTGTCTTCGAGCCAGGCTTCGGCGCGCCAGGCGCCGGCGTACGGGACGCTGCAGGTATGATCCCGCGCGACGATCTCCTTGTACAGATCGCCGTTGCAGAACAGCCTGATGCGCGCCTCCTGCGGCAGTTCGACATGCAGCGCGATCCTTCCCTCACCCGGAAATTCCATGAAATCTCCCTGCTGCAGCGTTTCGTCCGCCGAAGTGGCATGGAAGGTGAATCCACGCGGATCGGCCTGGTACGAATTTGCGACGAAGCACCGTCCTTTGCGCAGGGCTTCGTAGATACGCCACTTGTCTTCTTCGAACGCGGCGGCGTCGCCGCGGCGCAGGGGTTCATCCAGCAGGACGTGCGTGTGCACGGATTTGAACATCACCTTGTACGGAAACACCTCGACGTCGAAGAAGCCCATGACGTCGGCTTTGTGCGCATGTGCGTCCGTACCGCCGATGCCGACGACGCGCCGCTGCCGGGCGAGCGCGTCCCAGCGGGACAGCGTTTCCACGGGTGGCGCGGTGATGGATTTGAGCGGGTGAATGAAGCGCTGGAACTTGTTCTCGTCCGTCAGCCCTTCCATCCATTCGCTCATGTGATTCCAGATCTCGATGCCGTCGAAGCCCTCCGCATCCCATGCGTTCCACGGGTACGGCGGATGTTCGGGCATGCTGTTGCGCCGTTCGTCGGGATGGGCGATGAAGCCGATGCCGCCCTGTTCGCGAACCCGGCGCACATATTCCTGCGCCGTGATGCGCACGCCGACGGTCTTGTTCAGTCCAAACGCCAGGTAGTGATTGCGGTCTTCGCGGTCGTTGATCTCATACCCGATGAGCAGCATCACGTTGTCGCGCCACCCTTCCCAGCCGTCCTGTTTGGGCCGCAGCGTGTTGTGATCGCTCATCATCAGAAAGTCGAGTCCCACCTCCGATGCGGCGCGTACGATATCCGGAATTTCCCCGGTCCCGTCGGAGTATCGCGAGTGAACATGAACCGCGCCGATGTATTCGTACATGAAAGAATGCCGTATCGTATACAAAAAGAAAAGTTAGCACCAAGGGGCTGAAAATACAAGGTACCGCGCCGTCCCCCGGCGCTCCCGCGCGCGTGTCGCGCACTCTGCGGAGCCGTGCCGGCCGCACGGCGATTGCACCTGAGCATCCGGACTGGCATATTAGTGCGATGTACTTTTCGGAGCTTTCATGACGCCTGACCTTCCCTTCCGCGCATCCGCAGTCCGCACAATTCTATCCGCATCGATTCTTCCGGTCTTTTCCGCGATTCTGCTGCTCGCCGTCACGCAGCGGACCGCCGCCCAGCAGGATATTTTCGTCCCGGAGCGGCCCGGACAGACCTGGGGCACCGAGGTCGTCGCGCCGGGAACCGTGCATTTCGAGGCCGGCATTCTGATGCAGCGGGCGGCCTTCACCCCGGAAAGCGAAGACGGTTCGCTTTCGGGCGGCGAGGTCTATCGAAACACCACGTGGCAGCTGCCCGCGATGATGCTGCGCATCGGTCTCGCCCAGCATGTCGAGGTGCGTCTGGCGACCAAGTACATGCGCCTGAACTGGCGCTACGATCCGAATTATTTCGACGGTACCACGGGTGCGGCGATGCAGGAAGGACAGAATTCCGGCGTCGACGTGCTCAGTATCGGTCTCAAGACCACGATTTCGCAGGAAAAGGGGTGGATCCCCCAGTCCGCGTTCATCGGTTCGCTCGCACTGCCGTCGTTCGCATCGGCGATCTACGATATTTCGCAGCCGGCGCCGGACCTGGCACTGAGTTTCTCCCACACTCTGGCGAAGGATCTTTATTTCGGGTACTGTGCCGGACTTTCGTGGGACGGATACAATCCGGGTCCGCTCCGCTACGCGTCGATGATGCTTTCGTTCGATCTCGACGAGAGGATGGATCTGTTCGTCGAGTACGGTCTCGAAGCCTACCGGCATTCGCCCGTGCTCCATTCCGCCGACGCGGGACTGGTGTTCACCGCCAGCCAGAATCTCAAGATCGACGCATGGGCCGGATTCGGGCTCGGAGATCCCGATGCGACCTCCGCCGCTCCCCGGCTCACCTCCATCTATCGTCCCGACGTTTTCTTCGGCGCCGGCGCGTCCCTGCGCTTCCCCTCCCTCCTTGGCGAATAAGACGTAGGACTTAGGACATAAGACATAAGAAAAAGACCGATGCATTGCGCACCGGTCTTTTCTTTCGTCTGAAATCACGTTTCTTACGTCTTACGTCCTATGTCCTATTTCTTACATCCTGCATCCTACCGCGCGGCGGCTGCCGGAGGCAGAGGTGACGAAGGAGCTCACAGCTGGCTGTTCGCCTGCTCCCAGTTGACCACATCCCAGAATCCTTCGACGAATTTCGGGCGGGCGTTACGGTAATCGATGTAGTAGGCATGCTCCCAGACATCGACGGTGAGCAGTGGC
>QKAF01000044.1 GCA_003246455.1 Bacteroidota bacterium
GAGACCGTTATGACTCGAGATGCAGAGCGGCCGTGTCCCATTCTCCGCACGCCACAGCGGCGAGGCGATGGCCCGTCCGGGGCGGAGTGAAGCGGTGATTCCAAGAAGCGATGCTGCCTTGAGAAATACTCGGCGGGAAGGTGAAATGGCCGACATGAGATTCTCCTTTGCTTTGTGCCTAGCTACGCAGGTCCGCCGCTGTGCGGCACTCTCTTCGCATGGACGAGCCTGAAGGCTCATTCTCCAAGAAAATATTCCGATCCTTCCGTCCCTTCCGATCCTTCCGTCCCTTCCGATCCTTCCGTCCCTTCCGATCCTTCCGTCCCTTCCGATCCTTCCGTCCCTTCCGATCCTTTCCGCTCCTAATATCCGAGACGGCGTACCCAGGCTTCGTTGTCCCGCCAGCCTTCGCGGATGCGGACATGCAGATCGAGATAAACCCTGCGTTGAAGGAATTCTTCTATGTCGATGCGGGCGGCGGTACCGATGGCCTTGATGGCGGCACCCTTGTTGCCGATGATGATTCGTTTCTGGCTGTCCCGTTCGACGATGATCTCCGCGGAGATGTAGTCGCGCTCCTCTTCTTCGCGGTATTCCGCGATGAAGACCTCGGTCGCGTAAGGGACCTCCTGACGGAACTGCTCGAAGATCTTTTCGCGGATGATTTCCGAGACGAAGAACCGCTCCGGCGCGTCCGACAGCTGGTCATCCGGATACATCGGCGGACCGATGGGCATGACCTGCTCGAGTTCGCCGAGCAGCCCATCGAGTCCCTGCTTCTCCACAGAACTGATGGGGATGACTGCGGCGAACGGATAAGCTTCGAGGAGCCGCGCCATCAGCGGCAGCATCCGCTGTTTATCACCGATCAGATCGCTTTTCGTAATGACGGCGAACACGGGTTTTCCGGCCTGCCGGAAGAGATCGAGCAGTCCCTCGGGGACCACCTCCCCGCGTTCGAGCGCGCGATCCGCATCGAGCAGGAAGCAGCTCGCGTCCGCCTCCGCGATCGCCGCGTGCGCCGAGGTGACCATCGCTTCCTGCAGGACGTACCGCGGTTTAATGAGACCGGGGGTATCGATGAAGATGATCTGATGCGCTTCCCCGGTGTGAAAACCGAGGACGCGCTTGCGCGTCGTCTGCGGTTTCGACGTGACGATGGAGATTTTCATCCCGAGAAGGGCATTCATCAGTGTGGATTTTCCGGCATTCGGAGCACCGACCAGGGCAACGTATCCGCAGCGGAAATCATTGGGGGAAGTTGTGGATTCTGTCATGACAGGCAAGGTAGAGTACTGGCAGGGAATTTCAAAGACGGGAATTGAAGGCGTTTTCGTACATTGATGTATGCGATCGGCCCCGTACACCCCGAAAAAGTCCCTTGGACAGCACTTCCTGCACGACCGGAACATTGCGCGCAACATCGTTGCGCAGCTCGACCCGCGTCCGGGCGAAACCGTCCTGGAGATAGGCCCGGGACCCGGAGTACTGACCTCTCTCCTTGCGGAAACGGGCTGCCGCGTCATCGCCGCCGATATCGACCAGCGCGCGGTGGATACCCTGCGCGGCATGTTCCCGGCGGAGAAGTTTCCGCTGGTCGAACCGGTGCATGCGGACATCCTCTCGCTCGACCTCTCGGCGCTGGGCGGCAGTGAAGCGGCGCCGCTGCGGGTGCTCGGCAACCTGCCGTACAACATCACCAGCCAGATCCTGTTCCGCCTTTTCGACCAGCCCGGACATATTCGCGATGCGGTCTTCATGATGCAGCGCGAGGTGGCGGAGCGCATCATCGCCGATCCGGGATGCAAGGAGTACGGCATCCTTTCCGTGATCACGCAGACCCATGCCGACGTGCGCCGCTGCTTCAACGTTTCGCCCAATGTTTTCACACCCAGACCGAAGGTGTGGTCCTCGGTGATCCACGTGGAATTGCGCCGGGAGCGATTGGTGCAAATCAAAAATTATTCGTTTTTTAGAAGACTGGTAAAAGCCACGTTTGGCCAGAGAAGAAAGACCCTTTCCAATTCCCTCAAGCAATTGGAACTCACCCGCGACACTCTTCCGGCCGACGCAGCCGCCTTCCTGACGCAACGCCCGGAACAGCTCTCTGTCGGGGATTTCATCACGCTGAGCAATCTGATCGAGGATCATGTCGGAACTCGAAAAGACACATAGCGAAGAAGAAGAAGTATTCTTCGACTCCGTCGACGGCGTGCAGTCCACCACGGTCATCGCCGACCCCGAACTTCTCGACGACATCGAGGAACTGATCCGGTCCGATGCGCGCATGGCGCTCCTGAACATCCTCACCGACCTGCATTCCGCCGACATCGCCTCGATCATCAACGAACTTCCCCGCGAAGAAGCGCGTCTGCTGTTCGAGCTCCTGCCTTCCGAGGAAGCGTCGGAGGTGCTTCTCGACCTCCATGAAAGCGTGCGCGAAGATTTCTTCGAGGAACTCACCGCGAAGCGCCTCAGCGAGATCGTCGAAGAGCTCGATTCCGATGACGCAGTGGATATCGTCGCGGAGATGGATGAGGATGTCGCCGAGCAGGTGCTGGAGAAACTCGAGCCCGAAGATTCGGCCGAACTCCGCGAACTCCTTTCCTACGAAGAGGACACCGCCGGCGGTCTCATGGCCACCGAGTTCCCGACTGTCGAACTGTCGGGCGCCGTCGAAGACGCCATCGACGCGGTACGGCGCACCGCCGAAGACACTCCCGACATCTACGAAGTGTATGTGGTCGACGAAGACGGCGTGATGCGCGGGATTCTCGATCTGAAGAATCTGCTGCTGGTGAAGCCCCGCACGCCCATCGCGGATATCTATGACACCGAAGTGATCAGCGTGCGGACGGATGTCGACCAGGAAGATGTCGCCAACGTCATGCGCAAGTATGACCTGCTGACCCTCCCAGTCGTGGACGCGGAGAATCATCCCGTGGGCATCATCACCTTCGATGATATCGCCGACGTCATCCACGAAGAGGCGCAGGAGGATATCCAGCGCATGTCGGGTATCATGGAGGATACCGATACCTCGTCCTCGATCTTCGATATTTTCCGCGGCCGGCTTCCGTGGCTTCTCGTCGGATTCGCCGGCGAACTCCTCGCCGCGCTTGTCCTGAGCAGTTTCGAGAAACAGATCAGCCTCGTCCTCGCTTCCGCGTTTTTCATCCCGATCATCATGGCGATGGGAGGAAACTCCGGCATCCAGGCATCCTCCATCGTCGTACGCGGCCTGGCAACCGGAGAGCTTGCCCTCAGCAGGACCTTCCGACGTCTCTCGAAGGAGTTCTTCGCCGCGCTCCTCAACGGAAGCATCCTCAGCATGCTGCTGTTCGCCGTCGTCTATTTCTGGATCGGTGACGCCCGCTTCGGCATCACGGTTTGCCTGTCCCTTCTCGTGGTGATCACGAACGCGACGCTTGTCGGCGCCACGGTCCCCGTTCTTCTCGACCGCATGAACATCGATCCCGCACTCGCGACCGGCCCCTTCATCACCACGACGAACGACGCGCTGGGACTGTTCATTTATCTTGGATTCCTGACGATCATTTATCTCTGATCGGACGACGCGCTTGAAACGATTTTTCGCCTACCACAATACAACCGACTTCATCAACACGATTTTCATCGCCATGCTCGCCATCGCGCTGGCGGTGTGGTCGTATCGCATCCCCTCATGGTGGCAGTTTGTCGCGATCGATATCCTGATCATCGCGGCCATTCAGGTGCTCGCCAAATTCGCCGCCAGCCGCGGGCATCGGTGGAATCTCGCGCACGGGTTTTACATGATGGCGCTGATCCCGATCGCCTTCAAGCAGATGTACGTGCTGGTGCCGGCAATCAATCCCGTAGACTACGATGCGGCGCTGATCGCCATCGACCGCTGGCTGTTCGGATGCGACGTCACGATCTGGATGCATCAATTCGCCCGCCCGTGGCTGACCGAAATCCTGCAGCTTGCATATGCGAGCTATTACCTGCTCCCGTTCATCCTGGTCGTGGACTTCTACCGCAAGAAACGCATGAAGGCATTCAAGAGCGTCTTCATGCTCGTGATGCTGGGTTTCTACCTTTCTTACCTGGGATATGTCGCTGTCCCTGCCATCGGTCCCCGTTTCACCCAGCACGACTTCTCGGCGACGGACGCCGAGCTCCCCGGACTGCTCGTCACCTCCGCGCTTCGCGTGTACACGAATACCGGGGAATCCATTCCCCCCGGACATCCCTACCCTGCCGCGGATGTGCAGCGCGATGTTTTTCCCAGCGGACACACGGAAGTCACCCTTCTGGTCATGCTCCTCGCATTCCGCTATCGCGCGCGAACCCGCTGGTACCTGGCGGTGGTCGGCTCTCTGCTCGTGCTGGCGACAGTGTACCTGCGCTATCACTACGTCATCGACCTGATCGGAGGAACAGCGTTCGCCTGGCTGACACTGGAAATCGGGCCGCTCATCGACCGGTGGTTCGTCGACTGGAAAAGACGACACGCCCTGCCGATCGAGAACGGCCAGGGATAATTCCATCCCGTGAAAAACAGATTTGATCAGCAGCCGGGGCGGTACGCCGGGTTCAGCGGTGATCGCGTTCGTGCGTCACGATCGCGAGATACGTCACCAGCGCGGCGCCCCAGGCGGCCTGCATGATGTAGTAGCCGGTACTCAGCGGGGGTGTGCTGATCAGCACCGCTTCTTCCTGATCCGCTTCGATCATCACAAATGAGCTGTGTGCAAGCGCTTCCTCCCGCATTTCCCCGCTTGCAGCGACTTCCACCCGATGGCGACCGACGGGAACGCTCTCAATCTTGACGAACTCGGTGAATTCATCCTTCGCAACCAGCTTGCCATCGACGGTTACGCAAACGTCACGCAGCGGACTGGTGAGTTTTACGACAAGCGTCCCCGTCGCGTCCGCTGCGGTCCCTCCCGAGGGATAGCGCGTCAACACGTCCTGTGCGCAGCCGGCGAATGAAATGGCTAGAATCAGAAGGATGGTGAACTTCATGGGGGCCCCCGGTAAGGATGTAACGGATGTGATTTCGAGTCGTACCAAATTGGGCATACGGTTCCAAAATATCAAGATATTTTCGCCCTATACTATGTTTTTGCCCTGTGAAGGCATTTCGGCTCCCGGGACAGCATAGGCCTCCAGCGGGATCGCCCATGCGCTCCGCTCACCATGGACGCAGACCGCATGCCGGATTACAGGGCGGAGATCATCATGCGGTGCACAATCGCGACCCCGTCAGCGATCAGGCAGAGGTAATACACTCCCGGACGGAGACCGCGGATATCGAGAGGCAGCGTGTGAGCGCCCGGCGATTCGTCACCTTCGAAAACCGTCTGCAGCCGACGGCCCAGCACGTCGAACAGCCCGAGCCGTACCGGTCCGCCCTGCGGGATCGAGAATCGCAGCGATGCGAGCGTGGTCACGGGATGGGGAAAGATCTCCATGCGGATTTCTGCCGGCGCGTTGACCGTGACACCCGACGTCGACTGCGCACCGAACGCCATCGTGTCGAGCTGCAGCTTCCAGCCGGGATTCGCACAGCACCCCGCGTATGCGCCCCGATAGTGCCAGTCGTACGGCGCGCCGTTGAAATCTCTGTCCGCGTCCGTGAAACCGGAGAACAGTGCATCAGACGTCAGCGAGCCGTTCAGCTGTCCCGCCCGCGGATACAGGTCGAGCGCTGCCAGATCCGTGCTCGCATTCAGCAGCTGCTGCGCGGCATCGGCGTATGCGCCGGTACTGTTCTCCGCCGCATCTGAAAAGTTTGAAATCGGATTGGGAGCGAAGACCGCATTCACGTGGCAGTACTGCCGGTACGCCGGATCGGGATTGTACAGCCGCATTCCTCCCGACGTATTCGCCGACCAGACCGTGTTGTGAAACACCCAGACGCTGCGTGGCGAGAACCCGTTCTGCGACGTCACATAGACCGCGCGGAATCCGGCCGGGTCGAAGTGATTGACAAACACGTTGGCATAGAGCGCGATGTTCCCCGTCGCCTGCAGCAGGGCTTCGACGGGATTCTGGTAGAAGAAATTCCCGTACACTTCATACACATCGTTCGCGCCGTATCCCGTCGAAGGAAACGCCCCGAGAAGCACGTTGGGGCGCGCCGCGCCGCCCGTAGAGGCATTGGCTTCCTTGCTGAACACGTTATGGCGAATGATGGTCTTTCCGTCGATGGCAGTACCGGCCATTTCGTCGCGGACACCGTCGGCCTGGTGCTTGATTTCGATGTTGTAGCCGATGGTGTTCATGACGAGGTTCCCCTCGATCACGCCGTTGACGAACGGCCGCCCCCCGTCGGAGTTCCCGAGGTACATCCCCGTTCCGGCCCCGATGATCCTGTTTTTCCGGATGGTCCAGTTCCACGCGTGGCATTTCGTGCTGATACCCACGCTCTGCTGATCGGCGTTGTACCCGACGATATTCAGGTACTCCAGGGTGATATGATGCGCCCAGTTGCCGGCTGTTCCTTCGCCTTTGACGGCATCGACGAACACTCCCCCGCCGTTGAGTTCGATGTTCCGGATAACGAGATACGAGCATCGCGTGATGCCCACGGTGTTGCAGCAGCTTCTCGCTGCGAACACCGTCGTGTACAGCACCGGACTTCCCATGATCACGATCGGGTCCGCTTCCGTCCCGTTCAGATCCCGCAGCGCAAGATCCTGCGTGTACGTGCCGGGCGCAAGCGCGAGCGTGTCCCCGGCGACAAGCGTCGACAGAAAACCCGTGTAATCGGCGGGCGTTGCGGTGAACAGGCGAGCGTGGAGAGGAGTGGAAATGAGGACAAATGCGGCGAGGAGAACGGGGTATTTCATCATCGATGTTCCGCGCGTTCGAGGTGATGGACTATATGGAATGCGGCATTGTAAGAACAGCACTCGTCACATGCAACGGTTTTCCTGGAGGGATTCCCGGAGGGATTCCTGGATTTGCGACAAAAAAAAACCGGAAGTCGTCTGGACTTCCGGTTCGGGGAGCGGGAAACGAGACTCGAACTCGCGACATCAACCTTGGCAAGGTTGCGCTCTACCAACTGAGCTATTCCCGCACATTCACCTCGTATGGCCGAGGTGAATACAAATATACGCAGAGGGTCCGAATGATGCAAGAGGAGACGAAAATTTTCGTCCCCCGATGATCAGTTGAAATCCTCTTTATTCAGATTATGCTTGCGCATTTTCTTGACGAAGTTGGTGCGCTCGACGCCGAGCTGCTCCGCAGCGCGCGTCTGGTTACCGCCGTTCGCCTTCAGCGCCTCGGTGATGAGCTTTTTCTCGAATTCCTCGACCTGGTCCATCAGAGGACGGCGATCGATCTGGTAGGTTCCGCGCTGCGGCTGGAATTCGGCTTTCAGCGCGTGGGCGACCGTGTGCACGTCGATTTCTTCCGCTTCCGCGAAAATGGCCAGCTTCGTGACGACGCTGTCAAGTTCGCGCACGTTGCCGCGCCATTCCTGCTTTGTCAGCAGATCGAGCGCCGCCGGAGAGAAGTAGTGGTTCTGCAGGGCATGCTCGCGGCAGGCTTTTGCGAGAAGATGGCGCACCAGGGGCGGAACGTCCTCGATGCGGTTGCGCAGAGGCGGGACGTGGATGTCGTATTTGTTGAGACGGTAGTAAAGATCGTCGCGGAACTCCCCTCCCTCGATCAGTTCGGGGAGGTTCTTGTTGGTCGCGCTGATTACGCGCACGTCCACTTCCCGTTCCTGCGTATCGCCGACCCTGCGTACCTTGCTGTTGTTGAGCACGTTGAGCAGTTTCTGCTGGAAGGTGACGGTGGTGTTGCCGATCTCATCGAGGAAGATGCTGCCGCCGTCCGCGATTTCGAACAGTCCTTTCTTGTCGGTCAGCGCACCGGTAAACGAACCCTTCACATGACCGAAAAGCTCGGATTCGAGCAGGGTTTCGGTGAGGGTGCCGCAATCGACGCTGACAAAGGGTTTTTCACGCCGCAGGCTGAGCTTGTGGATGGCGCGCGCGAGCACCTCCTTCCCCACGCCGCTCTCGCCCGTGATGAGCACGGGAACCGTGGTCTTCGCGACCTTTTCCGCCATACCCATGATCTGTTCGATCGCCTTGCTGGCGCTGACGATGCCGACGTCCTTCATCACTTCCTCGATGGACTGCGAGACGATCTTCGGGCGTTTCGAATCGATCGCCTGCTTGACCGACTCGCGCAGCTGCACGAGGTCGATGGGTTTCGCCAAAAAGGAGAACGATCCCTTTTTTGCTGTTTCAATGGCCACGGGCACGTTGTAGGCCTGGCCGGTGATCATGATGACGGGGATTTCCGGATGATTCTGCACGATCTCGGTCAGAACCTGACGGCCGTCCATCTGCGGCATCAGAATGTCGAGCAGCACCAGGTCGACGTTTTCAACCTGCATCAGTTCCAGCGCTTCGACGGGATTCTGGCGCACCACGGTGTGATATCCGGAATGCACGAGGATGTCGGAAACGGTCTGGCAGAAATCTTCTTCGTCGTCAACAATCAGGATTGTGGGTTTGTCCGCCATGGTAGCATCAATATTTGGTGACCGGTAAACGTATCTGGAAAGTCGTGCCCAGGCCGGGCGAGGAATTGAACGTGATTTCGCCGTTGTGCTCCTGCACGATCTTCTGCACGATCACGAGGCCAAGCCCCGTCCCGCCTTTGCTGTGCGTGGAGAACGGACGGAATATACTCTTTTTCACTTCGTCATCCATCCCGACGCCGGTGTCCTGGATGGTGATTTCCACGTATTCACCCGGACGGTTGATCCACTGTCCCGGTGCCGTGGCGATGATGATGCGTCCGTCACGCGTCCCGACCGCGCGAATGGCGTTGTCGAGCAGGTTTTCCACCGCCTC
>QKAF01000137.1 GCA_003246455.1 Bacteroidota bacterium
GCAGTCGGAGACGTTCCGCACGCGGAATCGGCTGTGCTCGCCTTCTATCCGCATCCATCGACCGCGGGCGCGCCGCTGCATGCGCAGTGGGAGATCCCCGGCAAGGTCGATGCCGAACTGCGTATCTTCGATCTGCTTGGACGCCTTGTGCATGCGCAGCAGCTGCGTGCCTCGACCGGCGGTCTCACGACATCCGTCGTCGCTCTGCCGTCGAATCTTCACGGAATGTTCCTCGCCCGGCTGGGCACGCTCACGCGCCTGCTCGTGATTGAATGAAAACCGGTCCGCCAGGAGCAGACCGGTTTCTTTTGTAAACCCACCCTCGGATTCAGCAGCCTGCCGTGGAGGACATGACGGCAGGGCGGAAAGCGTTACCGCACGACGGTGAGCTTCAGCGTTGCGATGACGCCGGCGGACTGAAGCCGTACGATGTACATGCCCGGGGCTACGAGCGTACCGGAGCCGTCGCGTCCGTCCCACTGCACGGAATGACTGCCCGCCCCCATGTCGCTGTCCGTCAGCACGCGCACGACGCGGCCGAGGATGTCACTAATGACGATGCGCACGGGAGCGGCTGTTTTCAACGCAAATGGGATGGTGGTCGACACCCCGGACGCGAGCGAAAACGGGTTCGGATAATTCTGCGCGACGCTGATCTGCTCCGCTGCGGCGATCGGCGTCTCCCCAACCGCGGTGGGGGGATCGATGACATTAGTTTCCAGTACGAGGAATGCGGTGAACGGCGTCAGAATCTGGTGTTTGATGCTCAGATTGATGATGCTTTCCTTCAGCTCGTCGAGCTTCTCCGTCTCGTAGCGTTTCAGCAGGGCGTCGATATGCGAGGCGGCCCAGTATGACGCTACCTGCTTCACATCGACACGGCAGGCGTTGAACGCGACGGAGCGAACGACATCGAGGCGTCGAGGTAGCTCAGCCGGACGTTCGAAGGCGTCAGGTCGGTCAGACGACCGGTGGTCACCAGCTTGTCGATTCCGATCACGGAGCTGAAATCGTGCGGGTAGACGAAGTACGCGTTCCCGTCGTCATAATGGACCTCGGGGGATGAGATGCCTCCGATATTCAGTTCGAGCATGATGCGCGAGATGATGGTCTGCAGATTATCGCCTGTCTCCACCATCGTCACCTTGCCGCCGCGTTCGTCGGCGATATCGTAGAGCTGGTCGATGCGGTCGCTGAAGATGATGACCGGGAAGATACCCACGCCCATCGGGTCATTGTCCCTGATGACCTGGAGCAGACCCTCTGTCGTCACCGTTCCGCTGTTCGGCATGCCGTCGGTGAGAAAGAGCATGCGCCGTACCGCATCCTGCCTGAATTCCACACCGAGTGCCGCACGGAGTGCATTTTCGTAGTTGGTCGATCCGCCGGTGATGTACATGCGCTCGATGAAGTCGATGCCGTCGGCAATGCTTTCACTTGTCGCGTCGAGGAGCGTATTGGTCGTGGGGAAGGATACCGCGAAATCGCTGAACAGAACGATGCGGAAGCGGTCCGTCGCGGTCAGCTGCAGCAGGATACCCGAAACCGCGTCTGCCACCATCTTCCTCCGCTCCTCGTACATGCTGCCGGACGCGTCGAGCACGAACACCAGGTCGCGCGGCTGCGTGACCTCCTCATTGATGCGCACGGGATGCCAGCACATGAAGTACGGGAATTCGCTCTGGTCTTCTTCCATGTAGGTCAGCGCCGGAAAAATGGAAAACGCGTCCAATGGCTTATACGTGAGTTCGAAATCCTGTGAATACATCTGCTGCTCGAGACCGAAATCCACCTGGTAGGCGAAATCCCCCAGCTGCTGCGTTCGGCATAGCAGGGGATTCGAATCGAAATTCGTACTGAAGCCCTCGATGCGCTGGAGAGATGAGACGTTTACGCGGAGCGCGGTTCTCTCAACCGGCGTAGTCTGATAGCCCTGGAGATTGAGCGGATAACGGTAGTGGATGCTGCCGTCGGGTGTCATCGGAAGGGTGTTGAAATACTGAATTTCAATTCTGCGGGAACTGTGCGGATTTATCGGGAAGACTTTCAGCTGAAATCTATTGTTGCCAAGCGATTCGAGAAGGGCGGGATCGCGCCGCTGGCCGACAACGACACTGTCGTAGAGACGCTCGGCCTCTTCCTTCTTTTTGACGATGAAGGTGAGACGATTGCCGTCCACCCAGAGCCAGAGACCGTCCACCTTCGCGCCTTCGGGAAGCTGGAAGGCATAGAATCCCTCGAGAATGAGGTTGTTTTCGTTGTAGAACTCTTCGTCCACATGGGTGACTGCGAGCTGCCCGGTAATGTTTACTGTCGTACGGATATTGCTGATGCGCAGGTTGTATACCGGCGTCTCCGTTCCCGGTCGGCGCGCATAGAGCACGCCGGCATCCGCGGCGGATGTCCCGATGAGAAAAAGCAGCAGCGCAACGAAAAAATATGTAGCCCGTGTCATGGTCGCACCTCCGGCTCCGTATGTATGAGACTTCATCTTGTGAACAGACGCCCGGTAGACACATGAGACGGGGTATCGTTCCTCCCGGCGGAGGAAAAATCCGCAGGAGGCGGGAAGCAGGAGGCGGGAAGCAGGAGGCAGGAGGCAGGAGGCAGGAAGCAGGAAGCCGTGAGGAGACCGTCATGCCGAGTGGTCGCCGAAGGCGACCGTATCGAGGCATGGAGAGGATATCACGTGGAACAGCGGGTGCGGGTGTGTCCGGACTACTCGATCACGGTGAGTTTTCCACTGTGGAACTCCGTTCCGCTGCCGAGGCGGTAGATATAGAAACCCGGTTTGAGCGAAGCCGGTGAGTATTTCGCGGCATGCGCACCCGGGGCCAGGTCTTCATCGAGCACGGTGGCGACGTGGCGTCCGAGGAGATCGAAGAGGTCGAGCCGCACGCTGCCCGCGTCGGCGAGGGTGAACTGAAAGCGTACTTCCGTCGATCGGGAGACGGGATTCGGATAACTTTGCCCGAGACGGATGTTCACTGCCGCGGAGGGCGGCGATACGGCGGTGACGGGCAGCTGATTGAAAATACGTGTCGCCCACACACTGTCGCTGCAGGCTTCGAGACGCATGCGGATGTGCAGATTCAGCATCGTGACGTCTTTCGTTCGACGTATGATGCGATGCTCGTCGTACTCGCGCTGAATGAACCCGACGAAGTTCTCATACATCGGGACGAGATCGTCGGGGGAATTCGCGCGATAGAAAATGCCGCCGCTTTCCGTACAGAGGGTTCGCAGAGGCGTCTCGTCCAGGGAACTGCCCAGTGCGATAATGAACACGCGGATGCCGTACTGGCGCACGTCTTCCAGCAGCTGATTGAGATTCGTCCCGCTGCTGTTGTCGTTTCCGGTGGTGAAGGCGAGAACGGCCTGCACCCTCGCGGTGCCGCCCGTGTAAAGAGTAGTTACTCCTGCGCTGATACCGTCATAAAGCGCCCGCCTCCCGCTCACGCTCATTGCGTCTATCGCGCCACGCAGCGCGTCACGGTCGCCGGTAAGAAAAGTGCGGACCGTGGGAAGGTCATCGAATGAAATGATCGAGGCATTGTCGCAGGATTTGGACATCGTGTCGACGAACGCGCGTCCCGCGTTGATCACGGAGGGGAGATCCGCCCCTACACTGCTCGAGTTGTCAAAGGCGAGGACGATTTCATAACAGGTGTTGCGGCTCGGTGAAGCGAGGCGGTCGATCTGGAAGTCGAAGGTGTCTATTCTTCCGAACTCCTCTTCCAGGATCAGCTGTTCCTTCCGGAGATCGTATATCACACTGTCGCCGCAGAACGTCGCGAAGTACAGCTGGTAGTAATAGTAGGCCGGCGTGTTGGATTTCAGCAGCCGGAGATCGAGACGGGGCTGTGCGCTCGCCCCCGCCGCGGCGAAAAGCAGAATCAGTATGATGGATAGTCGTTTCATGCGTGTAACTCCTTGGTTCCGTCACGGAAACAGCGGAGACGAAACGTACCAGGGGTACGGGATGTTGTAGTGCGCCTGTTCGCCGCGCACGTTGATGATGAAAATGGTCGCAAGATAGTCCGGCGATGATTGAAATCGCGGGACGTTATTCTGTCCAAGGTAAATCAGGACATTCGACTGATCGCTGGAGAATTTGTAATCCCACGGGACGGTCGAGAGTTCGCCCTGCACGAAAGCGTAAAGGCTCTGTTCGCCCGCACCGACCAGGGGTTCGCCGCGATCGTAGCGGCTGTTTTCGTTGGTGTCATGATAGACAACGATGACGGCGACCGCGAGACGCGAACAACTGAAATCGCGGAAATACTCCGGAAGAATCTCCGCCGTGAACGGCAGACCGGTCGCGGGAATATCGAGGTAGTTGGCGGACACGGAGTAGATATCTTTCCACGGAACTGCGGCGGAATCACCGGAAGCACTCGAATCGGGGGGCACGCAGACGAGACTGACCCGGAGTCCGCTTCCCGAAAAGCGTTTCAATGGATAAAGCGTGGTGTCCACGATTGCCTCGAAACGGATGGTGGTTTTGACGCGGACCGTATCACCGCGCCATTCCGCATCACACGGTTTCGGCGTTTTAGTTGTACCATTGATCTCTTCAGGAGGTGAACAGGATACAGCGAGGACAGCGAGGAGCAGCGCTCCCGCGGAAAGGACACGGCGGCAGAATTGCTGTCTTCCGCCGTGTGCTCCGTACGCATGTATCTTGTGTCTCAACGAAACGTTCAGAACCTGTAGCGAATGCCGTATGATATGCCGAGACTGTGACTTGTGAAAAGCTTGTCCTTGTACTTGTATGCGAGCAGAGTGCCGTTGCCGCCCAGTACCAGGCTGATGCGCTCGATCGGATCGAAACGCACGCCGATACGTGCACCGAAAACCGGGCCGTAATCACATCCGCCGATCTGCAGGGTCAGTTCGGGAGTGACGCCGCTGAAGAGCGGCTGCGAATAACGGTAGAATCCTGCACCGTAGAATAATGCGGGCTGCTGCTGGAAGAGAAACAGAGAGTCGTTTTCGATGCGGTAGTATTCCATCGCGAAGGACTTTTCTCCCGCCATGATGCCGGCCGCATGATGTTCGTTGAACACGTACCCGAGGGAAGCGGCGAATTGCTGCTGCGTGCGGCTTGCTCCGACACGGCTGTAATCAATATACGGGTAGGTGGTCAGATGCTCACGCTGCAGTTCGAATTCGATGCGTCCCGGCAGCGATACCGGCGACATGGCGTAGGGCTGCTCTGTAATCTCGATGGGGCGCTGGTCCTGTGCGGTCTGCATCAGTGCGATCAGCACTGTGTCATAGCGCTGCACGATCATGGGTTCAGACGCGGCAGCCGCTTCCTGCGCCGGCACGAATACGGTGTCGACACGTGTCACGTACACGTTCCGGTATACGATGCGCAGCGTGCCATTTTGCTCACCATGGCCCGTGCGGGCAGCCTGTGTCCCCTCGTTAGAGGCAGCGGAAGGGACGGAAGGAGCGGAAGGGGCGGAAGGAGCGCTTGTTACGCCCACGCCGGTGGTGGATTCCGTTCCGGGGGAGAACATGTCGCTGAGATACCATCCGCCGGTAAAGAGTGAGAGTCCGAGGAGGACGGCCGTGATCACGCGGCCCGCGGTCCAGAAGGCAGCGCCGCTCAGAGCCGTTCCTGCAGTTCCAACGGTTCCTCCCGCCGCAGCGATCGCCGCGCCTGCGGCGCTTGCTGCGCCGATCGTCGCGGATGTTCCAGCTGCCCCGATGGCTCCGCCTGCTGCCGCACCACCGGCTGCCGCGCCGGCAGCGCCAAGGATCGCCATGTCGAGGTGTGAAGGAACGGCGGCGCTGCGGGCGTCCGCGGCGAAGACCGAGCGCGTGCCGAGATAGGAATGGAAGAGCGCGCGTTTTTCGGGCGAGACCGAAAGGATATGGAGAAACTCCGTCTCCTCGCCGGACGTGAGCGCGCCGTCCATGAATGCCGATATTTGTTCTTCGAAGTTCATCGTTCCGTTGTCCGATTCATGTCGGGGGCTAATATCTGGCGCAGCCGCTGCCGCGCGCGAAAGATGCGTTTCCGCACCGTTGTCACAGGGACTTCCGTCATCGCTGCGATCTCGTCGTACGAGTAGCCCTGATACTCACAGAGCAGGAGCGCTTCGCGGTTGACCGCGGGCAGTTCCTGCAGGGCGCTTTCCAGGTCATCGTATTCCCCCACCATGACACGTTCTCCACCGGGGAGAAATTCCTCCAGTTCGTCAACATCCTTCGGGTACTTTCGGTCACGAATCACGTTCAGGCAGCGATTACGCGCCGATCGGAGCAGGTATCCCTGCACGTTCTCGATGTCGCTTCCGCCGCGAATGCGCTCGAGCAGGTTCAGGAAGACTTCCTGAAAAATGTCCTCGGCTGCGGGACGGTCGCCCAGGAAGCGGGTGCAGTAGAGATAAACCCCCTGCCGATACCCGGCGTAGAGTTCCGCAAATGCGGCATCGTCACCTCCACGGATGCGCTGCTGCAGCTGCAGGTCCTGCAAGACGGTTTGACTCACTTCTTCAAGCACATCGTTCCTGTAACCATTACTGACACCGAAGCACCGTTGTCGCCCCAAAGACACCGCAGACGGGGAAAAATTCCCTCGTCCGCGAAAAAAAACTGGTTTAGGATCGGTCTGTCCGCGGAAACTTAGCCCAATCACGCTGGAAAAGCAATGGAAATGGAATGTCACGAACCTTCGCGACGTACGCGGGAGGCGCCGCGGCGCGGCACATGCGCCGCAAGACGGGTGGAATAGGTGTAACTTCTCCGAAATGCGGGTTGTCTCCCTTGCCTGTTACCCAGTTCAAACAAGCGGAGGATGCCATGACAAGGATGCTGCGACGTGCGCTGTTTCCCGTATTTCTGATCATCGTTTTATGCGCGGATCCCTGCTCATCCCAGCTGCTTCCGGAATGGATCGTATCCGGCGGCGGCCAGTTCACCGCCCTTTCGACGGTGAAGGGAATATCGGGATGCCCCGGCGGCTGCTACCTGACAGGAGGACAGTCGGAAAATGACTACGTGCTCCAGGTGTCGGAGGATGCAGGCCGAAGCTGGATCGAGGTACTGCGGCTGAAGCGCTATGGCTTCGGTGCGGTACAGTCCCCGCTGTCGCGGCCGTTTCTGGAAGTCCAGGTCAATACCGTGCTGCGTCCGACTGCAGCGGTCTGCTTCGCGTACGGCTGCGGAAGCTATGAACTGAACGGGGCATACTTCCCATTTCTGCTCCGCTCCCTCGACAGCGGCCGCACCTGGAATGAGATCGCGCTGGCGGATTCCGGCCAGGGCATCTTCAGCTCCAGCCTTGCGATGAAGGATTCCCAGTATGGCATTCGGAGAGGCGGTTATGTCGACGCGCAGCATTCCGTCATGTACCGGACATCGGACGGCGGGCTCACATGGAGCACCGTGGATGTCCCATTCAGGGACTACCGTGTCTTGGACATCTTCTACGCTGATGACGGAGCGCTGTTCGTGACGGAGAACCAGTCGCCGGCAGCTCTTTACCGGTCGATGGACGATGGTGCGACCTGGGAGTATCGCGGTCCCCTTCCAGCTTCCCGCACGCCGTGTTTCGTGTCCGCCGATCTCGGGTGGATTGCTTACGGCGAGAGTAACGGTATCGGGAGTCAGGAAAAGGATGTTATCGCACGGACGACCGACGGGGGAAGCAGCTGGACGACCATTCGCGACACCCTGCAGGAACCGGCATTCGGTCTGATCGCGATCGCTGCGGCGGATGCGGAACATGTGATCGCTGTCGGAAGACTCGGGAAATCCCTCCATTCAACGGACGGCGGGGCGACGTGGGAAACGGGGACCCGTCCGTTTTACCTCTACGATCCGGCCACGGTTGAGGTGGAATATCCGGATACGGCTTCGGCGGTCTCCGGCGCGCTGATGCATATCATGACATACACCGGGAAGAGAAACCTGCCGGCACCGACACTCACCGTGAAGCAGGGAATGGACGTGATGCAGCCGGTCGCACACTGGACCACGGTCAACGGGGCGGTCGAATACCAGCTCGAAATGGCTGAGGATTACCACACGAACACCATGCAGTTCGAGATCTTCGATGAAGATCCCTATATGCAGAGCGGTTGGCTCGCCGATACGACCCTTGCGCTGAATTTCTGGCTGCGGGAAAACCGCGACTATTTCGTGCGTGTGCGTGCGCGGGGTGGCGCGTACACCAGTGACTGGAGCTACCCGGAGAAGTTCTACACACAGCAGTCGACGGGCATTCCACCGGTTTCGCTTCCCTCGCGGCTCACCCTGTCCGTGAGTCCGCATCCGGCAGGGGACGTCGCCAATGTCACCGTGCGCGGGATGCGTGCGGGGGAGAACTGGACGATGACACTGCATGATGCGCAGGGGCGTACTTGCCGAAGCGACGGCGGTGTTGCGGCGTCAGACGGAATACTGCTGCGCGAACTGCGCGCCGGCGGGCTGGCGAATGGAATGTACTATATCCATTTCGCCTGCGGTGGCGAGTACGAGGTATTCCCGCTGCACATTGTTCGATAGGTCTTGCGTCGTGGGCGTTGCGTCACAGATCGCGACGGCAGAGCGGTACGGATTCAGTTCTCGAAATCCCGATCGATCTCGTCGATTTCCGCCTGAACGCTCTCCCATTCAGCGTATGCGGCCTCGAGTTCCGCCGCGAGATCCCGGTACTGCTGGGTGAGGATTTTTGCTTTCGCCTCGTCGCGATACGTCGCTTCATCGGCGAGCGCATTCTCCACGTCGGATTTCCTGGTCTCCAGGTCGCCGACAAGCTTTTCCGCGCGATCGAGACGGTTCTTCAGAGGCTTGACGCGCTTGTAGCGGTCCTGGCGGCGCTCGGCCTCTTCGCGCTTGCGATCGCGTTCGCTGTGCACGGCCGATTTCTTCTCCACGACATGACCGGCGGCATCACGCTGCCTGTGCTCCTCGATTTCTTCCGCGCGCTTTCGCAGGTAATCGCTCACGGTGCCGAGCGTGATGCGCAGCTGTCCGTCACGGAAATCGATACACTTGTTCACCAGCGGCTCGAGGAAATCGCGGTCATGGGAGACGATGACCATGGATCCCTCGTAGCGGGAGAGTGCATCCTGGAGCACCGCTTTCGAGCGCATGTCGAGATGGTTCGTCGGCTCGTCGAGAATGAGAAGGTTCGATGGCGTCAGCAGCATTTTCGCCAGGGCGAGTCGGCTTTTTTCTCCTCCCGACAGGACCGAAACCAGTTTGTCGACGTCGCTGCCCGAGAACATGAAGCAGCCGAGCAGGGTGCGAAGACGCTTGCGCACTTCCCCGGCAGCGACGAGATCGAGCGTCTGAAACACGGTGTTCTGCGGAACCAGTTCTTCGGCCTGGTTCTGTGCGTAGTAACCGATGGAGAGGTTGTGTCCCGGTTTGCGGTTCCCCCGCTGAAATGATTCGATGCCCGCGATGATGCGGGCAAGGGTCGATTTTCCCGCGCCGTTCACCCCAAGGAACGCGATGCGATCTCCGCGCTCGATCGTCAGATCGAGATTCTCGAAAAGATGGAGATCGCCGTAGGATTTCGCGATCCCGTCGAGTTCCATCAGCAAGCGTCCCGGCTGCGGCGGCTCGGGGAAATCGAAGGAAATGCCGCGCTCCTCGTCCTCGAGTTCGATGGGTTCCAGCTTTTCGAGCTGGCGCAGGCGGCTCTGCACCTGCCGCGCTTTCGTCGCCTTGTAGCGGAAGCGCTCGACGAACTGCTTCGTCTGCTTGATATGCTGCTGCTGGTTGTCGAACGCCGCGCGCTGCTGTTCTGTGCGCAGCACCTTCTGTTCGACGAAGTACGTGTAATTGCCGCTGTATTCAGTCAGCTTGCCGAGCGAAATCTCGATGGTCCGTTTCGTCAGGTTGTCGAGAAAGCGCCGGTCATGGGAGATCAGGACAATCGAATGCTCATATCCGACAAGGTAATCCTCCAGCCACTGCAGTGCCTCGAGGTCGAGGTGGTTGGTGGGCTCATCGAGCAGGAGAATGGTCGGCTCCCGCAGGAGCAGCTTCACCAGCGCGATGCGCATCTGCCAGCCCCCGCTGAATTCCTCGGTACGCCGCTGGAAATCGCGCTCGTAGAAACCGAGGCCGGTGAGCACCTGCGCGACCTTCGTCTGAATATTGTACCCTTCGCGATGCTCGAGCAGATGCTGGATCTCCCCGAGCTCTTCCACCTTCCGATGGAGCAGCTCCTCGTCATGATCCGGCTGCGCCGTGATCCGGGAAATCTCCGCGCTCAGTTCGTCGACGCGGTCATGCATGGCGATGATGTCATCAAACGCCGTGGAAGCCTCGTCGAACAGCGTGCGTCCGCTGTGCGCGATTCCGTCCTGCGGAAGGTAGCCCACGGTGTTGCTGCGCGACTGCGCGATTTCTCCCGAATCGGGTTCCATATCCCCGGTGATGATTTTCATCAGGGTGGATTTCCCTGTTCCGTTCGAACCGACAATGGCGACGCGCTCGTTGTCACCGATGCGCAGCGAGACGTCCTTGAAAAGGACCTTCCCGGGATATTCCTTTGTTATGGCGTTGAGGGAGATCATGCTGCGAAAAAGATGAAAGTTAGTAAATGTCCGATTCGTGTAGGGGCGCAGCATGCTGCGCCCCTACATTTGCGAATGGTTCGAAGGCCGATGGTTTCGAGGGATCCTGCGATGTCCTCAATTCATCAGGTGTTTTTTGAACCAGGCATGGAATTCATGATACCAGAGCTGGGCGTTGCGGGGCTTGAGCACCAGGTGTCCTTCGTCGGGGAAATAGAGGAACTTGCTTTCCACGCCTCGGCGCTGAAGCGCCGTGAACAGCTGCATGCCCTGCTCGACAGGGACGCGGAAATCCTGCTGTCCGTGTACCACATACGTGGGTGTGCTGAAGTTCGCGGCCTTGCGGCTCGGAGACCACTTGTCGTACATCTTCTGGTTGGTCCATGGCGTCCCCTTGAACTCCCATTCCGGGAACCAGAGTTCCTCGGTACCGCCGTACATGCTCATCAGGTCGTACACGCCGTCGTGGGAGAAAATCGCCTTGAAGCGCTTGGTGTTGCCGAGAAACCAGTTCATCATGTATCCGCCGTAGGAGGCGCCCGCCGCACCCATGCGGTCCTTGTCGATGAACGGGTATTTCTTCAGCACGAAATCGAGTCCGGTCATCAGATCCTTGAACGGCGCGCCGCCCCAGTCCCCGTTGACACCGTCGGTGAAGCTCTGGCCGAAGCCCTGCGAACCGCGGCAGTTGACGGCCACGATCACGAATCCCGGCGACGCGAACAGCGAGGTGTTCCAGCGGTAGTGAAAATTGTCGGACCAGACGCCCTGCGGTCCGCCGTGCACGAGGTAAATCAGCGGGTACTTCTTTGCCGGATCGAAGCCCGGCGGAACGATGATCCAGCCCTGTACCTCGGCGCCGTCGAAGCTCTTGAAGGTGAACATCTCCGGTGCGGGCATGTCGATGCTGTCAAGCAGAGCCTTGTTCGTGCTGGTCAGCTGACGGATGTCTGAGAGTTTCTTTCCGTCGTAGAGAATGCTCATGACCTCGGTGGGATAGTTCTGCCGCTCGCCGAGGAAGACGAGACGTTCGCCGTCGGGATGGAGCCGGAAATCGTGTCGGTACGTGCCGAGCTCGATGGTCTGCACGGTGTCCATATGCGCATACTGCAGTTCGAGCATTCCCTTGATCACGCGCAGAACATCTCCGCCGGCCGCCGGCACTTCGAACAGCGATTTGTACGGTCCGTCCTGCGCGGTGAACAGCAGTCGCTTTCCGTCCTTCGTCCAGAGAATTTCGTCCACCGAGCGGTCCACTCCTTCGGTGAGAAGCGTGGTTTTCCCGTTCGTGCGGTCATACACTTTCAGGTCGTATTTATCCGCCTCGTATCCCGCGCGCGACATGCTGCGGTAGGCGATGAAGCGGCCGTCCGGGGAATAAACCGGCTGATTGTCGTTGGCCTTGTTCTTCGCGGTGATGCAATGCGGATTGCTTCCGTCGATGTTCACCAGCCAGATGTCGTTGTTGGTGCTGGCCGCCACCATCGCATCCGTGTTCTTGACGAACGCGACTTCTTTCCCGTCAGGAGAGGAGATGAAATCCTGTCCGCCGCCGATATCGATCGGGGGGGTGTCGTACGGACCGGGAGTAAGATCGCGGGCGATGCCGCCGGCGGAGGGAATAACGAAGACGTGGCTGTACTTGTCGTCTTTCCAGCTGTTCCATACGCGATACGGCAGCCGGTCGATCAGGCGCGCCTTGACTGGATCCTTGGCCTTCTCCTCGTCGCGGATGCGATTGCATTCATCGTCCGGACAATCCGGGTAGACGCTCGAGGAATAGAGGAAATGCGTACCGGTCGGGGTCCATTCGAATGCGTCGATGCCGGTGGATACGCCTGTCACGCGCCGCTGTCCGCTGCCGTCGGGATTCATCGTCCAGATCTGCGGACCGTTTTCGCGGGTGGAAACGAACGCGATGCTCGAACCGTCCGGAGACCAGCGGGGGCGCGAATCGCCGCCCGGCGCTTCGGTCAGGCGCACGGGATTTTCTCCGGTGACACCGATCTTCCAGATATCGCTGTTCGATTTGTTCGTTTCGATACTATAGTACGTGACCACGTAGAGAACGCTCTCGCCGTCCGGGGCGATCTGCGGATCGCTCACGCGGCCCATCGCGTACATTTCCTCGACCGTAAAGGGATGTTTCGGGGGTTCATCCAGCAGCTCTATTTTCTCGACCTTCGTCTGCGCCTGCAGCGCAGCGGCCAGAACCAGGAACAGGACGACAAAACGAAATCGTGACATCAGATACTCCTTTTGGCTTTTCTCATTTCTTCCGCGTCACCACGAAATCCGCCAGCTGCAGCAGTGACTGCTTCGCTTCCGAATCCGGCAGAGCCGCAAGCTGCTCCATGGCACGATCGCGATAGGTCTCAGCGGTCGCGCGCGCGTAAGCGATCCCGCCGAATTCCTCGACGAAGCGAATGATATCGTCGATGTCCTTGCGCTTCACCCCTTTCTTCAGCGATCGCAGCACGGTCTTCCTGCGGTCGGACGGGGCGTTGGTAAACGCATGGATCAGCGGGAGCGTGAACTTCTTTTCCTTCAGATCGCCGCCCACGGGTTTCCCGATGGTGGACTCCGTTCCGGTGAAATCGAGTATGTCGTCCCGGATCTGGAACGCGATGCCGAGATTCTCGCCGTAAAGGCGGAGACGCGCGACCGTTTCGCTGTCCCCGGTCACGCTCAGCGCGCCGATCTCGCAGCAGGTCGCGAGCAGTGAGGCGGTTTTGTCGCCGATGATCTGGAAGTACGTTTCCTCGTCGTTGCGAAGCTGGCGCGACTTCTGGATCTGCAGCAGCTCGCCTTCGCTCATTCTTTTCACCGCGGTCGAGGTACTGCGCAGGAAGTCGATGTCGTTGTGCTCGAGGGAGAGCAGGAGTCCGCGTGAAAGCACGTAATCGCCGAGCAGCACCGCGACCTTGTTCTTCCAGATTGCGTTGATCGACGGCCAGTTGCGCCGGGTTTCCGCTTCGTCGACGACGTCGTCGTGAATCAGCGTGGCGGTGTGCAGGAGCTCGACCAGGGCCGCGCCACGGAACGTGGCATCGTTGACACCGCCGCATGCACCGGCGGAGAGCATGACGAGGGCCGGACGGATGCGCTTGCCTTTGCGCTTGACCATGTAGCGCACCACCGCGTCGACCAGTCCGACGTTGGAGGTCAGCGACCGGCGAAAATGCACTTCAAATTTCCGGAGATCCCGTTCTACGGGAGCAATGATGGAATCGAGTTTCAAGCGGTTGTTCTCCCGCCTTTTTTCTGGCTGAGTTTGCTTATCCAGATGCTGATTTCATACAGGAACACCAAGGGAATCGCCATCATGAGCATGCTCACGGGATCGGGTCCGGGAGAAATCAGCGCGGCGACGAACGCGCTCACGACCATGGCGTGACGCCAGTACTTGCGCATGAGCTTCGGAGAGAGAATCCCCAGCCGCGAGAGGAAAAACGACAGCATGGGCAGTTCGAATACGAGTCCCGCGCCGATCATCAATGTGAGAATGAAGTCGAAATAATATTCGACGGAAATGATATTGTCGATGTCCGTGGTTCCGAAATTCACGAAAAACTGCAGCGCCGCCGGCAGGATGAAGAAATATGCGAACGCGACGCCGATCAGAAAACAGATCGATGTAAAGGTGACGATCGCGCTGATGTAGCGGCGTTCCCGCGGATACAGCCCGGGCGCGATGAATTTCCAGATCTGGTAGATGATGTTCGGAATGCTGATGATGATGCCGCCGAAGATCGCGACCTGCATATAGATGAGTACCTGGCCGAAGGGCCGAAGGTTCTGCAGATGCATCTTGTACTGCGTCGCGGGACGCAGGAGCACGTTCTCCATCAGGGGATCGATGAAAAACCAGAGACCGACGGCGCAGACGACGATGCCGATCATGCTGTAGATGATGCGCCAGCGCAGTTCCTCGAGATGGTCGAGGAAGGACATTTCCTTTTCGCCCTTATCCGGCGTTTCCGCGTCCTCCGGTGATGCATCCTCCTCGGGACGATCGTACGGACTTTCTTCAGCTTCTTCTTTCATGGTGTTCCGGTGTGCGACAATCGGTCTGCGTGTAATCAATTAAAATACGAAATTTACGCGTAGCAGGTAAGGGCGGGAAGTTTCCCCGGCAGCCATTGCGGTTTCACCGTTCAGTGGATAAATTCAAGGTTTGTTATCCGAGCATTATGGGGGACGCATGTCCGTTCGTACAGGCGCCGAGAGAATGAAATACGGTGTGATAACCGCCGCCGCCGCCCTGGCGGCGCTGAGGCTTCTCGCGCTGCAGACGGACGGGATCCGCGTGTGGGGACTGGACGTTCTTCGTCATCTCGATCCGGGATGGACCGTGGCATTTTCGCTCCTGCCGCTGCTCGCCGCGCTGCCGGCCGTGGAGTCGAAGCTGGCGGCGCTGACCGCGAAACGGGATGTGCCGTGGACGCGCATGCTCTGGGCCGCCGTCGCGGTGCTGCTGGCCGCGGCCGTCCTCTTCCCGATGGATACTTTTTATTACGGTGACGGGGGACCGTTGGTCAGCGAAGTGTACAAGATCGGCGCACAGGAACATTACAGCAGCAGTCTCCTGCTGAACCTGAAATCGGCTCCCCTTTCCGGCGGCCTGCTGCACCTGCTTTCAGTGCTTATTCCCTCGGTGATGTACTCGCTCGGACTGAAACTGCCCGAAACACCGCTGTTCCCCTTCCTCGCGCTTTCGCTCGCGGGCAGCCTCGTGCTCGGATGGTCGATGCATCTTGAAAAAGAGCGCGGATACCGCCTTCCGCTCCTGCTGCTCGTCGCCGGGACCGGCGGAGCGCTTTTCTTCTTCCGCTATGCGGAGATGTACCTTCCCCTGTTTCTCGCCGTGACGGCATATCTGCTGGCGGCTTCGGCTGCCATTCGCGGTGAACGTCCGGTATGGATCGCCGTTCTATTCTATGCCATCGCGGTGGCGTCCCATTACATGGCGCTGGCGCTGCTGCCTTCCCTTCTGTACCTGCTTCTCCGGAAGAATGCCGTGATGAAACGGCTGACCGCGACACCACGCGCTCTGGCGCTTGCGCTGACGGGAATGCTCGCGCTCGCCTTCGCGCTGTATTTCATCTTCGGGTACCAGCACTCCGACAGCCGCATCATCATGCCGCTATATCCGGTGGAGTCAGCAGCCGGCACCCTCTCCTACACACTGCTTTCTTCCTACCATCTTCTCGACCTGGGAAACCTGCTGCTGCTCCTGGCGGGATTTCCGCTGCTCTGTCTCATGTTCGCGGGATTCGCGGCACGGAAAACGCATGGGAGCGGAAAGGGCGTGACGGAGGAAACCGGACACGCGCGCGGGGAGTCGATGCGTTTTCAGCTCATCGCGGGATTTTCCTTCCTTCTGTTCCTGTTCTTTGCGAACACCTCGCTCGGACTCGCACGCGACTGGGACATCGCCGCCCCGCTGGGAGTTATGATCGTCATGATTCTCGCGGAGTTCCGTGCGACGGGAAATGATGGAGGCGGTACCTCGCGCCTGTCTGCCGCACGACTTCTGCAGATGGGCATCGTCTCCGTGCTGTTCGTCATTCCCTGGATCGCCGCCAACGTCGATCGCGAGGCGTCGACTGCGCGCTTCGCCGATATCATGACGCTGGATGATGAACACATGTACGGGGATTACGCGCTCAGCGGCTACGAAGCGCTGCGCAAACAGGCGGTGCATGAAAAGGATTTCGACCGTGAGGGGGAAATCCTGCAGCGCATGATCGAGATTGTCGGGTACACCGAACAGTACCGGATGCTCATTGTGAACGCACTCCATTATCCCGAGAAACGGCCGGAACTCTACCTGCGGCTCAATGACTGGGCGCTCGAGCACCTGGCCGGGAAAGCGGCGGCACTGCGCGCGGAAGGACGCGACCGGGACTATTCCATCGGACTGAAGCAGGTTGACTCGCTTGCGGCGGTGATCGCGATGGAATCGGTGACCCAGAGCCATATGGAAGACCTGTATCCGCGCATGACCGCGTTTGCCGAGCGCTCCGGCTGCAGCACGGGGCTGAACATCCTGCTTGCAACGGGATGGTATATGGAGCAGGCGTTCGGAAAGGCGATTTCGCTTTTCGCCGCAGTCCGCAACGCCGGCTTCCGCGATGCGCGTGCCGACGGAATGTACGGCATCTGTCTTTTTCTCAACGGCGACACTGCACAAGCCGATGCCGAATTCGAGGACGGACTGCAGCGCTATGCCGACAATTCGCAGTATCTCTTCATGGTTGCGACGAGCTACCTGCGCGGAGGAACGCGGATGACGGAGGCACGCTCCCTGCTCGAGCGTGCGCTTTCCCTTGATCCGCCGCCGGAGGCCCGGAAGCAGATCGAAGACATCCTCGCGCATGTGAAATGAACCCCAGCCATTCACCGTTTGGAAACGCGTCGAGCGGACGATTGTGAGGAAACCATGAAAAAACACCGATTTTCCGCTGTCATTGAAAGCGCCGGGGGCGGCGGCGCCTTCGTCATCGTTCCTTTCGACGTGGAGGCGGTCTTCGGAAAGAAGCGCGTTCCCGTCGCGGCAACGATTGACGGTGTACCGTACCGCGGCAGTCTGATGCGATACGGAAGGCCCGAACACATGCTCGGTGTGCTCAAGGACATCCGCCGGCAGATCGGAAAGGACATCGGTGATACGGTCGACGTCGTCGTCTGGGAGGACCACGGGGAGCGTGTCGCGGATGTTCCGCCGGAGCTCGCGGAAGCGCTGGCGAAGAATCCCGAGGCAAAAGCGCGGTTCGAGAAGCTCTCCTACACGCATCAGCGTGAACACGCCGCATACATTGCCGAAGCGAAAAAAGAAGAAACGCGGCAGCGCCGCGTCGAGAATACCATCCGTTTCCTGCTGGAGAACGCATAGCGTCCGCAGCCGCCCCGCGTTACGACTCACCATGCACTGGATCGCGTTCGAGGGAGAACGTCTGATTCCATCATTCCCTCCATCACATCTGCACAGATCATCCCCATAACCCGCTGAAGCGCCAAGCGCGCAATGTCCATCGCTTCACCATCTCCTGAAACCTATCACCCCGAATGAAAATTCCGCCGGTTTTGGTGTTCGGAACGGGCACGTTTCGCGTTCGGATTCCGAACGCCGAATGAGCGCATCGTTCGACACACCGACAGCACATCGGTCAGAATGGTATAAAACGGTCATTTCGGCGATATTTCGGCAATTTTCGTAATTGGCACGCGGATTGCAGCAATAGAGGCAACGGCGAACAGAATACACGCCGGAAACCAAGAACGAAAATCACTTCATAGATCGAGACGAAAATGAATCGCATGGTTACCTTCTTCATCGCTTGCCTGGTCACAGTTTTTGCTGGTACGGCTTCCGCGCAGATGATGTGGCCTTCCTCACTCAACTGGGTGGGGTATACGTATTCGAACTCCGAGGCCGTTCAGGATCCGCAGGATATTCCCAACAATCAGATCGCATTCGATCTGGTATACGACGCGAATGCCCCGTATTCGGTCATGGTTGCCGCCACCATCACGCATGTATACTTCCGTCTCCAGGTTCGCGATATCACGGACTGGACCGTCGGTACCTACGTGCTTTACATCGCGGACGCCACCGGCACGATTCTCGGCAAGACCTATCTGACACTCACCGGAAATGCCGGTTCGATCCACGTCGTCAATGCCGCCGGATCCGTCGATCAGACCACCGGCAGCGGTTCCCACGCGAGCAACATCGGCGGATGGGCGCGCATCACCGCCGTCGGCGGAAGTTCGACGCACGATTATGTCGACTTCCAGGTCCCGCGCGGGATCTTTGAAAGCGTGCTCGGTATCGCCAACGGACAGATCCTGATCAAGTTCTACGCCGGAACGAGCACTGGCGCCGGTAATGTCAACAATATCAACACCGACTGGATGACGCCCAGCACCAATGCGGTTCCCACCGCTGCTGATTTCGGCATGCTTTCCGGCGCAACCGTGAGCGGACTGACCATGGGTGTTCTTCCTGTGGAACTCACATCCTTCAGCGCTTATCTCAAGTCGAACACCGTCGAACTTCGCTGGAACACGGCGACGGAGAAGAACAACTTCGGTTTCGACGTCGAACGCCGCATTGAAGGCGGAGAGTGGACCAGTGTCGGATTCGTCGCAGGGCACGGCAACAGCAACAGCCCGAAAAGCTACCGTCACAACGATGAGGTCAGCGGACTGAAAGGCGCGGTCGCCTACCGTCTCAAGCAGATCGACCGCGACGGAAGCATCGAGTATTCTTCGACCGTCATGGTCAGCTTCGATGCCGAAACGGGAATGAACATCACCGATGCCTACCCGAATCCTTTCAATCCGACGACGACGGTGAACTTCACGCTCGGCCAGGATTCGAATGTCCGTCTCAGCCTTCACGACGTGACGGGCCGCGAAGTGAAGACCATTCTCGAGAACGCTTCGCTCAGCGCCGGGTCGCATGCGCAGACCATCAACGCCGACGGTCTGGCCAGCGGACGTTACTTCCTCGTTCTTCAGACTGCCTCGGCCCGCAGCATGTACCCGGTCCTTCTCAGCAAGTAAAGCATCGACAGAAGGATATGGAGGTTCATTTCGCTCATAACTTCAGTGGTCCTTGTTAACTGCAAGGACCACTGCTGTTAAGAAGACGAACATTAAAGTATATTAGGGAATGATTTCGCTAAAAAATTGATTTTTCTAGTAATTATGGAATTCGTTCATTATCTTTTCGCTCATTCGTGAATAGATTGACGATTGCCTCGAAAACGAACTGTCCTATCCGCAGGAGAAGAAGAAAGTGATGCACTGGTCAAAATCATTCGGAACGTGGTTGATCCTTTTTTCCTGGCTGTTGTGTACAGCCACAGAGGCACAGCCGTTCAACTGGAGCACGACACCGCTGACCTGGGTCGGCTATCGGTATTCGAACGGCACCGCGATACAGGATCCGTCGAGTGATGTGACGAACAATCCCTCGTATAATCTCACGTTTGATCCGACATATGCCCCGTTCACGCTTCAAATGGCGGCGACGCCCACAACGGGGGTTTTCCGGATCCAGGTGGACGGGCTCACGCAGTGGAGCGTGAATTCTTACATCATTTTCATTGCGAATGCGGCGAACGTGCAGATCGGCCGGGTATTCCTCTCTCTCAGCGGAAACAGCGGGGATATCGGTTTCAACAACAATTCGTCCACAGTGCTCGTTGTCAGCAAAGGGTCCCAGGCCACCAACATGGGCGGCTGGGCTCGGATTGTTCAGGTTCCGAACACGAGCAATTCCTATATCGATTTTCAGTTCCCGCTCGCAACCCTCTACAGTCATCTGGGTATCACCGCGTCGACACCGATCAAATTTTACGCTGGCACGTCGACGGGTGCAGGAAATCTCGCAAACATCAATATCGACTGGATGACGACCACCTCAAACGGCATACCGGCACCCGCCGATTTCGCTTCGCTCATGGAAGCTTCCATCACGTCGATTTCGATCGGGGCGCTTCCCGTGGAACTGACGGGGTTTTCCGGACGCCATTATGACGGACGAACCGTACTTCACTGGGAGACAGCGTCGGAAATCAACAGCGCCGGTTTCGAAATCCAGCGCTCCGTCGACGGAAACGCGTGGAAGCCGGAAGGGTACGTTCCGGCAGCAGGAACGTCGTACGTGCCGCGGCGATATGAATTTGTGGATCAGATCGAAGCCGCCGGGGAGCAGCTGCGCTATCGACTGCGCCAGATCGACAGGGATGGCACGGAAGAATTCTCACCCGTCGTGGAGGTCGCGACAACCGCAGGGCCGGAAGCATCGCTGCAACTGTTTCCACAGCCCGCGCATGGCCAGACCTCGGTCCGATGCTCCATTTTACAGCCCGGGATCGTGCAGGTGAAACTCTTCGATGCCTGCGGACGGGTCGTACGCACGCTGCTCGAAAGTGCCGCGCAGAACGCAGCGTCCTTCAGCTTCGTATTCAATACGGAAGGGCTCCGGAGCGGACGCTACTTCATCGTCATGCATCACGCAGACGGGACGACCGTGCGGCCGTTTCTCCTGGTCGAGTGACCTAGCAAGCCCCTCGACATCATCCCGCCGGAAAACCCCCGAATTCAGGACCTGCTCTATCTGAATTATATGTAACCAAATGTTAATAGGGAGTTCAGGCAGCGGGTAAACCGATTCGCTATGTTGGTAGCGCAACACCATCAGGCGTTTTTTTCGGGTGCACGCTGTCTTGATTCCTTTCTACGGACGGAATCTCCGGCAGAACGGCCACAAAAACGCGCGGTAATGCGGATAATTATCATCACTATTATCATATAGGTGCGAAAATGAATTCAGGACAGCGCTTTCGGGGGAGGGCGGGCCGACGCTTCATAACAACGCTGCTGCTCCTCGCGGGCATGACGGGAGCGGCATCGGCGCAGTATACTCCGGCGGCGTGGCCGGCGACCTTTGTGGACTACCGCGACAGCACGGGGAATTACATTCAGGATATCAGCGATCAGAATCCGTCATACACGGATATCATCTTCTCGGCGAGCACTCCCAGCTCCGTCATGGTCGCGTATGACGGGACAACCGCATTCTTTCGCCTCCAGCTCGCGGATAATGCCTGGAGAAGCAACGGAAGCTGGGCTCCGTACGCGTGGGTGGTGGCATTGAGCGGTCCCACAGGACAGGGGGAGCCCATCGGCTTTGTTTCCGTGAGCGGCTCGGGCAGTTCGCTGGATGTGGAAGTGAAAGACCAGACCACCACCGACCGGATCTATACGTATGCGAAAACGAACCCGAATCCGGCGGCTGTACGCTCGGTGCCGGCAGGTCTTTCCGGTTACTACTATCTCGATTTCCAGGTACCCATGGCTGCGATGACCGCCAGGATCGGGATCGACGGATCCACACCGCTGCGCCTCTTCTACGGAACCTCCGCTTCCGGAGGGACGATCAACAAGGACTTCATGACCGGCGGCTCCGTGAACTTCCTCGGCCTGGGCACGACGAATTTCAACGGCATCATGCATGGAAGCATCACCGTGAATCCGGTGGAGCTGACGTCCTTCTCCGCGTACAGGAAAAATGGAGCAGTCGCATTGCGTTGGAATACGGCCACGGAGCTGAACAACTTCGGTTTCGAAGTCCAGCGTACCGAAGATGGAAACTCATGGCGGATGATCGGGTTCGTCGCCGGCGCGGGCACGGTCTACAGCCCGCGCGCATACGAATTCGAAGACAGGTCGCTTCCGACGAGCGGGTATCTGCGGTATCGCCTGCGCCAGGTCGATCGCGACGGCAGTTCCGAGTATTCGCCGGTTGTCGAGGTGCGCACGGACGCACAGACAGCGCCGGGAATCAGCGGCATGTTTCCATCGCCGGCACGCGCGATGACCACCGTCAGCTATTCCCTCGAATCCGCCGGAACCGCCGTCCTCACGCTGCATGATCTCACCGGACGTCAGCTCCGCACGCTGTCTGAAGAATACAGTGCGGCGGCGGGATCGCACTCCTCCGTTGTCGACGTCAGCGGACTGACCACGGGGATCTACCTCCTGCAGCTTCGCTCCGAAGGAGACATGCAGGTGATTCCGATGCAGGTACACAACTAGGGGAGCGCGGGGTACCCCGAGACGAATGTCCCGAATGCGGGCGTCTGCCGGTGAGAGGTTTCAGGCAGGCGCCCGCGCTTTTTTTTCCCGCCGTGAACCGTTTTGCTTCAATCGCATGTTTTTTCATTTTAGAAGATTGAAACTACGGCAAGCAACTTCCCGGCTTCATAGAGAGATGGAACACGACTTTATCACCATTCGCGGCGCGCGGGAACATAACCTCAAGGACATCGACGTCGATATCCCGCGAAAGCAGCTCGTCGTCATCACCGGTCTGTCGGGTTCCGGGAAATCGAGTCTCGCGTTCGACACGATTTACGCGGAGGGGCAGCGGCGCTACGTCGAAAGTCTTTCCGCTTATGCGCGGCAGTTCCTCGGCAGCATGGAGCGCCCGGATGTCGATAATATCGACGGGCTGAGTCCGGCGATCTCGATCGAGCAGAAAACCGTCAGCCGGAACCCGCGCTCCACGGTCGGCACCGTTACGGAAATCTACGACTACATGCGTCTGCTCTTCGCCCGGGCCGGCGTTCAGCACTGCCACAAGGACGGGTCGCCCGTGCAGCGGCAGAGCCTCGATCAGATGGTCGATCGTCTGCTTGCATACGAGAAGGGGACGCGGCTCATGATTCTCGCTCCCGTCGTCCGCGGCCGCAAGGGACACTACCGGGAGCTGTTCGAGGAAATTCAGAAGGACGGTTTTACGAAGGTGCGTGTCGACGGGGAGATGATGGAAATCACCGACGGCATGAAAGTGGACCGCTACAAGATCCACAATATCGAAATCGTCGTCGACCGCCTTGTTGTGAACGCGGAAGCGCGTTCGCGGATCGCGGACTCGCTTGAAATCGCGCTCAAGTTCGGTGAAGGAGTGGTGATCGTCGATGTGAACGGAGAGGACATTCTGATGAGTCAGAAAAACTCCTGTCCCGTCTGCGGCAGCAGCTACGAAGAACCCGCACCGAATTCCTTCTCGTTCAACTCCCCGTACGGCGCATGTGCAACCTGTGACGGGCTGGGAGAAACCCGGGAGTTCGATCTCGACCTGATCATTCCCGACTCCGCGAAAACCCTCAACCAGGAGGGGCTTGTTCCCCTCGGCAAACCGCGCCGCACCTGGTGGTGGGCCCAGATCTATGCCGTCGCGGAGAAATTCGGCTTCGATCTCGACACCCCGCTCAGCGACATCAGCGAAGAGGCGATGCATACGCTTCTGCATGGCAGCGGCAAGGAAAAATACCGCATCGAGTACACGCATCCGGACGGACGCACGACGCTGTACAATCACAGCATCGCCGGCGTGCTTGCGAGCCTCAAACAGTACTACGAAAACACGAGTTCGAACGGCATTCGCGAGTGGGCAGAATCGTTCATGAGCACGAAACACTGCCCCGCCTGCGACGGCGGCCGGCTGCGGCCGGAGAGTCTCGCCGTACTCATCGATGGACATTCGATTCACCACGTCACGCGCGCATCAGTGAAGGAAGCGCTCGCGATTTTTCAATCCCTTTCTCTGACGCCGCGGCAGCGCGAAATCGGAACGCAAATTCTCAAGGAGATCACCGCGCGCCTTGGATTCCTGTCGAACGTGGGTCTCGATTACCTGACGCTCGACCGTTCCGCGCGATCGCTTTCCGGCGGAGAAGCCCAGCGCATCCGTCTCGCCACGCAGATCGGAACGCAGCTCGTCGGTGTGCTTTACATTCTCGACGAACCGTCGATCGGGCTGCATCAGCGCGACAACACGCGGCTGATCGAGTCGCTGAAGCAGCTGCGGGATCTGGGCAACTCGGTCATCGTCGTCGAGCATGATCGCGAGATGATCGAGAGCGCCGACCACGTGATCGATCTCGGACCCGCCGCCGGGGAATTCGGCGGCGAGGTGGTGGCCGAGGGAACGGTGAAAATGCTGCTGAGCAGCAACGGGAACGGGAACGGGAAGGCCAACGGTGCATTGCAGCGCAAGGCAAACAGTGCGACCGAAGAAGCGATGCTGAAGGGTCTCGCCAGGAAAGGGTCGCTCACCGCATCGTATCTGCGCGGCAGTATGGCGATCGAAGTCCCGGAACAACGCCGGGAAGGTAACGGACTGACCATCGTCCTGCGGGCCGCCCGCGGACACAATCTCAAAAACGTCGATCTCACGCTGCCGCTCGGAACGTTCATCTGCGTCACGGGGGTAAGCGGTTCAGGCAAGTCGAGCCTCATCAACGAAACCCTGTACCCTCTGCTCGCCAGGCAGTATTACAAATCGACCATGGCCACGCTTCCGCACGGCGGGATCGAAGGGCTCGAGCATATCGACAAGGTGATCGACATCGACCAGACGCCCATCGGTCGTACGCCGCGTTCAAATCCGGCGACGTATACCGGTCTGTTCACGTTCATCCGTGACCTCTTCACGAATCTCTCCGAGGCAAAGATCCGCGGGTATAATGCGGGACGATTCAGCTTCAACGTCGAAGGCGGCCGCTGCGATGCCTGCGGCGGCGACGGGGTCCGGAAAATAGAAATGAACTTCCTGCCGGATGTCTACGTGCAGTGCGAGATCTGCAAGGGCAAAAGGTATAACCGCGAAACGCTGGAAGTCCGGTATCACGGAAAGTCCATCGCCGACGTCCTCGAAATGTCCGTGGCCGAAGCACTGGATTTCTTCAGCGAAATTCCGCGTATCCGCCGCAAACTGCAGACGCTTCACGACGTGGGGCTCGGCTACATCCGTCTCGGACAGCAGGCGACCACGCTCTCGGGCGGAGAAGCGCAGCGCGTGAAGCTCTCGACGGAGCTTTCGAAGGTCGGCACCGGAAACACGCTGTACATTCTCGACGAACCGACGACAGGTCTGCATTTCGAAGACGTGCGCATGCTGCTGAACGTGCTCGGGCAGCTGGTCGAGAAAGGCAACACGGTGGTGGTGATCGAGCACAATCTCGACGTCATCAAGACCGCAGACTGGATCATCGACCTCGGTCCCGAGGGAGGACACGAAGGCGGGTACATCGTTGCCGAAGGCACGCCGGAACAGGTCGTCACCTGCGAGAGAAGCCATACCGGCCGCTATCTGAAACAGGAATTATCGTAGTATACAGGATAAAGAGTAACCACGGATTACGCGGATTACTCAGATTAACTTTTTCAACGGTCCTTCTCGAACGATCGCAGCGTCTTCCCTGAAATCAGGTAACTCGCGCAATGCGATTCGGGCAGTGGCAATAAAAGTCAATCTGTGCAGTCCGTGTAATCCGTGGTTACTCCCCACCCAGGACGAGGAGGAACGACGATGGCGGAAACGTATCGCGATACACTGGCCGGGGACAAGGAAGCGCTGCTGCGCAGGGACATCAGGGAGCTGGGCGCCATACTCGGAGAAGTGCTGATCGAGCAGGAAGGGCGCGATTTCTTCGATCTCGTCGAGCTGATGCGCAAACTGACGAAATCCTATCGCGCGGAAAACACGGAGGAGATCGAGCAAACGATTCGGGAAATCGTCGAATCGCTCGACCTCGTCAGGGCATACAAGCTGATCAGAGCATTCACGTTCTTCTTCGTCATCGTCAACGCGGCGGATGAAATTCATCGCATTCGCAGACAGCGCATCCATGCGATCGAGGAGGGCAGCGCGCAGCGCGGATCGCTGCGGGAGTCGCTGGAACAGATGGCGCTGGAAGGGCTGAAAGCGGGAGACCTCCGGAGCGTGCTCGAGGAAATGGATCTGGTGCCGGTTTTCACCGCGCACCCCACGGAGGCGACGCGTCAGACCATTCTTCTGAAGATCCTGCACATTGGCGAACTCCTCCTGCGCCGGGATGTATCGGCGCTCACCGACGAGGAGCAGGAGGAGATCCGGCAGGAAATCCGCTCCGAGCTTACCATTCTCTGGCAGACCAACGCGATCCGGATTCAGAAAATCACGGTGCGCGACGAGGTGCGGCGCGGACTGTTTTTCTTTCGACATATCCTCTACGATACCATCCCCCAGCTGTATGCGACTTTGAACCGGGGACTGCGCGATGTGTTCGACGTGCAGGAACCCGCCCCGACGGTGCTGCGCTTCGGGTCGTGGATCGGCGGCGATCGGGACGGCCATCCGTTCGTCACGCCCGACGTCACCCGCATGGCCCTGGATCTGCAGCGAAAGCAGATTCTGCAGCTGTACCTGGACGATATGGATAAGCTGTTCCACGCGCTCAGCAATTCCACGCGTCTCGTGCAGTCGAGCAGCGAACTGCGGGAATCGTTCGCACGCGACCGCGCGGCGCTCGCATCCGAGGTCAGCGACGAAAACCTGCGCGATCAGTCTGAAATCTACCGCGTGAAGATCTACTGTATCTGGCACAAGCTGAAGAACACCCTGGACGGCACCGGATACCGGTACGAAAGCGCGGAGGAGCTACTCCACGATCTCGAGCTGATGCACGACAGTCTGCGGAGGCACCGGGCCGAACTCGTGGCACGGCGGATGCTTCTGCCGGTGCTCTACAAAGTGAAGACGTTCGGCTTTCACCTCGCTTCTCTCGACATCCGTCAGAATTCCGAGCTGCTGGGCGCCGCCATCGCGGAGCTGCTCGATCGAGCCGATATCTGCGACCATTATCCGCGGATGCAGGAGGAAGAGAAGAGCGGGCTGCTCACGCGCGAACTGCTCAACAGCCGGCCGATCGTCAGCCATCGCAGCGAACTCTCCGACGGCGCCCGGCAGGTGCTCGAGGAATTCAGCGTGCTGCGCGAAGGGAAGGACCGGTTCGGGGAACAGGCGTGCAACGATTACATCATCAGCATGACCACCGGTCCCAGCGATGTACTCGAGGCGCTCATTCTCGCGCGCGAGGCAGGGCTCGTCAGTGTCCGGCGGGGGGAGGTAACCCGGTCACGTTTCGACATCCTCCCGCTTTTCGAGACCATCGACGATCTTCGCGGAGCGGCGCAGGCCATGGAGGCGCTGTTCGAGAATCCCGCCTACGCGCAGCACCTGGCCTGGCGCGAGATGCAGCAGAAGATCATGCTCGGCTATTCCGACAGCAACAAGGACGGCGGCATCGTCACCTCGACGTTCGAGCTGTACAAGGCACAGATCGCATTGCGCAGCGTCTGCGAGAAACACGGCGTGCGGCTCGTGATATTTCACGGTCGCGGCGGCAGCGTTTCCCGCGGCGGCGGACCGCTCAACCAGGCCATCCTCTCGCAGCCCGTCGGAACCGTGGATGGCGGCATCAAGATCACCGAGCAGGGAGAAATGATATCCGCGAAATACGCGATGCCGCAGATCGCGCTGCGCAGTCTCGAGCTGGCAGCCTCGGCCGTGCTCCGGACGACCGCCGAGTGCAGCTATCTTCCGTGCAGACTCGAGTCCGTGGACAGGATGGAAAAATGCGAACGTCTGTCGCAGGACGCCATGACGGCATATCGCACGCTGCTGCAGCATGAGTACTTCATTCCGTTTTTCCGGCAGGCCACGCCGATCGACGTGATCGAGAATATCGAGATCGGCTCCCGTCCGCCGTCGCGAAAGAAATCCGACTCGCTCGACAATCTGCGCGCCATTCCCTGGGTATTTTCCTGGACGCAGTCACGCAACATTCTCTCGGGATGGTACGGATTCGGTACGGCCATGATGCGCGCCGTCGAGCAGCGCCGGCTGTCGTGGCAGGAACTGCGCAACTGGCACCGTCAATGGCCGTTCTTCAGCACGCTCGTCGGAAACATCGAAATGACGCTGCTCAAAGCCGACATGGCGATTGCCGGGGAGTACGTGGGCCTGTGCGATGATCGTGAGAAAGCACAGGAGGTGTTTACGCTGATGCAGACGGAATTCGATCGGACACGAGAGGCCGTCACGCGGATTACCGGCGGCGAACTCCTGTATGAAAATCCCTCGCTGCGACGTTCCATCCATCTTCGGAATCCATACATTGATCCCATCAGTCACATCCAGGTCGCGCTGCTGCGCCGCTACCGGGATTCTTCGCGTCCTGAAGCGGAGCGGGCCGCGCTCCTCGACGTACTGCGGGCTTCGGTCAACGGCATTGCCGCAGGAATGCGACGCACCGGGTAAACACCGGATGAGTAAGCACGGATTACACTGATTACACGGATTTGCCTTCAGGAACGCACACCTCGCGAATGACGGTGCCGCGGCACACGACACATATCGCCCAGCTTTCAACCTCTACCGCGCTGCAGCTCGCGCTTGACCTCGTGCTGGAGTACGGGTGGAACGCGACGTCGTATCAGATTCTGAACCCGGGAATCGCACACTGGTTCAGCGAGAGAGGGGATGCCGTTATCGGGTACGTCAGCCACTACGGTGTCCGTATCGTCGCGGGCGCGCCCGTCTGCGCGACCGATCGTCTTCCCGGGGTTCTGCAGGAGTTTGAGGCGTCGGGTTCGGGTTCGGTCGTGTGCTATTTCGGAGCGGAGGAGCGCATGGCGGAGGCACTTACGGTACAGGCGCCGCGCGCGCGAATCGTGCTGGGCGCACAGCCGGCGTGGAATCCCTCACACTGGGGCGCGATGCTCTCGCATCATTCCTCGCTCCGTGCACAGCTGAGCAGGGCGCGCAACAAGGGAGTGCGCACCGAGCGGTGGGACAATGACCGGGCGACGATTCACCCGGAGCTGCAGCGATGTCTGCAGGAATGGCTGCGAACGCGCGGACTACCGCCGCTGCATTTTCTCATCGAGCCGCAGACGCTCGCGCGGCTGTTTGACCGCATGGTCATCGTGGCGCTGCTCGAGGATCGGCCGGTCGGTTTTCTGGTGGCATCCCCGATTCCCCTGCGTCACGGATGGCTCATCGAGCAGAACGTTCGCGGCGCCGATGCCCCGAACGGAACGGCGGAATTGCTGATCGACGCGGCGGTGCGAGAAATGTCGGCGGGGGGAAGCACGCATGTGACGCTCGGCCTGTCGCCGATCTCACGGTACGCGGGACTCGAGAAGGAATCGAACCCCTTCGTTCTGCGCATGCTGCTTTCCTTCGTCCGTTCCTACGGCCGGCGCTTCTACAATTTCGAAGGCCTCGACAGCTTCAAGGCGAAATTTCGCTCTCCCGCCTGGGAAACGGTATATGCGATTTCGAGCGAACGGCGGATGTCCATGCGCACGCTGTACGCCACCGCGGCGGCATTTGCCGGAGAAAGTCCGCTGATTACGCTGCTGCGCGCCGCTGTCCGTCGGAAGGAGTGATCGCCGGGCTCCTGCGCCGCACCGGCACGGAAGCGGCTGCGGGCATATTTTGCACGGCCGTTTCCGTGACGATATTCACGCCACGGTGTCTATTCGGTATCCACCACTGAACGAAGAGTGTTATCATGAAACTTCGCATACTGTTTTTCCTGCTTTTTCCCATGCTGTTCCTGCTGGCGTGCAGCGACGACGATCCCGTCAGCGCAGCGCCCTCGAATCTCGCAGATGATGAATACGCGGTCTGGTCCGCGACCCTCGACTCCATGGTCGTGTGGGAAAAAGATGATGTCGTGGTTCTGCAGAGTGCCACAGACAGCTACGCGCTCGGGGATTCCGCGATGGCGGCCTATGTGAAGCAGCAGCTCAAGGTGACGGACGCAGTGCTGCAGCATTACGCCGCGCAGAACCTGCAGGTCGCGACGATTGAGCGGAAACTCACCCTTCCGGTCGATTACGTCCTGCTCGCTCCCTCGGAAATCGAGAACATCCTCAATCAGGGCGGATACGAGGAAATGTATTCCCGCTACCCGGACTGCAACGGGGTGACCACGCTCTCGCGCGTGGGATTCAACACGGATCACAGCACCGCTCTCGTCTACATGACGCACACGACGGGTTATCTCGCGGGAGCCGGCTGGGCGGTGCTGCTGCGCAAGGTCTCCGGAGTCTGGCAGGTCATTGCCAACACCATCGTGTGGGTCTCGTAATACGGCAGGCTGTTCTCGACGGACGCCGGGAAAACACACGCACAGGTGAGCCCGGCGCTTCGTATCTTGGGGAAAACGGCACGGAACATGCGTGAAGTGCCATGCCAAATCAATCTGTGTAATCCGTGTCATCCGTGGTAACTCTTCAAGGTGAGAACGCAGCGCCTCCCCGCGTCGCCATCGTCGGTGCGGGCGCGGCGGGACTCATGGCTGCCGTGTTCGCCGCACGCGCCGGTGCCGAGACGCTTTTGCTGGAACGTACCGCCGAGGGCGGACGCAAGCTGCTGATCAGCGGCGGCGGACGATGCAATATTCTTCCCTCGGAAGTGGACGAATCCCTCTTCGTGACCGATTCCTCGGTCAACTCGATGAAAAAAATGCTTCGCAGCTGGCCGCTTCGGGAACAGATCGCCTTCTTCGAAAAGGAACTTCGGCTGCCGCTCGAGAAGGAAGCCGAAACGGGCAAGTTGTTTCCCGCATCCCAGCGCGCGCGGGATGTGCGCGACGCGATGCTGAATGACGCGCAGTCCTTCGGTGCGCGGCTGTATTCCCAGGCCTTCGTCACGAAGGTGGAACCGCGGGCGGAAGGGTGGCGGGTGCTGCTCGCCGATGCGCCGCCGCTGGACGTGGACGCCGTCGTGATCGCGACGGGCGGACTCTCCGTTCCCAAAACCGGCAGCGACGGCAGCGGCTTTGCGTTCGCACGGAAGCTCGGTCTCAAGGTGAACACCACGTACCCGGCGCTGACGCCGGTGACCTCGCATGACGCGCGATTTCATTCCCTGGCGGGCATTGCCCTTCCGGTTGAAATCACGGCCACGGATGCGGCGCGATCATACGCGGCGCGTGACGCTTTCCTCTTTACCCATCGGGGGTACAGCGGTCCGGCGGTGCTCGATGTATCGCACATTCTTGCGCGTTCCATCGACGAAGGACGTCGCGATGCGCGTCTCTCCGTGAACTGGACTCTCCTCGATGAAGCGGAATGGCAGTCCCGGCTCGACCACGGCCGTACGGGAAGCGTGATCGGGGTGCTGCGGCGCGAGCTGCCGGAACGTCTTGCGGAAGTTCTCTGCGCGCATGCGCAGGTGGATCCGGCGCGTACGCTTTCGCAGCTGCGCAAGGACGAACGCCGACGTCTGCTCGATGCACTGCTGCGCTGCGCGCTGCCCTGGTCGGGACACGAAGGATATCGCGTCGCGGAGGTCACCGGAGGCGGGGTGGACCTTTCCGAGGTGCATCCGAAAACAATGGAGTGCCGGAAGCATCCGGGTCTTTTCTTCTGCGGAGAAGTGCTCGACGTGTTCGGTCCGATCGGCGGGTACAATTTCCTCTGGGCCTGGGCCACCGGCCGCGCAGCGGGCATCGGAGCAGCGGACTGTAAAACACAAAGAAACCAAGGCACGAAGACACGAGATTGATCATGGAGGATGAGCCTTCAGGCTCGTCCATTTTAGCCCTGATCCTCCTCCTGTCCGCCGGCGTTCTCTCCGCGCAGCCTGCGGCATACGCGCCGCGCGGCGTGCGTGCCTACCTGGTGAATTACGGTGCCGTCCACGGCGACCGCTTCCTGGCGGAATTCGCGGCGCGGCGTTTCGTGCTCATCGACGAAGCCGGGAGCACCGACATTCCCATGATGCGCGCGATCACGCCGGACGCGCGCGATCACGCCGGACCTCCCCGTGCTGCGTTATCGCGACATGGTCGCGGTGTATCCTTCCTTTCCGGAATTCCCGCAGGTGGACCGCGACGAAGGTGCATTCATGCATTCCACCGAACCCCGAACCTTCGGGATTGACCGTATCCGTCAGCGGCGATACGGCGACGATCGCCTGGATGTCCGACCGGAGCGCGCTCCCGGTGAAAGGGTATCGGCTTCGCTGGAGCACCGATTCGCTGGGTCCTGCAAATCCGCTCGTCGATTCGCTTATCACGACGCTTCCTGTGCGGGTTCGTCTGCCGAAATCCGCCGTGTTTCTCCGGGTCGACTCCGAACTCGATGACGGCAGTCTGCTCGCGTACGGATTCCCGGTGCGCTGGTACACGGCG
>QKAF01000007.1 GCA_003246455.1 Bacteroidota bacterium
AGTGTTTCCATCTATTCTCGCTACACAGCTCCGACGGGGGGTGTCCGATTTTCTCGCGACCACCTTCCCCGTGACCACGCCGCTCTTTCAGCGATCGGTGGAGGATTTTCTGCGACGTGACGACGCGATTTTCAAGGGTCCCTTCCTCTCGCTTCGTCTCCCGTTTCTGAAAAGCACGTCGCCACGTGAACATTTCCCCGACGTGCCGATGGGATTTACGCCGTTCTTTCACCAGGAGCAGGCCTTTCAACGTCTTGATGGGTTTTATCCGCGTTCGACGCTGCTGGCCACCGGCACGGGTTCGGGAAAAACCGAATCCTTCCTTTTCCCTGTACTCAATTACTGCCTGCAGATGCGCAAGCAGGGCGTCGGCGGCATCAAGGCCATCCTCATCTATCCCATGAATGCGCTGGCGACGGACCAGGCCCGGCGCATCGCCCGCATTGTGAACGCGAACGAGGCGCTGCGCAGCCATGTGTCCGCCGGACTCTATGTGGGGCAGAAGGACGAGGCCACGGTGCCGCTGATGACGGCCGAGTCGATCATCACCGACCGCGACGTCATGCGGCAGGATCCGCCCGATATTCTGCTGACGAACTACAAGATGCTCGACTACCTGCTGATCCGCCCGCGGGACGCCGAGCTGTGGAAAAACAATGGGCCTGAAACCCTGCGTTTCCTGGTGGTGGACGAACTCCACACCTTCGACGGAGCGCAGGGCACGGATCTCGCCTGTCTGCTCCGCCGGCTGAAGGCGCGGCTCGGCACCCCGAATCAGCACCTGTGCTGCGTGGGAACTTCGGCGACGCTCGGTGCGGAACAGGACAGCGCACGACTGCGCGACTATGCCGGTCGCGTGTTCGGAGAGACTTTCGAGCCCGATGCCGTGATCACGGAATCAGTGATGGATGCGGCGGAGTTCCTCGGGGAAAAAGGAAATGAAGGAAGCAGCGGGGATGATGGAAATGCAGGCGTTGAAAGTGTGCTGGTGTTGCCCGATGAGGCGGCGCTTGCAGCGCTGCCGGGGGAGAATCCCGACGACTATGTCCGACGCCAGACGCGACTATGGGTCGACGGATCGGATGCGTGGCCGGATGACACGGAGGGATTTGCAATTGCTCTCTCGGCGGCATTGATCCGGGTTCCGTTTTTCCGTGCGCTGCTGCGGGCGCTGGGAGGGAGACCGAGAGGGATAGAGGAATTGTATGCGGAGATGTTCGGAACGGACGGAAGCATCGAGCTTGTACCCCGCAATCAGTTTGCTGCGGCGGTGGAGAGCATGGCGGCCTGCGTTTCGGCGGCACGAGTGCGTGAGAATGGGATCGCACGTCCGTTTCTTCATGCCCGGTTGCAGCTCTGGTTCCGGGAACTGCGCCGCATGGTCTGTACCGTGGGAGCGGAACCGCGACTGGACTTTTCCGACGAGATGCCCGGCGACCGCCTCCAGCGTTCGCTGCCCATGCTGCACTGCCGCGAATGCGGCGCGGCCGCCTGGGGCGGCGTGCTTCCGGCCGCGGAACATCGCGTCCGCGCGGGACTCCAGGCGTTCTACCAGCGCTACTTCAGTTTCGCCACGGATGTCGTTTTTCTCTTCCCGGAAGCGGACGCCCGCGCCATGGGTGAAGCCCAGCAGTTCTTCTGTCCCTCATGCCTGACGCTTCATGCGCATGAGCAGGGAGCTGCCTGCTCTTTCTGCGGCAGTGAGGAAGCTGCGATTCCGGTACTCGCGTGGCAGAAGGTCACGACGTCCACGGAGAGGACGAAAGCGCGACATGACTGTCCCTACTGCGAGGGACGCGACAGCATGACGATCTTCGGTTCACGTGCGGCCAGCCTTATCGCAGTGGTAAACGCCCAGCTCTTCGCCTCCCCCTTCAACGACGACAAGAAACTCCTGGCGTTCTCCGATTCGGTGCAGGACGCCTCGCACCGTGCGGGCTTCTTCACCGCGCGCACCTGGCGCTTCAATTTCCGTACCGCGCTGCTGCAGTTCCTTCAGTCCTCGGAAGGGGCGCATCGCCTGGACCAGCTGCCCGCGGCATTCATTCGCCACTACCGGGCTGCATGGGACCTGCCGAAATTCATCGGGACGTTTCTGCCGCCCGACATGGACTGGCTCGAGGATTATGAACAGTTCAGAAAGCTGGGAGCGCTGCCGGAAGGCAGCAGCTTGCTCGACCTGCTCGAACGCCGTATCAACTGGGAGATCTGCAGTGAATTCGGTTTCAATGCCCGCATCGGACGGACGCTGGAGAAAAGCGGCACGAGCGTTGCCGGTCCGCGCGACGAACTGATCGACGATGCATGCGCGGTACTGCTCCCGCGTCTGCGCGAACACATCGGCGTGCTGCGCGAACTGGACGAGGGAATGCTGCGCGCCATGCTCCTGGGCCTGGTTACGCAGATGAAAAACCGGGGCGGTGTGGAGCATCCCGAGCTGCGTACCTATGTCGAGAGTTTCGGCAGCACCTACCTGCTCAATCGCGGGGTGCACATGCCCGGTTTCGGACCTTACAGTCGCACGCCCGCTTTCCTGACCGACGGTCGCAGCGACCGCTTCGACCGCCTGTTCGCCACGGCGGGAAGAAGAAGCTGGTATGAAATCTGGGTCCTGAAATGTCTGCTCCCTCTTCACGCAATCGTCGAACCGTATATCGAAGATGTCATCCGCATGGTGCTGGAAACCCTGGAGACAGGCGGGGTGTTGCATCGTCGAGAAATGAAGCAGGGCCATGTGTGGGGACTGCAGCCGGAAGCGATTGCAGTCACGCGTGAGGTACGGCAGTTGCGCTGCGCGACGTGCGGCCATGCGGCGTCGGTTCCCGTCTCGCAAGGCGAGACCTGGAACGGGGCTCCGTGCATGCGGCCGTCCTGTGCGGGTGCATACGCGGCGGAGGAGCAGCGAGAAGACTATTATGCGTCGCTGTATTCCACCGGTGACGTCGCGCGGCTGGTGTCGCACGAACATACGGGACTCCTTTCGAGCGGAGAACGCAAGGACGTGGAAGAGCGCTTCATGCACGGCACCATGCCGTGGGATCCGAACCTGCTCAGCTGTACGCCGACGCTGGAGATGGGCGTGGATATCGGAGATCTCTCCTCGGTTATCCTCTGTTCAGTCCCTCCCTCGCAGGCGAATTACGTGCAGCGCATCGGGCGCGCGGGACGTCGCGACGGCAATGCGCTTACCGTCGCCGTGGCGGAAATGCGGCCCCACGACCAGTATTTCTTCTCTGATCCGCTCGACATGATCAGCGGCGCGGTCACGCCGCCGGGCTGTTTTCTGAACGCGCCGGCAGTGCTCGAACGGCAGTTCGTCGGATACTGCTTCGACCGCTGGGTGCAGGCAGGCGCAGGTGAATCGGATCTCCCGGCAAAGCTCGGTGCGGTGCTCAAAGCGCTCAAACAGCAGCCGGCGCTTCCCGACGGCGACGATGACGCGGTTCCGACGGTTTTTCCGCAGAACCTGCTGTCCTTCATCGCCGCGCACCGCGACGACCTGTTCGCATCCTTCACCCGCATGTTCGCCGCGGAACTCGACGCGCATACCCATGAGTATCTCCGCACGTATGTCTACGGTACGGATGCCGGCGGAGATCTCGCCTACCGTGTCATGGAGCGTCTGCATCTGCAGCTGCGTGAGGTGGGCGACCTCGAATCGCGAGTGAAGACGCTGACCAAGCTGATCAAGGATTTAAAATCCGATCCCGCGGCGGGCGAATCGCGTGAGGAGCGGCTGCAGGAGCTCACCGGCGAGCAGCTCGGACTCAATGCCATTCTTCGTGAACTGCGGACCAAGCATGTACTGCAGTTCTTTACCGACGAAGGCTTCCTTCCCAATTACGCATTCCCTGAAAGCGGTATCATGCTGCGTTCGATCATCTACCGCAGGTCGGTGAAAACGGGAGGAAGTGCGGGAGGCGTCGATGGCCGCGGTGCGATGCAGAGCTGGTACTATGAATACGAGCGTCCCGCCGCGACGGCGCTCAAGGAACTTGCCCCGAGCAGCAGCTTTTACGCAGGCGGACGCAAGGTGACCGTCGACCAGGTGAACATGCGTCTCTCTGAACCGGAGGATTGGCGGTTCTGCCCGGTCTGCTCCCACGCCGAACGCGACAGCGAGAAAGGGAAGCAGGGCGGCTGTCCCCACTGCAGCGATGCAAGCTGGCGCGACGCCGGTCAGAAGAGACGGCTGCTGCGTCTGCGCCAGGTGATGGCCACCGCCTCGGATCGTGAAAGCCGTTCCCGTGACGAAAGCGAGGAACGCGAACCGTCGTTCTTCGTGCGCGATACGCTCGTGCATCCCGATCCCTCCACCATCAGCAACGCGTGGGCCCTGGAAAACGACGACGTGCCGTTCGGCTTCGAATTCGTGGGCCGCACCCACTTCGTCGATATCAACTTCGGGGCGGAGAACGGGGACGGAGAAATGGTGCGCATTGCGGGTCGTGAACTGCGCCGCCCGGGATTCGCCGTCTGCCGTGAATGCGGACGCGTGCAGAACGAACGCAATCGTCGCAAGCATACCTCTACCTGCAAATACCGGGACAAGGACGATCCGTCGCTGTTTACCGAGACCCTGTACCTCTACCGTGAATTCACGACGGAATCCATTCGCATGCTGCTGCCGGCGACCACCGCGGCCGCGCCGAGCGGCAAGCTGCACTCCTTCGTCGCGGCACTGCTGCTCGGACTGCGCGAGAAATTCGCGGGCAGCATCGATCACCTGCAGACGACGGTCATGCAGGAACCCGTGCCCGGCAGCGGAGTCTCGAAGCACTACCTGGTGCTTTATGACACGGTGCCCGGCGGTACGGGATATCTGAAGGAACTCATGCAGTCGACCGGCGTGCTGCGCGAGGTGTTTTCCCTTGCACTGCGGCGGATGAACGACTGCGACTGCCGGCACGACGTGCACAAGGACGGCTGCTATCGATGCGTCTACGCCTACCGTCTCAGCTATGCTATGGCCGATATATCCCGGCATACCGCCATAACGATGCTGAGTGATATTCTGCGGGGCTGGGACAGCCTGCACGCGGTGAAGACCATCGACGAGATCACCGTCAATCCGCTGATCGAAAGCGAACTCGAGCGCCTTTTTCTCGAGACATTGCGCAGTGCGCGCGTGGACGACAAACCGGTGATGCTGAAGAAGGCATTTCTCGGGCATGACAGCGGGTATTCCCTGCGCGTGGGAGAGAGGGAATACGGCATCGTGCAGCAGAAATATTTTGGCCAGGCCGATGCGGTGACCGTTCCGTCGCGCGCGGATTTCGTGATCTATTCGACGGAGAATGGACGGGCGTTCAAACCGGTGGTCGTGTTCACCGACGGATATGAATACCACGCCGAGCAGAAACATGGCGACGGGCGGGTCGGATACGATCTCAACCAGCGAATGGCGCTTATGCGCAGCGGCGGCTTCCGCGTGTGGTCCCTGACCTGGGACGATCTCGTGCAGTATGGAAAACACGCGACGAAAGAAGAAAATCCATTTCTTGCAATTCGTCCCGCGATTCTTCACACGCTGCTTGCCCAACCCTCCGTGTCAACATCCGTGCGCGCCCTTGCAGCGGCACGGAGCAGGAATACCTTCGCCCTGCTCCTCGACTACCTTGCGGGACCCGGCGAGTCGGCATGGGAACAGTTCGCGGCGCTGCATGCGCTCGCCGGTATCGAGACCCAAGTGCTGGTATCTGAAAAGGACGTCGCCCTGCGCCGCAAAGTGCTTTGGGATATCCCGGACAGCGGAGCCATCCCGGAATTCGTCCCCGCCGGTTCGGGGCAGATGCTGTATGCCGAGCGCGCGGTCGATTCCGGGGTGATTTCACGAAGTCTGCCGATCAGTGCCGCTTCCGATCCTGGCCGGCACGCGGAGATTCAGGTTCTCCTCCGCTTCTTCGACGCGATGGATCATGCGCTGAAAGAGGGGTATCGCTTCCGCTGGAACGCAATGCTTTCGGCTCTGAACCTGTACCAGTTCATTCCGGGCTTCGCGTTTATCGCGGACAGCGGGGTGGGTGACGCCGATCCTTCTTGGTTCGAAGATATCGTCGGATCCGCTCCTCAGGGTGTCTCCGCAGCGACGGAGGCGGGTTCCGCTGTCTCGCCGCCTGCGGTCTGGCCTGTTCCATTGGACCAGGTACTGACACCGGAACAGGTAACGGCGGTGGAAGCGCTCCTCGAAATGGATCTGCCCAACGGCGATCTCCTGTATGAGCTGTTCGTCGACGGCGTCGTCGCGGCCCAGTGCCTCATGGGCTGGGAGCGCCTGCGCATCGCACTGCTCGATGAGGATAGTCCGGCGCAGGCGTGGGCGACCCGCGGCTGGCTGGTGCTGCGTCCGTCCACCGTGAATGATCTGCAAGAGTCGATCCGGCGCAGGTCTGATATATCCCTGACATTCCCTGAACATGAAGAAGACGGAGGTATGCTGCATGCATGAGGTCGTACTCGGACTCGGAAAGGATTTTCTCAAGGCGTTCGCCGCGCTGCCGAAGCATCAGCAGAAGAAGACACAGGAATTCATCGAGAAATTCAGGGAGAATCCGGATTCGTCGGGGATCAATCTCGAGAAATTCCAGAGTGTGGACGAGAACATACGCTCCGTGCGCATCGACCGAGAATACCGCGGCATCGTGCTGAAGGCGCCGCAGGGAAACGTCTTCATCCTGCTCTGGGTGGATCTGCATGACGACGCCTACGCCTGGGGAGCGGGCAAGCGCGTGACGGTCAATGCGAATACCGGCGCCCTGCAGATATGGGAAGAGGTCGTCGGGCGAAGACTGGTTGCAGAGGAACCGATCGAGGCGGATGAAAACACGGGGCTGTTCGCATACTACAAGGACAAGCAGCTTGTCGGCCTTGGCGTCCCGGAGCCCCTGCTGCCCCTTGTCCGCGCGCTCCGGACGGAGACGGATCTCGACGGCGTGGCGGAGTATCTGCCGGAAGAAGCCGCGGAAGCACTGTATGGACTCGCCGCGGGCCTGGGGTATGAGGAGACGTGGGCTGCGATGGAAGCCAACCGCGCTGCCGGGAATATTGACCAGGATGATTTCGCGACCGCGATGACCCACCCCGATTCGCAGCGGCGCTTCACCATTCTTACCGATGCCTCGGAACTGCAGGAAATGCTCGACGCCCCTCTCGAGCACTGGCGCATCTTTCTCCATCCGTCACAGCGGCAGGTCGTCGGCATGCAGGCAAACGGGCCGATGCGCGTACTGGGCGGTGCGGGAACGGGCAAGACCGTTGCCGCGATGCACCGGGTGAAATGGCTGCTCGAGAATGTCATTACAGAAGACGAGCAGCGTATTCTGGTTACCACGTTCACACGCAACCTCGCGATCGACATCCGGGAAAACCTGCGGCTGCTCTGCGGCGAGACGCTGCTCGCGCGTGTCGAGGTGGTCAACATCGACGCGTGGGCCGATACCTTTCTCCGCGGCTGCGGCTGGGAATACGAGATGCACTTCCACAACGACAACCGATCGCTGTGGGAGGACGCGATGAATGCGCATGTTCCTGGCCTGGATCTGCCGGACTCATTCTACCGCGAAGAATGGGAGCAGGTGATACAGGAGCAATCGATCGGAAGCCTGACCGAATATCTGAAGGCCGCGCGCGTCGGCAGGGGGCAGAGGCTCTCCTCATCCGACCGGCAGAAGATCTGGCCCGTGTTCGACGCATACCGCACCGCCCTCGACGAGCAGGGAAGGCTCGAACCGGACGACATCCTTCGCGAATGCAGGCGCCTGCTCGAACGCGGCGGTGCGACCCTCCCCTACCGCGCGGTCGTCATCGATGAAGCGCAGGATATGAAGCCAGAAGTATTCCGTCTCGTCCGCGCCATGCTGCCGCCGCAGCCCGGTGATATTTTCATCACGGGGGATCCGCATCAGCGTATCTACGGACGTCCGGTGGTGCTCGGCCAATGCGGCATCGAGGTCCGCGGCCGGTCGCGTAACCTGCGTGTGAACTACCGCACCACCGAAGAAACCCGTCGGTGGGCCATCGAACTTCTGCGGGGGGAGCGCTTCGACGATCTCGACGGCGGCGACGAGGGACACGACGGCTACCGTTCGCTCATGCACGGCGAAGCGCCCGTGTATCGGCACTGCGAATCCTTCCGAGAAGAAGTCGAGTTCATTCGCGACGTTCTTCAGCATCTGCGCCAGGAGCAGGGCCATTATAAGAATGTGTGCATGGTGCTTCGCACGAATAAGATGATGGAGCGCTACATCGGCGCGCTCGAAATGGTCGACGTTGAAATGCATCCGCTCGGACGTGACGGCATTGACGACCGAGAGCGCGACGGACTGCGCGTCGCCACGATGCATCGTGTCAAAGGACTCGAGTTCGAATACATGATCATAGCAGGCATGAACGCACAGAGCATGCCGCTGAAATGGGCAGTGGAAGGGGCAAGCGACGAAACCAGCCGCGGCCAGGTCGAGCGCATGGAGCGGTCTCTTCTCTATGTGGCTGCCACCCGGGCGAAACGGCAGGTGTATATCACCGGCTCAGGAAAGGAGTCACCGATTCTCGCGTGGTAATGCACGGGAGTATTTCTCGGTCTTGGAAACGGTCTGCTGAAAGCGGGTATCCTGCGCCGGCAGCGCACCGTTCCGCCCTGTTTCACCTTCTCCCGACGAGTAAAGACTGCATTTCTCGAGGTATCATCACGCATTCCCTCACCGGAGCGCGATGAAATCCACCTTCCCGTAGCCGCGCGTGCGCGCGCACACTTCGTAGCCGTCGCGGTTCCCATCGTCGTATCCGTCTGCCTGGAATTCCGTGACAAAGCCGG
>QKAF01000161.1 GCA_003246455.1 Bacteroidota bacterium
CGCCGCGTACGGACTCGATCCCGGGGATCCCTCGGGCGACAACTTCGCATACGATCCGAACAACTGGACGCGCTTCAACGGGACGCAGGGCAACCTCGACGATCCGGCGGGACAGTTCCCCGACACCGAGGATCTCAACAACAATGGCATTCTCGACCTGGCGAACGATTACTTCCGGTACGTGATCGACTTAGACGAATCTCAGTTCAACACCAATCCCTACGTGGTCGGCGGCGGCAACAAGGGCTGGTACCAGTTCCGCATTCCTCTCGCGAGCCCCGATGAAGAAGTCGGCGCCCCTGCGCTGGACAATGTCGAGTACATGCGTGTCATTCTCACCGACATCAACGCGGGCGACGTCACCTCCAAGGCGACCGTGCGCCTGGCGGAATTCAACTTCGTCGGCAACCAATGGTACGAACGCCTGCGCAACGATCCGATGATGAAGGTCGCCGTGGTGAACGTGGAGGACAATCCGAATGAATACTCCGTGCCGCCGGGCGTGATCCGCCCGCGCGACCGGACGCGACCCGACCAGGAGATTTACGGCAACGAACAGTCCCTCTCGCTCGATTTCACCGACCTGCCGACCGATACGCTGCGCGAAGCCTATCGCATCTTTCCGGGCAACGGGCTCGACCTCTTCAACTACCGCCAGCTGAAGATGTACGTGCACGGCGACGAGCTTACCGCCAGCGACAAGAAATACGAAATGGTGATGCGCTTCGGGATCGATACCGCGAACTACTACGAGTATCGCGCGCTGGTCGAACCGGGCTGGTCGACCAATAACGAGGTCACCATCGACTTCAGTGAAATGACCAGGATAAAGAGCCAGATCGATAGTACCAGCAGATACAATCAATTCGAGGTGAAAGGGAAGTCGAACGCCTGGTTCTGGGTCCATGGGAACCCCGACATCGTGCGCGTGCAGTTCATCAGCGTCGGCGTGCGCAATCTCGAAGCGGATCCGATCACGGGCCGCCTCTGGATCAACGAACTGCGCGTCATTCAGCCGAATTCAAAGAACGGCTACGCGTACAACGCGTCCATGAACCTCCGCCTGGCGGACATCGCCGATATCACGGCGAACATCAACCATTCCGATCCGTATTTCCACGGGATTTCGGAGCGCTTCAGCGCGACCCGGGCGTGGACGACGAACTGGAACATGAACACGACGCTGAACATCGACAAGGCGTTTCCGGATGACTGGAAGGGGACGCAGCTGCGCGTCACCTATTCCCACGCGGAGAACCTGAGCAAACCCCTGCTCGTCCCGGGTCAGCCCGACGTCGAAGTCGAAGGCGCCGTAGTCGCGCTGGCCGAGGCGATGCGAAAGGAAGGGAAGCCGCAGCGTGAGATCGACGAAGCCATGCGCAACGCGCGCATCGCGACACAGACGCTGTCGATTCGCGACAGCTGGGCGATCCCGACTGTAAAACTGAAAGCGCCGGGTGAAAGCTGGCTGGTCCAGGACTTCGTCAACCGCCTGGAACTGAGCTACAACTATTCGATCACACGCTACCGCGATCCGATTTTCCGTTCGCGCCGCGACTGGCAGTGGCAGGCGCGCGTCGGGTACGGCTACGATTTCGGCCGCGAGAACTATATCAAGCCCTTCGCCGTTTTCGACGGCATCTTCCTCCTGGATTTCTACAAGGACGCGAAGTGGTATTTCCTGCCCACGCGCATCTCTGCCGATGCCGGTCTCGAACGTTCCCGCATCGAGGAAGTGGAACGCGAACCGCTCCGCTACCGTCCCTACACCCGCAATTTCCTGCACAACCGTTCCGCCAGTTTCGCCTATACCCTGTCCGAGGAAAGTCTGCTCAACCTCAGCGGAAACTACAGCACGTCGCTGCGCTCATCGCTGCTCGGGCTTGAAGCGGATTACGTAATCGATGAGAACGGCGAAATCAAACTCGATCAGTACAATCTTCCCGTGACCGAACAGCGGCAGAGTTCCGCCATTTTCGGCGACATCTTTTTCGGTCGGAACGGCGGCCTGTACTTCGGCATGCCGACCAATTATCAGCAGCAGTTCTCGATTTCCAGCCGTCCGCTCGTTCCGGGCTTCTTCGATCTCGACCGTCACGTCGACCTGAACCTCTCCTACCAGGTATCGTACAACTGGCAGCAGAACATTCAGCAGGCCGACCAGGGACGCACGGCCAGCTACAACGCGAGCATCAGCGCGCAGATGACCGTGAAGCTGAAGGCGCTCTTCGATCCGCTGTTCGGAGAATCCGGTGCGGCAGGCGGCATGGGTATGCCGCCGCGTAAACCGACCCCGGGCCGTCGCAGCAGCACACCGGAAGAAAAGCCTGCGGAGAACAAGGGAGAACCGGCCGTCGATCCGGACAAATTCTCCAACATGCCGCTGGAGGAACTCATCCGCATGGCGGCCGAACGCAATCCCGAGGGTGCCGACGACATGAAGGAACGGTACCGCGAAGCGATCGAACAGGAACGCCAGCTCGCGGATCTCAAGAGCGGGGAATCCGGCGAGCGCGCGGAAGACAACCTCGAGCGCGTCGTCGAATTGAACGAACTCGTGCAGCGTGCCCGCCGCGAAGCCATCGGCGAAGTCCGCACCTCGATGGGACTGCCGGAGGCCGACGCCCCTGCGGCTGCCTCGGGCGGAGGAGTCGATATCGGGAAGATTTTTGCCGATGCCGCGTACTACGCCATCAAGATTCCCTTCCTGGATTACGATAACGTCGCGTTCACCTTCTCGCAGAACAACAGCAGCCAGGTCGGCGGCGTTCGGGGCGAAACGGGCTTCTCCACATTCTGGGGCAGCGTCCCCTTCGGGAATCCGCCGGACGCGGACCTCGGTCCGTCGCGCCTCTACCAGCTCGGCCTGATCAGCGATCCCAATCCCTCGTCGGGACGCCTTGCCTTCAAGAGCACCTTCCCGTTCGTGGGCATTGAAGACTACAGCCGCGGTCTGCGCGCCCCCAATCCGTCGGGCACCTACGTGGACAATTATTCGCAGGGCAACACGTTCTCCATAAAGACGAACCGTCCGCTCTGGGAAGGAGCACGGCTCGATCTCAACTGGGATCTGAAGTGGTCGCTCAACAAGAACTATCAGATCCGCACCAATGACCAGGGCGAACAGCTCATCGCCAGCGTGACGACGACCGGGAAACTGGATCGCTCGTACATGGCCTTCCCGGATTTCCTGTTCTTCAGCTTCTTCAACACGAACATGAATTCGGTGAACGATCGCTACCAGGAACTCACCAGCGATCCGAACGATACGCGCACGGAGTCCGAGAAACTCGCGAATGCCTTCAAAGACGGCTTCGAAGCCGTGCCCTGGCTGCGGCAGATTCTCGGCGACTTCTTCCCGCGCGTCAACTGGGGTCTGCGCTGGGATGGTCTCGAGAAGTGGAAGCTGCTCGAGGGGCTCGCCGACCGGATTTCGCTGGAGCACCGGTACGGCTCCAACTTCGCAACGATGTATCGAACCAGCCAGGACACCGGCGAGCGCATCACCGAGAGCAATCAGGTCGGCTTCAACTTCCAGCCGCTCATCGGCCTGCAGCTGGCGTTCAACCAGGTGTGGGGCGGCGATCTCAGCGTGAACTCGCGATGGAACAAGAAAGGGACGTTCAACCTCAACACTTCCGCGAGCAACATCGTCGAAGAAAATTCCAACGAGTTCTCCGTCAACGCCGATTTCAAGAAAAACGGGTTTGACGTCCCGATGTTCGGCCTTGCGCTCAAGAACGACATCCAGTTCAGCCTGGTCTTCACGCTGAATAAGACCTCGTCGCGCATCTACAGCATCACCGATCTCGGCAGCGGCGGTCAGCCGCGCGAGGGCATCACGCGCATCAGCATCGAGCCTCGTGTCAAGTACAGCGTGAGCCAGCGGGTGCAGGCATCCCTCTTCTACCGCTACCAGCGCACGCGTCCCGACGCCGACGTCGGCTCGCGCATCCCGGGAAGCACGATTCACGAAGGCGGTCTCGAGATCCGGATCACCATCGCCGGCTCCTGATCCGCACATTTTCATGGTACTCGACGCGGCACTTGCATGGCAGGGTGCCGCGTCCCATTTTATATCGATTGAGAAGTTCGCTGAATTCACACTCGGAAAAATGAGGATCTGATGAGTCTGAACATCCAGGATATGATGGCCAAAGTGCAGGAACTGCAGAGCCGCATGGGCGATGCCCAGTCGAAGCTGCGCGAGCTGGAAACCACGGCGGAAGTCGGCGGCGGCATGGTTTCGGTAACAATCAACGGCAAGCAGGAAGTCAAGAAAATCAAGCTCGAGAAAAGCGTCGTCACCCCCGACGACATCGAGCTGCTCGAAGACCTTATCCTCTCCGCGGTCAACAAGGCCATCGACCAGTCGCAGAAAATGGCGCAGGAAGAAATGGGGAAAGCCACCTCCGGCATGATTCCGAACATCCCCGGTCTCGACCTCGGCAATCTCGGTCTCTGACAGGCAGTCATGCTTTCTACCTCGCCATCCCTCGATGCGCTCATTTCGGAGTTTGCACGGCTCCCGGGCATCGGGCGCAAGACCGCGCAGCGCCTGGCAATGTACGTGCTGAAGCGCCCGCGCGAAGAAGCGGAACAGATGGCCGCGGCGCTGCTGCACGTGAAAGACAACGTGCGTACGTGCTCGATCTGCTGCAATATCACGGAAGACGACCCCTGTTCCATCTGCAGCAGCACAAGGCGCGATCACCGCGTCATCTGCGTGGTGGAGGAATCGAACGATGTGTTCGCCATCGAACGCACCAACGAATTCCGCGGCCTCTATCATGTGCTGGGCGGCCGGCTCTCCCCGCTCGAGGGAATCGGTCCCGACGATCTGCACGTGCGCGAGCTGCTCGATCGTTCGCGCGAGGGCGTCGATGAAATCATCCTGGCGATGAATCCCAATGTCGAGGGAGAAGCCACCACACTGTATCTCTCCCGCCTGCTCAAACCCATGGGCCTGCGCATCACCCGCATCGCGCGCGGCATCCCCATGGGCAGCGATCTCGAATTCACCGACGCGGCAACGATCACGCGGGCGTTCGAAGGCCGCATCGCCCTGTAACCTCCTTTCTACGGACGGACAATGTCCTGGTACAAAGACTGGTTCGCCGACGAACTGTACATGGAGCTGTACGCCCACCGCGACGCGGCGGAGGCACGTCAGGCCATCGATCTTTTCGAACGCATCACAGGGATGCTCCCCCCCGACGGCGCCATCGCCCATGTTCCCGTTCTCGACCTCGCCTGCGGAACCGGACGGCATGCCTTCGAGCTTGCCCGGCGCGGCTACAGCGTCGCGGCGGCGGATCTTTCGCCAACCCTTCTCCGCGCTGCGGCGCTGCATTGGCGGCAGTACCGCAGCAGACTCTGGCTGCTGCGGGCGGACATGCGTCGCCTGCCCTTTCGCCGAACCTTCTCGGCAGTCCTGCAGCTGTTTACCGCTTTCGGCTATTTCCGATCCGACGCCGCCAACGAGGGAGTCATCGCAGGCGTCCGCAGCGTGCTGCGTACGGACGGCTGGTACATGCTCGACTTCCTCAACGCCTCCGCCGTCGAGAAAACACTCGAGGCCCAAACGGAACAGATCACACCCCGCGGCCATGTCGTGCAGGAGCGAAATATCTTCGGCGGACGTGTCGAGAAGCGCATCCGGGTCAGGAAAAACGGCAGCGAAGTCGAATTCACCGAATCGGTCCGGCTTTTTACCCTCGACGATTTCGAGGCGATGTTCGCACGAAACGGTTTTGTCCTCGACGAGGTCCGCGGCAGTTACGACGGCGAAGTGTACAGCCCTTCGTCTCCGCGGTGCATCATGTTCGCGAGGGCGATATGAAGTCCCGGCTGGGCAGACTTTCCCTGCTGCTGCTGATAAGCGTCGCCATCACGCTGCTCGGCACGTCCTGCGGTCTTTTCGAGACCAGGGATCCCGAACCCCCGACCAGCGGCAGTTCGACTTTCGTCCCGCCGACCTCCCCCGACATCGTGCTGAGCAACCTGGAAAATGCCTTCGCGGAAAAGAACACCGAGAATTACGTGCGCTGCCTGGTCGACACGCTGAACTCCGAGCGCCGCCTCGTGTTCATTCCCACCTCGTCAGCGGCGGGCCGCTACGCCAGCACGTTTGCCGACTGGACGCTGCAATCGGAACGCACGTGGTTTGCAGCCCTGAAAGCGTTCGCCCCGAAGGATGCCCCGTCGTATCTGAACCTCAACGGCAGCTTTTCGGTGATCGCCGCCGACTCGGCGATCTATGAAGGAAGCTATGAACTGGTCTTCCGCCACGCCGTCGCCAACGTGAGCGAAACCGTCCGCGGCACCCTGCAGTTCGTCATGCACATCGACAGAAATTCCGTCTGGAGCATCACGCGATGGACCGATATCCCCCTCGCCGATGAGACGAGCTGGAGTGAATGGAAGGGGCGCTTCGCGAATTGAAACGTCCCCGCGCCATAGCGTCCCTCTGCTCTGCGGTACCCGTGCTGCTCGTCCTGGTGCTGCTCTCCGCCTGCAATCCCTTCGCGCCTGCACTGGAAGACGATGCCTCCGGCAATACCAGCCTCATCACCGACCAGACCACGGTCGAAGGACTGTTCCAGAATTTCCGCTATGCCTACACGTTCAAGGACACCACGATTTACGGCGGCCTGCTGGCGCATGATTTCATTTTCACCTACCGCGATTACGATCGGAAGATCGACGAGAGCTGGGGCCGCGACGAAGAGATGCGCATCACCTGGCACCTTTTCCAGAATGCCAGCAGCCTGAACCTGGTCTGGAACAACATCGTGGGATACTCGGGAGATTCCCTCCGCTCGAGCGTGACACGAAGCTTCAATCTGACCGTCACCTTCAACCCGAATGATGTCATCCGCGTCGACGGCCGCGTGAGTCTTGATCTGCGGCGCTCCGGCGGAACCGAGCCCTGGAAGATTATCCAGTGGCGCGACGAATCGAACTATTAACGTGAACTATCTTCACACTTCGTACCTCAAATTCACAGACTTGCACCCCCTCCCTGTCGAAATCAGCCCCGATTCGCCTCCCTTCTCGATGGCATAATATTTGCACTTCTTTCCTTGCCTTTTAACTACACCCCGTTATTCGGAGGTCAGCATGGTCGGTCAGCAGATGATAACAGAAGCACGCCTGCGCAATCGCTACGGACAGCAGGCCGTTATTTCGCACCCGCGGTCCCGCGCCCGTCATTCCAAGCTGCCGTCGAGTTCCATGATGTTTTCGATATTCAAGCCGCTGATCGCGGTCGGCAACGCGCTCCGCACGCGGCTTCACCTTCCGGAATAAGAATCTCTCTCTCTCTCTCAGCTTTCTCTCAGCTTCCCTATAGTAAAACCTCCGGTTTCGGAGGTTTTTTATTGCAGTCCCGCGTTTTCCCTTGCTCTTCTTTTCCCGCCCGGCTATTTTTCCAAGGTTGCATCGGTTTTTCACAGCGAGGGAAACGCCATGGATAAGGAACTCGACCAGTTATTCGAAGACTTCGATATCAGCGGTGCGGAAGATGAAACGATCTACCGCAGACAGGCGCATCAGGTCGGAGAACAGTTCGAGGAAAAGCTCGAGCGCGTCGGGCAGAAGCTCCGCTTCGCGCAGGATCTTATAGCCCTGTTCCGGTATTTCATGGACGCGAACGTCGCATGGCAGCGGAAAACCGTTGTGGTTGCCGCGCTGCTGTATTTCATCTCACCGATCGACGCCATTCCCGATCTCGCTCCCTTCGTGGGGTATCTCGATGATTTCGGTGTCATTCTGGCCGTGACGAAATACATGTCCGCCGAACTCGCACCCTATTATACCGTTCCGTCGAAACCGCTCTCCAAGAACGGGGAAGCGTCCGCGGCGGCGGATTGACCGCGCGTGCGTGACGAGCCGGCTTCTCTGCCTCCTGCGCCGTTCCGGGGACCGCGTTGCATCGCGGCGGCGCAGCAGGGATTGACCGTCCGGCAGCCTCACCTTTCTTCATTCACGTTCATTCAGGGAGACTGAACCATGAATACCCATTCCTTCGACCAGGCGCTGCAGGCGCTGCAGCATCATTTCGGATATCCGTCCTTCCGACCGGGGCAGGACAGCATCGTGCGTGCCGTTCTCGAAAGAAACAACGTCCTCGCCGTCATGCCCACCGGCGGCGGAAAATCGATCTGCTATCAGATCCCCGCCGTTCTCTTCGACGGACTCACGATTGTCGTGTCCCCCCTGATCTCGCTGATGCAGGACCAGGTCGCCTCGCTCGAACGCGCGCGAATCCGCGCGACGCTGATCAATTCCTCGCTCGAGTACGGTGAAGTGATGGCCCGGCTCGACCGCGCGCGCAACGGCTGGTACAAACTCATGTACGTCGCGCCCGAGCGCTTCGAAAGCCGGACCTTCGTCGATCGGATGAAGGGCATCCGCATTGCGATGTTCGCCGTCGACGAGGCGCATTGCATCAGCGAGTGGGGCCATGATTTCCGTCCCAGCTACACCCGGCTGCACGAAGCCATCGCCGCACTCGGAACGCCGCAGATCGTGGCGCTGACCGCCACGGCGACCCCCGATGTGCGGCATGACATCCAGCAGCAGCTGCAGCTGCGCGATCCGAAGGTGATCGTCCGCGGCTTCAACCGGGA
>QKAF01000116.1 GCA_003246455.1 Bacteroidota bacterium
TGTCGGGCGAGGCGCGGTTATTCGTCACGGTCCCGGATGGTGTCCGCTTCCAGCTCGCCCTGTACGACCTTCTCGGCAGGCAGCGCGCGCTGCTCCACGACGGCATGGGTGCGGGAGCGGAAGTGCGCATCCCGAAGCCCGCATCACTCGGACTCGCGCCCGGCATGTACCTGCTGCGACTGACCTCCGGAAGCTACATTGAGACGCGCATGATTGCGGTAATGAAATAGGGGAGACGGGTCTATAACCGACGATCATCCTGACGCTCTTATGATGCGCCGCCTGTGGATTCCATGGGCGGCGCCTTGTATTCAACCATGGGCGGAACGAAGCGAACTTTCCGATCCTTTCGCATTCTGTCCTGATTTGTGTTGCACATTTGTTGCACGCGTCGCCGTAAGTACAGTAATAACACCAAAACGGAAGATCATGGACTAGCGAGCGGCGTCGCCGCTCGCGCAGGAGGCAGGACGCAGGATGCGTGGACCGGTGATCCCGGAAGTGTATCCAGACTTTGCTCCCAGCGTACTGCTTCCTGCGTACTGCAGTCGAACCCTTGCAATCCAGCATTGATCGCAGGACTTCGACACCGGCACAAGACTCTCTCCTCCCTCTCTCTCCTCTACTCAGCCAGCCACGGCGCCCGGGATCCCCTCCCGGGCGTTGTGATTCTATGGATACTTGACAATCGCATCCGGAACGGGTAGATTCGCTGGGAAAGATTCGCCGGGATCGGAGGAGGACGCGCCTGATCCGACGGGTGAGCCCGTCTCGTGTTGATGAATTACCGACAGGATGCCGGTGTGTGGTGCTTTACTCAGCTGATGGAGATACTCATGAAGAGGTTGTACCAGACGACAATCAATCGTGGACGTATCACCCTTTTGCTGCTCGCCTTGTCCTTGCTGCCGACGGTGCTGCCGTGCAGCATGATCGCTCAGGGGGGCTTCGAGAAAACCGCCGATCTGCCCGATTGGCATGTGCAGCTCTGGGAAAATGTCAAACGGACCGATATCTGGTATTTCGGACACTGGTCCGCGCCATTGGGGGATGTGAACGGTGACCGCTTTGATGATTTCGCCGTTTCTTCCCTCGCGGATACAACATTCATTTTCCTCGGGGGCGATCCCTTTAACCACCAGGAGGCCTTCATCGTCAGTGGCGGTAGCGCGGGCATCGCTTCGGCGGATTTCAACCGTGACGGGAAAATGGACCTGGTCACGGCGATCGAGAACTGGCCACCGGGGGAATGGCCGCAGGATTACCGCGGTGCGGTCCGCGTGTATCTGCAGCAGGATGGACCGGAGTACTTTCGCTGGGAGCCCGATCTGCTTATCGAAGGGGAGATACAGGAGCAGGTTGGAAAAAACGTGACCTCACGTGTTAACTCCTCACTGCTGACGCTTGATTTCAATGGTGATGGCTGGCCGGACATACTGACAACGGCGGCCGACACAAGGGACTCGGTGAGGTGGAAAGCCGTGCTCTTTCTCGGCGGACCCGAACTGGACGACCGTTATGACACTGAATTCCGTGTCGGCATTCCGAAGTCCATCAATCATGGCTATGTCAGGGACATACTCACGGGTGATGTCAACGGCGATGGGTATGACGATGTATTGGTGGCAGGTCGCCTGCCTGGAATCGATTACTGGGACGTGTATCTTGGAAATCCCTGGGCCGTCGCTCGTGGGCCGCAGCGCGTGATCCGTGCCGACCAGGGCTGGGCGCCACAGTACGGCTTAGCTGCCATCATGGATGTCGATGGGGATGGCTTTGCCGACATCCTCGACATCGGCCAGCACAAGCCACTCGGCGATGCGCTGCTGTTCCGCGGACAGGCGGTGCTTCCGGACATCATCCTGCCGAACGATTCGATTTATAACCTCAATCCTGATCCCATGCTCGATCTGTCGCCGCAGATTGTCAGCCCCGTGGGTGACATGAACGGTGACGGCCTTCCCGACCTGGTCCTGGCATGGAACAAGGCCCTGGCGCCCGGCGGCTCTGCCTATTACTTCTACCCGGGCGGTCCGTTGTTCCGCAGCCCCCTCGGATACTTCGGTACGATACCGGAAAACGACAACGTCGCACCGGGAGTGTACCCCGTTGGGGACGTCAATGGCGATGGATTCGACGATATCATCACATTGGGAAAAGGCACCTCGGAATCTTCTACAACCTGCCGTTTTCAGATCTGGCTGGGGGCAAGACAACTGAGCACGACGTTGGAGCATTTGCCCGCAGCACAAGTTCTATCCCTCGATGTGGCTCCGCAGCCTCTTTCGCCGGGCTCGCGACAGTTGCGCGTCGTGTGCCACGGTCTGCAATCGGGCAACGCTCATCTCGAACTGACCGATCTTCTCGGGCGCACCCACCTGCGACACTCTATTGAGACTGCCGCTGAGACGCTGAGCACGACACTGGAGCTAGACGCCTTACCAGCCGGCGTGTACCTGCTCTCGCTTCGGCAGCAAGCAAACAGCATCTCGCGAACCATTATCATCTACTGACAAGGAGGAGGGATAAAATGAAAGCGCTCGTACTTTTGCTGCTGCCGCTCGTGGCGATGACGGCATTTGCTCAATCCCCTCCTCCCGATCCCTTTTTGATCGGCGTCCACGGCTTCGCACCTGAATTTGACCCCGTCCATCACGTCTGTCATTATGTCCGCGGTGTCATCGCCAACCCGGTCACACTCGACGAACGACAGCGTTTTCTCTCCGCAACACATTTTCAGCTCGCCCGCGATCTCGGCGCGAATCTGATCAGCTCGATCGTCTATCCCGATTCCGTAATAACCGCTCCCGAGGACAATGTCGTGCATCAGATCTGCGATGCCGCATCCCCGGCCACAGGCGACACGTTACGCGTCAGTCTTCTGGATTTCGGCATCAGCAACCTCCTCGCCGGCGAACGCATCATGCTGCATCCCGAATCCAATCTGGATTTCGGGCAGCGGGGAGATTTTGATCTCGTTGGGCAACAGTTATTCAATAGGATCCCCGTTGACAGCGCCAATCTCGCCTCTCCGCTCACCCTGCCATTCTCTGCAATCCATGCAATCAAGATGGAGGCCGGCAAAGGAGTTGTCAGTGGCGTCGTGGACGGTCGCAAGGAGGACCTCTCACTCTTCCGCGCGTGGTGGGATTCAACCACACGAAAGGACAACAGCGCATCCGGGTTGTACATCGTTTCGGTCACCGTGCAACTTCAGTCGTCACTCGTGGATCCCGATTCCGATATGCCGCTGATGCATCTCGATATCAGCAGCGTTGATTCCGCTAATCCAATTTTCGATCGTAATCTACGCTATACCCTGCGCGAACGACACTTCTTCGATTCACTTGGACATTTGATTACAACTCCGATCGAGGTCGTGCTCGGAATGATCGAGCTCCGCGAATGGGTCAACGCCCCCAATACGACACCGGTGACCTTTGCCGATTACAGGCGGAGCGACAATACCGCGTGGGATGATACAACCCTCACATCATACGCGAAAATCCTTGGTCGATTCGACCGTGATTCAACCGCGCGCGTCACCGCCAAGTGGGAGGCCTTCGACATCACATTGAGATACGATGCCAGTGCTTCAGCTACTTTCCTGCTCGACGCGGTGTGTCTGTCATCGCCGCGCACCTTCGCGATGTTCCATCCCGATCACCGCATCTTCTTTCCCAGCACGGATCCTGATCCGCCCGCTGAACTCGCGCCCCGGCTGACCGCCTGGCAACACACCCGCGCGCGCTTTACCTCGCGTATCGATGCGATTCTCACAGATAACGGCCGGGCCGCCACGCCGTTTCCGGCGCTGCGCTTTCTCTACGGTCCCGAACAGGGCCTGCATTCCGCGCACTGGGCTCTTGCCTCCGTCGGGAATCTGTTGCTGAAAGAGCATCCCGGCAGCCGAATGAGCATTTTCTGTGCCACCAGCTACTCCGAATCCCCGGAGGTCTCGGCAGCGTTCAGCAGGCGCTTCGCATCGGGCTACTATTGTTACCCGGTACCCGCCGATTACCTCAGCCCGGTGTATCCGGATTCCACGCCAGGCAGTTACCATCACCAGATCAACCGCACCGACATCCGGGGATTCGTCGAAACATCCCGGCGCTATCGCAATCACGCTGAGACACGCAAGCAACTCGGTACGGTACACCCATGGCTTCCCTTCGTGCAGAACCACACGAATCTCTATGCCGACAGTCTGGGAAAATGGCAGAGCTGGGATTTCGATCCCCTGCGCGAGCCCACCGCGGCCGAGCTGCGCCATCAATGCAACATCGCCCTTGCGCACGCCGCGGATGGTCTGCTGTTCTACCAGTTCAGCTCCGCGCCCTGGATCACCGCCAATCCGTTCTGGCCACGAGACACGGCAACGTGGAATTCCGACTTCGCCGCCGGGCATCCTTTCAGTGATCCGAACGCGGGATCCATCGGCTTCGTCGACCCCGATCCGACAACCGGTCTCCCCATCCCCCGCCGCGCCGACTGGAACGGCGAAAGCAAATGGGATTCCGCCGCCACCTATGTCAACAGCTTCCTCCGGACGGTGGCTGGCGTGATCCGGGAAAGCCTGATCTGGCAGGGGGCGAAGATCTGGAGCATCGCCAATCATGCCGACGCGGGTCAGAACCGGCTCGTGAATCAGGTCCTGAGCATGCGCCAGGATGCCGCCAACCCGATCGATGTGGAGGATTCGACGTTTGTGATCATCAGCGAGTTCGTCCACAAGCAGAACGCACACGATTACCTGTTCGTGCTCAACGGACGTACGCACCCGACCGAAGGACACAGGCATATCACCGTCAAACTGGCACCTGACGAGGATCCGACCGTGGAATGGCGCGTGACGAATATCCTCACCAATGATGTCTGGATTGTCCGACCATCCGCTTCCCCCGATCATTCCGTAGTGAGCAATGGCTTCACGGATTATTTTCCCCCCGGCTCCGCCGCACTGTACCGGATCGAACCCATGAGCAATGAGGCGACCGATTTCTCGTTCACAAGCGGCAGCTGCGACAGCTATGATCGAAGCATTTATATAGAACCTGCGGCAACATTGCGGCTTGATGACAAGGATGTTCTCGCCTTCACGTCAGGCAATGGGCTGTATTGCGATGGCGCATTATTTGCAAATAAGAGTGAATTCCGTCCGTGCGACTTCGAACAGCAGTGGGATGGAGTAGTCGCCCGCAACGGGGGCAGCGTCGAGCTCGAGCAGGTGACAATCTTCAACGGGTCCGCCATTGCCGGTTCGGGCGGCAGCATGAATCTCGATGAGGCGTGCCGGATCTACTACGCGAATTGCGCACTATGGAACATCGACGGCACGCTCGAAAGCAACGCGACGGAATCCTACCTGGTGGGCAACCACCTGATTCATGTCGGAACCTCGATCTCGTCCTTGTTTCGAGACCACGCCTCCGGGCTATCGACGTTTGGCGCGACCGGTGTCTCGGTACACAGCAACGCCCAGCGCATCCGTGTCGATGAATGCGTGTTTGACGGGTTCTGGCGCGGCGCCTACGCCTTTGGCGGAACGCTCCTGGGCGATGCGGACGGAAATGCGCCCGCCGACGGTGGAAACAACAGTTTCCGCACCCTTGCGCATGGCCTGGAGGCCGTCGGCTCGGGCTGGATCCTGCTCGGCGCGCTGGCGGATACGCTTCAGGACCACTGCGAGCGAAACGAGATCATCCTCGTTGATCCGTATGCGCCACAGGTCGAGACGGACGCCAACAGCTGGATCCTTGCCCGCAATTGCTGGTGGGAGCCCGCCAATTGGGGAGCCGCCCCCGCGTCGCCGATGACGTATTCAGGCAACGTGGAGTACGATCCGTTGCTGATGACCGATCCCATTCCGTTCACAGGTTCGGCCGGTGGTTCCTCCGCATACGGGACGGGCCTGAGCAAATCGGCGAGCACTCCGCCGCCACCCACCGCCAGGGGGCAGATCATTGTCGCCATCGCTGCCCGCAATCACGGCTCCGTTCGCCATCTCGTCGGTCAGTTTCTCGCCACTTCGGCTGCGGCCACCGTTGACGTCGGCTTCCTCGCGTTTCTTCACCAGTCGTTGCGGGAGGCAAGGACGAGCGGGATGATCGATTCCCTGCTGACCTTGTGCCTTTCTCGAACCGATGTGGAATCGAAGCTTCTTGCGGCGGACATCGCGGCAACTGACGGAATGTATGTCGATGCAGTGCAGATCCTCGATGGGTACAGTTTTGCCGGCAGCGCGGACCTTCTGAAACGATCGCTCATCCGCAAGGCATTGTGGAAGCCACGCGCGGCAGCGGGTGGGTATGCGGAGGGACTCCGGGCCGTCGACTCGCTGAAATCGCTGCAGGACACACTTCTGATCCGGGCGATGGAATATTATCCCGTGCTGTACAGCAGACTATCCCCTCCATCGGCGCCAGTTCCCAAGCTGTCCACCGAACGCCTGATCGATCGCACCCTGCCCGATGGCATCGACGTTTGGCCCAACTACCCGAATCCATTCACCGACATCACCTCCTTCACTTTTAAACTCGGAGAGGAAATGCACGTACGTCTCGCTGTATTTGATGCGATGGGGAGGGAAGTGACCGTGGTCACGGATGCGGACTACGCGCGCGGCGTGCATTCTGCCGTGCTGCGCAGCAGCGGCTTACCGAGTGGTCTGTATTTTTACCGCCTCACGACAGACAGGGGAGTGGTGCAGCGAAAGATGCTGCTGATGCGATAGTATTCTGCAACATCCAAGAAAACATGCGCCGCCTGTGTACTCCGTGGGCGGCGCGTTGTTTTTCAGTCCGAGCCGAAGGGCATTCTTTCCGATCCTTTCGCATTCTGTCCAATTCCGTGTTGCACATTTGTTGCACGCGTCGCCGTAAGTACAGTAATAGCGACAGAACGGAAGATCATGGACTAGCGAGCGGCTTCGCCACCGTGCGCCTACGTCCGCCTCCGGCGGACTCCGGCGCGCTGTAGGCTGTAGGCCTTCGCCCTGAAAGGGCGGAGCATTGCAGCCCAGGGCTTCAGCCCTGGGTCAGCGGCGCGGCTTTAATAAATCCCCTCGCCCTGAAAGGGCGAAACACGACTCTCTCCTCCCACTCTCTCCCTACTCAGCCAGCCACAGCGCCCGGGATCCCCTCCCGGGCGTTGTGATGATTCTGTGAGCGTAAAATCTCGCTTGCATCGGGCAACGAAATTGTGTAGAATTCCGGCAAATTAAAAGATCATAAGCTCCAGTGTATGTCAAATGCGTCATCTGATCTCAAGCTGGGCAGTGGGAATCGTAATGCTGGCAGGGATGGTACATGCACAGCAGTGGGAACGATTGTCGCTTGATGGGGGGCATTTCGACCGGTTTTGGACAAATCCTATAAACGAGCGAGTGATTTTCGCTTGCACCCAGAACAAGGACCTATACCGATCAGTCGACCGTGGGTTGCATTGGGCCAGAATAACGAACGAGGCAGCTCCGTTCAAGCGGACATATCTCGATATGGACTTCGATGCGAAGGGACGCATCTACCTGCTCACAATCAATGGTCTGTGGAGATCAGAGGACCAGATAGAAAACTGGGAGGTTATAACTGTTCCCGGCTTGAATGAGTACAAAATATTCAGTCAGATTTCAGTCAGCACCGATGGGTCGATAACTCTTTGGAATAGTATCGTTGGTACATTATTCAGATCCACCGATGAGGGACAGACTTGGGAAGTGGTCAACGTCAGGGATAGAAAATTCATCCGAACACTCTATCAGGATGCTCTCAACCCGGAGTTTTTGGTACTTCAAACCAGTAATTCAACTCTTGTCACACTCAATGCAGGTGACCAGTGGGCTGAGTACGAAGCTCCCGAGGCATATACTGATTTTGCCATTGATATCAATGAGACGGGTATCATCTTCCGATATGCTACCGGTCTCGATTCTATACAGATCTACCAAAGCACCGATACATGCAGGACGTGGACGAAGATGACTGAACAGCCTGTCAGGGTGGAGGACGGTGCTTTATCCGGTCCGGCAGCTTTTCAATTGATCTCACTGAACGATTCGGCAATCATTCTAAATCGATCGGGTATTCTGTTCCGATCGATCGACTCGGGAAGGAACTTCGTCAGGATATCCGATCCTGTATATTACAATATCCTGAGGATCGGAGATTCCTTGCTGGGATCCGTATCCATGACAGGGATACTATTGTCTGCGGATCATGGTGACACATGGGACCTTGTCCCGGGACAACCCGAGATACTGAATTTCGCCGAGGCAGAGTTCGTGCATGCCCATGACGATACGATGCTTGTGCTCCTCTCAGACGGCTGGCAACCAGGGGATCGCACGAGCAGGTTTCTCGAAAGCGTTGATGGAGGCATGAGTTGGCGGAAGCTCTTCGACAGCCGGGTTGTCTACGATCTCTCCGTCGATGCCGGGAGACCGGCACGGTATTACCTCCTCGCTGCCTCTTCGTTGGACCGCTGGTCTATCATAACGGGAATAACAGGCCAGAGCAAACCCGATACCATACATACATTTGATCCAAACTGGCATCCGTCGAATTTACCGAGACCGAAGGGCTTTTCATGTATCCCCTCCCGCCGTTTTCCAGGATATGTGTAT
>QKAF01000164.1 GCA_003246455.1 Bacteroidota bacterium
GGGAAGAGCTTCTGCGTGTAGCCGGCGAGATCGCGGATCTCGTCCGGATGCAGGTAGGTCGGTGTGCCGCCGCCCCATGCGATCTGCACCACTTCCCGGTCGTCGCGGATCATCGGACGGATCAGGTCCAGTTCCTTCTTCACGTACTGCACGTAGTTGTTGATCTTCTTGCGGTCGCGGGTCACCATCATGTTGCAGCCGCAGAAATAGCAGAGCGTGTCGCAGAAGGGAATGTGAAAATACAGCGACAGCGGCGGGGGAGCGTCGGCCGCGTTGGTGCGGCGGATCTCCTCCATGTAGTCGGCGGTGGTGAAATCCGTCGAGAATACCGGCGCCGTGGGATAGCTGGTGTAGCGGGGACCCGGCCGTGAATATTTCTTCAGCAGGTCGGTGTCGATGCGGTCGAATTGTCGGATGGCCGTACTCATGCCTGTCCTTTCCTTATGACGTCGTTCTTATTCCTGTTCTTCGTTGCGGATCTCGACGGAGATCTCCTTGACGGCTTCGATCATGGCCTGCGCGTGCGACACCGGGACGGTGGGCAGAATGCCGTGGCCGAGGTTGAAAATGTGTCCGGGGTGGCTGCCGAAATATTCGAGCACGCGGCGCACTTCCGCGCGGATGCTCTCGGGAGACGAATACAGCGCGACAGGATCCAGGTTGCCCTGCAGGGCGACGTGGTTGCCGACGGCCGCGCGCACCTCGCCGATGTCGACGGTCCAATCGAGTCCGAGCACGTCGGCGCCGCAGTCGGCGAGTTCGGGGAACGTGGAATTCGCGCCCTTGGCGAACACGATCACCGGGACGCTGCTGTTGGCTTTCACATGCTCGACGATCTGCATGATGTAGGGCAGGGAGAATTCGAGGAAGCCGTCCTTCGTCATCGCGCCCGCCCAGGTGTCGAAGATCTGCACGATGTCGGCACCGGACTGCGTCTGCCGCACGAGGTATTCGCCGACGACGCCCGCGAGCTTGCCGAGAAGGCTGTGCAGGAGCGTCTTGATGGTTTCGAAGTTCTTCGAGCCGCCGCCTTCGATCGCGTACGATGCCAGCGTCCACGGTGCACCGGCGAAACCGATGAGGGGAACGCGTCCGGCGAGCTGCTTTTTCGTCAGCGCGAGGGCGTCGTAGACATACTGCAGGCGATCGGCCGCGCCGTCGACCGCGAGCTTTGCGATCGCGTCGGCGGAACGGATCGGATCCGGGAAGCGGGGTCCGCCCTTGCCTTCCTCGACCAGCAGTTCCATGCCCATGGCTTCGGGCACGACGAGGATGTCGGAGAAAATGATGGCCGCGTCGACGCCGACGATGTCCACCGGCTGAATCGTGACCTCGGCCGCCAGTTCCGGCGTCTTGCACAGCGTGAGAAAATCGGACTTCGCGCGCACCGCGCGGTATTCCGGCAGGTAGCGTCCCGCCTGTCGCATCATCCACACCGGCGTACGCTCGGTGGCCTCACGCCGTGCGGCGCGGAGAAGAAGGTCGTTTTGTAGTTGAGTCATGTGTTCGAAGCTATAGGGTGAAAAAAAATGATAATTCGAAATTTTTTCATCGGGCCCACTCTACGATCGCTTCTGCCAGGGCTTCCGCGGTCTGCTGCGGGGGGAGAATGTCCACGCGTAATCCGCAGTCCTTCGCCTCGGCGGCCGTGGTGTTCCCGATGACGGCGATGGCCGCGTCGGGCCGGATACGCCGGGGAAGCAGGGCCGCGTAATGCCGCACGGCGGACGGGGAGAAAAATGCCGCGCAGTCGTAGCCGCTGCGTGCGGCGATCTCCGCGAGACGGATCGCATCGGCGTCCGACGGCGGAAGCGTGCGGTAGACCACGAGCTGTTCGACCGTCCCGCCTCGCGCGCGGATGCCGTCGGCGGTTTCCTCCCGCGCGATGTCTGCGCAGGGCTGAAGGAAGCGGCGACCCTGCACATCCGGAAGCTCCGCCGCGAGCGTGGCGCCATACGCAGCGGACGGCAGCGCCTGGGGCGCGAAGCCCTCCGCGCGCGCGAGCTCGGCGGTTTTGGGTCCGACGACGAACACCGGGGGAAGCCGGTCGGGTGCGATCGCCGCGTTGCGAAGCAGCGAAGCGAAATGCCGTACGCCGTTCATGCTCGTGAGGATCACGCCGTCGAAGGAGGGCAGTCTCTGCAGGACCTCCGCGGTTTCATCGCCCGGCTGCACGCCTTCGATACGGATAAGGGGCACATTCGCGACGGCAATTCCCGCCGCTTCCAGCGCCGCGGAAAATCCGGGTGACGCCACCGGACGCGTGTCGAGGACCGTATGAACGCGGCCGGACAATCCTTATGCTTCCGTGCCGCGAATGCCGTCGAGAATTTCACGCGCACCGTTGGCCAGCAGCTTGTCCGCTACGCGTACGCCGAGATCGGCGGCGCGGGAGAAGTCACCGGTGGTGCCGCGGGTGTCGAGACGGATCGTCCCGTCGATCGAGGCTACCATCGCGTCGAGCGTGAGCCGCGAACCGATGCGGCGGGCGTAGGAGCCGATCGGAATCTGGCAGCCGCCCTCGAGCGTACGCAGCAGCGCGCGTTCGGCGTACGCCGCCGCGGCGCTTTCTTCGTCGTGGAGCGCGGCGACGTATTTCGCCGTTTCCGTGTCGCCATCGCGGATCTCGATGCCCAGCGCACCCTGTCCCACCGCGGGAAGGATGAGACTGGTCGGGATCACCTGTGCGATCCGATGCTCCCATCCGAGACGCTTGACGCCGGCGTAGGCCAGCATCATCCCGTCCCACTCCGACGCGTCGAATTTCTGCATGCGCGTATTGAGGTTGCCGCGAATGTCGATAATCTGGAGATCGGGACGCAGATGGCGCAGCTGTGCGGTGCGGCGCAGGCTCCCGGTCGCGATCACGGCGCCTTCGGGGAGATCGGCGATGGAGTTCCATTTCGAGGAGATGAGCACGTCGTTGACGTCCTCGCGTTCGCTGATCGCGGCGATGACGAGGCCCGCCGGTGTCTCTGTCGGCAGGTCTTTCAGGCTGTGCACCGCGATGTCGACCTTCTTCGCCAGCAGGGCGCGTTCGATTTCCCTGGTAAAGAGACCCTTGTCTCCGATTTTTCGAGGATCTTGTCGCCCTTGGTTTTGATGATGCGCAGTTCGACGTCGAGGCTGCGGAAGCGTTTTTTCAGCCGTGCCTGCACGTGCTCGGCCTGCCAGAGGGCCAGGGCGCTGCCGCGCGTGCCGATGACGAGGGTCTTTTTCATAGATCGTCCTGTTGTTCGAGGGGGTCGTTCCGCCGCTCGATATGAGGTTCCTGTTCCCGCTCGTCGCGCATCGACGCTTCGAGGTCGAAGAGGTCGCGCACGAGCTGAATGCGGTTGTTGAGTTCGCTGCTGTCGTGTGCCGGACGCTTGATGCCGGTGATGGTCGGATGCAGCAGTTTGTTGAT
>QKAF01000162.1 GCA_003246455.1 Bacteroidota bacterium
CGCTGTCGGACGGGGACTTGCGACAGTGGATCACAATCCCGCGGCCCTGGCATTTCAGCATGATGCCCAGGCGACCTATGCAAACGGACTGAACGTCGAGTTCATGGAAACGCAGCTGACTTCCTCCTTCCTCGCCGCTGCTTCAGTGTACATTCCTTCCTGGCAGACGTCTGTCGCCCTCGAGCATAGAAACCTTTGCTACACATCTGGCTACGGCGGATACGATAACCTGGATTTCGGACCTGACGCGACCGCGTATCGATCGAGCCTTCACATTGCGCGCGAGCTGCTGCATGACCTTGCCGTCGGCCTGTCGCTTCACCGGTATGGCGTGTATATCAAGACGTTGACGTTGCGAGAGTCCGACGGTTTCACCAACAGCTGCTGGGATGCATCTGTCTCGGCCCATGGACGAATGGCGGTTCCCGTTCTGGCCGAGGGAGATGAACTCCGCTACGGGATCGTCATGGACAATCTGTTCTCGAACGAATTCTATTACATCGACGAAGCGCAGAAGGAACCGCTGCACCAGGTATTTCGCTTCGGCGCTGCATGGTTCTGCAATCCGGGTTTTCCACAGCGACTCGGTCTCGATCCGCTGTCTTTCGTCGTGACGCTCGAGGGCTCGGTACACGGTACAGAGTATGCGTTCGACACATGGGGACAGTATGGCGCCGCCATGGAGCTTCGCCTGCTCGAAGTACTGATGCTCAGCGCAGGTGTGGAAGACCGTCAGCTCCTCGCGAACAGTGAAGACGATCTTGCCTTCCCGGTTTTCCGCTGGGGCTTCGGATTCGATATCCCGCTGCACCGCGTTTTCTGGGACGGGGACACGCCGGTTCATCTGCAGCTCGACTACGCGCGCAGCGAGTGGAACGATGACGTCCACACCTGGTACTACTCGACTCGCCGGGCGGAGATCAACAACCGACCGCTCTGGAGTCTGCAGCTGCGCGCACCTCTGCTGTGACCGCTGGCGGAGCATGGCGAAATTTCGTATCCTGCATATTCAGGACACGATAGCCCGATTCTCACTCAACGAGCCCGGAGGCCGCCATGCGCTCCACGCGTTTCCTTTTCTCCCGTTCCTTCCTCATGCGCCTCATGATTGTTCTTCCATTTCTGCTGGTGTGTGCGATTCCGATCGAAGCCGCAGCACAGAACGTCGAGTTCGAGCCCGGACGATGGAATCTCAAGCAGGCGAAGCTGAAGGAAGTCCGCGGACGAAACTGCCTGAGCGGCACCGCGTTCCTCAACGGGGTCAAACTGAAAGACGGCGTCATCGACGTCGACCTGCTGGTCACCGGGGCGCAATCCTATCCCGGCATCATCTTCCGCCGCAGCGCCGACGGCGAATTCGAACGCATCTACCTGCGCCCCCACCGCGCGGGACATTATCCCGACGCGGTGCAGTATACGCCCACCTTCAACGGCAGCGAGGCGTGGCAGCTGTACAACGGTTCCGGCTATACCGCCGCCTGCGACCTGCAGCCCGACAACTGGATCCACCTCCGGCTGGAATTCCGTGACTCGCAGGCGCGGCTTTTCATCGGCGGAAGCAGCACTCCCGCGATCGTCGTGCGCGATCTCAAGCACTCGCCGGTGCATGGGTCGCTGGGTCTCGACGCGCCGCAGGACGGCAGCGCGTACTTCTCGCGATTCTCCTACCACGAAGACGCGTCGCTGGATTTCCCGCCCGCACCGGTACTCCGTACGCCGCCCGGAACAATCACACGCTGGGAGATATCGCGCGTTTTCGGCAGCAGCGCCATCGACATGGAGCGGACGCCCTCGCAGCAGTCAATCGAGGACCCGCAGTGGATGACCGTCGAGAGCGAGGCGTCCGGCCTGGTCAACCTCGCGCGGTATCGCAGCAGAATCGGACAGGGCGCGAACTGCGTCTGGGCGCGCGCCACCATTACCGCTGAGGACGAGGGCGTACGCGAACTGCAGTTCGGTTACAGCGATGCGGTTTCGATATTCTGCAACGGCCGTCTGCTGTTCGCGGGAACCAGCGCGTACCGGATGCGCGATCCGTCCTTCCTCGGTATCGCCGGGTATTTCGACGCAGTGTATCTCCCGCTCGAGGAAGGCGAGAACGAACTGATGTTCTGTGTTTCTGATGTCTCCGGCGGCTGGGGCTTCATGGCTCGGGACGGCGACGCCGAATATCTGGATCCGATGATCGGAGCGAAATGGAGTGTCTCGCGACAGCTGCATTTCCCGGAATCCGTGGTGTACGATGAGATCCACGACGTTTTTTACGTCTCGAACTTTTTCAACGACGGTGAGGAATTCATCTCGAAAATCAGTCCTGACGGCGACGTGCTGGCCCTTCGCTGGGCGAGCGGACTGAAGCGTCCGACCGGACTCGCAATGCACAATGCCCATCTTTACGCGGTGGACCGCACCGGCGTTGCCGTGATCAACACGGAAACCGGCGTCGTGGAAAAGCGTATCGAAGCGAGCGAAGCGAAATTTCTCAACGATATCGCCTTCGACGACGCCGGCATCGGTTATGTCACAGACTCGGGCGCGAACCGCATCCTGCGACTCGAAGGCGACCGACTCGCACCCTGGCTCGAGAGTCCGCTGGTCGGCAGTCCCAATGGGATTCACGTGGAGAACGGCGAACTGCTCATCGGCAATTCCGGCGATGCGACGATCAAGGCCATGAATCTCACGAGTAAAAAGTGGCGTCCTGTCGCGACGCTCGATCCCGGCTGCGTCATCGACGGCCTGACCGGCATGGGTGACGGGCGGCTGCTGGCCTCCGATCATGCCGGTCGCGTCTTCATCATTTCTCCTTCGGGCGAGGTCGTCAAGACCATACTCGACCGCAGCACGACGCAGCGCTACTGCGCCGATTTCGCGTACGTGCCCGCGCTGCATATGCTGGTTATTCCGTCTCTGCAGGAAAATTCGCTGTCGGCGTATATATTGAAGTAACTGTTCCGGGGTATACTTTTTTGCGGAGGGATCATGCTGCGGATTGTCGCGATTCTGGTTCTGTTCTGCGCCGGCATCGGGAAGCCGCACGCACAAACCACGCTCGTCAAGGCTTTTCCTGAAAATCTCCTTGGTGTGTACGCCATCGATTCGGCGCGCTGTATCGTGCACATTGCATCCAGCGTACAGCAGACGAACGATCGCGGGCTGACCTGGAAAACGCTCATAAGCGCGGATCCTGATTATCCGGGCGGATTCTCACTCTCGATCGCGGGATGCCAGCCTATGGTAATATCCATGTACCGGTCCGACCTCGGGAAAACCTATCTCGATCTGCTCGAAAGCGCGGATGCCGGTGCGACCTGGGAGGCGAAGACGGTCGAATCCTGGCGCTATCTTCCCACCGTCTATCGCACGCAGCTTCCCGTCGCCGTGCATCGGACGCCCCGCGACTCCGTTCTGCTGTTCTATGATGCGACCCTTTTCCGGCTCACCGGTTCCGTCACCGGGAATCCCGTCGACATCATACCCCTGCCGGATACCGCGGTCAATGTCGCCGTGCGAAACGACAGCGTGTTTCTCGCAACTCCGAGCGGGCTGTACCTCTCATCCGATGCCGGTACGACCTGGAACCGGCGATTCTCCGGGATTATTCACGAGTTCCTTATTTCGCAAAACCAGAGGATCGTGCTGCGCACGGACGCAGTGCGCCTGCTTCGGAGCGACGATGCCGGAATCACCTGGGATACCATTCCACGACCGATCGCAGTGAATCCGATTCGTGACGAAAAGCGAGATATACAGGTAACCATGTTCGATGACGGAGATACGAACCGCGTGTGCATGGCAACTCAATCCCGTATTTCCGTCGACAGCTTCTCGCTCTGGGGAGAGGGCCATGGCATCATTGAGTACGCTGCCGGGGAACGACGGTGGATGAAAATGAAGGACTCGCTTTCTTTTGTCCTGTACCCCTCTGGATGGGCACACCCAACGGTGTGTTGGGCCGGAAGAGGGACTTTGCTGTATCTGTTCGATATGAAGGTCGACGCTCCCTCGGAGCAGCTGTCGGGATTCGACCAGAGCACCTACGCGCGCCGACGCATCCGTCTGAACTGGTTTGAACTGGATGATGAACTCTGGCGGCAGGGTCAGCTCGAGCGTTCGCACAATGGCGGTCCATGGCAGCCGATCGAGGTACTCTCGCCTCCTTCATCCTATCTCACGACGACCTATGTCGACACCACGGTGATGCAGGACTGGTCCGGCTCGCACGTCTACCAGTATCGTCTCGTGAAGCAGTTCACGGACGGGAGTACGCGCATCTATCAATCCCCGCTGATCAGTCTCTCCAACGATTCGGTGTTCCTCGATCTCCTCAATTACATTCTTCCTCCCGCTTCGACATGGATGCATTACAGCGATGAGGACGGAAAGCGGCATTCGCTGATGCTGCGTTCACTGACGGAGGTGGACGCCCTGCAGACGAACATCCTGTTTCGCTACATGATCGATTACGTTGAAGAGGAGGATCGGCAGTACAGTCTTTTTTTCCTGCGCGACGACTATCTGCTTCCGAAGGCGTTACGCCGTTTCGGCGAGTTCGACGATCGGACCTGGGTCCTGCAGGTAGATAAAACGAAACTTGGAGTTTCCCCACCCGAATCCCGTTTCGTGCGTATTCCGCGACCCGGCGATGTTCCTCCCGACTCCATCGCATTTGACTTTTACCCGATGGGAACGCCTTATGAGCTCTATCGGCGGGAAGCGGTGTATTCGCGAAATTACGGACTGGTAAGCAGTCACTGGATCGTGACGAACAGAACGACCGGGGTCGTTGATACAACGCACGTCCTGCACCTCGCGTACACGACCACCGAGGTTACGCCCCCGGTCTCCCCGGAACGGTTCCAGCTCGCACCGCCATTCCCTAATCCCTTCCGTGCGGGCGCTGCGAGCTGGATGTCCGCCACATTGCGCTGCGAGAGCGACGCTGTCGTACGTGTGCTTGTCTGTGATCTCCACGGCCGCGTGGTGAGAGCGCTCCACGAGGGATTCCTCCCGGGCGGAACGCATATCCTCACCTGGGACGGCAGGGACAGCGGTGGACGTTCCCTCTCCACCGGACTCTATTTCTGCCTGTTTGAATACCCTGGCGGTACACAATCACGTTCCGTTTTCCTGCTCAGCGCACCGTGATCCGCTGCGTGTGGACGTCGCTGCCGTCCTGCGCGCGAACGATATAGCTGCCCGGCTTCAGGTCCCTGGTACTGAACGTGAAGGTGTGCGTGCCGGCCTCGAGCTGTTTGTTGAGCGCGATGCGCAGGATCGTGCGATTGTCCTCGTTCTGCAGCGAAAGACTCAGCCGCGCCGGGTAGATGAGCTCCACTTCCACGGTGGCTGTTTTTTCCACATGACTGAAGGTGACCGTGGTGACGAGGTGACGTTCCGGCGCTGCGTTCGCGGCCTGCTGTGCGCGGACCGTACCGGCCAGCAGTATGCATGGAAGAAGCCATGCGGCGAATAGACGAATAACGGGGTTCATATTCCCTCCTAGGAATTGAGATTACCTTCCCCCTGCATGGGTCGATTGTGCAGGAAGCGCAATTAGCACAATTTCACCCCGGCATTTCTTTCAATTCCTGCTCAAATACTTTCGAAACACACTCAATCGTTCAGGAATCCGACGTTGAGGGCAGCCGCACGTGTACCGCCAGACCGCCGGCGGAGGTTTCGCGGTAGAGGCTTGGAATGTCATGTCCCGTGTCGCGCATGGTTTTCACCACCCGGTCGAAACTGACACGGTGCGTGCCGTCGGAGAGAATGGCGAATGTGTTCGCATCGAGTGCGCGCGAAGCGGCGAAGGCGTTGCGCTCGATGCAGGGTACCTGCACGAGTCCGGCCACCGGATCGCAGGTGAGGCCGAGGTGGTGCTCGAGACCCATTTCCGCCGCGTATTCCACCTGCCGGATGCTGCCTCCGAACAGTTGCACCGTTGCCGCGGCTGCCATGGCGCAGGCGGTACCGATCTCTCCCTGGCATCCGACTTCCGCTCCGGAAATGGATGCGTTTTTCTTGACGAGGTTTCCGATGAGTCCCGCCGTTGCGAGCGCGCGGAGTATTTTTTTATCGGTGAATTTGTGCTGCGTCTGCAGATAATACAGCACCGCCGGCAAGACGCCGCTGGAACCGCAGGTGGGTGCCGTGACGATGGTGCCGCCGCCCGCGTTGTGTTCGGCGACCGCGAGCGCGTAGGCGAAAACGAGGCTGCGCCGCTTGAGCGAGCCCTTGTAGCTTTTCGCCTTGATGAAGTACGACGCCGCTTTTCTCTGAAGGTGCAGCGGGCCCGGCAGCGCGCCTTCTTCCTCGAGTCCGGCCTTCACCGCGGCTTTCATCGCTTTCCAAATTTCTTCGAGAAACTCCCAGAATCCATCGCCTTCGCGCTTCGCGACGTACTCCCAGAGATGGACCCCGTTCTCTTCACACCACGGTAGAATTTCTCGCATGGTCGAAAAGTCATATAGCGATGGGGGGGAGGATTCCGGGGTCCCGTCGTCGAGGCGTCCACCGCCAACGCTGTAGACGGTCCACTCGTCTGATGCTGCCCCATCCGCATCAAGAGCCCGGAAGGTCAGGGCGTTGGGGTGGCGCGGCAGGACTGTCTCCGGTTTCCAGTCGAATTCCACCGTCGCGGGTGCGACGACGTTTCGAATCGCCTCGTCCGTTAAATGTCCCACTCCGGTCGCGGCGAGACTGCCGTACAATGTGACGCGAAACGCCGCCGCATCGGGGTGTCTCAGTCGATAGCGGAGCGCCGCGCGGCGCGGCCCGATGGTGTGACTGCTCGACGGCCCCTGTCCGATTTTATAGAGTTCGCGAATGGATTCCATGCCATGCCTTTGCCCGATGACGTAATTCCGTTACCCCATCTCACGGGGTGTTTACAAAGCTAGGCAATTTTCGATTCGCGTGGCAGCATTTCAATGCTTTCACGGAACCGTAGCATAGTGCTCCCAGAGTTCCGAGGTGCTCTGCAGGTGAATAATGGAGGGATGGTCGATGTGGGCGGCATAGGTAGGAGCGGATGCGCCGCCGACAATGATGCGGGTGTCCGGCGGAAGCAGGCGGACGAGTTCGACGAGCTCTGCGAAGGTGTCCGCGTCGTCGGGAGGATAGACGATGCTGATGAGCACCTCCGCGGCGCCGAGATCGCGCGCTGCGAGGGCGATTTCCGCGGCGGGAAGATCCGTGCCGAGATGGGTCACCGCGCGGCCCGCGGTCGATGCGGCAAGCGCGGCGAGCAGGACGCCGAGTTCGTGGCGCTGACCGGTCGGCGTCGCGGAGACGACTCGCTCCGCATCCGCGGGTACGGCCGCCGCGTTAAGGAGATCGACCAGTACTCCGCGGACGGCTGTCGTCGCGAGATGTTCCTGCACGATGCGTACCCGTCCCTCGCGCCAGCCGCTGCCGATATCGGCGACGAAGGGCCCGACCACGTGGTCGATGAACGCATGCCGCGACAGTTCCTTTTCTGCCTCGCGCAGGGTGGTTTCCAGTCCCGCGGCATCGAGCTGCTGCGCATGGCGCATCAGCGCCGCCCGCCAGCCCGCGTAATCCTTTACGCGCATTTCAGCGTCGGACACCCTGTCGTCCATTTTTCGCAGCAGGACGCGCAGTTCCGCGTCCGGAAGCGCGGCCACGCTCGATATCGCGAGTCCCGACTCGGTCAGCTTCCGCAGCATGCCCAGACGTTCGACATCGGCGTCCGTATAGAGACGACGATTCGTGGGAGTGCGAAGGGGATCGACAACATTGTACCGTTTCTCCCATGCCCGCAGCACGTACGGCGTCAGTCCGCACAGCCGCGCCGCAGTCTGTATCGAATATCGCGGCGTGTTCATGAAGCTCAATATAGCATAAAATGAATGAAAATCGCAGTCTGTCTAATTTTTTACATATTTTTGTCTAGAATTGGAACCAATAATTCTAGACAATGGTTTTATTCTCATGACTGAGCATTTCGATTCATTCCACAACATCAACTGGAGACCAATATGAAACGCATCACATATATTCTTCCCCTGTTCCTTCTCACCACCTTTTTCGCCGGTACCGCGATCGCCGGGGGCGGCGAGAAGATGTCGGACAGAAAGGACATCGTAACTGTCGCCATCGAAGCCGGATCGTTTACAACCCTCGCCAAGGCACTGACTGTGACCGGACTCGTCGACGCGCTCAAGGGCGACGGTCCCTTCACCGTCTTCGCGCCGACAGACGCCGCTTTCGCTAAGCTGCCCAAAGGCACGCTGGAAAGTCTTCTGGAGGACAAGGAGGCGCTGAAGAAGATCCTCCTCTACCACGTCGTTGAGGGTGCGGTCGATTCGAAGGCCGTTACCGGGCTGAAATCCGCGACGACGCTCTCGGGCGATGACGTCCACATTTCCATGAAGGACGGCGGCGTCCGGATCAATTCCGCGAATGTCACCGGTGCAGACGTTGCCGCATCGAACGGCGTAATTCACGTCATCGACGCGGTGCTGATTCCCCACACGCACTGATCTCTCACAGCCACACCTGGCACAAAACGGAAACCGTCTCGCCGCGGCAGCGTCGGGACGGTTTCCGTGTTTTTCTGAAAGAGAAAGGGCGGAACTGAGTCCCGCCCTTGCATAGTGGTCATCGCTGGAGAGGTTGATTATTTCACGAGGACCATCTTTCGCGTTGCCTGGTACATCGAGCTTCCGTTCGAGACGACGGAAAGTCGATAGAAGTACATGCCGGTGGATGCGGCGGCGCCGATTTCGTCGCGGCCGTCCCACGTGACCGTATAGTTGCCCGAGGTCAGATGACCGTCAGCCAGTTTACGGACGAGTTTGCCTGCACTGTTGTACACCAGCAGCTGCACGTCCGCTGCCCGCGGGACAGCAAACTGAATGCTGGTGGAGGGATTGAACGGATTCGGGTAGTTCTGCGAAAGCTGGAAGGTCTCCGGGATCGACTGATCCATCGGCTCGACGCCGGTCAGCCGGCTCATCGAGGCCTGCAGCAGCGCTACCGCGTACTTGGTGTTGTGTACGCCGTGGCTCCAGTCATTCTTCACGAAGTAGTAGTTATAGATCGCCGGAAGCTGCGTCGCGCGGTCGGTGACGAGCATGGAGTCGGCGGCGCTGGTTACGGGTTCACCCGTGCCGTCAAGCGGAAGCGTGGCCTTCAGCTGTGCGAGCATTCCGTCGATTTCGGTGATCGCTGCTTCGATCACGCCGTTACCGTCGTAATCCGACATGGCCTTGATGTCTTCGAAGCTGGTGACGAAGCTGCCGTGACAGGACTGGCATGCCTGGATGCGGTCGCCGTTCTCATCTTCCATGCTCATTTCATGATTCGAATGCACGCTCGATCCGTTGACGCGGGTCGACATATGGCAGGTGACGCAGCCGTTTTCGAGACCGGTGTGCGTCGCGAGTCCGCTGATGGGCAGTCCATACTCGTAGCCGTTCTGGCCGAGGTACATGTCGGCCTGCGGACTGTAGTGCGGGTAGAAGCGGCTGCCGAATCTGTTCATCTGCGATGCCACGACGGTGGCGGTGTTGGTCCGCGAGCGGTGGCAGTTCATGCAGAGCTGGCCCTTGCCGCCGATTCCGGCGTCGGGGATGAAACCGTTGTTGAGCCCGGGGAAGCTCACCGTACGAAGCTGATTGGGATTCTCATCGCTGTGCGGATCATGGCAGGCGACGCAGGAGATCGATTCCAGTGTCGGGTCCACCTTGCTGTAATCGGGGGCTGTCGGATTTTCCGCGAATGCGCCGAGGGCGGAACCGTTATGGCAGGGCCAGCAGTTCGAGCGGCTGGCTTCTTCTCCGCTCAGCGGCATGGTGGCGTGACTCGAGGCCTTCCAGTAACTGCCGAGACGGTGCTTCTTCGGTGCATCGTGACAGGTGAGGCAGGCGCCTGCCGAGGCACTCATCCCGATCATTTTCTTGCTTCCGATGTTCGCAATGTGCTCGCTGCCGGGACCGTGACAGTTTTCGCAGCTGATCATCGCCACATTCGCGACCTTCGGGAAGTTGTTGAGAACCGCATTCCAGATGGTCAGGCTCCCCGTCGGAATCCAGTAGTCGCCGTTGCGCAGTTCGAGCCCCTGGTACCAGGTCGTGTCGAAACCGACGGCCTTCGCCTCGAAGCCGAAATTGCCGTTGTCGACACTCGGCTCCCAGCCGGTGGTGTGGCATTTGATGCAGCCGCCGGCGTATGCGCCTTCGAGCTGGCCGTTGTAATCTTCCACTTCCAGTTCGCCGGTGATGCCGCGCTTGAACATCGTGGCATGTTTGGTCGTTTCCCATTTGGCCTTCATGGCCGAATGGCACATCCCGCAGTTGGTCCCGGACGCGCCCATGCCGACATAGGTCGCGGCGTACAGGGTGTCATTGTCCGTGAGACCGCCGCCGACGTCCATGGTAATGATATACTGGCCGGTGACGTCAGGGATAAAGGTCGTGACCGCGGAGGCCGGGTCGGCAAAGACCGCCGCGGATCCGGTCGGTGCGCTGGTGACCGTCCACGCATAGCTCTGAACCATGCCGAGAGAACCGACGGTGTCGACATCGAGATACACTTTCATGCCGATGGGAACGACATGAAGTCCGGTGGATACCGGGAAGCCGGTGTAGGTGCCGAGCATTCCCGGTGACATTGCGACTCGCTCGATGGCAATTGTTTGCGCGGATACCGGCGCAGCCAACGATACGAGGAAGGCGAAAATCAGCGCGGAGTACGCCAATGGACGCAAGTGCTTCATAAAATGAACCCTCACGAATAGTGGTGGATGGGATGGGTATTACTTCACGAAAAGCGTGAACGAGACGTCACAAAATGAGTGCTCCGGAACATCCTCATATTGCCGGACAAAATCAATTCCCATCTGTTACTCCGAAACAATTATTTTTCATCCCCGCAGCGAATGGTTCTATATATATTGCACCGTGCGGAGAGAAAAGGAAGGAAAGGCAGACACGCGATCAGCGTGCCTGCCCCAGTATGACGCGCGTACCGCGCCACCCCGACGCGGTAGTGATCTGGAGAAAAAACACTCCCCGCACTTTTTCTCCCGATCCGTTTCTGCCATTCCATTCGACGATGTTGAGCCCCGCCTCCAGCCGACAGTCCCGGCGCAGGATTTCACGCGCGGCTGCGTCAAATATGCGCAGCGTGGCGCCGGCCGCCTGCCGGCTCAGCACGCGCAGTGTCACGGCCGATCGAGCGGGATTCGGATAAACTTCCAGCGAGAAGCCCGCCGCCGCCGGGTCCTCAGCGACTCCCGTTCCGGACTGATACTCGAAGGCGCCGATACTGGGGGGAACATTGAACTGCTTGCCGGTGAAATCCTTCAGCGGCGCGGCCACGGGTGTCCCGGCGCCGATCGCGGGCGAATTCTCGAGCAGCGAAAAGTCACCGCCGGTCAGTGCGGGGGCACGCAGCCTGGGATCGGATCCGATGATGCCGCCGACCTCCATGACCGGGAGGTTGGGGCCGCCCCAGGCGGCGCTCTCGATATTGAACCAGAGGTTGTTGCGGAACAGGAAGGTTTCGGGGGCGGTGTTCGGACCGATGTTGAAGGTGGGACCCGCCGCGCGGTTGTCCACCATCACGATATTATTGAGAAAGGTGTTGTTTCCGCAGGGAAGGAAACGCGCATCGGTGCTTTCCTGCAGAATGCGTACCGCCCACTTCTCCGGGAGGTATATCGTGTTCTGCACCACCGCGCAGTTGACGGCGCCGACATAGGCGATCGGCGCAACCGAGCCGGTGAAGACGTTGGCCGCGACGAGAATATCCGATGCCTCGTAGTTCGCATTGACCGGACGGAAATACGGGAGTCCCGTCGATCCCCCGATATTGATCGAGCGCTCGCCGCCATTCTGAAAGGCGTTTCTCTCGATCCGGATGTACCGGGTTCCGCCTTTCGCCTGTATGCAGTTCGATCCCGCGTTCTCGAAGTGGTTCCCCTCGAAAATGCCGTCATGACAGCCGACCATGTCGACCATGCTGCCGCCGGGCGAGCCGTCGATGAAACGGCAGCCGCGGACCGCGAAGCTGTCCACCCCCGAGAGTTTGAGCATGTCGTTGTTGCCCGTCGCGTCGATCCCGCGCCAGGTGCAGTCTTCTATCAGCAGGTGATGCGCGGGCGTGTCGTAGCTGCCGCCGTCGTCGATGTTCACTCCGTTGCCGGTCTGGTCATCGAAGGTCAGGTGCCTGATGTGGAGATAGGCAGGATCCGTAAGCTGGAAGGCGTTTGTCCCGCCCGATATCAGGGCGTCCGCTTCTCCCATGATGATGATCCATGCATCGGCGCGCCCCTGCAGGTTCTCGACATACGCACCGCCCTGGTGCGTACCGCTGAGAAACAGGATGGTGTCGCCCGGCAGGGCGTCGGCCGCTGCGGCCTGAAGATCAGCGTAGCCGCCGCTGCCGATGCGGAGCACGCGTGCCTCTCCGGCGCAGGTCATGAGTATGGACAGAATAAGAAACGTGACTGTTCGCATGATGCCTCCGAAAATCATGGACGAATTCAGGCATTGCCGAACGGGTCCCTCACCGCTATGTTAGCCCCAGACGCGAAGCAGGGAGCCGCTTCGTGTTAACATACCACACATTTGGGAGAGAATCATGAGTGAAGAACCCTTCATGCAGTTCGACGGATTTTTTGACGACGACGGCAATCGCTACGAACCCGACAGCATACCGAAGCCCTCGCTGTGCATCCTGTGCCGGGAAGACGACACGCAGCATCCGTACGAGGGGATTCTCTGCGTGCTTTCCCGTCTCGATTACATGCTCGAAGGAGATGACGAAGAATTCGACTGTTACGCGTTCAAGCCGCGGGACTGATCCCGGCAGACGAGACCATCGCTGCAGCGCAAGCGCGGATCTGTTGTGTTTCAATTCCCTTTTCTCCATCTTTTTCTCCTGAATTTCATCATGGAGAAAAACGATGTCCGTGGATCTCGCGCAGGGAGCGTTGTCGCTCGGTTCGTATTATCGCATCGGTTGGGAAATACTCTGGCGATACCAACGCTATATCCTGCTCCTGTTCGCGGGGATCACGCTCCCGATCACCGTGCTGCAGCAGGAGTCGGTGTTGGCGAAGTTGATGGCGGTTTCTCCGCCGCTGCATGCCATCGTCATGATTTTCAATCCCACGGTATTTGCTGTTCTCAATATCGCCGCACTTTCCTATGTAATGCTGCTCGCCTCGCATGAACTGCAGAGGAAGGTTGTCGTTCCGCGGAAACTCCTTTCGCTCGTGCGCGACAATCTTCTCCTCGTCGTGGGCGGTCTGATCGTGTTTTCCCTGATCGTGTCGGCGGGAATTCTGCTTCTCGTTCTCCCGGGATTGTTCCTCGCGGTCATGCTCTGCTTTTTCATGCAGGAAATACTGATCGCACAGGAAAGCCTGTTCGGGTCCTTCTCGAAAAGCTGGGATCTGGTGCGCCAGAATTTCGGACGCACCTTAATCGCAAATCTGACCTTCATCCTTCCGCCTGCCATCGTCTCCGCATACACATATTTCAACCCGTTCGGTCCCACGGGAACATTCATGAAGGACCTGGTCGTGAACGCATACATCCTGCTCGTCACGCTGGTCTCCACTGTCTTGTTCCTCAATCTCCGCGCGATGCAGCGGGCCGCGGAACATGCTGCCGCAGGCGAGGATAGCGGCGACCCCCAGCTCAATCGAAGTGGAGGAGAGGAAACATGGACGCAAACCTGACTCAACGCGAGCTGTCTGTGGGCGCCTGTTATCGCATTGCCTGGCAGACCATCTTCGCGCATCGCCGGCAGTTCCTGATTGCTGTCCTCGTCGTCGCCGTACCCGCGGGCGTGCTACTCGAGACACTGAAATCGCTATGGCAGGTCGACCCTGCTTCGATGCAGACTGCCGCGTACGGCGTACTCGCGACCGGGATCTACTGGTTGATCATGACCCTCGCCCATGTGTACATGATCCTGCTCGTCTACCGCTCGCTGCATGGAGAAAGCTCCGACACCGGTTATCTCATCGGTCGAACGCGAAGCGTGTTCCTGAAAGCCGTGCTGGTATCCTTCATCGTCCTCCTGCTCAGCGGCCTGGGCATGGCGCTTCTGATCGTACCGGGAATCATGGCCGCCGTGCTTTTCACCTTCGCACTGTACTTTGCAGTCACAGAGAACGCCGGCATCAGTGACGCGCTTACGAAAAGCAGGAATCTCGTCAGCGGACATTTCTGGTACGTCCTGGTCATGCTGCTCGCGTTCTGGATTCCGGGGATGATCCTGATATGGCTCCTGGGCGTCGTCATGGGATCCGAAAACGGCAATCTCCTCACCACGATCTGCGACGGAGCATTCCAGATGTACGTTGCGGCCATCGAAACGGTCTTCTTCATCAATGTCCGTTCCGTGTGGAACGACAGCCAGGAAGCACCGACGCCCTCCGGCGCGGTCATCAGCACGTAGTCTCATTTTATCAGAATCGGTTCACAGCATGTTCATCGCCTTCGTTCTCCTTTTCCTCATCGTCGCTTTCGCCGCGTACCTCTATGTCCAGCATCAGTCGTTCAGCAGCATGGTCTGGCGGGAGGTGCGGGAGCTGGCCGGCGATCCGCCGCAGGCTCTCGAAGCCGCCATCGGGATTCCGTCCCTTCCCGCGCCGCTGCAGCGCTATCTCGAATACGCCATCGTCGACGGTCGCGCACCGGCCACGTTCGCCCGCCTGCGGCACGGCGGCACGTTCCGGCGTTCCGCCGACGAGCCCTGGTTCCCCATACGCGGCGAACAGTATTACGATACCGCGGAACCTGCGTTCGTCTGGTCTGCGACAATGAAGCTGAATCCGCTGCTCTGGGTGCGGGGACGCGACAAGTACCTCAACGGACACGGACACATGCTCATCAAGCCGCTGTCCGCGTTCACGGCTGTCGACGCCTCGGGAAGCGAAATGGATCAGTCCACCCTGCTGCGGTACATATCGGAGATGCCCTGGTTCCCGACCGCGTTCCTGACCGTCCATGGCATGACCTATGCCGCGATCGACGACAGCACCGTGGAAGTCCGCATGACCCACGGCGGCAGTTCGGTGTCGGCGCGATTCACCATCGATGAGCAGGGGGCGATCACGCAGTTCTCCACGGAAGACCGCTATCGCGAGATCGACGGAGCGATGCTGCGCCAGCCATGGACCGGCCGCTACGGCGACTACGCGGAGTTTGACGGGATGCGCGTCCCGACCTCTGCAGAGGTGGCATGGCAGACGCCCGAAGGCGAATTGCCCTACGCCCGCTTCCGGATCGAGCAGATGGAGTACGACATTCCTTCCCCGTTCTGACGCGCCCCGCTCTTGCCCTGTTGAAACAAAAATTCGTATTCTCCGTTCATTCACCCATACGATGACGCGCGCGGGCGATTCGGCGCGTCCCTGTTTCAGCAATGCGAGGACTGTATGCGAGCATTTCGATACGGCGTTCTTCCCATTCTTGCCCTCCTTGTTTTCTCCCAGGCATTCTCCGCCGGTGACGGTCTTTACATTCCGCGCGATATCAGGCGCGCGTACGATCGCGGCACGCGTTCGCTGACCGGCGCGCCGGGAAAGGACTACTGGCAGAACGCTGCCGATTACCGCATCCGCGTCAGCATCGACCCGAAAGCGCGCTTGCTCTCGGGCGAAGAAACGATCACCTATCGGAACAACAGCCCGGATACCCTCGGACAGCTCGTCCTCAAGCTCCATCAGAACATGAACCGTCGCGGGGCGGCCCGCTGGTCTCCGCTGGGAGAACTCGCGGTCACCGATGGCATGAATATCCGGAGACTTTCCGCAGGCGGGACGGAGCGGCAGCTCTTCCCGGGGAGCGAGGAAGCGCATGTCGACAACGGCAATCTGATCGTGACCCTGCCGGTGCCCCTCGTGCCCGGCGGTTCCACGGAGATTGCCGTCGACTGGAGTTTCACGATTCCGGTGTCGACGGGCGAAGGAGGTGAGAATCCGCGCATGGGCAAATACGAGAACGGCGCCTTCTTCATCGCATACTGGTATCCGAAGCTGGCGGTTTACGACGACGTGCGCGGCTGGGACATGCATTCCTACGACGGTGAGCATGAATTCTATTCCGACTACGGCGACATCGACGTGGAGATCACCGTTCCCGAACGTTACGGCGTATGGGCCACCGGTGTTCTGCGCAACCCCGACGCCGTGCTGCGGGAGCCCTATCTCGACCGCTATCGCAGGGCGCAGAAATCGGATACGGTGATCCGGATTGTCAATGACGCGGAAGCCGCCGGCCAGTCGCCGTACACCGCGTCGGGGGGCAGGACGGTCTGGAAATTCCGCGCCGACGGCGTTCCTGATTTCGCCTTCGGTCTCGCGCAGGGTTACTGCTGGGACGGCGTCTCCGCGAAGGCGGGCGATGCGCGGGTCTTCGTCGACGCCGCGTACGATCCCGCATCGAAATCATTCGCGAGCGTTGCGGAAGAGGCGCGCGAAACAGTGGAGATGATGAGCGCGGCGCGTCCGGGCGTCCCGTTCCCCTATCCGGCGATGACGGTATTCAACGGCTATTACGGCATGGAATTCCCGATGATCGTCAATGACGGAGAATTCCCGAACCGTATTCTTAACGTCTACGTGCATTCGCATGAAATCGCGCACAGCTATTTCCCGTTCATGGTCGGCGTCAATGAAACGCGGTACGCGTGGATGGATGAAGCCCTGGCCTATTTCCTTCCCGTCGACGTGCAGAAGAAACAGTCCAGCTACGACCACATGATCCGGGCCGCCCGCGGCTACGAGCGCTTCGCCGGCACCGAGCAGGACTACCCGCTGCTGATTCCCTCGACTGCCTCGGGAGGAAACGATCTCCAGGTCCTGGCCTATATCAAACCCGCCACCGCGCTCAACATACTGCGCGACGCCATGGGCGACGCGGCGTTCTACGGCGCGCTCCGCGCCTTCATCGAGCGATGGAAGGGGCGGCATCCCCTGCCCTGGGATTTCTTCAATACATTCAACGACGTGAGCGGCGCAGACTGGAACTGGTTCTGGCGTCCGTGGTTCTTCGAACCCGGCTACCCCGACCTCGCCATTACCCGCGTGAACACCCGCGACGGGATGACGGAAGTCACGATCAGGCGGATCGGCAGCATGCCGGTGCCGGTGCACATCGCCGTCACACTCGAGGGAGGAACGGCGCAGTCGGTCAGCGAAAGCGCCAGTGTCTGGAAGACCGGTGCCGACGAAGCCACATTCCGCATCGAGCATACCGCGGACATCTTTTCACTGCGGCTGGGAGATACATGGATCCCTGACGCGGATCCCTCGAACAACATCTGGAAAAAAGAAGGATAGCACCATGAAAACCTTTTTCAACATCCTCCTCCTCTTCATGCTGAGCCTCAGCGCGAGCGGCTGCAACGCAACCGAGGACGGAGTGCTCTGGCTCGGCGACGCGATCGGAGGCTCCGGTACGCCGGGAAGCGATGTGCGGAGTCTTCCTGCCATCACCGGCGTGCGCCTCGCCACGATCGGCGTCCTCACCATCGAACTCGGCGAGAAGAGCGAACTGCGGATCGAGGCGGACGACAATCTGCTCAAGCATTTCGTCACGAAGGTCGACGACGGGATACTCACCATCAAGACCGAAGATCAGATCAGCATGCGTACCCGTTCCGCGGTCAAATTCACCCTCACCGTGCCGTCGCTCTCGAGCGTGCGGGCCAGCAGTTCGGGCGACATCATCGCACCGGTACTGACGGCGGAGCGCTTCGAAGCCGCATGCAGCAGTTCGGGCGACATCCGGATCCGCGGCATAAAGGCCCGGGAGATCGAGCTCTCATCGAGCAGCTCCGGGGATCTTCGCATCGGCGGCATCACCGCGGAAAAAGTGGAAGTGAATCAGAGCAGTTCCGGCGACTGCACGATAAAGAACGGCAAGTCAGCCCGTCTGGAAGCGTCGCTGAGCAGTTCCGGCGATCTCGACGCATCCGAAATGGAAGTGAAGGAAGCGATCGTACGCTGCAGCAGCAGCGGTGACGCGCGCGTCTGGGTCACCGAGCGGCTCCGCGCGGCAAGCAGCAGCAGCGGCGACATCTTCTATCGCGGCGATCCGCGCGTCGAAGCGCGGGAGAGCAGCTCGGGCGATATCAAGAAATTGTAGCTCCTTGACTTTTCGGTAAAAACCGCCGTATATTTGATACTCTATCATCGGACAGGTAGCTCAGTTGGTAGAGCAATGGACTGAAAATCCATGTGTCGGCGGTTCAATTCCGTCCCTGTCCACAACGGGCAGCCAGCAGGCTGCCCGTTTTGTTTTTCCCCCACGGGGCAGAGCCGCGCCCGCGATGCGGCATTGACCTGCGAATGGCCCCGGGGCTTTGTATATTCTTCTGTTCTGCGCCACCCGAAAATCAGAGGAGCACGCTGCATGAGACCGTATATCGTCGCCGGAAACTGGAAAATGCACATGGACCCGGAAAGCGGCCGCGCCCTGGCCGCGGAAATCTCCGCCGCACTCACGACCCTGCCGGCCGGAGGAGGAGTACAGACCGTACTCTGTCCCCCGTTTCCCGTCCTGGCCGCGGTGCGCGACGCCATCGCGGGCACCGGCATCGGACTCGGTGCGCAGAACATGTACCCGGAGGACAGCGGCGCGTTCACCGGGGAGGTGAGTCCGGGCATGCTGACTGCGGCCGGCTGCACGCATGTCATCCTCGGTCACTCGGAGCGCCGCCAGTATTTCGGCGAAACCGACGCGTTTATCAACGCCAAGGTGCACAAGGCTCTCGCGCACGGACTGCTGCCGATCGTCTGCATCGGGGAAACGCTCGAACAGCGGGAAAGCGGTGTCACAGAGTCCGTCATCGACACGCAGCTGCGCGGTGCGCTGGATGGAATCACGGACGTCGATATGGCGCGGATCGTTCTCGCCTATGAGCCCGTATGGGCAATCGGCACCGGTCGCACCGCGACGCCGGAACAAGCGCAGGAAGTACACGTCTTTATACGAACACAGCTCGCCGCGCTCTTCGGAGCGGCGACCGCCGACGCGACCGTCATCCAGTACGGCGGTTCGGTAAAAGCAGATAATGCGGCCGAACTCTTCGCGCAGCCGGATGTCGACGGCGGACTGATCGGCGGGGCAAGCCTGAAAGCGCCGCAGTTTGTTGATATCATCCGCGCGGCGGAATCGGCCGGGCGCTGACGCGCGGCAGGCACGGTCGGGGCGCGAAGCGGGTCGGCCGATGTAACCCGTTGAAATACAACGTGGTTACCCTTATCAGGGTACGCCGTCTCACCTTGACTTTGGGACGGTAAAGCTCTACTTTATATGATCTTTGTTCGTAAAGTGAATTGGTGAGGTACGTTTTGGCATTGAATTCGAACAAGACATCGGAAGCGAACGCGGAACTTGACGCGGTGGCCGCCGGTGGTCCGGTTCCCAACCATATCGCGATTATTATGGACGGGAACGGACGGTGGGCGAAATCCCGCGGCAAGCACCGCGTGACCGGTCACCGCGAAGGCGTTCGTTCCGTTCGCGAAATCGTCGAGGCCTGTGCGCGCATCGATGTCAAGTACCTTACGCTGTACACATTTTCCACCGAGAACTGGAAACGGCCGAAAGACGAGGTTTCCACCCTCATGCGTCTTCTGGTTTCCTCCCTCCGTTCCGAACTCGACAGCCTGCACGAAAACAACGTCCGCTTCATGAGCATGGGCGAACTGACCCGTCTGCCGGAGGACGCGCAGAAGGAAGTGCGCCGCGCCGTCGAGAAGACCGCCGGCAATACAGGGCTCACGCTGAACCTCGCGCTGAGCTACAGCGGCCGCTGGGACATCGTGCGCGCGGTGAAGAAAATCGCGCTGGAAGCCCGCAGCGGCAGGATTTCTCCGGAAGACGTGGACGAACGCCTCATATCGTCTTTCCTTTCCACCGCACATCTGCCGGATCCTGACCTGTTGATCCGAACAAGCGGAGAACTGCGTCTGAGCAATTTTCTGCTCTGGGAACTCGCATACACCGAACTCTATATAAGCGAACGCTACTGGCCCGATTTCCGAACCCATGAACTTTGCGAGGCAATTCGCTCCTTCCAGGGCCGCGAACGTCGCTTCGGCCAGGTCAGCGAGCAACTCAAGGAGAAATCGGGCCTACGCGCTTCGACAAAAGAAGAACTCATTAATGCAATTTCGAGTCTCTAATCTCCGTATCCTCCTGGCGCTGTTGCTGCTTCTTGCCGGGGGGAATACCTACGCGCAGCAACTCCCCCTGCAGAAAAGCTACAAGATCCTCGGGATCTCCGTGGAGGGGAACATCACGTCCGACGCATCGGCCGTCATCCTCACCTCGGGAATACGCAACGGCGACGAACTCGTCGTTCCCAGCGATGCGACGCAGAAAGCCATATCCAAGCTCTGGAATCTCCGTCTGTTCTCGGACGTGCAGATTCTCATCGACCGGCAGGTCGGGGACGGCATCTACCTCAAGATCAAGGTCGCGGAGTACCCGCGCCTCGAAAAGATCGTCGTCAACGGCAACGATGAGTTCAGCACGGAGGACATTGAGGGGAAGATCGGGCTGATCAGGGGACAGATCCTCCGTCCGACCGATTTCAACCGCATCAAGCGCAAGCTGCTCAAATCCTACGAGGAAGAGGGCTACATGCTGGCGACCGTCGACCTGGAAACCACCATGGTCAATGCGCGGGAAAACCGGGCGGAGCTTACCGTGAACATCGAAGAAGGACCCGAAGTCGGTATCGACCGGATCTCCTTCAGCGGAAACGAGGCGTTTGACGACGACGAACTGCGCGGTGCGATGGATGAAATCTCGCAGCGCAGCTGGTGGAAATTCTGGACCAGCGCCCGCTTCGACCGCGTCAATTTCGAGAAAGACAAAAAGGCCATCATCAAGCATTACCGTGAAGAGGGGTATCTCGACGCGGCGATCACGAAGGATTCGATCTGGTACAGTCCCGACCGCGAAGACATGTATATCGACATCACGGTCGATGAGGGCAGCCGCAGCTACGTGCGAAACATCATCTGGAAGGGAAATACCGTTTACCCCGATTCGCTGCTTTCCACGCGTCTCGCGTTCGTCCGCGGTGATGTATTCAACGAAACGCGTTTCGAGGAAAACCTGCGCGGAAATCCCGATCAGACCGATGTCGCCTCGCTGTATCTCGATAACGGGTACCTGCGCTTCTTCGCCAACGACGAGCGCATCCGGGTCGCCCCGGATTCCGTGGACGTGATCCTTACGGTGCAGGAAAACAACAAATCGCGCATCGGCCACGTGATCATCCGCGGCAACAACAAGACGCACGACAAGGTCATCCGTCGCGTGCTCTATACCTGGCCCGGAGACTTCTTCAGCCGCGCGGCCATCATCCGGAGCATTCGTGAGCTGGCGACGCTCAACTACTTCAATCCGGAGACGATTCGACCCGAACCCGCGATGGTGAACGATTCGACGGTCGATATCATCTACAACATCGAGGAGCGTTCGAGCGATACGTTCAACGCATCGGTCGGATACAGCGGCACGTTCGGCGCCACGGGTGCCTTCGGACTGACCTTCAACAACTTCAATATCGTGGAACCGTTCCGCGGCGGCGCCGGCCAGGTCCTGAATTTCAACTGGCAGTTCGGCGAGGCCTCGCGCTTCCGCATTTTCTCGCTTTCGTTCACCGAGCCCTGGTTCATGGATACGCCGACGTCCGTCGGATTCTCCCTCTATGACGAACGGCAGCAGTATGCCTTCGACATGCGCCGCACCGGTGCCTCGGTCAACCTCGGACGCCGTTTCCGCTGGCCCGATGATTTCGCGCGCGGCGACTGGTTCCTCCGCTTCCAGGAGCTCGACGTCAAGGACGGCGGCAGCTTCTACGCGACCGGCAATTACACGCAGGTCAGCTTCACGCAGGTCCTCTCGCGCAATTCTCTCGACAGCCCGATTTTCCCGAGCGCCGGATCCCGCGTCGCGCTGACGACGGAAATCAGCGGCGGCTTCCTGCCGGGTTCGGTCGATTATCACAAGCACCAGCTGGAGCTCAAGTGGTTCACGCCGCTGCTGAAAATCGGCGAGCAGAATCGCCTCACCCTCTATACCGGCACCGAATACGGCCTGGTCAAGGGCTTCTCCTCGGATTCCTACATTCCGCCTATCGAGTACTTCTTCATGGGCGGCAACGGACTGCAGTATCAGACCATGCCGCTGCGCGGCTACGAGGATCGGAGCATCGGTCCGCGCGTCGCCGGACTGATCACCGGCGGAACGATTTATGCGCACTACGTCGCGGAGCTGCGCTTCGCGATCACGCTGAATCCGATGCCGCTGTACATCCTCGGCTTCGCGGAAGCCGGCAACGTCTGGCTGGATGAGCGTTTCTTCGATCCGTTCAATCTCAAACGCAGTGCCGGGCTCGGTGCCCGTCTTCTCATCCAGGGCGTCGGACTCATCGGCTTCGACTACGGGTACGGTTTTGACGATGTGGAACCGCAGGACGGCGAAGCGGACGGCTGGCATTTCCATTTCCAATTCGGCCGAGGTTTTTAATATCTTTGTCTGACATCAGAAACTCAGAATATTATCTCATACGACTCAGAGGATAACGTGAAACGCATCTCTCTCTTTCTTTCGATCGTCTGCCTCCTGGCCTTCAGTCTGACCGCCGGAGCGCAGAACCTGAAAATCGGATACGTAGATTCGCAGAAAATCTTTGAAGGACTTCCCGAAGCACAGGAGGTGCAGAAGGCCCTCGACACACAGCTCGGCCTGTGGCAGGACACTCTCGAAACGATGTCGAAGCAGTACATGACGGAAGTCGAAGCGTACCAGGCCCAGCAGGCGATGATGTCCGAGTCGGTCAAGGAAGAGAAGCAGCAGATGCTCATGCGCCTGCAGCAGGAAGTTGCCGATTACCGCACGCGCAAATTCGGCCAGACCGGTGACGCCGCGCGTCTCCGCCAGTCGATGCTGCAGCCGCTGCAGGCAAAGGTGCTCAAGGCGATCGAGGATATGGCCAAAGAGGAAAAGCTCAATTTCGTGTTCGACAAGATCGAAGATGCCGCGCTGCTTCTCTATGCCGAATCGAAGTTCGATTACACGTTCAAGGTTCTTGACTTTCTGAAACGAGGATCCCGCTAATAGCTGTATCGAGGTACGCATGATCAGAACAAGCATATCTGTGGTGGCGTTTCTGCTTCTCTGCGTCGCTGTCCAGCCCGCCGTCTCCCAGCAGAAAATTGCCTACGTCGACATCGCGGCCATCATGAAGGATCTGCCCGAGGCGCAGGAAGCGCAGCGCATGCTCGATGCGCAGGTAGACAAATGGCAGCAGGAGCTGCAGGAAATGGAAGACGAATGGCAGGGGATGTTCAATGATTACGACAAGCGGAAACTCATTCTGACCGATCAGGGCCGCGCGAAAGCCGAAAAGGACCTGCAGGAGCTCGACGCGCAGATCATGCAGTTCCGCGATCAGAAGTTTGGCCAGAACGGCGAGCTCTTTCGTCTCGAGGATCAGATCATGCGCCCGATCCAGGACCTGGTGTTCGACCAGGTGAAGAATCTCGGCATCGAACTCGGCTACGATTATGTATTCGACAAGAGCGGCGGTGTGATGATCATTTACGCGAAGGATGACTACGATCTGACGAAACAGGCGATCGAGCGCATCAAAACCGCGCTGCCTCCGCGCCAGGTTACCGGCCAGGGCCAGGGTCAGGGTCAGGGTCAGCAGGGTACGCAGCAGCAGCAGCGCGACACACGGCGGAGCGAACCCGGCCAGGTGCCGCCTTCCATGCCTTCCGACGACGCGCCTCCGGGCAAGTAAGACACGGATTTCCCTTGCAGATAACTCTGAGCATAATTGCGGAAAAACTGGGCGCCGTCCTCGAAGGGGACGGCTCCCTCGTGCTGAACGGTCTCGCACCGATCGAATCGGCAGGGGCTGGTCAGCTGAGTTTTCTCGCGAACAAGAAATATCAGCGGTACCTCGGCAGCACCGGAGCATCCGCGGTCATCATTTCGAACGAAACCGTCGTCACGCGCAGCGACATTGCGTATCTGCGCATGAAGGATCCGTACTTCGGTTTCGTGCAGGCGCTGCGGCTGTTTCACCCCCCGGCACGGTACGCCGTAACGGACGATTCCGCCCGTTCCTTCGTCGACCCATCCGCGGAAATCGGTGAAGATGTGTCCATCGGCGCGCTCGCCGTGGTCGGGAAAAACGCCTCCATCGGCCGCGGCACGGTCATCGCGGAAGGCGCCGTTATTCGGAACAACGTCCGCATCGGGGAAGACTGCCTGATTTATCCGAACGTGAGCGTCCTCGACGGCACGCGCATCGGCAATCGCGTGACGGTGCACGCGGGTACGACGATCGGAAGCGACGGCTTCGGTTTCGCACCGGTCGGCGACGCGTATGAAAAAATTCCCCAGGTCGGCTTCGTGGAAATCGAAGACGACGTGGAGATCGGAGCGAACAGCTGCATCGACCGCGGCACCATCGGACCGACGATCATTCGCCGCGGCGCCAAGCTCGACAACCTGATCCAGATCGCGCACAATGTCGAAGTCGGCGCGAATTCGGTCGTGGCCGCGCAGACCGGGATTTCCGGAAGTACGACCCTCGGACACAATGTGATTGTCGCGGGTCAGGTCGGTCTCGTCGGACATATCAGTATCGGCGACCGGGTTACGATCGGCGCGCAGTCCGGCGTGTCCAAGGATCTCGAAGGAGAAGGCAAGATGTTCCGCGGCAGCCCCGCGCGGGAAATTCATGACGAACTGCGGCTCGAAGCCGCGATCCGTCATCTGCCCGATCTGATCAAGACTGTTCATCGTCAGCAGGCCCGCATCGCGGAACTGGAAGAAGCGCTGCGCGTTCTGCGGGAAGACTGACACCCATTCCACGTATCGAGAAGAAAGCGAATCCCCGTTCGCTTTTTTCTTTTCTATCCGATTCATAAGAGGTTATCCATGGCATCCATTCGCGACATGATCGTCTTCGTCACCGGCGCCAGTTCCGGCATCGGTCAATCCTGTGCACATGCGTTCGCCGACGCCGGCGCGCGGCTGCTGCTCTGTGCCCGGCGCAAGGAACGCCTCGACGACCTGGCCGCGGAACTGCAGACGAAGTACGGCACTGATGTTTTCACGCTGCAGCTCGATGTGCGTGACCGTGCCGCGGTGGAAAGCGCGATTGCATCGCTGCCCGACGGGTGGAAAGACATCGATATCCTCGTCAACAACGCCGGTCTCGCTCGCGGCTTTGACAAACTGCATGAAGGGGACGTCAACGACTGGGAGGAAATGATCGACACGAATGTCAAGGGACTGCTCTGGGTCAGCCGGAATGTGATTCCGGGGATGGTCGCGCGCAGCCGCGGGCATATCATCAACATCGGTTCGATCGCGGGTCACGATCCCTACCCCAAGGGCAGTGTCTACAATGCGACGAAGTTCGCGGTCGATGCCATCACCCGCGCCCTGCGGATGGATCTCGTCGATACCCCGCTGCGCGTCAGCAGCGTCGACCCCGGCCTGGTGGAAACGGAGTTCAGCCTCGTGCGCTTCCACGGGGATGAGGACCGCGCGAGGAGCGTCTACACCGACATCGATGTCTGCACCCCGGATGATATCGCCGACGCGGTTCTCTACTGTGCAACGCGTCCCCCGCATGTCAGCATCAATGAAATCATCATCATGCCGACGGCGCAGGCTTCATCCATCGTCAAGCATGTCGGTCCGCTGAAATAGCCTCCCGCGCTATTCCACGATATCTCCACCATGCGGCGGCGCCGAAGAGCAGGATCAGCACGCCAAGATTCAGCAGCTGCGGCAGCAGCTGTGATATGCCGCCGCCCATCTGCGTGAGCGTCCCGATACCACGGAGAAAGGGTGTCGTGGGAAACAGGCGGGAAAGCATACGGAGCCAGGGAGCGAGCTGGCTGCCGGGCCAGGCGTATCCGCTGAGCATGAACAGGGGATAGCTCGAGAAGCCGAGGACGACAAACACCGTCAAGCGATGACGGAAATAGCTGCCGACGAACAGGCCCAACAGCACGGCCGCTGCGAAAGCGAACAGAAGAAGAAGAAACAGCAGCGCGACGTTTCCTCCTACATGGACGTCGAAGAGCGGCACCACCGTGCATCCCGCCAGTGCGGAAAAAAACACGAACACCGTAACGAACATCACGGTTTTCCCCGTCACGACCACGCTGGCCCGTCGTCCCTGCCGGCGGAAGATTTCCTCCCATCCTCCGCTCCCCCACTCAGCCGCTGTGGCCGCCGCCGTGCCGATGAGTGCGAGCTGAATGAGGATGACGGCAAGAAGCGCCGGGAGAATCATATCGCCGTAGGTAAGCCAGGGATTGAACATCGCTGTCCAGGTAACACCGATTGGCTGGGCATAGGCGCTGTTCTGAAACACCGGCACCCCCTGCCGCGCGAGAACGCTGCCCGTCACCCGTGCACCGTTTGTCGCCACCGTTCTGGATATGCCGATCCCGATGTCGCTGAGCACGAGCAAGCGCCCCGGTGAAAGCGTCAGGTGTACGACCGCCTGCCTCCCCGTTTTCACGTCTTCTTCGTAGCCCTCGGGTATCAGCACGATCCCATGCACGATACCGTGTTCGAGACGGTCATGCGATATCGTTTCGTCCTGGCCGCAGTGTGCGATCCGCACATCCTGCAGAGCGTCGATATCGCGCCAGAGTCGCCGCGACAACGCCGAATGATCAAGGTCTACGATATCGACGGGAACATCGACTTCCGCCTTGTTCCAGTAGATCGAGCCATACAGCGCCGTGTAGGCGATCGGTGCAACGAAGAGAACGAGCACGAGGTTCGGATCCCTGAGCATGCGAAGAAACTCGCGCCAGGCGCACTGCCGTATTTGTTTGATCAGCATTTCGTGTACGATTTCTGAGAAGTTCTGAGCGCAGTGGCTGTACGTCTTCCCCATGCGCGCAGTCGTTCGCCGTGGGGTGATACCAGAAGAAGACTTCCGCCCCAGAACAGGGCGCAAAACAGCAGCAGAGGAAATACTCCTTCGATGCTCGAGCGCTGGAATATCATCCGAGGGAAGAATCCATCGAGCAGATGCGTCAGCGGAATGATCTCGGCGAATGCGCGAATCCCGTCCGGCATTGCCCATCTCGGAAACGTGTATCCGCTGAACACAAAGGCCGGTGCGTTGATGATCAGCCCGATCTGCGCTGCGGTGACCAGGTGTCCGAAGAGTGCGGACAGAAAGGCGCCCATTCCAAGGCAGGCAATCACGAACAGGAGCGTGTGAAGAAACAGGCCTGCTGTTCCGGCTGAAAAGGCAATACCGGCTGCGGGAAAGAAGACCAGGAACAGCAGCAGAACTGCGATGACGTTCGCCGCGAGAAGCGGCAGCCCTCTCGCAGCGACATACGCCAGGCGCATCCCCGGAGGCGGCAGTATCAGCTTGGCATCGCGATCGCTGTGTCCGCGGAAGAACCAGAGTGCGCTGAAACTGACCGACATCTGCAGAATCGCGAGCATCATTCCCGGGACGAGATAAAAGCCGTAGTCATACCAGGAATTCCCCGGAGCATGGATCTCGGTCGATACGGGCATCGCCCTGTGCAGCGCCGCGTCGCGCGTCAGTCCGTTCGCTTCGAAGCGACGCACCTGAATTGCAGTCGATACCCCGTAGATCGCCGTGACGGATGCGCGATAGGCGATTTTTGAATAGAGCAGTTGCGCGCCATTCGCCGTAATCACACACTGCGTCGATCCGCCCCGTTTGATGTCTGTTTCCATGTTTTTCGGAAACTGAATCAGCAAAGAGCTTTCCTCGTTTTCCATGCTCTCTTTCGCCGTCGCTGCGTTCGCAGTCACTTCCCGGACCTGCAATGCCTGGGTCGCATCAAGCTGTCGGATGATGGTTCGGCTCAGCGCACTTCCATCGAGATCCAGTATGGTGACAGGAATATCTGCGATGACCGGCTGCTGCAGCGTCAGGGCGATGACGGTCCATGCGAGGACGGGCAGGATCGTCGCGGTGATGATCGGCATGGGGGCTTTTTTGAGCTGACCGATCTCACGCTGCAGCATGCGGTGGAATCGTTGTGCCGTCATGCGCGTTTCACTCCGACGGAAGTTCGAAAACGACGGTCATCCCTGGACGCATATCCCGTTCCGGATGTATCGTACGGAGTGTGACACTGAACGAGCGGACCTCATACGACCCGCGATCGTTTTGTGCACGCCAGTTCGCGAAGTCAGCCATCGCGGCGATGTTCTCCACCCGGAACGAGAGCTTCTTTCCGATTCCGTTCACGGTTCCCGGCAGGATGTCACCTACGCGAATGCGTCGCAATTCCGTTTCCGGAAGATTCAATTCGGCCCACATGTCGTTCGGGTCCATGATCGTCAGCACCGGATACCCCGTGGATACGAGTTCACCGGTATCTGCGTATCTCTTGCTGACGATGCCGTCGATCGGCGCCCGTCCCGTTGTTTCCTCAAGATATGATTCCGCTTCCACGAGCGTCTGCGACGCCCGGTCGAACTGTCCGCGGGCCATCGCCCTTTCTTCCGTGCGCGCTCCTTTTTGCGCCATGCGCAGCTGTGCTGCTGCCGCATCCATGGCCGCGCGGGCGGCGTTGTACTTCTGTCTGACGCCGTCGAATTCCTGCTCCGACAGCAGGCTGTCTGCGCGCAGTGCCGCCATGCGCCGGTATGTGTTTTCCGCCAGTTCGAACTGACTTTGTGCCGCGCGATACCCTCGGTCCGCCATTTCTATCTGTTCGGGGCGCGTTCCGTTGCGTGACATTTCCCATTGTGCACGTGCAGCATCTGTCGCGCCCTGCGCCTGGGCTACCTTCGCTTTCATTTCCCGATCGGAGAGCTCGAACAGGATGTCTCCTGCGCGAACCGTCTGACCTTCCCGCACGGTGACGCGCCGGATGCGTCCCGGGATTTTCGACGCGATATCGATTTCTCTCGCTTCCACGCTGCCGGTGCGCAGCAGCGGTTCTGCTCGCTGTACAAGTGCGAATGTGGCCACGCTGCCGACGAGTATGATGAATCCCGCTGTAAGCAGGAAGAAACGGCGATTCTGCTTCAACCTCATTATGCTGCTACTCGTATTCATTTTTCTGGATGTTGGATTGTAAGGTTTCCCACTGCCGGAAGAACTCTTCCGTGTTTCCACTCACTTTGCAGAGCGCGAAGATGCTGCCATAATAGTCGTAGAGTGCAGCCGCCTTCTGCAGTTTTGTCGCATCGAGCTGCAGCTGTGCATCGAGCACTTCCAGCGATGTGCCGAGCCCTTCCTCAAAGCGCTTGATGTTCAGTCGCGTATTCTCTGCCGCCTGTTCCTCTGCGCCGGCGAGCTGCCGGTAGCGCTCCCGGGCGAGGGCGATTTCCATGTTGGCATTCCGCGCCAGCAGTCCCACGCTGCGCTCGGCGTCCTCTGTCATCAACTGCATGGCCTCCGCCTCCATCCGCGCTTCCTGATACTCGTGCGTCCGCCTGGCGCCGTCGAAAAGCGTGAAAGCCGCTCCGATTCCCACAGCCCATTTCGGCTCCGCCCGGTCAATCATATAGTGATCGAAGAGATTGTACATCCCGAAGGCGTACACGGTCGGGAAATAATTGCCGAAACGCGCGGAGGTTTTTGCTTCCAGCGCATTGCGCCCTTCGCGCATCTGTCGCAGAGTGCTGTTATGTTCCTGCACGCGCTCCTGCAGTAAGGCCAGTTCCACTCCGGCCTCGGAGAACGCGAGCGTATCGCTCGCACCCATCATCTCCGCGCTGCTTCCTGTTGCGACGGCAAGGGCGGAGCATGCGATCCGCATTTTCTCTCTTGCGTCAAAGAGATTCCTGTCCGCTTCGGAAAGCGCGACATCCGCG
>QKAF01000055.1 GCA_003246455.1 Bacteroidota bacterium
GAAGCGGAAGAGCTTTGTAGGAAAAAAAATAGTCGGGCTGGTAAAAAATCAGAGAGCTTAACGAATTGCCGGCTTGAAAATGACAATGGCCTGCAAAACATAGTTGGCAGACCATCATCAGCCGTAGTAGCCGTGTTGCCTATTTGTTGCCTCGTATCGCTAGAAACCTTATTAGACAACAACTTAGTCGGGGTGGCCGGATTCGAACCGACGACCTCCTGCTCCCAAAGCAGGCGCGATACCGGGCTACGCTACACCCCGAAGTCTACTAAGATACGCGCAAACACGCTGAAAGACAATGCGCGGCGCGCCTCAGTAGCCGCAGAGAAGGGGGTATTCACTGACGGGCCGTCGCTTTCCCGCCGGGCCGCCAGCAGCGGGGTCAGCGAACCGGTTCGGCGCAGGAGCATCATCGACCAGTCGTCCGGGGGGATCATCACGTGAAAACACACGCGCATATCCCAGACGCTGCTGAGAAAGGTCCAGTGCTCGACGATGAGGATCTCCGGGTACGTGATGTACCGCAGCGAAGGACGCGCGGCGATATCGCCGAGCTCAGGGTGCGCGGCCGCGAGCCAGGAGAGGAAAGACGCCCGCTGCGCCATCTCCGCGCCGGGCGGTCCCTGCTCCCAGGCGAAAATCCGTACGTAGAAGGTGCGCGCATACTGCATGCCGTTGTGTGTTACATGAAGCAGAATCGCGTACAGCCCGGGGTCAATGCCTCGCGACGGATGCAGCCGCAGTTCCGAGACGCTTCGCGCGCGGCAGAGCGTCGTGCGATCGAGACGCGCGTGTAACGCGGGATCTGCTTCGATCGAAAGAAGCGCCCGCCCGGCGAAATCCTGGTCCGGGACGATGGCCACGGTGAATACGCCGCCTCCGCCCGGATAACTCCGGATGCTGTCGTAGCGGCTGAGCAGCGTCAGGCGCCCGGCGTCCACCGGCGGACCGGGTTCGATCGGGATCGGGTTGTCGGCAGGGGCCGTGTCAGGGGATAAGGCCGGCTGTTCGCCGGCGAAAGGCGACAGGCTTTCGGATGGGAATGACGTGTTTGGGCGATCGGTACAGGACTGCAGAATCAGTCCGGGCAGAAAGAGCAGAAGTATACAGCGCGTTGCGAGTGACATCATGAACCTCCGGTCGGCATGCGTACTCACGAGACATCACAGTCGGCGCCTTGTCACACGATATGGCAGGGTAAAAATTCGGATCCACTCGCGGCATCGACTCCCCGCCGCAATGCTGCTGCGCGTTCTTCGGGTATCCGTTCCGTCAGTGCATCCCAGCGGCCTCGGCGAGGACGGGGGACTGCCTGTCCCGAACCTTGTCGAAGAAGCGGACGATGTGCGGCGGCTGCAGCGACGGTGTCCACAGACGAGAGGCCAGGCGCTCGGGCAGGGAACGGAAATAGAGATCGAGCGTGCCCTCGCTGCGGATATCGCCCTGCGCGAGCAGGGAGCCGATGATGATCACGTGACCGCTGCCGAAGAAGCTGCCGCCGCAGACGATCGACCCGCCGACTTTGGCGTCCTCGGCGAAGACGTTGCCGCCGACGATGATGAGAAGATTCTCCAGGCCGTCGCTCAGCAGGCTGTGCGCTTTCTCGCCGTAGAGGCGGAGGTCGCCGGTGACAAGGAGGATGCCGGATCCTTTGATCCCGTCCCTCAGGTCGAGATGCCCTTTGATCAGCCATATCCCGGGGTCATGGAAGCTGCCGATGTCGAGTTCGCCGGTGAGAATGGTGCTGGACGCATAGGTCCGTGTCGCGAGGCGCTCCCATGCGGACAGATCGATCTCCGGCACGCTGATCGCCGGATGCCGGTACAGCCCCTTGCCGCCGTCGGCATAATTCGGGGCGAACGCCTTTTCCGAGGCGCCGCGGAGCATGCGCAGCACGCCGGAATAGGTGCCGAACCCCTGGACAAGGCTGCGGCTGCCGATGGTCAGCTCCTGGTTCGTGTGGATGTTGGCGTTGTGCAGGGTGTTCGATTCGTCCCGCACGAGAAGCTGGTGCTCCACATCGAGATCTCCGCCTGCAAAGAGGGCATATCGCAGGGCGAGCGGGAGTTCCGGGACGGTCGGACATTCGACAATTGCCTGCACCGACGCCGTGGCTTTCTCGACGGTGCCGCTCGAGGTGATGAAGCGCGCATTTCCGACACGCGCGCCGGGAATGTCGCTCCGGTCGGCGGTGGTCGTCGCGGCCTTGATGTTTACTCCGGGTATGCTGATTCGCGTAGGCACCGCATCTGAACCCCAGTCCGGGTCTTCCTGCAGCTTGAGCAGGGCATAATCGATGCCACTGACGGCGAGTTCATGGGCCTGTATTCTCGCACCCTCCATGGCGGTCATCGGTTCCTCGGCCGCCGTTTCCGCGAAGTGGCTGACGGCGGCGACGATCGTCGCTGCGGCAACCACGAGGAGCAGGGAGGTATAGATTTTCTCCATGTCGCTTTCCTTCCTTGATGTATCTCATTCCATGCTCATCACAACCGCCGCCTGAATGTCGGCGGCACGGACGGCGGCGAAACACCGTCCGGATAAGCGTCCTGACCACCCGCCCGGGTACAGCTCCGCGGGATCATGCGAAAAAGGTAATAAATCAATCTTGCAGGAAGCTGAATTCAGGATTACAGTTCCCTTACGCGAGCGGGAAGGAATGGGAGAGAAATGGGGAAGTACACGGCGTGAGGATGCCGCAAAACGCGTTGCTACGGGGCTTCAGGGGGCGCTGGAACCGGAAAATCGGTATGTATTTCCGGATGCCGGGAGACCAGGCAGTACTGGCGAAGGAACGTGGGATCGCCGCTTCGCGGCTGCCATGACCAGTCGTCCCCGCCGACGATATACCCGGGCGAATCATGCGTAATCCGGGAAATGTCGTCGAAAGCCAGGAATTCCTCAGCTTCGATGCCGGAATAGTTTCGTGCGTACCACTCGCGATGCATGACGGTGCACCCCGACGCGTTCACGTCGAGCAGGTAACCGGAAATGTCGCGTCCGTCGAGCGTCTGAACGGTGACGAGGGGAACGTCAAACGCGGCATGCGTGAAAACATGCTGAAACGTGATGGATTCATCGGTCGTCTGCGAGACGTCTGTCCCGTGCGCGAGGCGATCCTGGAGAATCCAGTAATCCCGGTGCTGGGCCGGACAGAGCGTTTCGCCGGAACTGGTCGAGACGAGATCGGCAATCAGGCCGACGGTGAAGCCCAGAAGGGTGGTCGCGCCCAGTGCCATCATACCGGGGAGACCGCTGAAAAACTGTCCCTTGTGCTCTCTGTCTAGCGAAGCTTTCCACGCCAGACCGGTCACCAGCCCGATGGCGGATCCGACGATGAGCCCGGTGCCGGTGAAATCCGTTTTCCCGAAGGTGAGCGCCTGCACCTGGGCGCGGTTCACGCGAATAACCCTCTGCGTGCGGGGATTGAGCATGGCGGCCACGCTCTCGCCGATCGTGAAGCCGATCGAATCGTGCTCCGCGTCGAGGACGAAACCGTCCACTTCTCCTCCCGATCGCAGCCGCATGGACGCCGATTCCTGCGCGGTAAGAGGAATGCACGCGCAAACGAGCAGGAGCAGCGCAGAGAAAATGATGCCTCGGGTATTCATGACGGCCTCCGTGATTGTTCACCGGAAATCTGCGGAATATTTCCGCCGCCGGTGTCACAGGAATGTCATGTTTGTGCCGGAAATCCTCCGAGGCGATTGTGAAGCAACCTGCCGACGCTGGGCGGTATCACCGGGCGAGGATGCGCGGGGAAAGCGCGAAGCGCAGGAGAAAGTCGCGATCTCCGGTTTTCGGATCCCATTCCCAGCTTTCCTCTCCGAGGCCCGAAAGGAGGAAGGCGCTTCCCCCGAATACCAGGGCGCCGACGGCGACTTCTCCAACCGTTCGCATGACCGGAGAACCATCAGGCGTGGGAATGACGAGGGGCCCAGCCAATCCGCCCAGCACCGCCCACAGCAGCCAGGATCCGCTTCTGCGAATATGGACACTGGCGAGCGAATCGAATGCCACCGACATTTCGGCGCTGCGGTCCGCATTCTCCGCCTGCTTCCAGTCTTCACGGAGAATGGTGATGCCCTCGTCGCCGACATCGAGAAGATAACCGGGGATGTCGCGGCCGTCAATGAGGGCCACGTTCAATACCGGAACGGAATCTTCCGCGAGGGTCAGGAGACTCTGCGCAGTCGGCCGGGAATCGTCAACGGGGATACGCGCCCCGCAGCGCTGCAAAAGCATGTGCCGGTCATATTCGATGGAAGGGAAGTACGTCCATTTCTCATGTGAGCGCGTCACCCCGACGATCGTTCCGACGACCCCGCCGGCGATGGTCAGCAGCCCCGCCGCTGCCGCAGCTGCGAGGCCCTGCATGTCACCATTGCCCTGGGCCACCCCGACACCGAGGACAATTCCGGTGACGGCCCCGATGCCGGTTCCTACCAGGATGTCCGCGGCGACGGACCCGCCGGGACCGATCTCCGCCCGCAGGATGTCGTCCCAGGCGAGACGCATGCGAACGGCTGCCGCGTCGGCTTTCATGATTTCCCATTCGGTCCCTTCAATAAACGAAACCGAATCGGGGCTGGCATCCAGGAGAACCCCCTCGACTGCGCGGCCGTCTCTGAAGATCAGCTCCGCTTCCTGTTGTGCGGCCGCCTGGAGTCCGGTCAGAAGAATGAGTGCGGAAATGGCAAGGAAATGCGTTGACCCTTTCATGTGAATCCCCCGGCAAAAAGTGAATTATCCCAGTGCACTCTCCAGCGTATCGCGCTCGGCCTCGGCTTCGCGCATGCGGACGAGGGTGAGAATGGCGCCGCCGACGAGGAAGAAGGCGACGAGAGAGATGATGCTCAGTCGTGCGCTTCCGGTGAGCTGCCGGATGACGGCGAAGACGATCGGTCCCCAGATCGCGCTGAATTTTTCGAACACGGAGAAGAAACCGAAGAACTCCGCCGAAGCGGAGGGCGGAATGATGCGGCTGTAGAGCGACCGCGAAAGCGCCTGGCTGCCGCCGAGCACGAGTCCCACGATCGCGCCGAGGATCCAGAATTCCATCGGCTGCGACATGAAGAAGGCATAGACCACGACGCCGGTCCATATCACGAGCGAAACAATGACCATCACTTTTGCCCCGAAGCGTTTGGCCAGCATGCCGAAGAGCTGCGAGCCGGCGACGCCCACGAACTGTATCATCAGCAGCGCGCCCATCAGCGTCAGCGTGTCGAAACCGAGTTCCTCGCTTCCGTAGATCGTGGCCATGGCGATCACGGTCTGGATGCCGTCGTTGTAGATCATGAACGCGAGGAGGAAGAGTCCCATCTGCCGCAGGGAACGCACGAGCTTCATCGTACGCATGATGCGGCGGAAGCCGTCGGCCACCAGCTGCGCGCCGGTTTTCCCCGACGGGGCGATCTGCGGTTCCTTCAGCCGCGAAAACGTGATCATCGCGAATCCGCCCCACCAGAGTCCGACACTGCCCAGCGACATGCGTACGGCAGTCACTTCCGCGAGTCCGATGCTCTCGTGAAACTGGACGAGCAGCAGCTGCAGCATGAACAGCAGTCCGCCGCCCGCGTAGCCGTAGGAATAGCCCTTGCCCGAGACCACGTCCTGCATTTCCGGTGCCGCGATATGCGGGAGGAAGGAGTCGTAGAAGACATTCGCCGAGACGAAGCTGAAATTCCCGAGCATGAAAAGCAGGAGTGCGAACCAGACGTCCCCGGCCTCGACGAAGAACAGCAGCAGCGAGCTGAGGCTGCCGAGATAGCAGAAAAACATCAGGAAACGTTTTTTCGAGGATGTCGAATCGGCGATCGCGCCGAGGATGGGGGAGGAGATGAGGACGAGGAGGGCGGAGAGTCCGAGGGTGTAGCCGTAGAGGGATGTCGCGCTGAGCGCGTGCATCCCGAGCCAGGGGATGTCGAATCCGGCTTCGGGAACGACGACACGGTCGAGGTACGGACCGAAAAGAGCGGAAAGGATGGTCACGGCGAAGGCGGAGTTCGCCCAGTCGTACATGTACCAGCCGTGGAGCACGCGGTCATGCGCGCGACGCGACTGCAATGCGGCGGCGGAAACTGTCATGCCGTCCTTTCTTTACGTCGTCGTGTCAGGGATTGTCGACGAGGCCGCGGCCTTCTTTCTTGATGCGATTATCCTGCTTCAGCGCGGCCTGGATGCCGTCGAGCATGCCGTTGATGAAGCGGCTGCTCTGATCGGTGCTGTAGCGCTTGGCGATCTCCACGCACTCGTTGATCGTGACCTTCACCGGGATCTCGGGGAAGTACACGAATTCGACGATGCCCATACGCAGCAGCATAAGGTCAAGCGTTGCGATGCGGTCGAAATTCCAGTTCTGCGCCTTGTCGCGGATCAGCATATCTGCTTCGGCACGGTGATTCAGCACGGAATACACCAGCGCCTGGGCAAAGCGGTACATCTCTTCATCGTCGTTGAGCTCCTCGCCCGCGATGGTTTCCAGGAGCATCTCTATCGGCTCGCGCGATATTTCGTAGGCGTACAGCACCTGCATCGCCTTTTCGCGCACTTCGCGCCGGGTTTTCTTGTTCGTCGGTTGCATTTACAAAGATACGTCGCCGAAGCCCACGGAACAATGCGGGATGCAGGAAGCAGGAGGCAGGATGCAGGAAGCAGGACCGACGTAGGGACGAGCCAACGGCTCGTCCATGGGCAGGAGGCGGGGTTACTCGCCGCGGAGGATGCGCACGTGGGGACGGTCGCCGCCGTCGACTTCGACGCGGACGCGGAAATGCCGCTCGAGGACATCGGCGCGGAGCACTTCGGCAGGGGAACCCCATGCGGCGGCGGTTCCTTCGGAGAGGAGGATGATGCGGTCGCAGTACATGCCCGCGAGATTGAGATCATGTGTGATGATCAGGACGGTGCGGCCTTCTTCGCGATGCAGTCGGGCGAGGAGATCGAAGAGCGCCACCTGGTAGTGCAGGTCGAGATGCGCGTTGGGCTCGTCGAGCAGGAGCACCGGTGCCTGCTGCGCCAGGGCCCGCGCGATCAGGACGCGGTGCTGTTCGCCTCCCGAGAGGTCGCTGACGCTGCGCGAAGCGAGATGGGAAACGCCGACGAGTTCCATCGCGCGGCGCGCGATGCGCAGGTCTTCCTCGTTCTCGTAGCCCAGGAACGCGGTGTGCGGGAAGCGTCCCAGCAGCACCATCGCCTCGACGGAGTAGGGAAAGATCACGGACTCGTTCTGCGGCACCACCGCCATTATGCGCGCGCGGTCAGGCGCGGGAATGGCGAGCACGTCACGGTCGCCGACGACGACCTGTCCCGCGTCCGCGGGACGCATCCCGGTCAGCAGGCGCAGCAGCGTCGTCTTCCCGGCGCCGTTCGGACCGATCACACCGACGAATTCCCCGGGCTCGACATCGAAGGACAGATCGCGCAGGACGGCCGTCTCACCGTAGGCGAAGCGTACGTGATCGAAACGGATGCCGGGAGGATTGCTATGGGGAGTGAACTCAGGCACGGAGATCCTGTGGTGATGAATGCGGGCGATGGTCTCGGGCGGTTCGATACGGGCGAACGCGCTATTTCAGCAGAAAACCGGTCTCCCGCTGCCAGAGAAGGAGGTCGAGTTCATCGGCCGGAATGCCCAGCGACTCTGCAAGATCCTCAAACAGCGCTTCAATTGCCAGATAGCGGCGCATGGAAATACTCCGCGGCCACTCTTCGAGCGCCCCGAGCCGGACCAGGTTTCGCAGGATGTGCCGATCGACGATCGTCACGGCGGTACGGCCGATGTTGCGGAGGAAATGACTGGCTTCCTTCAGTCCCAGTCCGCTGATTCGCGTCGCGATCAGGTTCCGCAGCTCCTTGTCGTCGGTTTCGGAGGCGAGGAGCGCGGCGATCGCCGGGAAGGACTCCCGCACGGCGAGCAGCCGACGTGCCTTCGTGTTGTGGAAGCGCACGTAGCCGTCCTGCCATGATCGCAGCAGCGGCGCCGGGTCGAATGGCTGTTCGCGGAAACCGCGCCGTTCGAGTTCCGCAGCGACGGCATTGCATTGCACGGCGCTCGACTGAGGAGTCATCAGGCAGAAGCACAGCTCGTAGAAATGGCGTTCCGCGGGCACGGCACGGAATTCATCGAGACGCGCCCGGATGGCCGTGCGGAGTGCCGCATGGCGCTCGAGGAGTTCGTCGCGGTCGTTCTCTGAGATGTCCATTATCACTCCGCCAGGCACAGGTGAAGCTTCGACAGCGGCCCCTGGAAACTGCGGATGTCCGCTTCGTCCGCGCCGCGCAGCACGCGCAGCATGCCGTCGCGCTGCAGCGTGGCGAGAATGTCGAGCAGACGCGCGCGTTCTTCGTCCCCGCGGATGTCGAACAGGAATTCGTGCAGCCGGGCGGCGTCCGCGCAATGCCCGTTCGCCTCGCGGAGGAATTCCACCACGCGTCCGCGGTAAATGCGCCGGGGCACTTCACGCACCGCAGCGGCGGAGCCGACACGGGCTTCCCGGGCTGCGGGGCGGAGCATCCCCGCTGAGGGACAGTCCGTGCGCAGCGGGCAGCTGCCGCAGACAGGAGCGCGCGCGGTGCAGACCGATGCGCCGAAGTCCATCAGGGCCTGGTTCCAGTCGTAGAATGCGCGCGGCGGAAGCAGTGCATCCGCGATGCGCCAGATGTCGGTTTCCGGCAGCAGCGCGCGTTCCTCGCGCATGTTTTCGTGCAGACGGGAAAGAAGGCGGCGGATGTTGACCTCGACCAGGGGCAGTCGCTGCCGGTATCCGAAGCAGGCCACGGCATGCGCCGTGTAGCGGCCGAAGCCGGGGAGGAGGCGCAGGAGCGCGGGATCTGCGGGTACGACCTCGTCGTACCGCGCGGCGATTTCGCGGGCGGCGGCATGCAGCTGCAGGGCACGGCGGTTATAGCCCATGCCCGACCAGGCGAGGAGGACGTCGCGCCTGCTCGCGCGGGCCAACGCCCCGATATCGGGGAAGCGTTCGATCCAGCGGGTAAAATGATCGAGGACGCGCGCGACCTGCGTCTGCTGCAGCATGAATTCACTGACCATCACGCAGTAGGGATCGTCGATGTCGCGCCATGGGAGCGCGCGCCGGTGCCGCGCGTACCATCGCAATACGCGCCGGTGCAGGATACGTCGTCGGGAGAGATCAGGACCGAAAGCCGCGCTGTCTCCCTGCGAAATCATGTAAGGTAGGGGAGAATCGGAAGCGACCCCTCGAGCATCTCATAGGATGAGATTTCGGATAAGGTCACCCATTTTGTGTCTTCGAACACCTTGTTGCGGATGTCGCCGGTGTATTCGGTCACGAGGAAGAACGTAATGAGGAAATTGCCGCCGTCGCTGTATGTGACCTGGATGGTCTTGAGTTCCTTCGGACGCACGGGCTCGATGTCGAGTTCCTCCCACAGCTCCCGTTCCAGGCATTCGCGCAGCGGTTCGCCGGGCAGCGTCTTTCCGCCCGGGAATTCCCATTTCAAGCCGTAACGATGGTTGATGCCGCGCTGACATATAAGCATTTTAGCGCCGTCGGTAATAACCGCGGCGGCCACGCGTACGAGTTCATCGTGTTCATCAAACATTGCGTCACCTGTGAAGCTGCATGACGTGAAGAGTTCCCAGGACGCTGCTGCCCGACAGCGACCGTTCCCTTCAGCGAAAGAGATTTGCGGGAATATACGAAATCCATCGTACAGAATAAATGACTTTCAACGTTTCATAATCCGATACTGCGCGTTTGAGATCGGGAACGCATTTTCTTTCAACTTCGTCGTTCTTTTTTGCCTCCCGTCTTTCTTTTTTGCATATGAATCGATACTTTCTTGACTATTGATCCCTAATCCACTTTCCCCCATAATAATTTCTACAAGGAAGGACGTATGCCCATACTCCAGGAAAAACTGGCTGCAATCTATGCTCCCCAGCGCGACGAAATCCGTCAGCTACTCAAAGAGCACGGGGACCAGGTTGTTTCCCAGGTAACCATCAAGCAGGTTTACGGTGGCATGCGCGGCGTAAAGGGTCTCGTTTGCGATACCTCGGTTGTTCCGCCGGACAAAGGTCTTATCATTCGCGGCATCGAGCTCAAAGAGCTCACTGAAAAGCTGCCAGAAGAAATCTACTACCTCCTGCTCTCGGGGAACCTCCCGAACGCCGAAGAACTCGCCGACCTCCAGGCCCAGATGAAAGCGAACATGAACGTCCCGTCGTACGTGTGGGACGTGCTGAGCGCCATGCCCGCCGATTCGCACCCGATGGCCATGTTCAACACCGCCATTCTCGTCATGCAGAAAGAGTCGGTCTTCGCGAAGCGCTACAACGAAGGCATGACCAAGGACGAGTACTGGGATGCCACGCTCGCCGACGCGATCGCGATCGTCGCGAAGCTTCCGGAAATCGCGGCATGGATCTACCGCAAGCGCTTCGGCAAGGGCGATCCCATCGCACCGAATCCCGATCTGGACTGGTCCGCGAATTACGTGCACATGCTGGGTCTTGGCGATCCCGACGGTGAATTCACCAAGCTGATGCGCCTGTACCTCGTGCTGCACAGCGACCATGAAGGCGGCAACGTCAGCGCCTATTCGGCCGCGACCGTCAACAGTGCACTTTCCGATCTGTACTACGCGCTTTCCGCGGGTCTCAACGGCCTCGCAGGTCCGCTCCACGGACTCGCGAACCAGGAGTGCCTGAAGTGGATCATCGAAGTCAACGAGAAGTTCGGCGGCGCCCCGACGCCGGAAGAGCTCGAGAAGTTCGCATGGGATACGCTCGAGTCCGGAAAGGTCATCCCGGGTTACGGTCACGCCGTGCTCCGTATCACCGATCCGCGCTTCGACGCCTTCCTCGGCTTCGGCAAGAAGTACTGCGGCGGCGATGACGTGTTCAAGACCGTCTCCAATGTGTTCGACGTCGTTCCGGGCGTGCTCCGTCAGGTCCAGAAGATCGCCGATCCGTGGCCGAACGTGGATGCCGGTTCCGGCGCCCTTCTGTATCACTACGGTCTGACCGAGTTCGATTACTACACCGTGCTCTTCTCCGTCAGCCGCGCGCTGGGAATCACGTCGCAGGCCGTTGTCGCCCGCGCTTACGGTCTCCCGATCACGCGTCCGAAATCCGTCCCGACCCAGTGGGTCAAGGACCAGATCGCCAGCGCATAACCGCGCAGCGAGGTTGTTCGTTCATGCGTCCCGTGCACAACACGGGACGCATTTTTTTCCGCCGGAATCACTATCTTTCTTTCTGCACATTTTTTCACAGAACAACAGACTCCAATGCAAATAGGACTCGTAGGACTGCCGTTCAGCGGCAAGACCACTCTCTTCCAGACAATGACACGAACGCATCTCGACGAGGCCACGCTTGCACGCCAGCAGACGAACGTCGCGATGGTGAAGGTCCCGGACGCGCGCGTGGACAAACTGGCGGAGTACTTCAATCCCAAGAAGATCGTGTACACGGCGGTCGAATTCGTCGACGTCGTCGGACTCAAGAAGGGCGACCACAGCTCGACGCAGTTCACCGGCGCCTTTCTCGGCAGCGTGAAAACGAATGACGCGCTGATGCACGTCGTGCGCGCGTTCGACGATCCGCTGTATCCGCATCCCGAAGGCAGCATCGATCCGGCCCGTGACGTGGCGATCCTCGAAACGGAATTCCTCCTCAGCGATCTCGCGATGGTGGAGAACCGTATCGACAAGCTCCGGAAACAGGTGCAGAAGATGCAGGACGACAAGCTGAAGCGAGAACTGGTCATCCTCGAACAGTTCCAGCAGACGCTGGAAGCGGAGAAGCCGCTGCGCACGATCGACATGGATCCCCGCGACGCCGCCCTGATCAAGGGCTACCAGTTCCTGACCCTCAAGCCGGTGCTCGTGGTGCTGAACCTCGAGGAAGGCGCACAGGCCGACCGCGACCGGCTGGTGGCGGAACTCCAGCAGCAGTTCGGGGAAAGCAGGATCGCGGTGGACGCGTTCTTCGGCAAGATTGAAATGGAACTCGCGCAGATGGAAGACGAGGACGCCGCCGAATTCATGAAGGATTACGGCATCACGGAATCCGCGCTCTCACGCATCATCAGTTCCGCGTATGAAATGCTGGGACTCATCTCCTTCCTCACCGCCGGTGAGGATGAATGCCGCGCCTGGACCATCCGCCGCGACACCCACGCGCAGGAGGCGGCCGGTGCCATCCATACCGATCTGATGAACCGATTCATCCGCGCCGAAGTCGTGCATTTCGAGGATTTCGTTCGGCACGGTTCCATCCAGGCCTGCAAGGACGCGGGACACTGGCGGCTGGAAGGCAAGGAGTATATCGTGCAGGATGGCGACATGCTCACCATCCGTCACGGCTGAGAAAACCACGATTTTGCAGGGGCGCGGCATGCTGCGCCCCTTGACGGCGCGATGATCTCCCAAACGCCTGGAATATCGAATACGGCAAAAAAAAACCGCCTGTGCAGGGCGGTTTTTTTATCAATGCAATTGAGGTCGTCAGAAAGGTATGACGCAATATACGGCATCCGCATCCGCTTGTCAAGACTTGATCTAAATTATTTTACGGAATTTTCAGTCCGGAATGCGAAGCAGGAAACGCAGCGCATGCAAGACGCGCGCGGGCCGCAGGGCGAACACGATCGTGAGCGCGAGAGCCACGCCGATTACGTTTGCGATCACGTCGTAGGGGTCGGCCATGCGGGTCGTGAACACGGCCTGGTAGCCTTCGCTGAGCGCGCCGAACACCGCGGTTGCGAGACCGGCGAACAGCACGGGCGGGAGTCGCAGAACGCGTACACGCTGCGGTATTTCCAGGGCCGCCCAAAGCAGAACCGCCTGGGTGCCGAAGAGGAGAATGTGCGCGATCTTGTCGGGCTTCCAGATTTCAACCACGGGAAAGGACTGCCCGGGAAGAGAAAGCAGTACCATGATGATAAGGAACCATGCAGCGGCGGGGAGCGATGACCGGATGCGGAGAGACCGCGAGAGAGTGCCGGTCGACGAAGTGGGTGCGGGGGAGTGGAGCACGATGCGGAGGTCAGTTCTGCGGTCGCCGCGACTGCTCGACGGCATCTTTGAGAACTTCGGCAAATGAGCGGATGAGGTCCGTGGCGATGAGGCCGTATTCCCCGACGTTGGTCTTGGCGTGGTCTCCCGCGAGTCCGTGCAGGTAGACGCCGCTGCAGGCGGCGCGATCAGGCGTGCTGCCCTGCGCCACGAAGCCCGCGATGATGCCGGAAAGCACGTCGCCTGCGCCGGCGGTGGCCATGCCCGGATTGCCGGTGGGATTCACGTAGATGCCCCCGTCTCGTGTGGCGACGACCGTGGGCGCACCTTTCAGCACGAGCGTGACGCCGAATTCCACGGCGAAGGTCTGCGCGATGTCGATGCGCTTCGTGTCGATTTCTTCCCGGGTCTGGCTGACGAGGCGGGCAAACTCGCCGACATGCGGGGTGAGGATGATTTCGGCCTTGGACTGCTGCAGAATGCTCAGGTGTCCGCTCAGTGCGAACAGGGCGTCCGCGTCGAGCACCAGCGGCATGGTGGCGTGCTCGATCAGCCGGCGCACGAGGTTCTGCGTCTCATACTGCCGCGAGATGCCCGGACCGATGATCGAAACGGTGGAGGAATTCACCCGTTCGAGTATGGCGTCGTAATCGTGAAGACCGAAGCTGCCTTCGCCGGTCTCCTTGTACGGGATCGTCATCACTTCGACGAGCTTCATTTCGAGAATGCTGTTGAGACTGGCAGGAACGCCCAGGTGGACGATGCCCGCGCCGCTGCGCAGTGCCGCCTCGGATGCCATGACGGCGGCGCCGGTGAGGCCGGTGGAGCCTGCGAGCACGAACACATTGCCGAGCTGGTACTTGTGCGCGTCGAAGCGGCGACGGGGCAGCCACTGCTGCACGTCGCTGAGCTCGATCTGGAACGTGTGCGTCGCTTCGACGGCGTAGCCCTCGCGCGGCATGGAAATGTCGATCACATGCACGTCTCCCGCGTGCTCGCGTCCCCCGCGCAAAAGCAGACCGCGTTTCAGACCCGACATGGTGAGGGTGAAGCGGGCGCGCACCGCGCTGCCGAGCACCTCGCCCGTATCGGCGCTGATCCCTGTCGGAATGTCCACGGCCACGACGGGCACGCTCGAGGAGTTCAGCACTTCGATGATTTCCGCGATCTCTCCCTTGACGGGAGAGGAGAGTCCGGTGCCGAGCATGGCGTCGGCGACCCATGCGGGACGACGATGCAGGGAATTTTCCAGCTGAGCCGAACTGCTGAGAAGCTTGATGCGAAGACGGGGCGTCTCCTTTTCCATCGCACGGATGATATCGAGATTGACCTTCGCATCTCCCTGCGAAGCCGAGTCGGGACCGAGCGTGAGGACGTCGACCTCAGCCCCGCGGTTGACGAGGTGCCGCGCCATGGCGAAGCCGTCGCCGCCGTTGTTGCCCTTGCCGCAGATCAGGATGATCCACTGGCCGCGGACGCTGCCGAAGAGCTGTTCGGCGCGGTCGACGGCGCCGCGGGCGGCGTTCTCCATCAGCACGATGCCGGGAATGCCGTATTGTGCAGTCGCCGCGGCGTCGCAGCGCTGCATCTCATCCGATGTATAAACAGGAAGCATGGTTCTAGAACAGTCCGCCCATCCAGCCGAGCACGATCGAGGGGAAGAGTCCGACCAGCAGAATGCCGAAGGCCGAAACCAGGAGTGCGATCGTACCGCCCGAGGTAACCTGCGGCGCTTCCGCTTCCTCGGGGGCCTGGAAGAACATCAGCACGACGACGCGGAGATAGTAGTACACCGAGATCATGCTGGTGATGACGCCGACGATGGTCAGCCAGGTGTAGCCGTTTTCAATCGCCGCGACGAAAATGTAGTACTTTCCGAAGAAGCCCGCCAGCGGGGGAATGCCGACGAGGGAGAACATGAACACGCCCATGAGGACGGCGAGCAGCGGCCGCCGGTAATACAACCCGCGGAAGTTCTCCAGGTCCGTCCCCTGCTGCTCGGCGTTCTCGATGATCGACGCCACGCCGAAGGCACCGAGATTCGTGAACATGTAGGAGATCAGGTAGAACAGCACGCCCGCCATGCTGACGTCACCGCCGGCGGTGATGCCGATCAGCATGTAGCCTGCGTGCCCGATGCTCGAGTACGCGAGCATGCGTTTGACGTTCGTCTGCGAGATGGCCACGATGTTTCCGACGAGCATCGACGCGACGGCGAGCACGGAGAGTACCGTGTTCATGCTGCTGTGGATGAAATCGAAGGTGGCGGTGAACACCAGCAGCAGGGCGGCAAACGCCGCGGCTTTCGCGCCGGTGGACATGAACGCGCTGACGACCGTGGGCGATCCTTCGTACACGTCGGGCACCCACATGTGGAAGGGAACCGCGCCGATCTTGAAGGCGAAACCGACGAGCAGCAGTCCGGCCCCTACGAGGAACAGGGGCTCGGACTTGTATGCTGCGATGTTCTGCGCAATGCCGAGAATGTTGGTCGTTCCCGTCATTCCGTAAATGAGCGCGATGCCGTACAGGAAGAATCCCGAGGCGAAGGCGCCGAGAAGGAAATACTTGAGCGCTGCCTCGTTCGATTTGTGCACGCGGCGGGAGATGCCGGCGAGCGCGTAGAGGCAGATGGACATGAGCTCCAGGCCGACGAAGGTCACGACGAGGTCTGTCCCTGCCGCGAACGTCATCATCCCCGCGGCTCCCATCAGAATCAGATGGAAGAATTCGCCGAAGTTCACGCCGATCTTTTCGATGTATGCGCGTGAGAGGATGATGGTGAGTCCTGCCGCGACGAGAAACACGGCCGCAGTGAGACTGGCAAAACCGCCGGTCATCACCGTGCCGGCAAACGCCGAGCCGCGAAGCGGGAACGCCCAGACGGCGAGGCCGATATTCGCGGCGATGCCGATGAGGGATACCCAGTATTCCAGCGCGAGGGAATCCTTTTTCATGGCGTTGATCAGGATCACGACCAGCGCGAGCACGATCGTGCCCATGATGGGGGCGGTGTGCAGGGTGTCGGTAAGGAGTTGGTTCATCGTATATGCCTGAATGCTCGAGAGTCGATTATTGACAGTCTAGAAAAAATACACCAGCCAGATAATAACGAAAATCGGGAGCAGTATCGGGATGGAGAAACGGAGCATGTAGCCGAAAAATGACGGCATACGGGCTCCGGACTGCTCGGCGATGGATTTGACCATGAAATTGGGCGCGTTGCCGATGTAGGTCATCGCGCCGAAGAATACCGCGGCCACGCTGATGGCCATCACGAACAGCGGCTGGACGCTGATCAGGTACGAGACGTTGATATCGTCGACGGGGACGGCGCCGGAGGCGACCAGCCCGCCGTGGTAATGCACGAGCGTCTCGACCGTCGTGCGGACTTCCTGCGAGTACTGCATGAAGTTCGGGGCCTGCATGGCGCCGTTGGCGATGACTTCCTGCACCTGCTGCACGAGTTGCGGACTGACGAGCAGACCCACTTCCGCGCTGAGGAAGTTCAGGTACGTCGGCGCATTGTCGAGGAAGCTGGAGAGAATGCCCGTGCCCCAGTAAAACTGTCCCGCATGCGTGATGCCGAGGCTGCTGGCGTTGAGTTCGAGCCAGTCCAGCGCGGGGACCATCGTCGCGAAGAGGCCGAGGAACAGGAAGCCGACTTCCTTGATCGGGAAGAAATTGAAATCGTTGGCCTTGTGGACGTGCTCCTTCGTCGTGAAGTAGGAGCCGACCGCGGCGGCGATCATGATGGCTTCGCGGACGAAAGGCGGGTCCTGGATGAACACGGCGACGAGGATCATCAGCAGGAAGCCGATGTTGTGCATCCCCTGCACCTTGGTGACGTCGCCCGCTTCGTTCTGCTGTTCGCGCACATGGGCCGGCATCTTCATGTAGTAATACCAGTCGATGGCGATGAACACGGCGAGGACGATGACGATGGCGAGCACCCAGATGTGCCAGACGCTTTCAAGGACCCAGAAGAAGGGGATGCCCTTCAGATATCCGAGAAAAAGAGGCGGATCGCCGATGGGTGTCAGGCCGCCGCCGATGTTGCTGACGATGAAAATGAAGAAGATGATATGATACGCGTGCAGGCGGCTCTTGTTGTTGCGCATGTACGGGCGGATCAGGATCATCGACGCGCCGGTCGTGCCGACGAGATTCGAGAGTACGGCGCCGATCGCCAGGATGATGGTGTTCTTCACCGGCGATGCGTAGCCCTTGAGATTGATGTGCATGCCGCCGGCAACGACGAACAGCGATCCGACAAGGCAGATGAAGCTGAAGTACTCGATGCCGGAGTGAAGCATGCGGACGGGGTTCTGCAGGAAAAAGACATAGTACACGATGGTGATCAGTCCCAGCACGATGGACACGTGGGGGAAGTAGTGCTCCCACCAGTGCTTGCTGATGAAGGGCATCAGGGCGATGGACAGCAGCAGCAGCACGAAGGGAATGATCATCAGGGGGTTGGGCTCGATAATATGCACCGCTTCGCCTTCCGACGCGATCGCCGGAATCGAAAACAGCACCAGAGCCGCGAGCGTACCGAAGCACGCCGTGAGTACACGGGAGAGGGATTTCAAGAAGTCGCTCCTGATCATTTCGATGGTGATACAGAGGTTGTGAATATTTCACCCCGCTGTACCTGCTCGATCTTCTCTACCACGCGCTGTACCGAACTCTCCGATTTGGAGAGGAAGGTGCTCGGATAGACGCCGATCCACACGATGAAAAGCACGATTGGCAGGAGCAGCCCGATCTCACGTGCGGACAGATCGACAAGTTTGGCATTTTCCGGACTTCTGGATTCTCCGAACACCACGCGCTGGAACATCCACAGCATGTACACGGCCGCGAACACCACGCCGGTGGACGCGAACACGACATACCAGATGGAGCCGAGCACCTGTGACTGGAAGGATCCGATCAGAACGAGGAATTCTCCAATAAAGCCGTTGAGTCCGGGAAGGCCGATGGAAGACAGTGTCACGATCAGGAAAAATGTCGAGAACACCGGGATCTGTCGGGCGAGTCCGCCGAACTCTTCAATCATGCGCGTGTGGCGCCGATCGTAAATCATACCCACGATGAGGAACAGCGCGCCGGTGGAAAGGCCGTGGTTGAGCATCTGGATGAGCCCGCCCTGAAGACCCTGCACCGTCACACCGAAGATGCCCAGAAGAATGAAGCCCATGTGGCTGACGGAAGAGTACGCCACGAGCTTTTTCACGTCCTTCTGAACCATCGAAACGAGCGCCCCGTAAATGATGCCGATCACGCCGAGCACGGACAGCAGGGAGGCGAATTCAAGTGTAGACTGGGGAAAGAGCTGAAGATTGAAGCGAATGAGGCCGTAGGTGCCCATCTTGAGCAGCACACCGGCAAGAATGACCGAGCCGCCTGTCGGTGCCTGCACGTGTGCGTCAGGGAGCCACGTGTGCAGCGGAAAAGCCGGCACCTTGATCAGGAAGCTGAGCGCGAACGCGCCGAACATCCAGGCCTGGATATTCAGGGGAATGGTCGGTGCGATATCGAAAAGCTGTGTGATATCCGTTGTGAAAACCCCGCCCGGCAGCGTCGAGGCGTAGTAGCCGAGCCAGATGATGGCGATCAGCATCAGCAGCGATCCCACCATGGTGAAAATGAAGAACTTCACCGTCGCATAGATTCGTTCCTTGCCGCCCCAGATGCCGATGATGAAGTACATCGGGATCAGGATCAGTTCCCAGAACACGTAGAAAAGGAAGGTGTCGAGGGAAGAGAATACGCCGATCATCGCCGTCTCGAGCACCAGCATCAGGGCGACGTATGCCGCGGTCTGTTTCTGCACGGATTTCCATGACGAGATCAGCACGATGGGGGTAAGGAAGGTCGTCAGCACGACGAGCAGCATCGAAATGCCGTCGAGTCCGATGTGGTAGCTGACATTCAGCGACGGGATCCAGCTCACTTTTTCCACAAACTGCATCGCGGGATTCGCCGGATCGTATTCGAAATACAGCAACAGCGAAATCACGAAGGTGATGAGGGAGAAAAGCAGCCCGGTCCATCGGACGGCATTGTCGCTGCGGCGGGCCAGCAGAACTGCGGCGGCGCCGATGAGCGGAAGAAACAGGATGAAGTTCAATACGTGTGGGATCATCGCTTCTATCAGCTGAAAATGAGGAGACCGAGTACGACAACGAGACCGAGAACGACCAGGGCTGCATAGTTCTGCACCACGCCGGTCTGCACATAGCGCATCATTGCGCTGACCCAGCCCGTCGTTTTTGCCAGGCCGTTGACGGCGCCGTCAATGATGCGGACGTCGAACACACGGTAGAGGAACGATTCGCTGGTCCTGACCAGCGGACGCACGACGCTGCCGTTGTAGATTTCGTCCACGTAATACTTGTTAGAAAGCAGGCGGTACAGGAAACCGGTTTTCGCGGCGATACGCTTGTCCGCCTCCGGATCCGCAAGGAACATGCGGCGGCCGAACCAGAATCCGGTGACGGCGATGACGACGCTGATACCCATCATGAGGTATTCGGTCGTATGACTCGAATGCTCCGACAGCGCCATCGTATGATGGGCCTGCGCGAAGACGGGGTGCAGCCAGTGCTCGATCGCGTTGCCGCCGCCGAGCACTGCCGGGATGCCGACGAAGCCGCCGAGAATAGCGAGTCCTGCCAGCACGATGAGGGGAATGGTCATCGTCGCGGGCGACTCATGCGGATGCTTGTCCTTCGCCCAGCGGGGCTCGCCTTCAAACGTCAGCGTGACCATGCGGAACATGTAGAACGCGGTCATGAGCGCGGCGGAGGCACCGATGATCCAGAGCACCAGGGAGCCGTCGGAGAAAGCTTTCCAGAGAATTTCATCCTTGGAGAAGAAGCCCGACAGCGGCGGGAAACCCGCGATGGCGAAGCTGGAAATCAGGAAGGTCCAGTAGGTTTTCGGCATGACTTTCTTCAGGCCGCCCATGTGGCGGATGTCCTGCTCCTCATGCATGGCGTGGATCACGGATCCAGAGCCGAGGAAGAGACAGGCCTTGAAGAATGCATGCGTCATGACATGGAAAATGCCGGCGGTGAACGCGCCGACACCGAGAGCGAGAAACATGTATCCGAGCTGGCTGACCGTGGAATAGGCCAGGACTTTCTTGATGTCGTTCTGTGCGATGCCGATCGATGCGGCCATGATGGCGGTGAGAGCGCCGACAATGGCGACGATCATCATCGTGGTCGGCGCCAGCGCGTACAGCGCGGAGTTGCGCGCGACCATGTAGACGCCTGCCGTGACCATGGTCGCGGCATGGATGAGCGCGCTGACCGGGGTGGGACCCGCCATTGCATCCGGGAGCCAGATGAAGAGCGGAATCTGCGCTGACTTTCCTGTCGCCCCGATGAACAGCAGGAGCGTGATCCAGAACATCGTGTTGTTGCCGACCGCAAGCGTTTCGGCGCCGCCCATGACCTCGCGGAAGGTCAGCGACCCGAACTCGCGGAAAATCAGGAACATGCCGATCATGAAGGCAAAATCGCCGATGCGGTTCACCCAGAAGGCCTTGTTCGCGGCGTCGCCGGTCCACGTGATGCCGGTACCCGGGAATTTCTTGTCGTACCAGAATCCGATCAGCAGGTAGGAACAGAGTCCCACGCCTTCCCAGCCGAGGAACATCAGCAGGTAGTTGTCCGCAAGCACCAGGTTGAGCATTGCGAAAATGAACAGATTCAGGTAGGTGAAGAAGCGCCAGAATCCGCGGTCCCCGTGCATGTATCCGATGGAATACACGTGGATGAGGAAGCCCACGCCGGTGACGACCAGCGTCATCAGGATGGACAGCTGATCGATCTGGTACGCGGCCGACACCTTGAAGCTGCCCGCTGCGATCCAGGTGAACAGGGTTACCACATGGCTCCGGCCGTCTTCGGGCATGCCGAGCATTTCGACGAAAATCCCCGCGGCGACCAGGAACGAGAGGCCGACAGCGGCGCTTCCGATCATCCCCACGAGGGTTTCGTTCTTGATTTTCCGACCGAAGAAGCCGTTGATGAACAGGCCGATCAGCGGGAAAAGTACGATGAGTCCGACGTATTGATACATGGATCCTGAGGTACGTTAAAAGACTGATTCAGATGGATAGAAGCGTGACCGCTCCGCTGCGCTTCAGCAGCGGGGGAGCGTCCGCCGGGCAATTACCATTTGAGGATGTTGACCTCGTTGATATTGACCGTCTGCTTGTTGCGGAACAGGGCGATCACGATCGCGAGACCGACCGCCGCTTCCGCCGCCGCCACGGCCATGACAAAGAACACGAACATCTGTCCCGCCTCGTTGCCGAGATACGAAGAGAAGGCGACGAAGGTCAGGTTCACCGAATTGAGCATCAGTTCGATGCACATGAATATGATGATCGCGTTGCGCCGCGTGAGCACGCCCACCACGCCGGTGATGAACATGACGGCGCTGAGAATCAGATAGTAATGAACTGGAATCATATGCTATGCTGTAATGATATCGTGGAGATCAGGGGAAACGCTTTTTTGCTATGACAACCGCACCGAGCATGGCGGCGAGGAGGAGAATCGAGGTCAGTTCGAACGGGAAGACGTATGAGGAGAAAAGCACGTCTCCGATGTGCTGCACCGTCCCGTTGGCGACGGCGAGCGGGGACTGCTGCTGCATCCTGTCGAGCGTATCCCCACCCATCCAGCCGATGGCTTCGATCAGCATCGCCAGGGTGAGGAGGGCAAAGAGCAGGGAGGCGTAGTGGCGCTTCGTCAGGGTTTCGCGCAGGGGCTCTTCATCCTGCAGGTTCAGCAGCATGATGACGAACAGCACGAGGACCATGATGGCGCCGGCGTACACGAGTATCTGGATGATCGCGACGAACTGCGCGTTCAGCGTCAGATACATCCCCGCGAGGGCGATGAAATTGAGGATCAGGAAGAGAGCGCTGTTGACGGGATTGGCGCGCGTGATCATCAGAATCCCCGAAAGGACAGCCACCGCAGCCAATACTAAGAAAACGATCAATTCGGATGACACAATTTCTCCGATATGGGATGGGAATCAGCTCGTAATCATACGAATATAGCCCAGCACGGTGTTTGTTACAAACAGCTCCGGTATTCGCGGCACCGCGGCGCGGGGGTGGAGGCGCCGGGGTCAGGAAAACGCCGCCGCTTCCCATTCCTCGCGGAGCGAGGAGAGGAACAGCGAGTCCGGCGCGGGAATTTGGGTATCATTTATTCTCCCGACCGGGAAGGGCCCGAGGAGGGCATTGCACACGCAGACGGAACCGCCGTCGACCAGTTCGTCGGGAGACATCGGGGCCTCGACCACCTCGCCGCCCCTGTCGCGGACAAGCCCGGCGATCACCTCCCGCGTTATCCCGCGCAGCGCGTCCGGGGAGGCGGGCAGGTACAGCGTTCCTCCGCGGAACACCAGCAGCGATGCTGCCGACGTCTCCGACACGTGTCCCTGCCGGTCGAAGAGTATCACATCGTCATATCCGCGTGAGTGGGCGGCATGCAGCGCGGATCGGTATGCGAGGTAGCTGGTGGTTTTGTGCACCGCGACCGGGGAAGCCAGCACGGTGCCGGGCATCCGCAGCTTCCACGGGATATGCAGACTCGGACGGATGTACGGGATGGCGCTGACGAGCAGCGTTCCTCCCCGATGCGAGATGTGCACGCTCGTGTCCCCCGGCGTGACGAGCACCTTCACCCGTGTCGGCATGCCGTCGAGTCCGTTGCGCGCGAGCAGTTCTTCCACGATCGAACGGATCTCCGCATCTCCATGGGGGCATTCGATATCGAGTTCGCCGCAGGAGACGCGCAGGCGCTCCATGTGCCGGCGAAAGTACCAGGGTTTCCCGTCCGTGGCGAGAAGGGTCTCGAAGACGCCGGCGCCAAAGAGGAAGCCGGCATCGAACGCGGAAACTTTCGCTTCGACGGCGGGAATGAAATCGGTATCGAGGTAGACGAGCGGCTGCATGAAATGTGCTCCTTAATCAAGTTCGGTGCGGACACCCGCGAGCTGGAAAAATGTACGTCCTTTGTGCAGGGTTTCATAGTACTCATCCATTGGATCCGAATCGTACACGATGCCGCCTCCGACGGAAAGATGGCAGAGGCCGTCGTGCACGATGGCGGTCCGGATGGCGATATTGAAATCGGCGCGGCCGTCGGCGCGGATGTACCCGACACTGCCGGTATACACATGCCGGGTTTCAGGCTCGATCGCGTCGATGATTTCCATAGCACGGATTTTCGGACATCCGGTGATGGATCCGCCGGGGAACAGCGCACGGAAAATGTCTCCGATGCTCCTGTCCGGCAGCAGCCGGCCTTCGACCACCGAGACCAGGTGCTGCACATTCGCGTACAACTCGACCTGTTTGTGCGCGGCGACGCGGACGCTTCCGGCCGCACAGATTTTTCCCAGGTCGTTGCGTTCGAGATCGACGATCATCGACAGCTCGGCGTCGTCTTTCGGACTGCTGCGCAGTTCGTCGGCCAAACGGCGGTCTTCCGCTTCGCTGCCGCCGCGGGGACGCGTGCCTTTGATCGGGCGCGTCTCGATCCGCGTGCCATCGGTACAGAAGAAACGCTCCATCGACGTGGACAGCACCTGGTGGTCGCCGGCATCCACCCAGGCGTAAAACGGTGCGGGATTCGCCATGAAGAGGCGGATCCAGAGGGCGAACGGATCCTCTTTCAGCGCGAATCGATAGCGCTGGGACAGGTTGACCTGGTACACATCCCCTTCGTAAATGTGCTCGCGGATCCGCTGCACCGCCGCGGGATAGCTCTCCGCATCGAATCCTCGATCAGGCGGTGGATGTTCGGATCCTTCCCCATGCCCGGCGGGACTGGTAAGGTGTTCCGCTGCCGCCGTCGTCCCTGTTCCCGCACGGGAATCACGCACCGCTGTGATCGCCGGAAGAATGCCTGTCTCGTCCGACCACTCGATCCGGCGACGGAGGAACGCGGCCGATTCCCGTTCGAAGACATGCAGCACCGTCGGCCAGCACAGCCAGATGTCGGGCAGGTTCAGCAGATCCTGCGTGGTGGCCGGAAGTTTCTCGATGGCGCGGCCCGCTTCGTACGCCACATAGCCGGCGATCAGTGGCGGAAGGTCTTGCACATCGTCCATTCCCCAGTGTTCGACGAGCGCGTCGAGCGCCGCGAAGGGATCGGCCTCGAACTGCACGACACCGCCAGCATGTTCGAGGCGGCAGCGGCCGTTCTTTGCCGAGAAAATGAGGGCGGGTCGCAGTGCCGCGTAGGAAGTGCGGCTGCACGGATGGTCGCCGCCGCTGAGCAGAATGACATGAGGCAGTCCGTCCGCCGCCGCATGCGCGTGCTCCGCGAATGCCGTTTCCGTACCCGGGAGGCCGCCGGTCGGCTGCGCCGCGTCATCTTCGACGATTCGGGCCCGCAGGCGGGGCAGCGGAGGAAGGGCGAATCCGGCGCGGTTCAACGTTCTGCTCCTGCGGCGAGGGCGAGGAAATTCCGGGCCATCGCGTCGCCGAATGCCGTGAGGAATGACTCGGGGTGAAACTGCACCGCGTGCATCGGAAGCGCCAGGTGACGCAGACCCATGACCGTGCCGTCTTCGCACCAGGCGCACGCAGCGATCTGATCGGACGCGCGTTCTATGGCGAGCGAGTGATACCGTGCCGCGGGGAACGGGGTGGGAAGTCCCGCGAATATTCCCTGCCCATCGTGCCGGACGGCATGCGCTTTTCCGTGCACCGGCGCGGGTGCGTGCACCGTCCGTCCGCCGAAATACTCGTTGATGACCTGCATGCCGAGACAGACACCGAGCACCGGGATGCGCGCGTGCCAGTGCGCGAGCGCTTCCCGGCTGACGCCGCTGTCCCGCGGCGTTCCGGGTCCCGGCGATATGCACAGGGCGTCGGGGCGAATTTCGACGAGCTCGTCCAGCGGGGCGCTGTTGCGGCGCACCGTGACCTCCGCTCCCTGCGCCGCGAACAGCTGCGCGAGATTGTAGGTGAAGGAATCGAAATTGTCGATAATCAGCATTCGCATGGTTATCGCAAAATACGGGAGAAAGACCGTGGGGAGAAATAAAAAACCCGCCGTGCTGCGGCGGGTTTTTCGGGGGAGCCATCCATCGGACTCGAACCGACGACCTGCTCATTACGAGTGAGCTGCTCTACCAACTGAGCTAGGATGGCGGAGAACCACAATATAAAACCGGGATGATTATTTTGCAAGAGCGGGGCATGCCGCCGCGCAGGAAAATGCCACGACAGGGGGGAGAAGGAATGGGATTTCGATTTCTGAAATATTGTTGCTAACTTACTATAATATCGCAATCTGCCAGGAGCATGAGCGAGCGCTGGACCGGTACTGAGCCTGTAAGCTGCAGGATCACCGGAAGGACCCTTACGACATTTTCAAACTCTTTCAGGATACTGCTTCATGTCCTATCTCTTCACATCCGAATCCGTTTCCGAAGGCCATCCCGACAAGGTATGCGACCAGATTTCCGATGCCGTCCTCGACAGCATTCTCACCGACGATCCGCAGGCGCGTGTCGCGTGCGAGTGTTTTACGACGACGGGTTTCGTACTCGTCGGCGGTGAAATCACGACGTCGGCGTATGTCGACGTGCAGGAAATCGTGCGCAGCACGGTCCGCGACATCGGCTACACGGATCCGAAGTATCGCTTCGATGCCGATTCGTGCGGTGTCGCATCACATATTCACCAGCAGTCGCCGGATATCTTCCGCGGCGTGAAAACGGGCGGCGCGGGCGACCAGGGCATCATGTTCGGTTACGCGACGAACGCCACGGCGGAATACATGCCGATGCCGATCCTGTACTCCCACAAGATCGTGCAGAAGCTGGCAGAGATTCGGAAGGCGAACGGGAAGCTGATGCCGTACCTTCGTCCGGATGCGAAGTCGCAGGTGACGTTCGAGTACGAAGGACGCAAGGCGACGCGCGTGCATACGGTCGTGGTTTCCACCCAGCACGATCCGGGTGTCTCCCAGAAGCAGATCCGCCAGGATATCGAAGAACATGTAATCGCGGCGGTATTTCCGAAGGAACTGCTCAGCGGCAAGGTCAAGCTGCACGTGAATCCCACCGGGCGTTTCGAGATCGGCGGACCGCACGGAGATTCGGGTCTCACCGGACGCAAGATCATCGTCGATACGTACGGCGGCTGGGCCCCGCACGGCGGCGGCGCATTTTCCGGCAAGGACCCTTCGAAAGTCGACCGCAGCGCGGCCTATGCGACCCGTCACCTGGCGAAGAATATCGTCGCGGCCGGTATCGCCGAGGAATGCACCATCCAGATCGGCTATGCGATCGGCGTGGCGAAGCCGGTCTCCATTCACATCGACACGCACGGCAGTTCGAAGAACGGTGTGACCGACACCGACATCGCCCGCTGGGTGATGAAAAACGTCGACATGACGCCGGCCGGCATCATCGACCGCCTGAAACTGCGTCGTCCGATCTACCGCGCCACCGCGGCATACGGACATTTCGGCCGGAACGAAAAAGATTTCACCTGGGAAAAACTGGACCTGGTGAAGGACATCAAAAAAGCGCTATCGTAATCTTTTCCATCTCATAGACGGAGTTTTTTTCCATGGCAAAAGCCACCAAGAAGAACTACAAGGTCAAGGACATTCGCCTCGCAGCCGAAGGCCGCAAGAAGATCGAGTGGGCCGAAAGCCGCATGCCGGTGCTCATGGCACTGCGCGAAAAGTACAGCAAGACCAAGCCCCTCAAGGGCTTCCGCATCGCGGGCTGCCTTCACGTGACGAAGGAAACCGCCGTGCTGGTCGAAACCCTCCGCGCCGCGGGCGCCGAGGTCAGCTGGAGCGGCTGCAACCCGCTCTCGACCAACGACGAAGTCGCCGCGGCGCTCGCGGAGAAGGGCACGTCGATCTACGCCTGGCACGGGATGAACGTCAAGGAGTTTTACTGGGCCATCGAGCGCACGCTCGATTTCAAGCCGAATCTGACGCTCGACGACGGCGCGGACCTGATCTTCACGATTCACAACAAGTACAAGAAACTCATTCCCGACATGCTCGGCGGAACGGAAGAAACGACCACCGGTGTCCATCGCCTCCGCGCCATGGCTGATGCGGGCGAACTCCAGTATCCGGTCATCGCCGTCAACGACGCAGAGACGAAATGGGATTTCGATAACGTGTACGGTACCGGCCAGTCCACCCTCGACGGTATCCTCCGCGCCACGAGCATCCTCTTCGCCGGCAAGAACGTCGTCGTCGCGGGCTTCGGTCACTGCGGCAAGGGTGTCGCCGACCGCGTCAAGGGACTCGGCGCCAACACCATCGTGACGGAAATCAAACCGACCGCCGCCCTCAAGGCGACGCTGGAAGGCCACGAAGTCATGACCATGGACCAGGCCGCGAAGGTCGGTGACGTGTTCATCACCGCGACCGGCGTCAAAGACGTCATCCGCGAGAAGCATTTCCTCGCGATGAAAGACGGCGCCATCGTCTGCAACACCGGTCATTACGACTGCGAGATCAATATTCCCGAGCTCGAGAAAGTTGCGAAGAGCAAGCGTACCGTCCGCGCCAACAACGAAGAATACATCATCAAGAAAAGCGGCAACCGCCTCTATCTGCTCGCGCAGGGACGCCTGGTGAACCTCGCCGCCGCCGAAGGCCATCCTTCGGAAGTGATGGATATGTCCTTCGCAAACCAGTTCCTTTCGCAGCTCCGTATCGCGGAACTCGCGAAGAAGGGCAAGCGTCTCGATATCAGCGTGCATGACATTCCCGTCGAGCAGGACCAGGATATCGCCCGCGTCAAACTGCAGACCATGGGCAAGAAAATCGATCGCCTGACCGCTGAGCAGAAAGCCTACATGGACGACTACAGCGCCGGTACGTGATCCCGTACTCCGATCTTTTTCCGGGAAGCTCGGATTACACGGACTTTCGAGAATATCTTCCATGAGAAAGGGCGCCCTTCGGGGCGCCCTTTTCCGTTCCGCACGCAAGGCAATACTTCTGCGACGCGGTGTAAATCTGCGCGGCCCTTCATGGTATCCACCGGGATATTCGTATTTTCCATTCTGAGTACAACACGAGCCAACTTATGCCCCAGATCAATCTTCTCCCCGACAACGTGCATGTGGACGTCGGCACGATCTATTGTATCGGCCGCAATTATATCAAGCATATCCAGGAGCTTGAAAACGAGGTGAACGCCGAACCCGTGCTGTTCCTCAAGCCCGCGGCTTCGCTCATCACGCAGCACCGGGAAATCGAGCTCCCCGCCTTCAGCAGTGACGTCCATCATGAAACGGAACTCGTGCTTCTGGTCGGCCGCGAGGGACGCAATGTTTCCGAGGATCACGCCCTGCATCATATTGCCGGCATCGCCATCGGGCTCGATCTCACCGCGCGCGACACCCAGACGGCGCTGCGCGAAAAAGGACTGCCGTGGACCGTTTCGAAGGGCTTCGAAACGGCCGCCTGCGTTTCCGATTTCCTTCCGACGCAGCATTTCCAGGATCTCGGTGCGCTGGAATTCAGCCTGCATGTCAACGGAGAGCTTCGGCAGCAGGGGGATACCTCGCTGATGATTTTTTCGGTTCCCCGTATCGTTGCGTTCATCAGCAGCATCGTCACGCTCGAGCCCGGCGACCTGATTTATACCGGCACCCCGCATGGCGTCGCAGCGCTCGCTCCGGCAGACCGGCTGGATCTGGCCATGGGCGAACTCCGGGCCACGTTTACCGTGAAAAGCGCATAGGGAGGCGGATACAGCGTGGTGCGACTTCTCTTCATTTCCATTCTCATCGTTTTCTTCGGAGCCGCGGGCTACCTGATCCATGGCGGTCTCGCGGGCGCCCCGGGAGGCCCCGGCAAGGATCCCCTCGAGAAGCAGCAGCCTGAGCGGTACGATCCGCATTCCACGAACTGGGACGACTACCTCTGGCCGACCGATGCCGGGACGAAACGGACATCCGATTTCGCGGAGTTCCGGTCGACTCATTTCCATGCGGGCATCGACGTAAGTACCGGCGGCCGGACGGGCTATGACGTCTACGCTGCGCGGGACGGCTGGCTGCACGCCGCATACTTCGAGCCGGGCGGCTACGGATGGTTCCTCGTGCTCCGCCATGTCGACGGCTACTATACCTGCTACGCGCATCTCGATCATTACAGCACGAAAGTCCTGGATGCGTTCCGCAGTCAGCTCGTCAGGGGGAAGCACTCCTACGGGTACGTGGAATTCAGGAAGGACACCGTCCGCGTGAAGAAAGGGGAAGTCATCGCTTTCACCGGCGCCACAGGCGCGGGACCTGCGCACCTGCATTTCGAAGTGCGTGACCCTTCATTCAATCCGGTGAACCCCGGCCTGTCGCGGCACCTGCGTCCGGTGGATTCCCTCCCGCCCGAAATCCGACAGTTGATTCTCGTGCCGCTCGATGCCTCGAGCAGCGTTGACGGGAAGTACGATCAGCGGCTGTTCAATACCAGCGGTGCGGGGGATGCCTGGAAAATCCCGGGAATATCCGTTCTTCGCGGACGCATCGGGGTCATGCTGCGTGCACATGATCGCGCAGAAGGCGCGTCCGACTATCCGACGCCGTATCGCATCGCGATGTTCGTCGACGGGAAGGAAGTGTTCAGCGCCGTGTCGAATCGGATCCAGGATTCCCTCGGCTTCCACATCCGCATCGACCGGGACCATGCGTTGATGCGCGAGAAAAAGGGCGAGTTCCGCAAACTCTTCCGCGAGGAAGGGAATCTGCTCGAAACTTACTGGCCGAGAGACGCGGAAGCCGGGGTGTTTTCCGCAGCGCATTTTGGTGCCGGGGAGAAAAAAGTGCGCATCGTTGCGAAGGACCTCGCGGGCAATACGTCGACACTGGCCTTTACGGTAATGATCGCCTCCGACGTGCGTCTGGCCAGCACGCGGGAAGGCAGCGACCTGCAGCTCAAGACGACCGGAGGGACGGCACAGCTCGTTCTCGAAGAGCAGGGTGCAAAGGGGTGGACGCCCGCGCGTCAGTGGAAAGGAGAGGAGGCCGCCTCGGGCGTGCGCGTCGACCTCAAGCAGTACCGCGGGACGACCGTGCGGGCGGTCACCGTTGATGCATTCGGAAACCGCAAGGAACACGCGACCTGGACCCCCGGACCCCTTCACGGTTCCGCCGGCCGTCTGTATCACCGTCGGGAAGTGATCTACGATCAGATCGTGTATGATCTGAAAACGGCAGCGCCTTTCACCGATCCGCCCTCGGTATTTCTCGTACAGGGCGATCGCGAGGAAGCGGGAACGGTCATGCCGGTTTCCGCCAGCGAATACCGCGCCGTGCTTACCGCATGGCCGGGATTCGGGGGAGATGCACGCGTCGTCGTACGGTACAGGATGGGGGAAAAGGAAATCGAGTGGACCGATGAACTGCGCGCATATCACATCAGCGCGACGCTGGGCGGGCAGCTGCGGTCGAAGGACGGTCGTTTTGTGATGAGTTTTTCCCCGGCGGATGTTTATCGGGACATGCTGCTCACGGTCGATAAAACCGGGACGGACACCGCTGTCGCGTACACCGTCGGTCCTGAAGAAATGCCGCTCGCCGGGCGTCCCCTGGTCAGCATTACCCCGGATCCCGGTATGAAACATCCCGTGGTCGTGGCGCCACGGCCGATAAAAAAATATTCGGATGTGCAGCTGCCCCATTCGGTCGGGGCGCGCATCGGACGCTATCTCGGCACGTTTTCGCTCGCAGAAGACAGTGAGGGTCCCACCGTGATGGTCGACATCGCGAACCGCAGCCGCGAGCCGGTACGCATCGCCATCAGCGACAGCATCGCCGGGGTGGACTGGGAGACCGTCGTGGCACGCATCGACAAGGAGATCGTCCCTCTCGAGTTCGACGAGCGCCGCGGTCTTCTCGTGCTTCCCTACGATGTGTACAAATCCGTCGGCCGCGGAGAGTTCAGCGTCAGCGTGAAGGACAAGGTGGGGAACGAGACGGTGGTCCGGAGGAAGATGTAGTGCTGCGCGCAAGCGCGCAGCACGCTGTAGGCTGTAGGCTGTAGGCTGTAGGCTGTAGGCGCGGGACCGATGCGCGTGGGGCTCGGGAAACTGCATTGCTTCCCGGGCGTAATTGACCCACATTGAACTATCAGAAATACCATCCAGGGAGAACATGATGCGTGATTTCAGAAAATTCACTGTCACGAGACTGTCACGTCAGCTGACGGTCGCGATTTATAATCTCCTCCCGCAGTTCCCGGCGGACGAGCGGTACGCACTTTGTCAGCAGCTGCGGCGGGCGTCAGTCTCGGTCGGGGCAAACATTGCGGAAGGAGCCGGGCGCAGGACAAACCGCGATTTCGCACATTTCCTGACGCAGGCGATCGGATCGCTTTCAGAGGTGGAGTACCTGCTGCTGCTGGCTGTTGATCTGGGTTTTATCGAGGAAACGCAGGCGCGTGAAATGGATCTGCTGCAGCAGTCATTGAAAAGGAAACTGTTCCGATTTTACGAATCGCTCGGGATAGAGCCAGATGCTCCGTCACGTCGGGCCTAAAGCCTACTGCCTATTGCGAACGAGAACGCCCCGCAGAGCGGGGCGTTCTCGTTCAACATACTACGTGAATGACGGTATCAGGGGATGGGGAAGGTCAGATCCAGGACGGCGCGGACATTGTTTATTTTCCACGATTCCGTGTACGGAGCATCCACCACCTTGTTCAGGCCGAACTCGTACATGACCTGCGGGGTGAGGAAGCCGTAACGGAAGTAGAAATCGTATCCGAGACCGACGGATGCGGCATAGCGGATGCCATTCGCATCGTCGATGACTCCGGACTGCTCAAGCGCCTGGCTGCCGGCCGCCCATTCCGGTTCGACGATTGTGGCGGTGTGCGCATAATCGTGCTTCATCAGGGCGCCGATGCTCATACCGCCGGAGATGAAGAGCCCCGGACCGCTCATCGGGTAGACTTTCCCGTATCCCCCGAGTGAGAGATACTGGAGCGTGTAATCCACGGCCTGATCACGCACGACGTCCCAGGGATTGCCCTGGCCGTCGGCGATGCGGAACGGTTCGGTATAGCGTCCGTCTATGGTCCCGGACATCTGGTCGAACGTCAGCCGAAGACCGAGCACCACGAAGCGGGTGACAGCCTTTTCACCGTGAACACCGAAAATGAAATTGCTGCTGTTGCCGTTGGCGAAAAACGCGTTGTCGGCAGAAGGCAGCAGGGGAACACTGCCTTTGTGGAAACTCTGATTGAGTCCCACGAACAGGCCGCCGCGCGCCGTGTACCAGGCCCGGTCGCCAACTCGGAGACCCTGCGCATGCGCAGACTGCATGCCGACGAGCGTCAGTGCGAGAAGAAGGAAAATGCTGATGCGTTTCATAGGTCAGCTCCTTAGTTGGCTACGATGAGTTTCTGGGTGCTGCGCGTCGTGCCCGTGGTCATCACGATGAAGTAGATGCCGGGACGCAGACGGTTGGTCGCGAACTGCAGGCTGTGAGGACCACGCTTCATCATTCCCGACTGAAGCACGTCCGCTTCGACGCCGAGCATGTCGTAGACCTTCAGTTCCACGAAGCCGTCCTGCTTGAGCGTGAACGTCACCTGGGTGGTGCGGCCGCTCTTTCCGTCGAGAACGTTCGGCCTCGGCGGATTCAGCGATGTGATGCCGAGGTCGGCCAGCGTCGTCACGCCGTTGCGCGGACGCACGTTGACCGTGCCGGTGCACGCGGCATCCGTCACGACGAGCGCGATCGGCGGGTTCATCACTGCACCGCTCACGGTCCACTCGGTGGAGTTGTCGCGGCCGACGAGCACCTCCATGACCATGCGCAGGAGTTCGCCCCGGTTGAAGCGGGCTCCCGTCACCGTCAGGATCAGCTTGTCGGGAGAGGGACGCGTGAAGGTCGCCGTTCCCTGCGCGGAAATCACGCGGTCGGGCGTGAGGGCCTGCCGGTCGAAGTTCAGTTCGAAACTGAGCGTCGATCCCGGAACTTCGCAGTCGAGCGCTTCGAGAAGATAGACAGGGATTTCCACCATGTCGCCCGGACGGGCGCTGACCTGCGGCGGGGTGCCGCCGTTCTCGTCGCACGAGAGGGCAATCTGAGGCTGCGTGTAATCCACCGTAAGCACGGCAGCGATTTCACTGCGGCAGATCGCTTCCGTGGCAAAGAGCATGGCCGTATTCGGCTCGCCATTTACGGGAGTGTACTGCACGCGGACCGCACGGCGTTCATGCGGCTGAAGCATCATCTGGTTCTGCCCCGCCATGAGCGCGAAAGCGGATGAACCGCCGATACGCAGGCCGAGCTGCATCGGCGTCGCGCTCATATTCACCAGTTCGGCGGTCATTTCGACCGGTTCGGTGATACAGCTGACCGCGGCGCGGATGGTGTCACGCGTAAACGCGTAGTTCATGCGGTTGAGCGAACCGGTAAACGGTATGCTCCGCGTTTCGGGGGCGCAGCGCTGGTCGCGGATGACCGTGACCTCGATGACGCCGTTGAAGCCGGATTCCGTTTCGTCGAACGGGGGATTGAGCGCAAGGCTGATTTCCTGGGCCATTCCCGCCGGAACCATCGTCGGCCAGGTCAGGGGCGAAAGAACCGTCAGCGGCGTGTTTGCCGGTTTGATGCTGACGGTAATGGACTGCGCGATGTCCCCGGTGTTGAGGAAAGTCAGCGACTGCCGGAGCTTCTCCGTATCCGCGGGACGCACGGCGCCGCCCGGACAGATGGTGATCATTCCGAAGTCGATCGTTTCCGGCGTGACCGCATACCCGGTGCTCAGCACGGTGGCCTGGACCGGGAAGCTGGCACTGATATCGCACGGCTCACCGATAAGGTTGACCAACCCGCTGTAATTGCCGGGTTCGGTTCCGTTGAAGCGGACGAGGACGTCGCGCGACTGACCGGGCTGCATCGTGAAGGGGAACTGCTCGGGCGGATCGTACGCGAACCCTTCCGGAAGCAGGCTGCCGTCGACGACGCGCACGGGGGTGGAACCGGTGTTGCTGACCGTCGCTCGGATCTGTCGCGACGTGCTGTTTTCACAGGTAAGAACTTCGATCGGCGTATCAGGGACGATCGCCGTCACGTCAAACGTCGGCTGTACGCCGCGTCCGCGCACGGTAAAGGATACCGTGTCGCTGCAGACGTCCGACTGGAAGAAGATCGTCGCAACATCCTGTCCGACCTGAAGAGGATTGTAGCGGATCGGGAATTCACGATATGCACCCGGTTCCAGCGTGATCTTGAACGGCTGCGCAAGCAGCTGGAAAGGCGAAAGCGGGGTGAATCCGGAAGACGTCACCGTCAGACGGCGGTCTCCGACGTTCTCGAGAACGTAGCCGCGTATCTGGCTGCCGTTGACGCAGACATCGCCGAAGTTTGTGCTGTAGCCGTTCTCGCGCACCAGGAACCGGGGTTCGTACCGCTCGCCCGTGAGCACGACAGGGATGTCTTCGCGGCAGGTGCCGCCGGTACCGGCGATGATGGTGAGCATGAGCGTGTCATTGAATGCACCGCCGTCACCGGCAAGCGCAATGATATCGAGTTCGCGCGAGCTGTTCGCCGCAATCTGCACGCCCTGTGTCGGGAAAGGCATCGCGCCCAGCCGCAGCTCGTATTTCGACGCGGCGGCGATGGCGTTGAGCGTGATGGGAAGCGGGCTGTTGTTTTCAATCGTGATCACGCGGTTCGGACCGACGTCCCCACTGCTGCAGGATATGATCTGTCCGAAGTCAACCGCCTGCGGAGTGATATTCACCTGCGGAAGAATGCGTTCGCCCGAAACGGTGAAATACACCGTAGAGCCGCACGGTTTGCCGAACCACTGGACGCTGCCTCCGAAGGAACCGCCATCCCCGAGTTCGGGAGCGAAGACGATGAACGCTTCGAACGGGCTCGTGGGATCGGGATTGATGATGATCGGGAGTGTCACGGCCGCATCCCACTCGAATCCGTTGGGAAGCGACGGAAGGTCATCAAATCGCACGGGCTCGGTGCCGGTGTTGGTCACCGTCAGGAGCATCCTGCCGTTCGCCTCGCAATCGGCGAGTGTCAGATGCGTCGGTAACAGGGCCGAGGTCAGGATCTGCTGGCTGAATGTGCTTCCGCGGAGGTCGACGCTGGCTTCCATCGCGCAGAGATTGCTGCTGATGGTCAGCGTTTCTTCAAACGTGCCGCTGGCGACAGGGTGGAAGCGAATCGAAACGATGCGGTCGGCGCCCGGCGCGAGCGGGAACGTATTGCTGAACGCGTCGATCTCGAAAGGCGGTGCCACGGCGATGGTCATTGTCAGCTCAGCCGTCCCGTCATTGACGAGGCGGATGGTTTTCGCTGCCGAATACGATCCCACGCACGTGGTGTCGAAGAGCTGTGGCGGAAGCATGCCGGGAGTCTCGACGGCCTCGGCGTAGAAGGACGGATCCTGCCTCTCGCCGAACAGATCGATCGAGAACGTCTCCTTGCAGATGCCGAAGTCGGCGTCGATGCCGAGCGTGGCACTGAATGACGCCGCGCCGTTCCGCGCGGGTTCGATCGTGACTGTCGCGGTATCGCCGGCGGGAATGCTGGTCGGTGCCGAAACGAGTGTGAATCCGGAAGGCACAACGTAACGGAGCGCCGCCGGCTGGGAGTAGGCGTTGGTCAGGATTACACTGCGCCGCGGCAGCGGATCCACATCGCAGGAATTGATCAGTCCGAAATCCAGTTCGAACGCGTCGGCTGTGACCGTCGGGGCCACGCGTGATGCCTCGAGCTTGAAAAGGATTTCCTGACCGCAGTTATCCGCGGAGAGAATGATGTTTTCAATAATCGTTCCGCGCTGTTCGTCGAGCGGTGCGAATTCCACGTACATCTTGACGCTGTCCCGCGCCGGGAGCGTGAGCGGGAAAATGTTCGGATTCTTGAGAATGAATCCATCGCCCAGGTCGGGAGCTGTTCCGAAGTCCACCGCGTTCAGTCCGTCGTTGAACAGGGTGACTGTGATCAGTTCCGCGGCTTTTTTCTGGCAGCTGAGGATGGAGGGAACGCCGTCCACTCTGGCGGTCAGCGTGGTGCGTCCGATGCGCAGGATAACCGGAATCTCGATCAGTTCGGGATCATGGAACGGCGAACGCAGCTCGATGGTGCCGGCGTGCGTTCCCGGGCAGGGGATGGCCGAAGTGACGACGTCGACTTCGAGCGAATCGATGCCGGACGAGCCGTTTTTCGAAAGGCGCAGCCAGGGCACGGTGGCCGAGACCGTCCAGTCATTGCAGGCGAGGGCGGACGGAGTGATGTAGAGCCACTGGGCATCGGGCGGATTCAGGTTGACCACGAACGTGTCGAGTTCCGTCGTGGCGACCGGGAATTTCCGCGGGGCGTAGTTCGCCGTGATGTCTTTGTTCCTGGTCATGCTCACGTTCAGCACATTGTTGGTGCCCGAAGCGTCGCCGGACCAGTGTGAGAAGCGGTAGCAGGTGTCAGGGGCGGGCAGATTCAGCGCGATCAGGGCGACGCCCTGTCCCGGCGCGTAGTCCGGCTGAAACGGCAGACGGATCACCTGACCCGTTCCCGGAGGATTGACCTCCACGTTCAGGGTGTACCGCGTCGGAGGAGGATCCCCGTAGGTGACCTCAATCATGTATTTATTGGTGCCGGCCGGCAGTTCGACCTGCGCGAGCGTGCTCATGTCCAGGTCCAGGACTGCCGGATTCGGGTAGGAGACCAGGCGCATGCTGGATATCCCCGTCGCGAGCGGAAGGCTCCAGCGCATCCAGGTATTGCTCGCCCCGGGATCCCGGCGGGCCAGTACTTCGAAAGTCTGGGAAATCGGCGGTGCGGTGAAAATACCGCGAAGATCCTTGTGAACACCGTTCCCCAGCAGCGATGGCGAACGGAAGTCATTGTCGATCAGACGCGCGTCAAACGTTGCGGGAACGAGTGGAGGGAGCTCCACCTCGCCCAGCGAGGCGTCGATGGCATCCGACGCGGCGGAATTGATTCCGATGCGCAGGTCGGTGCTGTTGCCCACATTGTCGAATACCGTCAGCACAGTCGTGATGTTCTGTGCCTGGACGACCTGCTGTCCCGTCATGAACAGAAACAGCATCGCCACCAGCGGCATCGTCAGCAGGGCAAAAGGTCTCGAAGTAACGGACGATGGCATAATCAACCTCTTAACCTGTTGCTATCAAAGAGACTACTACCTTTAACTTAAGTACTTTCTTAAAAAGATGCAGTAAAAATCAAGTTTTCATGAAAAAAAATTTTCGAACAATGAGGAAGAATTTACGTACATTTTACCCGACAGAATACCCCCGAGTCTGATTGTAATGAACTTGTAATACATCCTTTCACGGCACAGGAGCGGGTGATGCTGACGTTGTATCTGGCCTGTCTGGTCTTCGGCGGGGTGCTGCTGACGATTTCCCTCTTTGCGGGCGGGGACGCTGATTCCGACATGGACCACGGCCTCGACGCGCATGGCGATTTCGGCTCGGATGCGGCACTTGATGTGCACGGCGACTTTGCGGCAGACCACACGATCGATCTGCAGGGCGATGCGGACTTCGGGGGTGACGCCGACCTGGGGGGCGATGCGGATTTCGGTGGGGACGCCGATCTGGCGGCGGATGCCGACCTCGTCGTCGACCAGGCAATGGAAATTCACGCCGACACGGTGGGAGCTCTCCCCGCGGAAGCGCACGTCGATGCGGATCACCCCGCAATTATCTCCATGCATTCCAGTCCGGCCGGCGGTGAAGCGCCGACCGTCCATTCTGCCTTCGAATATCTCAGTTTTCGCAATTTCGTATATACGACCACGTTTTTCGGTCTGACCGGGAGCCTGCTGACCTGGCTCGACATGTCCTTCGGCGTCGCCCTCGGATCCTCGATCGGCATGGGGCTGTTCGCCGGATTCGTCGGGCACCGATTCATGCGCTATCTCCGGAGTTCGGAAAGCGGCCAGGCGCTGCATGTGGCGACGCTCATCGGGCATCCGGCGAGGGTGTCTCTGCCGCCGACCAAGGAGCGCAAGGGGAAGATCCGCGTCGTGACCAGCGGACAGATCGTGGAGATGCTGGCGCTGCTGCATGAAGATTCGGAGGCGGAAGAGCTTGCTCCCAACGAAGACGTCTTTATCGTGGCCATGGACAGGGATGTCGCCTACGTCGATCGTGCGGATTTTCTCTCGAACACGCGATGACGGACAGCCGCTGAATAATCCGTCTCGGCGGGTGTATCAGAAGAGTGTTCGATCCTTATTACCGTTTCAACGGATCGGCGCGCGTCTGGCTGCGCTCCGCGTTCCAGATCGAATCTTGAGCTTCTTTCCAATAAAGTGAGGGTACCATCATGGAAGAATTCATCGTCACGATTTTCGGCGTGGCGCTCTTCGCGGTCATTGTCATCATGGTGGCGATCAGCCGCCTGCTGCTTATCTGCCATCCGAACGAAGTCATCGTCCTTTCCGGACGCAAGCGCCGCATGCCTGACGGCAACATGGTCGGGTACCGGCTGATCCGCGGCGGACGCGCAATGCGCGTGCCCCTGATCGAGAAAGCCGCCCGCATGTCGCTGGAAACCATTCCCCTGGACCTCAGCGTGATGAATGCGTACTCGAAGGGAGGAATTCCCCTCAAAGTCGAGGCGATCGCGAACATCAAGGTCGACAGCAGTGAGCCGACCTTCGGCAACGCGGTCGAACGCTTCCTCGGCAAATCGATGGGACAGATCCACGAGATCGCCAAGGATACCCTCGAGGGAAACCTGCGCGGCGTGCTCGCGACGCTGACGCCGGAAGAAGTCAACGACGACCGCCTGAAGTTCGCCGGCAGCCTCATCGAGGAGGCGGACAACGATCTCAAGGCGCTCGGCCTGCAGCTCGATACACTGAAAATCCAGAATGTGTCGGATGACGCCGGCTATCTCGATTCCATCGGACGCCGCAAGACCGCGGAAGTGCTCTCGCATGCCCGCCAGGCGGAAGCGGAGCGTAAATCCGAGGCGGAACAGGCCGAAGCCGAGGCACAGCGCCTCGCGGAAATCGCGCAGGCAAATGCGAAAAAGGAAATCCTCAGTGCGCAGATCGAAGCCGACCGCATGGTGAACGTCAACCGGGCCCGCGCCCAGCAGGATGTGGAAACGGAAAACAACGCGCTGCGCATCAAAAAGGCGGAGCTCGAACGCGAAGCCATCATCAAGGAGAAGGAAGCGGAGGTCGCCGGTGAAAAGGCGCGCGTGGTGTACGAACAGGAGGTGGAAAAGGAGCGCATCGAACTCCAGAAGAAGCGTCTGAGCGCCGACGTCATCGAGCCTGCCCGTGCCCGGAAGGAGGCCATGGAACTCGAGGCGAAGGGTGACGCAGCCAAAATCGTCGAGAACGGTCTGGCAAACGTGAATATCCTCAATCAGATGATCGCGACGTACAAGTCTGCCGAGGGCGAGGGAGAAAAGGTGTTTGTCCTGAACATGCTCCCGGAGATTATCAATCAGCTCGTCGGGACCGTGGGCAAGCTGAACATCGACAAGATCAGCGTCATCGACAGCGGCAATGGCAAGAGTGTGTCCGGCTTGATGGGGCAGCTGCCGAATGCAGTGATTTCACTGAACGAGATTATCGAAAACGCCACCGGCGTCAACATTCTCAGCAATTTCAAGAAAGACGAAATCATCGCAGCCACGAAGAAACTCGAAGATCAGTCGTAGGCGCCGCCTTCAGGGCTGTGACATTGGACATAGGACGTTGGATGTAAGACTCGCTCCCGCGAACGCGGGAGCGTTTTTTGTATCAGTGCGGAGTCGTGATGCCCGCCGCTGCGTGCGCAATTGGATTGGATTTCTCGGGGTTCTGCCGTTATTTATTACGATGAACCGAATTTCAATGAGGATACACGTGAAACGTACCCGTCCGCCGATACTCATCCTGCTCACCGCCGTGCTCCTGCTCTCCGCCTGCGGAGGGGAGAAGAGGCCGGAACCCGATCCGACCGCGCGGCAGAAGGTGAACATTCCCCTTGCAGAAAATCAGCCGAATGCGATCAATCCCGTCGAGGTGCCTGACGACGCCCTCCCGGATCTGTCGCAGCTTACCGAGATCGAGGCGCAGATCTTCCGGCGTTCGGTTGCCCTGCAGATCCCGTACTACGACGCACAGTACAAGTGGGCGGAAAAAGCCAACACGATCACGGACGGGAACGAGGCGGCCGCGGCGCTCAAGGAGTACATGAACATCCAGAACAGGTTCGCGCGATCGATGCAGCAGCTCGACCTGGAGTTTTCCGGCAAGCTGGACCCGAACTATGCCGGATCGAAAGCCTTCGAAAAGGCGATCGATCAGTACATGAACAACCCGGTGCTGGAGAAGCGGCTCAATTTCATCGTCGAGTCCGTCGCCAGCCTCATGAAACGGTTTGAGTCTGACCCCGCCTGCAAGGCCATCCTCGCTGAAATCGCGCGCCTTTCTAGCCAGTCCCAGTAAGAAAAACCGCGAGAACAAGAAAGCGTGGGAACACAAAGGCACTGAGATACAAACTTGTGTCTTCGGGTCTTCGTGTTCCGTTTTTTACTCTTCGAGTTTGGCTGCGAGTTCGAGCCAGCGGTCGGAGAGTTCGCCGATGCGCGCATCGATATCGTGGATGCGCTGCCCGAGTTCGGCGAGAACTGAATATTCCGTGGCGGCGTCGTTGAGTGTGACGCTCAGTGCCGCTTTCTCTTCTTCGAGCGTCGCGATGTCTCCCTCGAGCTGCGAATACTCGCGTTCTTCCTTCCATGTCAGTTTTTTCGCATTGCGGCTTCTTCGTTCCGCTGCGGCAGCGTCAGCTTCGCTGCTTTTCCCCTTCTTTCCTTCAGCCCCGTCACCTGCCTTGTTTCCTTCTTCCGCTTCCTTCCGCTCCAGGTACGCCGAGTAATTCCCGGGATACTGTCTGACTTTTCCCTCGCCGTCGAAGGAGTAGATGAAATCCACCGTGCGATCGAGAAACATGCGGTCGTGCGAAACGACCACGAGGAAGCCCTGGAAATGCGTCAGGTATTCCTCCAGCGCATTCAGCGTCTGTATGTCGAAGTCGTTGGTGGGTTCGTCGAGAAACAGCACGTTCGGGTTTTTCATCAGCACCATCAGCAGGGCGAGGCGCCGGCGTTCGCCGCCGGAGAGCGTGCCCATGAGCGCGCCCTGTTTCTTGTGCGGAAAATGAAAGCGCTTGAGCATGTCGGAGGCAGAGAGGTAGCGGTCGCGTCCCACGCCGGTGTCGATGTACTCCGCCACCTCGCGCAGCGTCGCGATCACGCTCTTGCTCGGATCGAAGTCGTTGTTCTCCTGTCGGAAGTACCCGATGTTCACCGATGTGCCGATTTTCACGCTGCCGGTATCGGATTCGAGATCGCCGCAGAGAACGTTGAGAAGAGTGGACTTTCCGCAGCCGTTGGGACCGATGATGCCGATGCGTTCGCCGGCCGTGGAGCGGTGGGTGAAGTGCTCGAACAGCAGCTTGCCGCCGACGGACTTGCTGATATTGACCGCTTCGATGACCTTGCTGCCGAGAAAGGAATTCCCGACCTCGATCTGTACGTCCTTGATGACCACCGGACGCGGTGCGGCCTGGATCTCTCTGATCCAGTCGACGCGGCTTTTCTGTTTCGTGCGCCGTGCGCGTGCGCCGCGCTGCAGCCAGGCGAGTTCCTGCCGCAGGCGCGAGCGGTTTCGGTCGGCCTCGGCTTCCTGCGCGGCGATCATGGCTTCCTTGCGTTCGAGGTATTCCTCGTAATTCCCCGGGAAGCCGATCAGCTGCTGCTGTTCCATCTCCACGATGCGATTCACGACGGCATCGAGGAAATAGCGGTCGTGCGTGATGAGCAGGAGGGCCTTGTTCGATTTCTGCAGGCGATCCTGCAGCCACTGCACCGAATCCGCGTCAAGATGGTTCGTCGGTTCGTCGAGGATGAGCAGATCCGGATCGCGAAGAAGGGCGCGTGCGAGGGCGACACGCTTGCGCTGTCCGCCGGAGAGCCGGCGCACGTCCGCGTCGAACAGGGGGACCCCGAGTTTCTGCAGGATGATGCGCGCCTCGCTCTCGAGGTTCCATCCCCCGGCGTGGTCGATGCGTGCGGTCACGTCGTCGAGTTCGCGCTGCAGCGCGGCCTCATGACTCCGGGCGACCAGTGTGCACAGTTCCGCATGCCGATCGAGGAGTTCGCGCACCTCGCGTCTGCCGTCCATCACGGCATCGAGCACCTGCTGTTCGCGCTCGAACGCAGGCAGCTGTTCGAGATACTCGAACGCGAAAGCGCTGTTCGCCGCGACCTCGCCCGTATCGGGCGATTCCAGTCCGGCGATGATCCGCAGCAACGTGGTTTTCCCTGCACCGTTACGTCCGATGATCCCCACGCGCTCACCCTCCTCCATGCCGAACGAAACATCGGTGAAGAGGGGGTGGTCGTGAAAGGTCTTGCTGAGGTTGGTCGCCGAGAATAATACCATGAGGAATGGCTGATTGCTGATAGCTGATACAAGAACGTAAGATAGCGATAGGAAGGGAGCGAAAGAAGGGGACGCCGGGACCACCTCCCAAACGCCCTGGAAGGGTGTTACTGTTGCATTTCCCAAATTATTCCTACATTCCGGTGGGAATTTCTTCCATTATTATCTTCTCGGAGGAGTCGTATGGGAAACACGGGTCGATGGCTGCTCATCGTTTCGCTCCTCATGTTATTGCCCGCCGCCGCGCACGCGCAGGAGGAGGAGAACCTGAAGGCCTTTCTTGCCGACGATTCCCCCGCGCTGCTTTTCCAGGTGAGCGAATTATCGCTGCAGAGCTGGAACGGGGGAGTGGGCATGATGTTTTCCGTTTCGGAGGATATGCACTGGCGTTTCTCCCTCGCACCGAAATTCTCGGGTTCCGTCAATTCTTCGTCGGATACGATCTATGGTCCGCCGGAGGAGAACAGGACGACACTGGGTGTCGGCATAGCAGGCGGTCCAATCTGGGTCTTGTATCGGAGGCGAAATTTCTGTGTCACTGCGGGACCTGAATTCGGGTATGAATTCCGCACGGAGGATCATGAATCGATCCGCAGAGGGACCGTGCAGGGGGATTGGACAACGACGAGCCACATACTGAGCCTGCGCGGGGCTTTCGGCGCGGGATTCGCGCTCTCACCGTCGATCGCGCTCCACGCCGAATATCTTTTCGGAGGGGCGTATCAATTTGATGAATCCGAGAATCGTCTGCAGTACGGGACCTCGGAACTGTCATCCTGGAGCCTCATGACTTCCGCCCGGCTCGGCCTTATTATCCGTCTGTGATGAGGCGCATGGTGGAGAACTTCGAATTCACACTCGAGGCCGAGGTTTTATAATGCGAACCTGGCATTGCATACTCGCGGCATTACTCATTCTCTCCGCGAGAGCGGGGGCGCAGGAAGCACCCAGCGCGCTTGAACACTATCTGGGCAATGACCGGCCAGCACTGCTGTTCGAAGCCACGACGTTGTCGATAAACGACATACAGGGCGGTATCGGAGTGCTTTTTTCTCCCTCATCCACGTTTCACATCCCTGTGGTCATCGTTCCAATAGTTACACGTGATAACCGACGGAGTATCGATCAATATGAAAACGGAGAAATTATTTCGGGTGATGTAAAGTCAACCGGAATAGACATCGGCATCATTGCTGCGCCCTACTGGGTGCTAACGACTGAAGAGGAATTCTGCTTTACAGCTGGGCCCCTTCTCGGGTACTCCATTCTTTATTCTTCCCGCGAGGCGTCCGCTTTCTCCGATAAAAACGGATTCCATTATTTCTCCAATGATGAAGGGATTTATAATCACCGTCTTCAGATCGGATTCACTGCTGGCGCCGGCTATGCATACCGTTTAACAGGGGAGAGCATGTACTGGTCATCGAAGTTTACAGACCGGCGGTTCTTTCGAATTTCAGCCTGGAAGGATTGGCGTTTCCGAACCGCCGGTTCACTGACGCTCGGGGTGCGGTTATGAAACGATGTCTGATTATTCTGATGCTTACCGGTGTCCTGATTACTTCTCAGCAGTCCTATAGTCAGGAGACAGGGATATCCTCGTCGGAAACGTTCCAACAGAACCGATCGATCGGATTCAGGGCTTCGGGAAGAAGCATCCAATCGATGTTCTCGCTGAACGCCATGGCATTGCTCGTGCCTGTCTCCGACAACCTGGAAATCCAGGCGATGCTCGGGTACCGGGACGGAAATTTCGGCAACTTCTGGGATCTTGGGATTTTGGACGATGCAGAGCAACTCCCGCTGGCCTGGCCGTTTTCCACCATCCTTCTTCGTCTCGGTAGTGTCTATTCAACGGATGAGGTCTCCGGTTTCAGTACGCGCCTGGGCGGCACCTGTGAAATGACCTTCAACGTTCCGGGCGAACAGGGGGTGGCAGCCTCTGTCAGGCGAGCCTCGCTCGGGAGCGGAGGATTGCGCATCGGGATCGTAGCGGGAGTGAACTGGTCGTTCCATCGCCGTATCCGTCTCAGCGCATACTACTGGCCGTACTACTATCGCATCGTGAAGGCAGAAGGGCTGGAAGCGCGCGATGAGAACGGTGGACCTACCAAAAACTACCGCTGTACCACTGGAATCTCGATCCCTGTCATCCTCGAAATCGCCGTCAAACCGTTCTGATTCGTTGGAGCGGGCCGTTTTCTCCCCATTGCGTCCCCGTTTTCTGTACGTGGGACGCTTTTTTTTGTATATTCTGCAATTCGGGTACGATTTAACCAGACTTCATCCATAAAAGACGGAGACCGTCGCATGAAAGAACTCCTCGATTATTTCAAGGCAAATGAGGCACGGTATCTCAAGGAACTGACGGAATTCATCGCCATTCCGAGCATCAGCGCAGACCCCGCACGTCGGAAGGATATTTCGAAAACCGCGACGTTCGTGGAAAAGCAGCTGAAAGGCGCAGGGCTCAAAAACGTCAAGCAGTATCCCACCAAGGGAAACCCTGTGGTGTACGGGGAGTGGCTCGGCGCGAAGGACGCCCCGACCGTGCTGATCTACGGGCACTACGACGTGCAGCCGGTCGACCCGGTGGAGAAATGGAAAACTCCGCCGTTCGAGATGACCATCAAGAACGGGAAAATGTTCGCACGCGGGACGGCGGACGACAAGGGACAGGTGTTCATCCTGTTCAAGGTGATCGAGGCTTACCTGAAGAACCGCAAGAACTTACCGGTGAACGTGAAAGTGATTGTCGAGGGTGAGGAAGAGGTGGGGAGCACCAACCTCGCTTCTTTCGTCAAGAAGAACCAGCGGCTGCTCGCCTGTGATACCATCCTGATCGCGGATACGAACATGCTGGGCAAGACGCAGCCGAGCATCACCTATGGACTGCGCGGACTGACCTACCTGGAAGTGTCGGTTACCTCGCTTTCCGGCGATCAGCATAGCGGAACCTACGGCGGCGGTGTCGCGAATCCGATCCAGGTTCTCGCGGAAATGCTGGTCCAGTGCAAGGATCCGAAAACCAGCAAGATCAAAATTCCCGGATTCTACGACGACGTCGTTCAGCTGACCAAAAAAGACCGGGCGGAACTGGCGAAAATCCCGCATGACGACATGCTGTACGCCCGTTCGATCGGCGCGACCAGGACATTCGGCGAAAAGGGGTATACCACGACCGAACGTACCGGCGCGCGTCCGACCTTCGAAATCAACGGCATCTGGGGCGGTCATACGGGCGCAGGCGTGAAAACCGTGCTCCCTGCATCCGCTCATGCGAAGGTGTCCATGCGTCTCGTCGCGAATCAGCAGCCGGACAAGATCGCCAAGCTCTTCATCGATTACTTCAAGAGCATTGCTCCCGACACGGTGAAGGTGGACGTGAAGCTGTATGACAACAACGGTCATGCCGCGCTGACCCCGCTCAATTCACCGGGAATGCGCGCCGCCGCGGCCGCCATCAAGAAGGTCTACAAGAAAGATCCGTTTTACACGCGTGAAGGCGGATCCATCCCCGTGGTCGCCGATTTTCAGCAGCTGCTCGGTGTCGACGCCATTCTTCTCGGCTTCGGACTGCCCGATGATAATCTGCATGCCCCCAACGAAAAACTCGACATCAGCCAGTTCCGCGCGGGACTCGCAACGACGATGTATTTCCTCGAGGAGTACGCGACGGCAAAGTAGAACCGCGGAGAGCGTTTCACATTGGAGGATGAGTCTTCAGGCTCGTCCTCTTTTTTTTTCTGCGGACGAACCTGAAGGTCCATCCTCCAGGGGAGGATCATCTTTCGGCGAAGATCATGAGGTGTCCCTCGCCGCGTCGTGTAAGAATGATGACGCCCTTGCGCTTCCCTCGCAGGCGCAGCCGCTTCCGTACTTCATCCGGTGTTTCCGGGAAACCGCGTTTCTTGATTTCCGTCCCGGGACCGAAACCGAGTTCATCGGCAATGCGCTGCAGTTCCTTACGCTGGTACTGCGCACTGCGAAGAATGTGAAAACGCTGATGCCAGTGGCTTTCCGCCGGCTGTGAATCCGACCAGGCATAGGCGATCATTGGATCGATCGGTTCACAGCCCTGGTCGCGGCAGTAGGCCGCCACCGCACCGGTGCGGATGATCGCGGCATGGGGCTCGATCAGCCAGGCGGGCGAGTCCACGGCGATAGGTGAAGTATCCGGATTGGGCGACCACCGTTCTCCGGTGTCGGCATTGATGGCGCAGAGCGGGGGAAGGGACAGCCCGCGATGCAGCAGCTGTTCCTTGCATTCGCCTCCCGCCGCGACGGTGGCGACGCTCCATCCGTCCGGGACGTCCGCTGCAGGGGCGATCTTGATCAGGATCGGCAGACCGGGCGGCAGGGTTTCAAAAAAAGAAAACGGGGGGGAATACTCTTCAATATCCACATGGCGGCGAAACCCGCCGGTCCCCGCGCCGGACCCCGCTCCGTGTGCTCTGCGGGGTACTTCTCCCCGTCGTGACGCATCCGGTGGCTGTTGTTCACGCCGTGCGGGATCGGCGAAAACCGCATCGAAGCGGTCGATGCGGAGCGCGGATGTCAGATCCTCGGCAAATCCGCAGAGGACGACGGCGTTATCCGTGCCTGCTGCGTCCAGGTTGTGCCGCAGCATGCGCGCATGCACGGCATCTGCTTCAATGCAGACCAGGGTTCGCGACACTCCTGCGAGGGGGACGCTGTCCGCGCCGATACCCGCGGCGATCTCCAATACGTTTCCGCTTGCGCCGGGCGCCGCATCGGCGAGAAGCGATGCATGCAGGCGGGCGGTCGAGGCGGACGAAGCCATCTCCAGCGCGTCACCCGTATAGAGCGCCTCCGCCGGCAGCGCGCACTTGCGTGCCCCGCGGTCCTGCAGGGAGAACTGCGCCATGCAGGCGGCGAGAATCGGCGTCGGGAGGTCGCTCCATTGTGCCCTCAGCGCCGTTTGTATTCTGAGCGAATCGGCGTATTTTTCAGTCTGTCTCCGATATTCCGAACGAATTTCGGCGGCACGGTCTGAGGAAAAAAACGCAATATGGTCCCGGTTGAATTGAAAGTGCATTGGGGCAGTGTCTGAGATGGTCTCCTCCTGCAAGGTACGATATTTCGCTTTTCTTTCTCTGCGCCGACCTCACCACTATCGAAAAATCGACCAGAGCTTATGAAGCGTTTCGCCACCGCCTTCCTTTTTATCGCAATCCTTGTTTTATCCTGCGCCTCCTCCATGTACGCCCAGAACAGCGGCGGCGTGAGGGGGATTGTGACGGATTCGCTGACGGGTGAACGTCTTTCTCTCGTCAATGTGTTCATTACCGCGCAGGGCATCGGTGCCGCGACCGATGCGAACGGATTCTACTTCATCGGAAACATTCCCGCCGGCAAGCACAGCGTACGCGCGACGCTGATCGGCTACGGGACACAGACCAGGGAATTCGAGGTGCTTCCGGGGAAAATCGTGACGCTGAATTTCCAGCTGGCGCCTGCCGTGCTGGAAATGGATGTCGTCGAAACCACCGCGGAACGCCGAATCCGCTACGATACCGAAATCAGTACACAGCCGATTTCCGCGGCGGAGATTTCCATCGTTCCGAAGGCGGTGGAAGCCGATCTGTTCCGCACGATTGCGGTTCTCCCCGGCGTGGTCGCCACGAGCGACGTGAGCAGCCAGTTTTACGTGCGCGGCGGCGGCGGCGATCAGAACCTGATCCTGCTCGACGGCATGACGATTTACAATCCCTTCCATGCACTCGGCATCTTTTCGATTTTCGATGCGGACGCCATCAAGGAAGCGGAGATTCTCAAGGGCGGCTTTCCGGCGCAGTGGGGAAACCGCCTTTCGTCGGTGATCAATATCCGCACGCGCGAAGGCAACAAGAATCGTTTTTCGGGGAAACTGAACGTGAGCCAGGTGAGCGGCAAGGCCCTCGTGGAAGGTCCCACGCCCTGGGAGGGATCGTGGATGCTTTCGGTGCGCAAGAGCTTCTTCGACGAAGTGCTGCAGAAATTCGTGCGACAGCAGACGCCGTTCGATTTCTACGACGTCATCGGACGCGCCAATGTTTCCACCGGAGAGAGCGGACGGCTCTCGCTGCACACGCTGTTCAGCGGGGACAACATCCGGTCGGATTCGGATTTCGATCCGGAATACCAGTGGAGCAACGCGGCCTACGGCATGAGCTGGTTCCAGGTGCTGGAGAACAAATACCTGATCGAAACGACGTTCAGCTTCAGCAATTTCAAGGGCGAACTCAAGCCGCGCGCGAATTCACTCGTCAACCCGCGTCTTTCTGAAGTGAACGACGTGTACTTCAACGGATCGGTGACCTATTTCCGCGACAACGGCGACCAGTACGGCGCGGGCTTCATGTTCCGGCTGCCCGAATACCATTTCGCCTTCGTCAACTCGGCGAACTACAAGCGCGACGAATCCCGCAAAAACAGCGAGACCGGCATCTGGTTCAAGTACAAGCTGAAGCAGTTCCGTCCGTTTTCGCTGGAACTCGGTGTGCGTTCCGATATTTTCTCCGTGCTGTCGCCGAACAGCGCCGACGCGTTCGAACCCCGCATAGGCCTGAGCTACGACGTGTCGGAAGCGCTGGCCCTCAAGGCGTCGTACGCGCGCGTGCATCAGCGTCTCGTCACGATCACGAACGAAGACGACGTCGTCTCGCTCTTCGAGACCTGGATTCCCATTCTCGACGACCAGCCGTCGCAGGAAGCCGATCACTACATCCTCGGCGTCGACGGCGATATCGGCTGGGTGCCCGGCATGAATTTCAACCTCCAGGGATATTACAAGGACATGCGGAACCTGGTGGAGTACAACCGGGACAAGGTTGATTCCAACGACCCCGATTTCGTCCGCGCGGAAGGTCGCAGTTACGGTTTCGAGGCCTTTCTCGAAGAGAAGCATCCGCGTTATTACGGACTGCTTTCTTACTCGCTCAGTTATACCGAACGCACCGTCGGCGATTTCACCTACAGTCCGCGGTATGACCGGCGCCACAGCTTCAATATCATCGCCGGATGGAGACCCGCGGAAGGGTGGGACATCAACGTCCGCTGGGAATTCGGTTCGGGACTCCCGTTCTCGCAGATCACCGGTTTCTACGATCGACTGCTGTTCAACGGTCTGTTCGACGGCAGCGGCTATATCGGCGAGAGCGGTCAGCCGTACACCATGCTCGGTTCCAAGAATACCGGGCGCCTTCCCTCGTACCATCGTATGGACGTGAGCGTGTCGAAGGCCTTTCAGTTCGAATGGGTGCGCCTCGTCGCCGAGGCGAGCGTTCTCAACGTCTACGACAGAAACAACATGTTCTACTACGATCGAACGACGGGCGAGCGCATCGACATGCTCCCCATTCTGCCCACGGTGAATCTGCGCGTCGAATTCTAGGATCTCGCGAATCATGGCGAAACCCCGTCGCAACGATCTGCTGATTCCGCTCCTGGCCGTCATCTCGGATGTCGTCGCCATCGTTGCCTCGTTTTATCTCAGCTACGTTCTCCGTTTCGACAGCGTCCTGACCTCCTGGATTCCGGTCACCAAGGGATACCCGCCGCTGATCGCCTACCTGCTCGGCGGACTCTGCATCGCGCCGGTGTGGGTGGTCATGTTCAGCCGGAGAAAGGTGTACCGGACCCGGCGGGACGTGGACCTGAGCCTGGAGTTCTTCAACGTCATCCGTCACGTCAGCTTCGGCATGCTGATCGTGCTCGGCCTCACGTTTTTCTACCGCGCGTTCTCGTATTCCCGCATCGTGTTCGTCTTCATCTGGCTGATTGCGATCGTTCTCATTTTTCTCGGCCGGATGCTGGTGCTCGCGTATGAAAAGCACCTGTACCGGAAAGGGAAGGAACTGCGGAACGTCCTCATCGTCGGAACGAACCACCTGGCACAGGATCTCGCGCTGCGCATCACGCATCAGCCGGTGCTCGGCTACCGCCTTGCCGGCTACATTTCCGATGAGGATCAGCGCATCGAGAGTGTCGCCAGCCCGCGCCTCGGTACGCTCGAAGATCTTCCCGCCGTTGCCGAGGCTCATCGCATCGAAACGATCCTTGTCTGCATCGCAGCGGAGGAGAAGGAGAAGCTGGCGACACTGTTCTCCCTGATGGAAGGGAAGAGCGTGCAGATTCTCCTGCAGCCGGAAGTGATCGGCATCACCCCAGCGCGGCTGCGCGTGGAAGAGGTGTTCAACACGCACCTCATCGGCGTGAAAGACATGCCGATGTCGACCTGGTCGCGTATCGCGAAACGCAGCTTCGACATCGTCTTCAGCCTCATCGTGCTGATCTTCTTCGCTCCGTTCGCCGCGTTGATCATGGCGATCATCCGCATCGAATCCGGTTCGCCGGTGATGTACAAACAGCTGCGCGTGGGACTGGAGGGCGAGGAATTCGAGCTGTACAAGTTTCGGACCATGCGGCTCGATGCGGAGAGCAAGACCGGCCCCACGTGGACGAAGCGCGACGACCCTCGCGTCACGGGCATCGGCCGCATTCTGCGGCGGCTGTCGCTCGACGAGATCCCGCAGTTCATCAACGTGCTGCGCGGGGAGATGAGCGTCGTCGGACCGCGCCCCGAACGTCCGGAATTCGTGGATCAGTTCAGGAATTACGTCCCGAAATATCTCGAGCGCCACCGCCTGAAAACCGGTCTGACCGGATGGGCGCAGGTGAACGGACTCCGCGGAGAAGTGCCGATCGCGGAGCGGACGAAATACGATTTGTTTTATATTGAGAACTGGTCCCTGAAGCTCGACATTCGTATTATCTTCAAAACCGTTTACGCAATCCTCTTCGGAAAAGACGCATACTGATCATGATCGCATCATTCATTTTCTACCTCCATATCGTCGCCGCGGCATACGCCTTCGCTCGCGGGTATGTTGACCACAAGCTGGCGGACGCGTTCATGTCGGTCGCGTTCGTCGGAATCATCTTTTCCGTCGGCTGGACGATGGCGGGGTTCATCGTGCACTTCTTTTTCCCGGAGAAGGGGTTCGGCCCGTGGTTCGACGCGGACACGATTTCGCTGATCCTCGTGACGTTTTTCGAAGGCCTGCTGTATGGCGGATATTTCTGGACGCATCGCCCTCACCAGACCGCATAGGACGGGCACAGATAACAGAGAAAAGAGAAAGGCACCCGACAGGGTGCCTTTCTCTTTGTAATCAGTGCCCCTCTTATACGATCTGGGACGCCAGCTCGATCCCGAGTCCCTCGCGCGTAATCTGCGGGACGTCATCCGTGAAGTCGATCATCGTCGAGAGATGATCGCCATAGGGCGAGCGGTATTCCGCATCGATCTCGATAATGATGTCGACCAGGGGATCGAAGATCTCAAACAGCTCCTCGTTGTACGTCGGCTCTTCCCAGTTTTCCAGCTTCGCCGACATCGAAACCACGGGATTGCCGAGTTCCGCGATCAGCAGCTGACACAGAAAGTGATCGGGAACGCGAATACCGGTCGTGGTGCGCTTGGAATTCAGCACCAGGTTCGGAACCAGCTTCGTCGCGGGCAGCAGAAACGTGTACGGACCGGGGACAAGCTGGCGGATGACCTGGTACGCCGAATCGGAGATCTTCGCAAAGTCGGAGATCTGGGAGATCGACGAGGCCACGAACGTCAGGGGTTTGCTGTCGGGGAGATTCCGGATTTTACGGATGCGCTGCTGCGCGGCCTTGCTGTTGATATCGCAGCCGATGGCGTACACCGTATCGGTCGGGAAAAGCATGACCGCTCCGCGGTGAAGCTGGTCCACGACCTGATCGATGAGACGCATCTGTGGATTTTCCGGATGGATGTTATACCGGGTTGCCATTGCCTTTTCGTTTGTAGATGAATGGGGATCTGAGAAAAACAACGATGAAACGCCTGTCAGCGTTCCACGAATCGCTGTGCATACAATGTTTCCATTTCCTGCAGTTGTTCGATCGTGTTGACGCCGCGAATCTCATCGACGTCCTCGACCACGAACGGAATCATCACGCGTCCGTCGCGCTGGAAAATTCCGAACACGTCCGGCAGGTAGTACTCGCCCTGGGCGTTGTCGTTGTCGATGTTCCTGAGTGCCGCGAACAGGAGCGCGCGGTCGAACACGTAAATGCCGCTGTTGATTTCACGAACACTGCGTTCCTCCTCGCTGGCATCCTTGTGCTCAACGATTCGGAGAATCGCACCGTTCTCGTCGCGAATCACGCGCCCGTATCCGGTGGCATCAGGCAGGACAGCCGTCAGCACCGTGACCGCGGCGTGCCGGCGCCGGTGCTCGGCCAGCGCGGCGGCGAGGGTCTCGTGCCGGGTCATCGGCGCGTCGCCGGAAAGGATCACCACGTCGCCATCGAATTGCGCAAGCGCGGCTTCTGTCATCTGCACGGCGTGTCCGGTTCCGAGCTGTTCGGCCTGGATGGCGAATTCGACGGACGGATCCGCCGCGCCGAGATACTCGATCACGCTATCTCGCTGATGACCGACGACGACGACCACGCGTTCGCACCCCAGTCCGCGTGCGAGGCGGACGACATGCGAGACAAGGGGGAGACCGGCGAGTTCATGCATCACCTTCGCCTTGTCGGGATTTTTCATTCGCTTGCCCTGTCCGGCAGCCATGATGATGGCCGCGAGAGGACGCTGCATTTCTTCTGAAGTGTTCATCTGGGGTTAGAAATTCCGGCGGTGAAGCATTGATCGCTGGATACAGGAATGTGAGGGGTGGGGACGCATCAGAGGATGGTTTTCACCCGGTTGTGTTCGTCGACGAGAATGATGGTGGGTTTGTGCCCATCGAGTTCCTCGTCGGCGTACTCGCCGTAGGTAATGATGATGACTTCATCACCGACGTGTCCGAGACGCGCGGCAGCGCCGTTGAGGCAGATCGTCCCGCTGCCCGGGTCGCCCTTGAGCGCGTAGGTCTCGAAGCGATGGCCGTTGTTCACGTTGACGACCTGCACCTTCTCGTATTCGAGAATGTCGGCCTGCGCCATCAGATCCCTGTCGATGGTGATGCTGCCCTCATAATACAGCTCCGCCTGGGTCACCCGGGCCCGGTGGATCTTGGACTTGAACATGATGCGTTTCATGACTCTATCGTCTCAACCTTCAATATCGTGTTATCAATCAACCGTGTGTTTTCAACTCTCGCGGCCAGAGCAAGCAGGACGGGGGGGCCGCTGATGTCGTCACGCTCCTCGAGCGTTTCCGCATCGACGATTGCGACATAATCGAGAGTGACAGCGCCGCTGCGGGTGATTTCGTTCTCGACGATCGCCCGCAGTGTCCCGGCATCCAGGCCGCCATCGGCAGCGAACCGCTCCGCAAGTCGGAGGGAGCGCGAAAGCGCGAGGGCTTCCTGACGTCCTGTGTCCGAAAGATACATGTTTCTGGAACTCATTGCCAGTCCATCCGGCTCCCGGCGGATCGGCGCGATAATCAGCTCGATATCGAAGTGGAGGTCCCGGACCATGCGCCGGATGATGGCGGCCTGCTGGGCGTCCTTCTGTCCGAACACCGCGCAGTGCGGCTTGACCATGTGAAACAGCTTGGCGACGACCGTCGTGACCCCGCGGAAGTGGGTCGGACGTGCGCGACCCTCGAGTGTATTCCCGAGATTTTCCTCGAGCACCCACGTAGAATATGCCGGGGGATAGACCTCGTCGGCGTCGGGTGTGAAGAGAATATCGCAGCCGGCGGATTCCGCCAGCGCCGCGTCGCGCGCGATATCCCGCGGGTAGCGGCTGAAATCCTCGTTGGGTCCGAACTGGGTCGGATTCACGAAGACGGACATGACGGTGACGTCGCAGTGCTGACGGCTGAGACGGAGGAGGTCGAGATGGCCCTCGTGCAATGCGCCCATGGTGGGCACGAACCCGATGCGCTTTCCCGCCGCGCGCAGGCTGTCTGACTCCTGCTGCATTTCACGGATACCGCTGATGAAACGCATTTCCGCTCCGCTACGCCGCTGTCGCGTGAACGAGGAGCCTGGCCACCGTGTCGCGCATTTCCCGGCGCGGCACGACGAGATCGAGGAATCCTTTCTCGAGCAGGAATTCCGCTCTCTGGAACCCTTCCGGTAAATCGCGTCCGATAGTCTGTTTGATGACGCGCGGCCCGGCGAAGCCGATGAGCGCCTTGGGTTCGGCGATATTGAAATCGCCGAGCATCGCAAAACTGGCCGTCACGCCGCCGGTGGTCGGGTCCAGCATGATCGAGATGTACGGCAGCCCGGCATCGTGCAGGAGGGTCAGCCGCGCGCTGGTTTTCGCCATCTGCATCAGCGAGAAGGCGCCTTCCATCATGCGCGCGCCGCCGCTGGCGGAGACGATGATCAGGCCGCACTTGTTCTTGATCGCGCGGTCCACCGCGCGGGCGATCTTTTCTCCCACGACCGATCCCATGCTTCCGCCGATGAATCCGAAATCCATCACGGCGATGGAGACGGGAACATCCTTGATCTTCCCCATGCCGCTGCGCATCGCGTCGAACATCCCGGTGCTGCGCACCGTGGCTTCAAGCCGATCGGCGTACGCCTTGGAATCACGGAATTTCAGCGGATCCGTCGCCGTCATCTTTCTGTCGGCTTCCTTGAAACTTCCTTCGTCCAGCAGAATGTCGATATACTGTTTGGCGGAGACGCGGAAGGACGCGTCGCAGTGGATGCAGGTGTACAGCGCCGCACCGAGCTGGGATTGATGCATCATCTCGCCGCAGTGGTCGCATTTGAGCCATGCGCCGTCGGCGACTTCCCGCTTTGTCGAGGAACCCTCGATGTTGCTTTTACTGCGCTTGAACCAGGCCATGTATGGATCTCCAGGTGTTTGTCGAAATCAGAGCAAAAGATTCTTTCCCTGCTTCACCTCGAAGTCCTGCACGTACAGAGGTTCACAGGTGTCGGGATCGGCGGCCCTGCCTTCCGCGAGCATGCGGGCACCGAGCCACGCGACCGCTCGCGCATCGAAGACGGCGGATGCCTCCGGGTGCAGCCGCAGGGTACCGGCCGCGAGCGCGTGGACTTTCGCCGCGCCGTCACCGGCGATCACCGCGGCTTCCGGCAGTCTGCCGACCAGTGCGGCCGCGCTGAGGACGCGGACGGGTGCTTCCGCGGTCCAGCCGCTCCCGCTGATGCGGTAGGTGGCCGCATAGACGTCGTCGCGTTTCGCATCGATGCAGACCGCGAACGATTCGGTATCGCGATACGGCCAGCTGTGGGCCATGCCCTCGGCGATGGCATCATGCGTGGGAACGACGGCAATCGGAATATTGAGCGCCAGCGCCATGCCCTTCGCCACCGCCATGCCGATGCGGAGGCCGGTGAACGACCCCGGGCCGGCGGAAACGGCGAGACCGCGCAGGTCCGCCATCGATCGATCCGCCCGGGCGAGGATTTCCGCACAGAGCGGCGCGAGGAGCTCGTCGTGCGCGTTGCCCCGGTTGACGTGTATCGAGGCCCGGATCACACCGTCCTCGAGCAGAGCGACGCCGAGCTGCGCGGTTGCGGTTTCCATCGCGAGTATCATGCCGGCCTCGTCACAAGTTCGGCAGGTGCGAACAGGATGCTGTCCTCCGGTTCTTCAACGAGCCGGATCTCGAATCGCCGCTGCTCTTCGGTATCACCATGCCAGGCCGCGACTTCGAAGCGCGGAAAGGGAAGCAGCGGCAGCGCGCGCTCCGCCCATTCCACCAGAACGATCCCGTCGCCCGCGAAAAGCTCCTGCAGCCCGATCTCCAGCATCTCTTCAATGCTGCCGAGCCGGTACAGGTCGCAGTGCGTCACTTTCCGGCTGCCCGCGTATTCGTTCACGATCGTGAATGTCGGGCTCGTCACCTGCTGATCACAGGCATAGTGTGCGCACATGCCGCGGATGAAGGCGGTTTTTCCGCAGCCCAGGTCTCCGCTGAAAGCCACGAGGGCGTTTTCCGGCAGCCGGGCCGCCAGGCGGCTGCCCGCCGCACGCGTTTCCGCCTCGGTGTATGTTTCCAGGTGCTCGCGCATGGCGAAGATCAGGCCCTCGGTTTCATGGTAATGACCGGCAGAACGAGTTCCTCGAGCGACATGCCGCCATGCTGGAAGCTGTCGCGGTAGTAGGTGAGATACTTGTTGTAATCGGTCGGATACACGAAGTAGTAATCCTCCTTCGCGATGACATAGTTCACGGTCATGCCGCGGCGGGGGAGCTTGTACTCTTCCGGGTTCTTGATGTACATCGCCTGCTTGCCTTCCGCCTTCACATTGCGTCCGTACTTGTAGCGCAGGTTCGTGGAGGTCTCGCGGTCGCCGAGCACTTTGCTGCCGCGGAGACAGCGGACGCTGCCGTGATCCGTCGTCACCACGACCGTCGCATTGGGTGTGCGCGCGATCTGCCGGAACATGCTCAGCAGGGAGGAATGGGTGAACCAGGTGTTCGTCAGGGAACGGTAGGCGGATTCGTCCGGGGCGATCTCCTTGAGAATCGGATAATCGGACCGGCTGTGTGCCAGCATGTCCACGAAGTTCACGACGATGGCCGTGAGGTGATTCTTCACGAAGGCGGAAATGTTGCCCACCATCTGTTTGCCGTATTCCGGATCGATGATCTTGATGTACTTCAGATCGTTCCGCAGCTTGATGCGGCGGCGCTCCAGCAGCTTCTCGAGAAATTCCTTTTCGTACTTGTTCATCGAGTAGTCGTCATCGTCCTTGCTCGCCCACAGATCGGGAAACACGCGTTCGATGTCACTGGGGAAATAACCGGAGAAAATGGCGTTCCGCGCATAGGGCGTAGCCGAAGGCAGAATGCCGAGGTAGAAGTCCTTTTCGATGGTGTAGAGGTCGCGCAGATGCCGCTCCATGACCAGCCACTGATCGTAGCGCATGCAGTCGATGACGAAGAAAAACACCGGTCCCTTCGTGTCGAGATGCGGCACGAGGAAGCGGTCGACCACGTGCGGGGATAGCGTGATGGATTCGTCCTGCACCCAGTCGCGGTAATTCTTCTCGACGTACTTGCAGAATTCCTGGTTGCATTCCTTCCGCTGCGCCGCCATCGTCTGCTGCAGCCCGAGTTCGGGATGCTGATCCAGCTCGATTTCCCACTCGACGAGCTTCTTGTAGATCTCGGTCCACTCGTCGAGATCCATCGGCCCGAGCAGCTTGACCGACACTTCGTTGAATTCGCGGATGTAATCCTGGGCGGTCTTGTCTCCCACGATGCGTTTGCCCTGCAGGAATTTCTTCGCAACAAGCAGGATCTGGCTGGGATTGACGGGCTTTGTCAGATAATCGCTGATCTTCTCGCCGATCGCCTCCTCCATCACGCTCTCTTCCTCGTTTTTCGTCACCATCACGATGGGGAGATCGGGCTGCGATTCCTTGATGGTGGTGAGCGTTTCGAGTCCGCCGATGCCGGGCATGGACTCGTCGAGGAACATCAGGTCCACGGAGTTGCCCTGAACGAAATCAATGGCGTCTTCGCCGTTCGTCACCGTGCTGACGGTATAGCCCCGCTGTTCGAGCAGGAGGATGTGCGAGCGGAGGAATTCCACTTCGTCGTCGACCCAGAGTATATGCCCCTTGTTGTCTGACATGTGCGCCGTTTTCTGTTGCTGTGAGGTTTTATGATGACCCGAAAAGGAAAATTACGAAAGTGGGGGGGGCGAAACAAGGTAAGATCCCGGTAGTGCCGCGCTTCCAGGGAAGCATCGCCCTGCGCGCGCGGCGGCGGAGAGAGTTGCTTCTGGAGGCGGTTTCCGATAGATTTCGCCATGATTCTCCTTGCCCTTATCTGTTTCGCGATACTCCTGCTGTCGTTCCTCTCCTCGAGCATCGAAGCCGCATTGTTTACCGTCACGGTCGTACAGATCGAACAGATGGTCGAAGGCCGCAAGAGCGGCGCGCCACTCCTGCGCAACAACAAGGAACACATCCAGGACTCGATCATCGCCGTGGTGATTCTCAACAACCTTGCGAATATCGCGGGTTCGATCATCGTGGGTGCCATGGCGTCGGAAATCTTCGCCGACCTGTGGGTCGGAGTTTTCTCCGCCGCGCTCACTTTCATGATCATCCTGCTCGGCGAGGTGGTCCCCAAGACGATCGGGGAACGCCATGCGCCGGATTACGCCCGGCACACCGCGCGCATGGTCTTCATTCTCCGCATCGTCTTCAAGCCCGTGATCATGCTGATCAATCTTTTCGTCAGGCCCTTCGGTGTCACCACGGAAGCGAAGACCAAGCTCGACGAGGATGAAATCAAGGTCCTCGCGCGGCTCAGTCACCGGCACGGAAATATCCTGGAGATCGAGAGCCAGCTGATCCGGCGCGTGTTCCAGCTCGACGATATCATGGCGCGCGACATCATGACGCCGCGCACCGTCGTTTTCGCGCTGCGGGCGGCGATGACGCTCGAGGAGGCCGCCGACGAACTCTACCGCGCCTCGGTGAGCCGGATCCCGCTCTATGCCGAGGATCTCGACGATATCGTCGGTATCGCGCATATCCGCGACCTCCTTGCCGCGCTGGCGCGGGGACGCGGGCAGAAAGCGCTGGGGGATTTCGCCGACGAGGTGAGCTTCGTGCCCGACACCGTCAGCGCAAACCGGCTCCTGCAGAGTTTTCTGAAGAATCGCGAGCACTTTTCCGTGGTTGTCGACGAGCACGGGGGAATGGCGGGAGTGATCACCCTCGAGGACGTGCTCGAACAGCTCGTCGGGGAGATCGTCGATGAGCATGACCGCGACGTCGACCTGCGCGTCAAGGCGCGGACGCTGCAGGAACTCCGGCGAGGGAAGGGGGGCTATCGCGCCTGAGAACGGGGATTAATCAGAGAACCTCGGGGACCGATCACGGAGCGAAACGGTAGGCGATTCCTCCGCTGAAGATGAGGTGCTTCGCAATACCCGTGCCTGCGAAAATCTGCATCGGACCCAGGTAACCCGTCACACCGAGCGTGAGCTTGACCGCCGAATCTTCCAGCGATACCGGCACCGTCTGCGGATCGATGTCGTAGCCGATCTCTTCCCGGATATTCGCGGGCAGCGTGAAGGTATAGCTGCCTTCGGAGGAGAGGGTCTCGAACGAGAAGCCCGCATAGGGTTCGATCCAGTCGAAGCGCCGGCTGGCGTGCACGTTGATGGCGAAGAGGTCGGTGGTCGCTTCGAGCTTGGCTTTCGTGATGCCCACTTCATTCTTGATCGTGGAGTGCTGGAAGCCCACCTGTACCGCGGCGTCGACCGGGGAATCGTCGAGCCAGTTGGTGAATGCGTGTTTGACGGCGATCCCGAAAAACGAGAATTTGCCGATGTTTTCGTCGAAGACGACGGGGGGAATGTACCGCAGCAGCATTTCCGTGCTGTAATAGGATCCGATCGTCAGCTGCGGGACCGCCGCGACCACGGTGCTCTGATTGGTTCCGGGGGTAAGACTCAGTTCGCTCGGAAGCCGGGCCAGGGTTGCGCTGTCGATGCCCGCCACGTTCTGGCGAATGTACTCCTTCGGGATCGTGAAACCGCTGCCGTCGCTTCCGAACACCGTGGCGGTCGTCACATCCGTCTCCAGCTCTCCGGCTGCGGCGGCACCGCGAAGCTGCGCCTTGAAATAGTTGAGCTGAACGACGCGGAGCCACTCCTGCGAAAGCGGGGTGTAGGGATTCGGATTGTCCTCGAGCGGAAGGTGCGCGGTGAAGGTGCGTTCGTCGTCGAGCACGAATGCGACCATGGACCGGACGGAGATGTCGAAATACAGCGCGTTCTCTTTCGGAACATACGCCCGGTTGTAGAACGCGTCATTCGCGCCGACGTTGGAAACGATGACGAGCGGACTCATGAACCCTGTTGCGTTGGCTTCGAACAGCTCACGCGAATAGTCCTCGAGCAGCGCCTTGGTGTCGAGCTGAACCTGTGCGGCGGCGGTCACCGACAGAAGCAAAAGGAAAAACCCGGTGATTATTCCACGCATTAAAACCCCCTCATAAAGTAAGTCCGAAACCAACGGAAAGATTGTCCTGGATGCCGAAGCTGTATTCGGCGGTGAGATCGATGAGCGAGAACAGCGAGAGTGCGCCGCCGACCGCAAAGCGCAGATTACGCCTCGCGAAATTCAGTGTGATCAGTTCGCTGGGCAGTGCGGGGTCTTCGGGCACGTAGGTGTAGGAGACGTCGATGTCGTAGGACTCGTATCCCACGCCGCCGAAAACCGTCAGGCCTCCGAAGGCCGTACTGGCCTGCAGCATCCCGGCGGCGCTGCTGCCGTCGACGACATCCCCGATTTCAAAGACCTGGTACCCTGCGACCACCGCCAGATCGAACGGGACGTCGAGATAGTGCGTCATCTCGTGCTTGAGTCCGCCCCCGTAAAAACTGAATTTCCCGACCTTGTCGTCGAAACGGGAAGGCGGGAGTCCGCGGAGAATGATATCGGTACCCAGCAGCGGTCCGAAGGAAAGCTGCGGCATCGCCATCACGAAAGCGCTGAGACCGGTTCCTCCCGGAAACTGGATCGGAGGATTCGACGGCTGGTCGGAGACCACGGTCGTACCTTCACCGCCCACGACCGTTGCGGTCTGGAATTCGGAGGGATACCCCTGCGATACCAGCAGGGCGGGCAGCCTCGCGGTGAAAACGCGATCGGCTTCGGGGATGTAGGTGGAAATGAGCTTTGCGCCGACCCAGATGTGGAAAACCGAATCGACCCGCGCGGTATGGGAATAGCCGCTGTTGATGGAATAGCCGACCGCGTCGACACCCGGACGGAGATAATCACGCGCGAGTTCCTTCACGCCGAGCTGTTCGAGGAGACCGCCAAGGTCCTGTGCCTTTGCGGGAGAGGGCAGTATCGCGAACAGCATCGCTGCGAGAAGGATCCCGCCTGCGAATGCGAATGTTTGCCGAATCCGCTTCATATGATCAGCTACCTCAGACTTTCAATGCCGTCAATGATCTGTTTCGTGATCGACTCGATCGTCCCGACGCCGTGGATATCCAGCAGGATGCCGCGGTCGCGGTAGTATTCCGCCAGCGGTTCGGTCTTGTCGTGGTAGATGCGGAGACGCCTGCGGATGGTTTCCAGCTCGTCGTCCTGACGTCCGCGCGTACTGAGCCGCTTCAGCAGCTCCTCTTCGGGGACAAGCATGTTGAGGACGGCATGGATGCTCGTTCCATCCGGCATCATGATCTCAAGGGCTTCCGCCTGCTTCGGGGTGCGCGGGAAACCGTCGAGGAGAAAGCCGTGTTCCGTGTCGGGTTCCAGGAGGCGGGTGCGTACCATTTCATTCGTCACCGTATCAGGAACCAGTTCACCGGCTTCGGAATACCTCTTGGCCTCGATGCCGAGCGGACTGTCGTTGCGTATGTGCTCCCGGAAAAGATCTCCGGTGGATATGTGCGGAATATTATAGTGCTTCGCAATAATCAGGGACTGGGTTCCTTTGCCGGCACCGGGAGGTCCAAATATCAGAAGCCGCATGTCGTCCTCGAAATGATGGATGGGTTTGCGCGTGAGCGAAAGGGAATTTAAAGCAAAGAAAGTAAGGATTTTCAGGTATGGAACAAATCAGATATCCTCGATCATCATTGGGGATAGCGCATCAGGCGGACTCCCGTCCGGCCCGGGTCGCGGCATGCTTGACCGCGAGCTGGCCGCAGGCGGCATCGATGTCCCTGCCGGAGCTGGACCGCAGCATGACCGTGACTCGCAGAGCGCGCAGCTGCCGCGCGAATTCCTCGATGTGTTCGCGTGGCGGCGAGCGGAGTTCCAGCGGCAGTCCTTCCGGATATGCGGATGCGATGGGATGAAAAGGAATGATGTTGACCTTGCTCGGGACGCGGCGCGAAAGCCTGGCCAGCCGGCGTGCGTCGATCTCCTGGTCATTCAGACCGTCGAACAGGATATACTCCCACGTGACCCTGCGGCGCGTCTTCTGGTAATAGTATTCGGCTGCGGCGAGGATGTCCGCCAGCGGGAATTTCTTGTTGATGGGCATGAGCCGGCGGCGCAGATCGTCGGTCGTTGCGTGAAGCGAGACGGCGAGTTTGATCTTTCGGTCTTCGTCGGCCAGACGCCGGATGCCGTCGACGAGCCCCGCAGTCGACACGGTGATGTGGCTGGCGGCGATACCCCCGGACTTTTCATGCGTGAGAATCTCGACCGACCGCATCACGTTCTCGTAATTGAGCATCGGTTCACCCATCCCCATGAATACCAGGTTTGTGATGCGCTGGTCGCTTCGCTGCTGCACGGCCAGGTACTGCCCGAGGATTTCCCCCGGGGTCAGGTTGCGTTTCAGCTTCATCGACGCTGTCGCGCAGAATTTGCAGTCCAGCGGACAGCCCACCTGCGTCGAGACGCAGATCGTGAGCCGTCGGGGCTGGCCTTCGTCCTCGCTTTCGGAGGGAATCAGCACGGTTTCGATTTCGCGTCCGTCCGCGAGACGCAGAAGGAACTTCCGCGTTCCGTCGATGCTGTGCTGTTCCCGCAGCACCTCCGGATGCACGATGGCGAAGCGACGCGCGAGTTCTTCGCGAAGCGCGACGGGAAGGTTGGCGCATTCGTCGAACGCATCCACGCCGGCGCGATACAGCCAGTGGAAAAGCTGATCTCCGCGATAGCGCGGCAGCTGCGCGGCAGCGCAGGTTTCCCGCAGCTCTTCGAGCGTCTGTCCGAAAAGGTTGGGGAGGGGCGTCGCGGTTCCGGCGGTTTTTTCCTGATCCATGACGGAATGTAGTAAATTCGAGTGGAAAATCGACTTGTACACCGTGAAGCACCATGCTACATTACATGGAATATGCTGAAACCGCTTTATCATTCTGATTCTACACACCGTGCATCGCATCACAATCCCCACGCTTCTTCTCTTCGCTCTCTGCAGCGCTCATACGCTTACCGCCCAGGAATCTTCAGGCATCGCACCGCTTCCCGCAGCTCTCTCCGGCCCGGGCATCGCCACGGCATTCCGTGCGGATGCGACTGATGCCGCGGGAGAGGCCGTTCGGACGCCCGGTTTTTCGGAGAATGTCGTGTCGGGAAACCCGGAAGTGCGAGGCGCGGAATCCGACAGCGTGAAGGAGGCGGTGCCGTTCGACGGGTACGATCCGGAGGTGACGCACTGGCAGTGGGGGCATGCCGCGATCGTCGGCGGCGTTCTCGGCGCGGCCGTGACCGGCATTCACATCTACCAGCAGAATGCCTGGTGGAAGGACCAGCGTACGAGTTTCCATTTCCAGAACGACGCGGATTACGCGCTCAACGTCGACAAGGCCGGACATTTCTTCGGCGGCGCCTTCGGTTCCTTTCTCGGACGCAAGTCTCTCGAATGGTCCGGGGCTTCGAAGACCACCGCTGTCTGGGGCGGTTTCGCCCTGGGTGCGCTGTTCGAGCTGTACGTGGAATTCGAGGACGGTTTCGCCCGTGACTGGGGATTCAGCCCCGGCGACGCGACCGCCGACGTCATCGGTGCCGCATGGCCTCTTGCACAGCATTACGTGCCCGGAATGGAGTTCGTGCAGCCCAAGTTCTCGTATTTCCCCTCGCAGGCGCTGCTCGACGGAAATCACGACGGGAACATGATCGACGATTACGAAGGCCAGACCTTCTGGATGGGAATCCACGTGCACGGACTGCTTCCGCGCTCGTGGAAACCGTACTGGCCCGAATGGCTGGGAATCGCTGTGGGCGTGTCCGTACGGAACATGCCCATCCGCGTCAACGGGACGGTCACGTACGGGAATCCCCTGGAACGGAATATCATTCTTGCGCTCGATTACGACGTGACGAAGATCATTCCCGGGGACACCTGGCTTCTCGTCGCCCTCAAGGAAGCTCTCAACTTCATCCATTTTCCTTCTCCGGCGATTCGGATCTCCCCGAATTTCGTGAGCTACGGGCTGTATTTCTGAGAGGGATCCCCGCGTTGATCAGTATCATCATACCCGCCTATAATGAAGAAAAACTCCTGCCGCAGATCCTTGCGCAGTTTCCGCCCGCGCTGCGGTCGCGAAAAAACGCGGAGATAATCGTCAGCGACGGCGGCAGCACGGACGGGACGGTGGAGATCGCCGAGCGCGAAGGAGCCGTGGTCGTGCAGCACAGGGAAGACCGCCGCCAGACGATCGCGGAGGGCAGAAACCAGGGCGCTGCGGCAGCGCGGGGAGAGATCCTGGTTTTCATCAATGCGGATGTGCGTATCAGCGACGCGGACCTCTTCCTCGCCGAAGCCGAACGGCTTGCCGCGGACACGCGGGTGGCGGGTGTCACCAGCGTGGTGCATGTTTTTCCGGAAGAGGAAATATTCGCGGACCGGCTGTTCCACCTCTGGCACAACAGCTATGTGCGTTTTCTGAATTTCATCGGGGAGGGGATGGGACGAGGGGAGTGTCAGATCCTCAAGGCGGAGATGTTCCGCCGGGTGGGCGGCTACAATGCCGCGATGGTGGCGGGGGAGGACTACGATCTGTTCCGGCGGGTGCGGAAGAACGGCCGCATCGTGATGATGTCCGGCGTCACGGTCTTCGAGTCCCCGCGGCGTTTTCGCAAGTACGGTTATCTCCATATTCTCTGGGGATGGACGCGCAACGCGCTCGCCGTCATCTTCCGTAACGCGTCTTCAAGCGAGGAATGGGAGGCCGTCCGTTGATTTCTTTATATTACCCGACGGCCCGTCGATGATGTTTGTGAATTTCGGAGGCTTAAAATGAAATATCAGATTCTGCGTATAACCGTTTTTCTGCTTGCCGTTTCCGTGTCCGGCAGTTTCCTCACCGCCTGCAGCGACGACGATGGGGACCCGCCCGCGAACGCCGATGTCCCCATGGTGCTCATCCCGGCGGGGAGCTTCACGATGGGGGATCAGCATGGCGACGGGCAGCCGAATGAGAAGCCCGCCCGGACGGTCGCACTCGACGGCTTCTACATGAGCAAATACGAAATCACGCAGAAGGCGTACCAGTCTGTCATGGGAGGCAACCCGAGTATCAACCGGGGCGACAACAAGCCGGTCGACAATGTGACCTGGTTCAATGCGCTGGAATTCTGCAACGCGCTTTCGCAGAGGGACGGTTTCGAACCGTGCTATACCGATATCAGCGGCAGCCTGTCGCTCGACGTGAATGCCAACGGCTACCGCCTTCCCACGGAAGCGGAGTGGGAGTATGCCTGCAAGGCCGGCACTGCGACTTCGTACTATAACGGCAACGGTCAGGCGGATCTCTCCCGAGCAGGATGGTATTCCGGGAACGCGGGCGGCGGGACGCATGACGTGGGCCAGCGCGAAGCCAACAGCTTCGGTCTCTGCGACATGCACGGAAACGTTTTCGAGTGGTGCTGGGACTGGTATCTCCCCGATTACTACAGCAAGGGAGAAAACCTGAATCCTCTCGGTCCTCAGGGCGGCACCGAGCGCGTGTGCCGCGGAGGTTCGTATTTCGTCTTCGAATACGGATGCCGTTCCACCTTTCGTTCGACACTCAAACCGACGATTCCGAGCCGCGATATCGGCTTCAGGGTCGTACGGAAGGCGTCCTAGCAAATCCCCCGGGCAGGAGCGGCGGCGCCGTCCGCCATCGGGGGGAATCCGCGGAAGGGCCAAGGAACCTATTCCGCGGCTCCCGGGTTCGGATCAGTGTAGCCCGGACGGATCTATGAACGGATAAGCACATATGCACTGATAAGCACATTGATTTGCAGCGCTTCATTGCGTACACTGCACATATCTTGTTGACTTGATTATACGATAATCTGCGATAGAGGCTGACCATATGTTCAAGCAGAAATTCTCGGTGGTAAGTGTTTTCATACTGCTTGTTTTCGGAATCTTCATGGGTACACAGATCCGTGCGATTTCCGAAGACAACATTTATGAACAGTTTGCCAAGTTCAAGGATGTCCTGAACTACACACAGAAGTATTACGTCGACGAAGTGAAGGTCGGCGACCTGGTGACGCATGCCATCGAAGGGATGCTCAAATCGCTGGATCCGCATTCCGTCTACATCAGTCCCAAGCAGCTGGAGAAGGTCCAGGAGGATTTCAAGGGCAGCTTCGAAGGCATCGGCATCGAGTTCCGCATCGTCAACGATACGATCACGGTGGCCAACGTCATCTTCGGCGGACCGTCTGAAAAGGTGGGTATGCTCGCAGGTGACAAAATCGTCGTCATCGACGGCGAATCGGCCGTGAAGATCGAGAATGAAGACGTGCAGAAGAAGCTGCGCGGTGAGAAGGGGACGAAGGTCACCGTCGGCGTGATGCGTCCCGGTATCTCCAAGCCCATCGACATCACGATCACGCGCGACAAGATTCCTCTCTACAGCGTGACGGCCTCGTTCATGCTCGAAGACGGTGTCGGCTATCTGAGCATCAACCGCTTCGCCGCGAACACCTATGATGAATTCCTCAACGGCCTCCGTGAGCTCAAGGCGAAGGGGATGACGAAGCTGGTGCTCGATCTGCGCGGGAATCCCGGCGGCTACCTCGAGCAGAGTTTCCGCATGGCGAACGAGTTCCTCAAAAACGGTCAGAAGATCGTTTATACCAAGGGACGCCGGGCAGACTTCGATGAGAATTTCAATGCGACCGGCAGCGGAGAATTCCAGGAACTCCCGCTTATCGTCCTCCTGAGCAATGGCAGCGCATCCGCGAGCGAAATCGTCGCCGGTGCCGTGCAGGATCACGACCGCGGCCTCATCGTCGGTGAGACGTCATTCGGCAAGGGCCTGGTCCAGCGCCAGTTCGAGCTGTCCGACGGTTCGGCCTTCCGCCTGACGACGGCGCGCTATTACACGCCCAGCGGGCGTATCATCCAGCGTCCGTACGACGGGAGCGACGAAGATTACTACAAGGGCGCGTATGACCGCGACGAAGTTTCCGGCGACAACATCCAGCATACGGAAGAAGCCGACAGCAGCCGTCCGCAGTTCAAGACGGATGCCGGTCGCGTGGTGTACGGCGGCGGCGGAATCACACCGGACTACATCGTTCGCTACGATCCGCTGAAATCCTACGCGGTGCACATGCGTCTGCACATCTTTGAATTCACGACATCGTATCTCGACAAGGCCGGCGCGAAACTGCGGGCAAAGTATGAAACCGCCGACGCTCAGCAGTTCGCGGGAGAATTCAAGGTCAGTGACGGCATGATGCAGGACTTCATCGAATTCGGAAAAGCGCGCGGCGTCGAATTCAATAAAGAAGAATACAACACGGACAAGGAATGGCTGCGCGCTTCGATCGAAGCCCAGGTCGCCCGCACTCTCTTCGGGAACGAGGGGCAGTTCCGCGTACTGCTCAAACTGGATCCGCAGTTCCAGAAAGCGCTGACGCTTTTCCCCGAAGCAAAGAAAATTGCAGGACTTCGCTGATCACAATCCCGTGAAGCTGAACGATCATCGTATGAAACGTGGTTTCCAAAGGAACCACGTTTCCTTTTTCAGGTCACCGCGCCTGGCCGGATCCGTCATGATTCTGGCAGCGGTGCTTCTGTGGATTCCTGTGCCCGATTCGGCTGCGCACGCGCAGTCCGGTACGCGCACGGGGGGCTGTCCGGTTTCTTCTGCGAATCTCCATGTCTTCCAGGAGGGGGAGGAGCTCCTGTACGAAGTGAGCTATCTCGGGATGGGGCTTGGGAGCATCAGAACCAGGGTGACCGCGGTCGATACCACGAAAGGCAGACGCCGCTTCGCTGCGGAGTGTCTGATCCGCACGTACCACGGCGTCCCGTTCATCACCCTCAATACCCTGTTCCAATCCGTCATGGGCGATTCGCTCGAGTCGGTATTCTTCCGGAATAAGGAGTATTTCCCCGAGGAGTCCGCATACAAGTACATCGAATACACCTTTCCGAAGCAGCAGAACCGCGTTTTCATTACGGAAACGTTCGACAACAACCCGGACTGGCGCAAACAGGACACGCTGCAGCTCGAGGGGAAACGCTGGCAGGATGGCCTCTCCCTGTTTTTTTTCGCACGCGCCCTCTCGCACACGTCGTCGCTCTGCCATGTCCCGGTACTGATGTACTTTACCAAGGCGACGACGACCGTGCACTTCGGCGTCGAAAAGGAGGAAGAGGATATCGATGCGGTCGATTACGATATCCGGTGCCGCAAGCTGGAGGGCGAAACGGGATTCACCGGGATTTTCGGACTGACAGGCGGCTTCGAGGGCTGGTTCAGCGATGACGCCGCCGCGATTCCGATCCGGGCGAAGATGCATGTGCTCATCGGCAGCGTGCATATCGAATTGATCAAGTGGAAGCGCAAAGGCTGGAGTCCGCCGCGCGCATCAGACTAAACACGTTTGAGGAATGCATGATTTATCCGTACGAGGGGAAGTACCCCGAAATTCATCCCAGTGTGTTCATGACCGAGGACGTCATCGTCATCGGCGACGTCCACATCGCGGAAGACGCGAGTATCTGGTTCGGCACCGTCATACGAGGGGATGTCCATCGTGTGACCATCGGTGCACGCACAAACATCCAGGACAACTGTACGCTGCACGAGACCTGGCAGAAGTATCCGCTGACCATCGGGGCCGATGTGACCGTCGGCCACGGAGCGGTGCTTCATGCATGCACCATCGAGGACGGGTGCCTGATCGGCATGGGCGCGAAAGTTCTCGATAACGCCGTGGTCGGTGCTGAATCGCTCGTGGCTGCCGGGTCCGTCGTGCTGGAAAATTCCGTGATCCCGCCGGGTTCTCTTGTCGCGGGTGTGCCCGCACGTGTCCTGCGCCCCCTGCCGGAGCAGCGGCGGAATGGTTTGAAATTGTACTCGCAAAACTACCAGCACTATGTCGCGCAGTACCGGAAACACCGTGACCTCGACAGAGGGCTGGATTTCCATTCCTATCTCGAATACAAGCGCACGGGGCGTATATGAGACTCTCGATTCTTCACGACAGCACCATGCTTCAGCGCCTGGAGACGGCACTGCGGGAGGATGTCGGAACGGGCGACATCACCACCGAATGCACGGTTCCGAACGATCTGCCGGGCGAAGGCATCTTTACCGCGAAGGCGAACGGGATTCTCTCCGGCATCGAGGTCGCCGCGACGGTCTTTCATCTTGTCGACCAGGACCTGGTGATTGACGCGCGGTATTCCGACGGAATGCCCGTGCTTCGCGGCGCCGAGATCGCGGCGGTTCGAGGCAACCTCGCCTCGATGCTGACCGCGGAACGTGTCGCGCTGAATTTCCTGCAGCGCATGTCCGGCATCGCCACGGCTGCGGCTTCCTTCATGAAATTGGTGGAGGGGACGAATGTCCAGATTCTGGATACGAGGAAGACCGTTCCGGGTCTGCGCATTTTCGACAAGCTTGCGGTAAAGCACGGCCGCGGGACCAATCACCGTTTCGGACTCGACGACATGGTCCTGATCAAGGACAATCATATCGCCGCCGCCGGCGGTTTGACCGCCGCCGTGGAACTGGTGACCGGCCGTCTCGGTCCCGATCGGAAAATCAAGGTCGAAGTCGAGGTAACGAGCCTGAATCAGGTCATCGAGGCTATTTCCTGCACCGGAGTCGATATCATCATGCTCGATAATTTCTCGATCGATGAGATGGCGACCGCCGTCAAGCTCATTCGCTCGCGAAAGCCGGACGTCAAAATCGAGGCGTCGGGGAATGTCAGCGAGCAGACCGTCCGTTCCATCGCGGAAACCGGCGTCGACATGATATCCGTCGGCGCGCTGACGCATTCGGTGCGCGCCCTGGATATTTCCTTCAATATCACAGAGAAAAAGGATTGATTGTGCCTGCTGCTCCGGTACCACCGGTCGAGATCATCCGCACGCGGCTTGCCTCTGTCGAACGAAAACACCAGCAGCGGGAGGGCTACCGCCGCGCCGCTGTGCTGCTGCCCCTGATTCCCGCTGCCGGAGACTGGCAGATCCTGCTGACGCGGCGGAACAGTGACCTGCCGCATCACCGTGGTCAGATCGCGCTGCCGGGCGGGAGCGTCGAGGACGGAGAGACCTGTGCGCAGACAGCCCTTCGTGAGGCGCAGGAGGAAATCGGTCTGCCGCCCGTCGAGGTGGAAGTGCTCGGATGCCACGACGACATCTGGACACCGTCAGGTTTCATCATCTCGCCGGTGGTGGGCGTCATCAAGGGAACCGAAGGGCTGAAGCCGAACCCGGCGGAGGTGGCCCGCATGTTTACCGCTCCGCTTTCCTTCTTCGCGGATGAAACCGCCGTGCAGAGGCAGTCGCTGACGCACGAGGGGATTGAACGGGAGGTCTATTTCTATCAGTACGACGGGGAAACGATCTGGGGGGCGACGGCGCTCATGATACGAAATTTCCTGGCGCTTCTGGGGATGATCGAGGATGCGTCGGCTCCTCTGGCATGACCAGTCGGGAATTTGATAATCGTAAAAAAAAAGAGGCTGCCTGATTCGGGCAGCCTCTTCGATTGAAGTGCGTTGTGTTCCGGATTGGAATCCCGGGAGTCGTCTGTCCACTCAGAAGGGATACACGACCTGCGCGGTGTACTCTGCCCGCTCGCCGCGGTTTTCCCACTTGCGGATCAGGGTCTTGCAGAACCGTGCCAGACGCTCGTCACCGCAGTGGAAGATCGTCTGCTTGACGGCAAAGCGGCTCATTCCGGAATCTTCGAATTCATAGAGCGCCAGTGCGGCGAGGATGCGCATGCCGCAGCTCTTCTCGTTTTTCAGCTTGCCCATGATGGGGATGATCGCATAGTCGAAATCGTACTGGGGATAGGCGCGCTTGAGGTCGATCACGAGCTGGACATAATCGGCCTGGACTTCAGCGGACGAATGCTCGAGTCCGGCGAGCACGTTCGTCTTGATCTGCTCCTGCCGTTCGGGGGTCAGCGGCGGGTTCACCGTTCCTGCGAAAATGGTACTCGGAACTGCGCAAACGACGAGCATCGCAATCAGTGTATACATGAGCTTTTTCATGGCAGTCTCCAATCGAATGTATGAGGCAGGTTGTTTTTTCGTGATTAACAGCTCCGTATACGGGGGTGGTGTGAGAGGGTTTCACTCCGGGTGGGATTTTTTTCAGGTCATTATTTTATACCCTTCGACGATCGATGGAATTCGGAAACTTCCGCATTCGAGCATGCGCGCGCGTGATCCGTCACGGTCTCGGGTGTCCATACAAATGACAGATTTCAGAGGTGATTCTCAGCGGATTTTTCCTTATCTATCGTGTATCGGACGCGCGTGTTGTCCCCGGAGTCCCAGGATGGACAATCCACAGTAAACGGTCAATGAAATTGCTGAAACGCACTCCCATCCCATTCCTTGTCGCACTGTTCGCACTGCTTCTGGTGTCGCTCGGGCAGCCAGTGCAGGCGCAGCTGTACGTCCGGGAAGACATCCCGCTCGAGCAGCTGATCCGAAACTATTTTATCGGCGGCGGGGCGCAGGTCAGCAATATCGACTACCGGGGTTTTCCACGGGCGATCGGGTACTTCGACGGGACCAAGAGCAACATCGGTATCAGCGAAGGAGTGCTTCTGACGACGGGATGGGTCGGTTTTGCCGTCGGTCCGAATACAAAGGACGATATCAGTTTTGCCGCGCTGGCCGCCGGAGATCCCGACCTCCAGCAGCTGGTGAACGCGCTGACTTTCGACGCGGCCGTGCTCCAGTTCGATTTCGTCCCTTACCAGGATTCGGTGACTTTTGAATATGTATTCGGTTCCGATGAGTACACCGAATACGTGGGTTCTCCGTACAATGACGTCTTCGCGTTCTTTATCAGCGGTCCGGGGATTGCGGGGAAACAGAACATCGCCCTCATTCCGGGCACATCGACGCCGGTATCCATCAACAACGTCAATCACATTTTCAATACGCAGTATTACGTCAATAATTACGGCGGAATGACTGTCGAGTACGACGGCTTCACGAAGGTTTTCAAGGCGAAGGCACTGGTGACTCCCTGTGAGACGTACCGGCTGAAACTTGCCATAACGGATGTCTCCGATCTTTTTCTCGATTCCGGCGTATTCCTCAAGTCGGGCAGTTTTGACGCGGGAGATGCGCTGACCGTGACGGGGGTACGCGATGCGCCCGAAGGGGGATGTCAGCCGGGCCTGATTGAAATTCTGAGAGGGGGGAATCTCGAAAAGTCGCTTACGATCAGCTACGAGATCCGCGGGTCGGCGACCAATGGTTCGGATTACACCGCGATCGGAAACACGATAACGTTCCTCCCCGGCCAGGATACTTACGTCATCGCCATCGACGCGCTCGACGACGGCATCCCGGATAACGGAGAGTGGGTGACGATTTACATCGACGATCTCTGCAAGACCGGCCTGGTCCGCGATTCCATTCGGATATTCGAAGCGCCGGATCTGCAGTTACAGATGCCGGATGATGTCATCCTCTGCCAGGGAGACGAAGTGGACCTGACCGCAGTCGTTACCGGCGGATCAGGTGACCTGCGCTATCGCTGGGATGACCCGCAGTCCTCAGAGAACCTTTCGATCAGGGTGAGCCCGTCCGCGACGCGTACGTACATTTTCTCCGTCCGCGATTCCCTGACGGGATGCATCCTGTCGGACAGCGTGACGGTGATATGCGACACCCTCCCTGATATCGAAGCCGGAAGCGATCCACTGATCTGTCCCAACGGTTCCGCCGTCATCGGCACCCCCGTGATCGGCGCCGTGAGCCCGTATACGGTCCACTGGGCGCCTGAAATCGGACTGGACGATCCGAATAGAGAAATGCCGACTGCCTCGCCTGCCGTCACCACGACCTACGTGCTGACACTGCAGACGGAAGCCGGATGCATTACGAGGGATACGGTGACCGTGATCGTCTCCGATATCCGTTTCGACGCGGGGCCTGATACTACGATCTGCCGCGGCGCGTCGGTCACGATCGGCGATGTCGCGCGGGATGGAAGGCCGCCGTACATCTATGACTGGGCACCGAAAACCGGCATCGATGATCCGTCACTCGCCACGCCCACAGTGACGCCCTCCGTAACGACGACCTATCATGTCATCATGCGCAGCGACGAAGGCTGTGAAATAGAGGACAGCGTCACGGTATTTGTTAACGCAATCAGCATCGACGCCGGACCCGACAAACGCATCTGCCGTGGATCGTCGGTCATGATAGGCGACACCGCGACCAGTCCGTCGCCGCCGGTGCGGTATTCCTGGTCTCCGTCGACATGGCTCGATGATCCTTCGAGTCCCACGCCGATCGCGTCGCCCGCGAACCCGACGATGTACATCCTGGAAGTGACTGATGCGCGGGGCTGCGTGGAGTACGACACCGTGATCGTGAACGTCAGCGACGTCGCGATCGATGCCGGCGCAAACCTGGCGATCTGTCCGGGTGACAGCATCCAGTTGCAGGGGAATGTCTTTCGTGGGAAGAACCCGTTCATCTGGCGGTGGTCTCCGACCGCGTCGCTGAGCGACTCCACGGTGCCCGATCCGGTCGCGCGTCCGTCGACGAGCACCTGGTACACCCTGACGGTCATAGACGGCAACGGCTGTGTCGACCGCGATTCCATGCTCGTTACCGTGTGGCCGCGGCTCCAGGTTGAAATCGATGTGGAGGGCAGTGCGGTGCTCTGTGAGGGCGACAGTGTCATACTCGATGCAGGGAGCGGATACAGGGGGTACACCTGGTCGACCGGCGAGACGACGCAGCGTATCGTCGTTCACGACGCGGGATTGTACTTCGTCGAAGTGGAAACCGTTGATGGATGCGGTGCCGGAGGCGATACGCTTCTCGTTACGGTGACGGACCGTCCGGTACCGGCGATCAGCGGTCCTCTGACCGTCTGTGCCGGGGATTCGGTTCGGTTCTCCGTTACCGAGGTGCCGGGTGCGGTGTATCAGTGGCAGGTCTTCGGCGGGTTCATCATCGATGGACATGACACCCATTCCATCGCGGTGCGCTGGGATGCCGCCGGGACGTACCAGGTCGGCATCACGGAACTCTTCGGTTCCGCAAGCTGCCGGGGCGACACCGCCCTGACCGTCACGGTGCTTGCAGCGCCGCAGCCGGTAATCATGGAATCGGGACCGACGAATTTCTGCGAAGGAGGCAGCGTCCGTCTCGAAGCTCCTCCCGGATTCGCGTCCTACCTCTGGTCGACCGGCGATACGACGCGCACGATTGACGTTGCGACTCCCGGGAGCTATGCGGTGACCGTCGGCAATTCCATCGGCTGCAGCGGCACGAGCGCGCCGGTGCGCGTCACGGTCTATCCCTTGCCCGCACCGGAGATTGTCGCGCTGACCGCAGTGCCGGTCTGCGAAGGTGACAGCGTCGTCCTGGGTCTCAACGGATCCTACGCGTTCTCTGAATGGTCGACCGGGGAAAACGGGCCATCGATCGTGGTTCATTCCAGGGGAGTGTACAGCGTGCGTGTGCGAACCGTGGATGGCTGCGACGGCATGTCGGAACCGTTCCAGGTGGATTTTCTCCCTCTGCCCGCACCGGTGATCATCGGCGACGGTCCGCTGGAATTCTGTGAAGGCGACAGTGTGCGTCTGCGGACGACGATGACGTACGCGGCGTATGAATGGTCGTCGGGAGAAACCGGCGCGTCGATCATCGTCAGAAAAAGCGGGTCGTACTCTGTTCGCGTGAGAAACGGGGACGGCTGTGACGCCGGCGCGCTGCCGGTCACGGTGGTCGTCAATCCGCTGCCGGTTCCTCCGGTCATCACGCGACCGGGCGCGGAACTGGAATCCTCGGCGGCTTTCTCCTACCAGTGGTACACCGAGGAAAACGGCGTGCTGCAGGAGATTCCCGGTGCGAACGGCCGGACCTATCCCGGACAGCCGCAGATCTGGTACCGCGTGCGCATCCAGGATGAAAGCGGCTGTGCGGCGCTGTCACTGCCATTCCGATACCAGGAGAGCCTGGTATCGACATCGACGGTCGCCCTGCCGGATATTCACGTCAATCCCGGTGACGCGGTCAGAATCCCTTTGACGCTGCCCGAGCAGAGCAATCTCGCGCTTGCCGGGGTCTCACGCTTCGATGCGACCATCAGTTTCAATGAGAGCATGCTTGTACCGGTGGGATCGACGCCGCCGGGAGACGTCGTCGACGGGAAACGCATCATCCCGGTTTCGGGGTCGTTCACGGACGCCACGCAGGTGCTTGCGGAACTGCAGTTCGTGGCGACGCTGGGAACCGCCTACGAAACCCCGCTGGTGATCGAATATTTTTCCTGGGATCAGCCGGATGTCCGCGTGGTCCGCGTCGACGGTCTGCTGCGCATGGACATCTGCAGGGAAGGCGGGGAGAGGCTGTTCGATGCGACGGGGCGCATCAGCCTGGAGCCCAATCATCCGAACCCTTTCAACAGCATCACCCAACTGACTTACGAAACCATTGAAAAGGGGCGCACGGAACTCTATATCCTGGATATGCTCGGACGCCGCGTGGCGACACTCGTCGATACCGACAGAGAGCCCGGCCGTTACCGCGTGTATTTCGATGCGGGAGCGCTGCCATCCGGCGTCTACATCGCCGTGCTGCGGACACCCTCGCAGTGGAGGGTGCAGAGGATGAAGCTGATCAAGTAAAGGACGGGCAGCCGGCAGCGCTGGGGAAGGGGAGGATCATTTCCTCGCCAGCCGAAGCACCGCATCCCATTCCTTCTTCGTCACCGGTTGCACAGACAGGCGGCTGCCGGTACGCAGAAGTTCCATCTCCGCCAGGGCCGCGACGTCACGCAGGTCTTCCAGCGGAAGCGGCCGGGTGAATTCCTCCTCGAACGCGATGTCCACCATGTACCAGCGCGGATTGTCGGCACGGGCCTTCGGATCAAATTTCCGATGTCCCTGCTCGAACTGCGTGTGGTCGGGGTAGCCGCCGCGGACGACGCGGGCCACGCCCACGATCGCCGGAGGTGCGGCGTTGCTGTGATAGAAGAGAACTCCGTCACCTTCCCGGATGTCATCGCGCAGAAAATTTCTCGCCTGATAATTCCTGACTCCGTCCCAGAATGTCTGCGCATCCCGTTTCAGGTCGGCGATACTGTAGGATGTCGGCTCGGTCTTGAAAAGCCAGTAGCGTCTGTCCGCCATCGGTGCTCCAGTTGTGCGTGAAACCCGGAATCCTTCGTTATGCCCGGGAATTCCCATAATATGGGGAACCGGGACTTCAGGTGAAAGGTAGAAGTCCTCTGACATTTCACGGGCCTGCGCACAGCAAAATATTGTTTCAGGACAGCGGGTTCCGTATTTTGCCGTATTGCATTGCCGTAACGGCTTGTATTCATGCATCGAACAAAAACGCTGACGTCTGATTTCATCATTACCCATCCCGCCGGAGATTCGGTTACGCCGACCAGTATCCATCCCGAAAACATGCCAATTGAATCACCGGCTGCTGACGCATTCGCACCCGATCATTCGGACCTGGTGAAATGATAAAAGCAGTCATAAGCGATCTCGGGAATGTCCTGCTTCATTTCGATCACCGTATCATCGTGGAGCGGATCGCCCGGCACCTTCCCGGGGCGCGGTGGAGCGACGAACAGGAACGCCACTTCTGGCCGCTGATGACGCAGTTCGAAACCGGTGAGATCAGCGAACGCGAATTTCTCGAAAAGGCCGGGGTAGTGCTGGACGCGGCGCACGCGCTCAGCGAAGAAGAGTTTCGGACCATATGGACCGATATATTCTGGCCGAACACCGCGTTCATCGAACTGCTTGCGGAAGTCCGCGGCCGGGTGGCCCTGGTCATGCTCTCGAACACGAACCCGATGCATATCGCATTCGCGCGCGAGCGCTACCCGGATCTGTTCGCCCTCTTTGACGCAGCGGTGCTTTCGTACGAAGCCGGAAAACGGAAACCGGACGAAGCGCTGTTTCACGAGGCCCTCGCCGCGGCGGGATGCGCCCCGGGTGAAGCGATTTATTTCGACGATATCGCCGCGTACGCCGACGCTGCTTCGGCAGTCGGGCTGCACGGCTACCAGTATATTTCCATGGAAGGCGCGCGCGACATACTGCGCATGTACAACGTCCTTCCCTGAACAGGTCACCAACCAGAATTCCATAAGAAGAGCAAGGAATCTCTGTTATGAAAAAGTTTGTACTGTTCGCCGTCTTGATACTGACCATGATCGGTCAGCTGGCGGCCCAGGACCTCACTTCGGTCGATTTCCGTCTGCGCGATGTGGACGGAAATGATTTCTCCTTTCAGAAATATCTCGAAAACGTGCGCAACGATGGCGCGAAGGGGGCTGTGCTGATCAGCTTCTGGGCCATGTGGTGCGAACCCTGCAAGCAGGAAATGAAATCGCTTGTCCAGGTGTACGAGAAGTACAAGGACAGGAACTTTCATTATCTGGCGGTCAATCTCGACAATCCGCGCAGTCTTGCGAAGGTGAAAGCGTACGTGCGTGCGCAGAAGCTGCCGTATGATTTCCTTCTCGATCCGAACAGTGAGGTATTCAAGAAACTGAACGGCCAGAGCATGCCGTATTCCCTCATCATCAGCCAGGACGGGAAGCTCGTCGCGAAACGCACCGGGTACATCGCGGGAGATGAGAACGAGATCGAGGAAGACATCAAAAAGCTGCTGGAGTAAAACATGAAAAAATGGTTCCTGTTTTGCGTGCTCGTCCTTCTTGGCGGGGCGGCTCCGGCACTGGCACAGGTTGAGTACTCGGTCGGAAACTTCATGCGTTACGGTAACGGCGATCAGGTCGTCGGCGGCGAGACGCGCGCGAAAGAGTACATCGAAAACCAGACAAACGTCCGTCTGTTCTGGGATAATTTCACGATGGGATTCGAATATCTCTATGACGATCCCCCCGAATTCGGTCCGAACTTCAACGGCATCCGCAAGCGCTTCATCGAGTTTTCCCGCCAGGGCCTCGAACTCCGCGCCGGTGATTTCTATACGCTTTTCGGCAAGGGCCTCGCGATGAATCTGTTCGAGAATCGCGGGATCAATTACGATACGCGGCTCGACGGACTTCGCGGCAGCTACCGCAACGATTACGTCAACGCGATCTTCGCGATGGGAAAGATGCGCTATTATGACCTGCTGAATCCGGAGCGCATCGAGACGTATTCGGTCAAGAGCGGACATCTCGAAGTGACGCCGCTCGATTTCTTCCGCGTTGGCGGGAGCATCGTCGGGGCGAACGGAGAACTCCCCGTTGCCTTCGGCGTCGACCAGGTGCACGCGGATATCCCCGAACTCATGGCTTCGCTGCGCGGTCTCGGCTTCGAACTGTTCGTTCAACAGGCATGGAAACGTACGACGTTCCTGCGGCCCACCGCGGACGGAAGCTTCACCTCCGGCAGCAGCGACGGCGACGCCATGTACGGAAGCCTCTCCTATACCGCGGACTTTGGACTCGGCGTGACGGTCGAGTACAAGGATTACAATTTCGACGCGGTCGAGGAAGAGGAACGCGATCCGAATCGTCCTTCGCGCATGCTTCCCATGCAGAATCCGCCGATCGTTCACAAGGAACATTACTTCACGCTGCTCTCGCGCAACCCGCACATCGTCGATTTCAACGACGAGGTCGGCATGCAGGTCGATGTTTTCTATTCCCTCACGCCGGAGATCACGCTGAATCTCAACGGTGCCGCGGCCAGCCGCCACTTCGGGTATACCACCAGCAACGGGTACCGCGTGACCTACGAACGGGACAATTCCTTCATGCCGGTGATGGACGAAAAGTTCAGCCCGTTCTGGGAATTGTACGGCGAGGTGGAATGGTATTACGACGGGCAGTCGTATGTCCGCGCCGCGTTCAACCGCCGCTACGACGCGCCCTACGAGGGGAACCTCGCGCATGAGCAGTCGAGCACGACCATCCCCATTCGCATCGAGCACATGCTCAACGATGAGTACAGCGTCGGGGTGAGTCTCGAATCACAGTTTTATCATGACAGCTTCAGCCGGGTGTCGCCGGAGTACTTCAACGAGTACGTCTCCGTTACTCTTGCCCGCGCAGCCCAGTGGTCGACCACGGTGCGCCTGGAGTACACGACGGACGAATCCGACGTAGGTCCCGATGCCGGACTTGTCTCAGGAAAAAATTTCTGGCGGACAATCGAATTTGCCTACCGTCTTGGCAATGATCACATTGCAACCATAAGTTATGGTACCGAGCGCGGCGGCCTTGTCTGCACCAGCGGCATCTGCCGCGAAATTCTGCCCTTCAACGGGGTGCGTATTTCGCTGCTGTCGCAGTTATAAGAATTTGAGAAAAATAAGAATGCATGAACCGGATCCGAACGGGATTGCCGGGCACAACAGCGTGCCCGGCAGTTGCGCGTTTCCGGCATGACCATATGGAAAGAATATGCAGAAAGAAATTATCATCAATGCTTCCGACAACGCGCAGCGCATAGCCATCGTCGAGGACGGGCGTCTTGCCGAGCTGTTTGTCGAGAGCGAAGAAAAAGAGCGCATGGTCGGAGATATCTATCTCGGTACCGTCGCGAAAGTCATGATGGGCATTCAGGCCTCATTCATCGACATCGGACTGGGCCAGGATGCATTTCTCCACTACTCCGACGTGGGCGACGCCTTCCGCGAGTATGCGGCGATCACAGGCGACGATGACGAGATCGAAAATGTCAGCGACGACGATGATGAGGAAAACGGCGAGAAACCCGACGGGAAACGCCGACCGCGGACGGCCGGCCGTCCACCCAGGCGGCGCAGGCCTCCTTCCCAGGTCCAGCTGACCCGCGGGCAGGAAATCGTCGTTCAGATTTTCAAGGAACCGGTGGGGAACAAGGGCGTCCGTGTCACCACCGAGGTTGCGCTCCCCGGCCGTTTCGTCGTCTTGATGCCGTTCGACAACAAGATCGGTGTCTCGCGGAAGATCGCGAACTTCAAGGAGAAGCGGCGTCTGCGCAGACTGGTACGCGGGATTCTCCCGTCGGGCTACGGCATCATCATCCGTACCGTGGCGGAAGGGAAGCCCGAGGATGTCCTGCGCGCCGACCTCGAAGCGCTGATCCAGACCTGGCGCGAAATCGAGCGCAACCTTCGCAAGTCGCGTCCCCCGTCGCTGTTGTACAAGGACATGAATACCTCGTCGAGCACGATGCGGGATCTCTTTTCCGAAGACGTGACCCGCGTCGCCGTGGATTCCCGCCGCATGTACCGTGAGATCCGGGCGTACCTGAATCTCGTCGCACCGCATAAAGTGGATGTCCTGACCTATCATGCCGACCGGGCGCCGATCTTCGATGCGTTCGATATCGAAAAGCAGATCCAGCAGTCGATGAGCCGCAAAGTGTGGCTGAAGAGCGGCGGGTACCTGATCATCGAGCATACGGAAGCGATGAAAGTCATCGACGTCAACAGCGGACGGTACGCGGCGAAGCGTGAGCAGGAGCTGAACTCGCTGCGCACGAACCTCGAAGCCGCACGGGAGATCGTACGGCAGATCCGTCTCCGCGACCTGGGTGGAATCATCGTCATCGATTTCATCGACATGGATCATGAGGAAAACAAGCGCAAGCTCGTCGATGAGGTGCGCCGCGAGATGCGTCACGATCGGGCGAAGTATACCATTCTGCCGCTCTCGGATTTCGGCCTCATGCAGATCACGCGTCAGCGGGTTCGCGAAAGCGTGCAGATGTCCGTCAGCGAAACCTGTCCCACCTGTCAGGGCACGGGCCGCGTGCTATCGAAGTCCTCCATGCTGACGCAGATCGAACGCTGGCTCCGGCGCTTCCGTGCGGGCAGCAAGGACCTTCGTATTGCCCTCGTGGTGCATCCCACCATGGCCGAATTCCTCACGGAAGGTACGCTGTCTCATATCGGCCGGATGATGCTCAAATACTTCGTCCGCATCCGGGTGGATCAGGATCACACTCTCGCCGTGGACGAATTCCGCGTCATATCGCGTCGGCGCAACCGGGATATCACGAAAGAGTTCGTCGTGTAACCGGCCGCGATCCACTGTCACGGCAGTGTGGCTGTAACTCGCTGAAAACAAAGAATTTCCGGTTAACAAACGGGGTGGCTTCGCACCCCGTTTTTTTGTATATTTCAGGGTTATGACAGCAGCGCACATCCGGGGTCTCCAGCTGTGTCCGCCCTCCGCGGCGACAAGCGTCCCTGGTCGCCGTGACAGCGAAATTTTCCGCATCCCACAATAGATTGCCACCGGAGGACTTCATGAAATTTACCGCAGTGAGCAGCGATCTGCAGAAGGCGCTATCGAAAATCATCAGCGTCGTTCCAGCCAAGTCGACTCTGCCCATTCTCGAAAATGTTCTGTTCGAGCTTACCGGGAATGACCTGCGCATGACAGCGAGCGACCTTGAAATATCGATGACTGTCGTCGTCCCTGTCAGCGGCGAAGGCGATGGCAAGGTTGCGGTCCCTGCGAAAAAATTCAACGAAACACTGCGCGCGCTGCCCAATGTCGACCTCGCGTTCGCATCCGACGATGCGTCGAATCGTCTGACGATCAAGACCGATCTGGGCGAATACAAGATGGCGGGAGAGAACGCCGGGAATTTCCCGGAAGCCGAAGGGATACAGGAGGAGTTCTCTCTTCAGATCGACACCGACATTCTCAAGGGAATCATCGCGCGTACGGTGTACGCCGTCAGCACCGACGATCTGCGTCCGTCGATGATGGGAGTCCTGTTCCAGTGGAAGGGCGAAGAGTTCTATGCGGTCGCGACCGACGGGCACCGTCTCGTGCGCATCAAGCACGGCGGGGCGCTCGCCGAAGCAAACACGGAAGGCAACCGCGATGTCATCATTCCCGCGAAGGCGCTGCATATCGTCTCGAAGTCGCTGGGTGACGGACAGGTCAGCGTGCAGTTCGGCCGTTCGCACGTGCGATTCACCTTCAACGAAATGATGTGCACGAGCCGCATCATCGACGAGCGCTATCCGAACTACGAAAGCGTCATCCCTCTCGAAAACGACAAGCAGCTTACCGTGAACCGTCCGGCGCTGATCGCCGCGGTCCAGCGCTGCTCGATCTTCTCGAACGCGATCACGAATCAGATCCGCTTTTCGGTGGCGAAAGAGGAGCTGCGCGTGTCGGCGGAGGATATGGACATCGGCGGTGAAGCCCGCGAGATCGTGCGTGGCGCATTCTCCGTAGATGAGGATCTTGAAATCGGATTCAATGCCCGGTATATCACCGAAGCGCTGCAGCATCTCGACAGCTCCGAGGTCAACTTTTTCTTCAGCGCCCCGACGCGCGCCGGTCTGATTCAGCCGAAGGAGCAGGAGGAGGACCAGGAAGTACTGATGCTGGTGATGCCGCTTCGACTCAACGCATAATCATGATTCTGAACCGCCTGCGCATCTCCAATCTCCGGAATCACGGACATACCGAGATAGAATGTCCGGAAGGGACACTCCTTCTCCTCGGAGAGAACGGTGCGGGGAAAACAACCGTGCTCGAGGCGATTTCGCTGTTGTGTACCTCCCGGAGCTTCGTCACGCATCAGGACAGAAGCCTGCTGCGTCGGGAAGCGGACCGCTATCAAATCGAGGGCTGGTTTACCAGCACCACCTCATCCCGGCGGAGCGTATCTCTCGTGTACGACACGGATCCCGGAAGGAAACAGATCGAGATGGACAACGCCCTGCTTCCGGCAGCAGCCGACCTAATCGGGGCATTTCCGCTTGTCGCGCTTTCTCCGCAGCATCGTCCGATCACTGCCGGCGGTCCGGGCGAACGGCGGTCGTTCATGGATTTCATCATCTCCCAGCTCCATCATGTTTACCTGATGGACCTGATCGCGTATCGCCGCGCGCTGCGACAGCGCAACGCGCTTCTTGCCGACAGCGATCGGAGGCCGGCCGACGTTCGAAGCACCCTCGAAGTGTGGGACGCATCGCTCGCGGAATCCGCGGTGAGAATCCTGCGGCGGCGACATCGCTTCGTCGAGGAGTTCGTTCCGTATCTGCTCGAGGCGATGCGCTCGGTTATCGTCCAGCGCGAAGAGGTAGCCCTTCGCTACATCTCTTCGATGGAGATCGATCCGTTCGCCGAAACCGCGACCGACCTGTACCGCGAGCGTCTCGCGCTGCGCATGGACACGGATATCCGGCGCGGGACGACGACCTCGGGTCCGCATCGAGATGAACTCGAGATCCTGCTCAACGGTCTCGATGTGCGCGCGCAGGCCTCGCAGGGGCAGCACAAAACCGTGCTGATATCGCTGAAGCTGGCCGAATACCGCTATCTCCACACGCATCTTGATGAGCCGCCGATTCTCCTGCTCGACGATGTCTTCAGCGAACTTGACGACGAACGTCTCGCGAATGTGCTGCAGCTCGTTGACGGACTCGGACAGACGTTCATCACTTCCGCGAATCACGCCACCCTCCGGTTTTTTCCGCAGGGGAAGGCACAGAACATGACGCTGCGTCTTGAAAACGGCGTCGTGCGGGAGCTTGCTGAAGTTGCATGAATCGTTTCTGGAAAACCACCGCCTTCGGATCGGCCCTGAAAAATGCCATTGCGCAGCAGGGACTCGAGCGGGGCATACGGGAACAGGATCTTTTCATTCGATGGGAAGAAATCGTGGGTGTTGCCATCGCCAGACAGGCAAAGCCCCATCGGCTGCGAAACGGCGTGCTCTGGCTCCAGGTGGTTGATGCCGTATGGCGCCAGGAATTGAGTCTCATGCGTCGAGAGCTTATCGCGAAGATCAACGCGGCGCTCGGCGAAGATCTGGTCAAGGAGATACGTCTGCGGTGAGCGGCGCGACAAATACGGCTACCTCCGGCATGGCGACCATCGCCGCGCTCGCGACGCCCCCGGGCACGGCCGGACTCGCGGTGATCCGGATCTCGGGCGACGATGCACTGCGCTGCACAGCTGCCGTGTTTCATGGCAAGGACCTCGCTTCCGTTCCGACGCACACGGCGCATTACGGGAGCGTCAGGGATGCTGCCGGCACGCTGATCGATGAAGTGATCGCTACGGTTTTTCGTGCGCCCCGGTCCTATACCGGCGAAGACAGCGTCGAGATCAGCTGCCACGGCGGTTCGGCCGTCACGCGCGGTGTCCTGGCGGCACTGCTCGAAACGGGTGCGCGGCATGCGGAGCCCGGCGAATTCACGCGGCGCGCCTTCCTCAATGGCCGCATGGATCTCGTCCAGGCTGAAGCCGTTGCGGACCTCATCCATGCGCAATCGCGTGACGCGCATCGGGCCTCGATGGAGCAGCTCGAAGGCGCGCTCTCCGCGCATGTGCGCGAGATCCGCGAGAAACTGATGCATGCCGCGTCCATGCTCGAACTGAGCCTCGACTTCGTGGAGGAGGATGTATCCTTCCTCTCAGCGGAAGAACTTCTTGAGCTCGTGCGCGAGGCGGATCGGAGCATCGGCACCGCACTGGACTCCTTCGGCACCGGCCGCCTCGTTCGCGAAGGGGTGCGTGTCGCGCTGATGGGACTTCCGAATGTCGGGAAATCGAGTCTGCTCAATGCGCTGCTCGAAACTGACCGGGCCATCGTGACAGACATCCCCGGCACGACCCGGGATTTCATCGAGGAGCCGCTGCTTCTGCGCGGCCAGCTCTTCCGCTTTATCGATACCGCGGGTCTTCGCAGCACCGGCGACATCGTAGAACGCGAGGGCATCGCCCGAACGCATGCCATCATGCGCGAAGCGGATATCGTCTGCATGCTCAGCGAGGCGACCGAAGGGCAGCGCGGCCATGATGCGCTTTCCGAGCTTTTTCCGGCCTTCCGGCCGGAGCAGGAAGTGCTGCGGCTCTACACGAAAAGCGATCTGATCGACGCCGGTCTGCGAGACGTTCTGCCCGGTGCGGGAATCCCGGTATCGGTTCGGGACAAGGTCCTGCTCGATCAGCTGCGTGACCGTCTGTCCGAAATCGGGCGGGATATGTGCCGGCCGACGGAGCGGGCGCGGATACTGGTGACGAACGCGCGTCATGCGGATTGCCTGCGCAAAGGTCGTGCGGCACTGCAGCGGGCCGTCGCCGCGCTGGGAGCGGGAAGGACGGAAGAGTTTGTCGCGATCGACGTCCGTGAAGCGATCGAAGCTCTCGGCGAAATGATCGGCGAAGTGACATCGGACGATGTACTCAACGGCATCTTCTCCCGATTCTGTATTGGTAAATAATCTCTCTTTCACATTCTCATAGACTGACATGACAAAAGAACAGGAAGTCCAGGCACGCGAATATTCCGAGACCAGCATCAAGGTCCTCGAGGGTCTTGAAGCGGTTCGCAAACGTCCCGCGATGTACATCGGCGATATTGGTGTCCGCGGTCTGCATCATCTGGTGAGCGAAGTCGTGGACAACTCGATCGACGAAGCGCTTGCGGGATTCTGTGACACCATTTCCGTGACAATCAACAAAGACGGTTCAGTGACCGTCGAGGACAATGGGCGCGGAATTCCGACGGGACCGCATCCCGTCAAGAAAATCAGCACGCTCGAAGTCGTCATGTGCACGCTGCATGCAGGCGGCAAGTTCGACAAGCAGACATACCAGGTGTCCGGCGGTCTGCACGGCGTCGGTGTTTCGGTGGTGAACGCCCTGTCCGAGTGGTGCGAAGTTGTCGTTTCGCGTGACGGTACCCAGCAGATGCAGCGCTACCGCCGCGGCGCGCCGGAGCACCCGGTCAAGCAGTTGGGAAAGACGAAGAAAACGGGCACGCGCACCACGTTCTTCCCGGATCAGGAAGTGTTCAAGATTATCGATTTCCGTTTCGAGGTGCTCGAAGAGCGGCTGCGCGAACTCGCATACCTGAACAAGAGCATTAAAATCACTCTGCGCGACGACCGCTCCGAGGAGGAGGAAGTCTTTCACTTCAAGGGCGGTCTGAAGGATTTCGTCGAGTACATCGACGAGGCACGCACCTCGCTGATCAAGAAACCCATCTACATCGAAGGAATGCGCGACGAGACGCCGGTCGAGCTTGCGTTCCAGTACAACGAGTCGTATTCAGAGAACATCTTCACCTACGTCAACAACATCAATACGCATGAAGGCGGCACGCATCTCGTCGGCTTCAAAACCGCGCTGACGCGCGCGCTGAACAATTATGCGTACAAGAACGGAATCGCGAAGGAAGGGAAGACCTCCATGTCCGGCGACGATTTTCGCGAGGGTCTGACCGCCGTTCTGAGCGTCAAGGTTGCCGAACCGCAGTTCGAAGGACAGACGAAGACAAAACTCGGAAACAGCGAAACCAAGAGCATCGTCGAAACGATCATCGGCGAACAGCTCGCATTGTATCTCGAGCAGAATCCGTCCGTGGCAAAACGCATCATCGAGAAAGCGCTGCGCGCGGCTGAAGCACGCGAGGCCGCCCGCCGGGCCCGCGATCTGACGCGTCGGAAAAACGCACTCGAATCGTCGAGCCTTCCGGGGAAGCTCGCGGACTGCTCGATCACGGATCCGGAACACTGCGAAGTCTATCTCGTCGAGGGCGACTCCGCAGGCGGTTCCGCGAAGCAGGGCCGCGACCGTCGCTTCCAGGCAATCCTCCCGCTCAAGGGCAAGATCCTCAACGTGGAAAAGGCCCGGCTGCACAAGGTACTCGAGAACGCAGAAATCAACGCCATCGTCTCCGCACTGGGTGCAGGGATCGGTCATGATGAGGACATCGATCTGACTAGTTTGCGGTACGGAAAAATCATTATCATGACCGATGCGGACGTTGATGGCAGTCACATCCGGACCCTGCTCCTGACGTTTTTCTTCCGCTACATGAAGGCGCTGATCGAGAACGGACACGTCTACATCGCACAACCCCCTTTGTACAAGATCAAAAAAGGGAAAATCGAGCGCTACGCATTCGATGACGATGAACGCGATGAAATTCTCAAGGTGCTGCGCGGCGGGAAAGTCGAAGCCGAGGACATCGAAGCGACGGAGGATACACCTCAGGAGGATACCGTGCAGAAAAAGGATGGTATCACGCTCTCGCGCTTCAAAGGTCTGGGTGAGATGAATCCGGAACAGCTGTGGGAAACCACCATGAACCCCGAGACCCGCACGATTCTTCTCGTCACGATGGAGAACGCCGCCGAGGCCGATCGCCTGTTCCAGATTCTCATGGGCGACAGCGTGGAGCCCCGCCGCCAGTTCATCGAAAGGAATGCCAAGTACGTCCGCAATCTCGACGTCTGACCGTGTTCGAAATATCGGAGTACAAATGCAAAAGAGCATTGCCTTCCTGCTGCTGCTTCTGATCGTACCAGTCCTGCTTTCGGGACAGGGACGGCAGGATCCGCGGCTCCAATACGGAGATCTGATTTACGCGGAGGCAGCCGCCCTGCCGTCGGATTCCGCCGGCGTGGCGCGTGTCGATGTGTTCGTGCGGATCTCCTATGACTTCATGATTTTCACGCGATCGAAGAGCGCGCACCCCGATTCCCTCTACTCCGCCGGCGTCGAGGTCAGCTACCTTCTTCGTCAGAAAGGGAGAACCGTGCGCTCCGGCAACCATTTCGCACGCGTATCCGCGGGCGACTACGATTCGACGAACATGCGCGATCATTACGTGCTGCTTCGCCAGACCTTCTATCTGTCACCCGGCGAGTACGATGCGGACATTCAGATCGCGGACAGAGGCTCCACCCGTCAGAGCACGATCAGTCAGGGGATAGAGGCCTTGCCGTTCACCGCGGATGATCGGCGGATCGGTCAGCCCATCCCACTCAAACAGAATCCCGAACTTGGTGAAAACACGTACAGCGTGTTATCGTACAGCAGATCGCTGCCGTTTGCCCAGGATGCGGTCATCGGAATCCCCGTCCCCGAGCACTATGCAGCCACTTGGTCCGTGCGGCTCGCGCGGATCGATGACGAAGACAGCGAGTCTGTCTTCGACGATACGGTCCAGCCGGAAGCCATGCTCCAGCGCGTGGAACCGGACGGTCGCCCGGGTGTCGTCAGCGATTTTCAGCTTCGACCCCGCGAGCATGCGGCGGGTGATCTCGCCGTGCTCAAATTGCCGTTCGCGCGATTTGATGTCGGCCGCTACCGTCTGACCGTAACGGCAACGACGGGTGCCGGCGCCGATTCCGTCAGTATCCCTGTCGAGATTTTATGGCGTGACATGCCCTTTTCCATGCGTGATATCGAATTTGCGATCGATGCGATGCGCTTCATTCTCACCGACGAAGAATACAAGGACATGAAGCGCGGGGATGAGCGGGATATGCAGAAGGCGTTCCGCCGCTTCTGGAAACAGCGCGACACCACGCCCGACACAGAATACAATGAGATGATGGCGGAGTATTTCCGCCGCGTCGATCAGGCGTACTACAAGTTCCAGACCCTGTTCGAACGGAACGGTGCACAGACCGACCGCGGAAAGGTGTATGTCCTGTTCGGTCCGCCGGAGAACGTCCACCGCACGATGAACCGTGACGAGCCGATGATGGAGATCTGGGAATACCCCTCCCTCGGCAAAACGTTCCGCTTTGTCGACAGGGACAGCAACGGTAATTTCAGGCTGATGGAGGAATAGAACCATGCTTCCGATCATCGCGATCAGCATCGGCGACGTCAACGGCATAAGCCCGGAGATCATACTCAAATCCTTCGATCGCTCCGAGCTGTTTGAATTCTGCCGCCCGGTCGTCTACGGACCGTCTGTCCCGCTCGAGTACTATCGGCAGCTGCTTGGCGTGGCGGTGGAGATCAGCGAAATCGCGCATCCCGCCGACGCAGTTGAAGGGGTGCTGAGTATCATGCCCATTCCCGGCACATTCGATCCGACGGATATCGGCCGGCCGACCGCGGAGAGCGGACGGATCAGCATCGCTGCAATCGAGGCGGGATTCGCGGCAGTGAAGAGCGGCGCGGCCAGCGCCCTCGTCACGGCGCCGATTTCGAAGGAAGCCATCGCGCTGGCGGGCAGTCCGTTCCGCGGGCACACAGACATGCTCGCCGCACTCAGCGGCAGCGGGGAAGAGGTGCTGATGATACTCAGCAGCAACACGATGAACGTCGGCCTCGTCACCATCCACGTTCCGCTCGCGGAGGTCACTCCGCTGATCACGCGCGAACGCGTCGAACGCACTATCCGGCTCGGCCATCGTTCGATGGATCTCGATTTCGGGATTGAAGATCCTAAAATCGCAGTTCTCGCGCTCAACCCGCACGGCGGCGACGGCGGACTCATGGGCGGCGAAGAGCAGGCCGTGCTGGCCCCTGCGATTGCAGCGATGCAGGCGGACGGGATAGATGTCGAAGGGCCGTTCCCCGCGGACGGCTTCTTCTCCGCGCACAGCAAGCAGATGTACGACCTCATCATCGCCATGTACCACGATCAGGGACTGATCCCGTTCAAGCTGCAGGCGAAGGGGCGCGGGGTCAATGTCAGTGCGGGCCTGCCCATCGTTCGTACGTCGCCCGATCACGGAACCGCGTACAACATCGCTTCCCATGGCATCGCGAGCGCGGAGAGCATGAAGGAAGCCGTCTACTACGCGCGTACCATCGCTCTGAACCGCCTGCAGTGATCACCCGCCACTCCGGAGTGTTTTCATGATCGAATTCCATAACGTCCGTCTCACCTTTGCATCGCAGGACATCTTCGATCACGCCAACCTTGTGATCTCCGAGGGTGAATTCGTGTACGTCATCGGTGAAACCGGGATCGGGAAAAGTTCCTTTCTGCGGCTGCTGTATATGGATACGCTTCCGACGTTCGGACGTGTACGCATTGGCGGGTACGATTCCTCGACCATCACACGGCACCAGATTCCGTTTCTGCGGCGGACCATCGGGATTGTTTTCCAGGACTACCGTCTGCTCGAAGATCGAAATGTCTTCGAGAATGTCGCGTTCGCACTGCACGTTACCGGTGCGCGCCATCAGATCATTGCATCGAAGGTGCATCGGCTTCTGGCGGAGGTCGGACTTTCATCAAAGGAATTTGCCATGCCGGACGACCTTTCGGGAGGGGAGAAGCAGCGCGTTGCCATTGCGCGGGCGCTGGTGAACGACCCGGTCATCCTTCTCGCCGACGAGCCGACGGGGAATCTGGATCCCGCCGCCTCGCGCGACATCCTCGCCATTTTCGATCGCATCAACAAACGCGGAACCGCGGTTATCATGGCGACGCATGATTACAGCCTGCTCGCGCAGCGTCCCGGACGCGTTATCAAGATCCAGAACTGCAACTTCTACGACGTCGTCTGATCAAAAACGGATGAAAGCTGCCAGCGTGGACGACTATACCTTCAAACACAGCCTCCAGATTGCCGACACGGATTTCGTCGTCTGCGACGTGGAAACGACCGGCCTCAATCCGGAGCGCAATCGGCTGACGGAGGTCGCCCTGCTGCGCGTGCGGGGAGGTACGGTCATTGACCGGTACAGTTCCCTCATCAATCCGCGGCAGTTCATTCCCGACGAGGTCCAGCGGCTCACGGGCATCACGAACGAAATGGTCTATACGGCGCCGGATGCAATCCAGGTGCTGCCGGAAGTGCGGCGATTCATCGGCGACGCCGTTTTTGTCGGCCATAACGTGCGCTTCGACCGGTCATTCATTGACGCGGCGCTTCGCCGCTGCGGCATCGAGGCCCTGCAGGTACCGAATCTCTGCACGGCGCGTCTCGCCCGAAGGCTGATTCCTCAGAAAAGCCGCTCCTCGCTCGGCGCGATCGCCGCGCACTACAACGTTCGGATCAAGAACCGCCACCGCGCGATGGGGGATGCGGAAGCCACGACGCAGGTCTTTCTCAAGTTTCTCCAGATACTGGATGAGGAATTCGACATTCACGAATCCGGAGAACTCCTGACGTTCCAGAACCGTCAGATTTACCGCATCACCGGAGCTCCGAGGTACTTCACCCGTCTGCAGGAAAACCTGGCGGAACTGCCGCACCGGCCCGGCGTCTACTTCTTTCACGACAAGCGCGGCGAGATCCTCTATATCGGGAAAGCACGGGATCTGAAGGAGCGCGTCAGCTCCTATTTCTACCACAACATCGGTCATACCGAGAAGATCCGGCGTCTCGTGCGTGGCGTGCATGGCATTACGTGGAAACCCCTCGAAACAGAACTGTCGGCGCTGCTCACCGAGTCGCGGATGATCAAGCAGCACCAGCCGCCGTACAATACGCAGCTGAAGCGGTACAGGAAGTATCCGTTCATCCGCATCGATGTCACGGATCCCTGGCCCACGATCAGCTGGTGTTACGACCTCGTCGACGACGGCGCGGAGTACTTCGGACCGTTCCGCTCCCGTTTCGCCGTGGAGGACGCGCTGGACAGTATCAACAAGCTTTTCCTTCTGCGGGAATGTGAGGGGACAATCAAACCCTCTGCCGACAATGCGCCGTGTCTGTATCACGAGATCAAGCGATGCGGTGCGCCGTGTGCGATGCTCGCGAGCGCGGAAGAATATCAACGCGAAGTGGATGACATCGTGCTCTTCCTCCAGGGGGAACAGGACGGCGTGCTGGACCGCCTGCGGGCGCGCATGCATCGTCGGGCGGAAAACCTGGATTTCGAAGGCGCCGCGGTCCTGCGTGATCGGCTCGCCGCGGTGGAGCGCATCATCCGGCAGCAGCAACTTATGGTGCACTCCGTACGGAAACAGAACCTGATCATCATCACGTTCGCGAGGAGAAGCAGCGTGGAAATTCACTTCATCAAATCCGGGATGCTCGCATCCCAGCTTCTCGTCGACCAGCGAAATCTTCCCCTCGCCGCATTGTACGCACAGATCGAGGATGTGTATTTCTCCCGGCAGGAAGAGCTGTTCATCGGCGGCAAGGAAGATATCGATGAAATGCGCATCATCGCGTCATGGTGTCTGACGCGGAGGGATGACTCGATGGTACTGGAAGTGGACGGAGGGGATTCGGCCGAGGCCGTGCTGGAACAGCTGAAAGAGACTGTGGGAGAGATGGGAGGAGGCGCCGCCGCATCGAACGACGGCGCCGTCCGCGCATAGGTCAGAAGGGACGGGAGAAACGAAGGACAAGCGTCGGGGACTCTGACCGATCGAGCCGCCAGGCCGCGCCGACACGGAAATCGCCGTTCGCGCTTCCGATCGCCACACCGACATCCGATTTCCAGTTATCCGTGAACGTGTTTCCGAACTCGGCCTGCAGGGCACCGTTCGTCACATCCCGCGTTACCTGCGGTGCGATGCTGTTGGTCGAGCCGGCATCGGCAAAGAAAATCAGGTTGGTGTTGCTCAGGAGGTTGCGGGCCCAGCCGCGTGCATTGCCTGCGATGGAACTGCGAATGATGAATTCCGCATTCAGAAGGGCGACGCTGCTGCCGGCGAATTCCTTGAAGCGATAACCCGGCAGCGTACCCGGTCCGCCCAGTTCGAACGCCCGCTGCTGCGGCAGAAGTCCGTCGCTCATCCCGCCTCGGACGCGCAGGTTGAAGTTGAGATGGTCGCCGAGCGGCTGATACCGGCGAATATCGACGAGAACCTGCGAGAATGCGAAGTCCCCGGCGGCAAAGTCACCGGCTTTCTCGTACTGTACCTGTGCGTCCCATCCGTGATCCCGCGAATCGAGGCTGGCAAGGGTTGTCACTCCAGCAGAAAACACCATGCTGTTCACGTTCCCGTCGTTGATAAGCGGATTCACGCGGAATACCTTATCGCCTCCGAATATCGACCAGTTGGTCGCACGGTTCATGTTGGCGTAGGTGTCGTGGGCATACCCGACGCTCGCGCGAAGACTCAGATCATTTTCCCCTTTGAAATACCATGCCGCCGAGGCGGTGAATCCACGCCGCTCGAAGTAGTCGAGGAAATCCTCGCGCGCGAGAATCGCCGTGAACGTGTTTTCATCCCGATCGAAAGACCACTGATCCTTCGAGTCGGTAAGGCTGTGTCCTTCGGCCCCGATTTCCACGATCTGATTCTCGAAGTAGATCGGCAGGTACAGGCCCAGACTGTAGCGCCAGGTGTGATTTGCGAATCCGTAGCCCAGAGACCCCGTGCTGACGAGCCACGGCTTGCTGTGCCAGTACAGCCGCTTCGGCTGCGCGAGACCGAGGTAAAGTCCTTCGACGCGGTTGTAGCGGAGAAACGTTTCATGAAGTCTCGTGGTCATCGGGAAAAGCCATGGGAAGTTGCCGGGATACTTCTTGAAGAAACTGTCGCCGACGTTGAACTGATCGTCGTCGTCGTCTCCCGACCACCACTGCCATTCTTCCGGGAAGGCGGCACTGTCATCGGAATCCCAGTCCTCCTCCCATTCCGTATCCCAGTTGTCCCAGTCATCCGCGTCACCGGATTTCAGACTGCGTTCTATCGCATCGAGCCGGAGTTCGAGGTCGGAAATGCGGCCCTCGATTTCCTTCATGCGGCTGTCTCTGACATCTTCGTCAGACTCTTTTTTCGCCTGTTCGAGTTCAGTGCGCAGCTGCTGCAGCTCCAGGGTGAGCCGACTCTGCTCCGCCCTGATCTCTTCAAGAGCCCGCGCGCTGTCTTTTTTCGCGGCGTCCGCCTGTGCGAAGAGGGCGCTTCCCGGCAGCAGAAGCAGGATCCCGAGGAGGAGGGCATACCGGAGAGACCGGGTAAAGAACGAATTCATGTGAAAATACCTCTCTTGTGGTGTTGGCATATCGTGGCTTATACGCCGAGGAAGAGAAATTGTTCTCAATCGGACCGCATTTTTGTATGAAAATAAAAAATCCCGCTGCATGAAACACGCAGCGGGATGTTCAAAACCGGGTTCGTCAGTTGGCGACGAGTTCGACTTTCGCATTCTGTGTCGCGGTGACCGGGATGCGGGTGTTGTTCGCAGTGAGCACGATGATCTGATCCAGGTTCATTTCCGCATCGAAGGAAACGATCGTACCCGCGGCGGGTGCGTAGAGGATGGTGCCCTTGCCGTTCCGTGTGCCGTTCACCATCAGCTCCTGTTCGCCGTTAATCATCTTTCCGTCACGATCGGATTCGGAGGAGAGCTTGATTTCAAAGCAGTCGAGACCGTTGACGGTCTTCTTCCCGCTGATCTGGTATTCACGTTCGGTTTCCTCAACGATGATGCCCTCGCCCTTGCCGGTCGTGTCCGCTTCGGAGGTGGTCCAGGAGTTTCCGTCGGTGATTTTCGATCCGTCAAGCCGGGGGAAAATCTGTGTGGCACCGATCAGCAGGCCGACGCCTTCACTGTCGATTTCGCGGATGCTGCTGTCGATATCAACCACCTGTCCGTCGCCCGTCATTTCAAAAATGGCACTTTTGCCCGCCATGTCGCCACCGAACGTCTGCGTGCCGTTCGGCGTCTCATTGATCATCAGTGCGCTGACGATGGTGGCTTTCAGTTTGAGATTTCCGCTGTCCATCTTTTCGAGCAGGGTGTAGGTCGCTTTCATCGTGAGTTCCCCGTTGACCGTGATGGTCTGGCCGGGAAGTTCCTGCATCTGCATGCTCGTCTGTTCGATCAGGTAGGTGTATTCCTTGTCCTTCTCGAAGCGATATGCGGCATCCTGGGCACTGACGGTGCTCACCGCGAGAGCCGAGCAGAGAAGGAGTGCGAATAAATGTTTCATTTGAACTCCGGTATTCGTTAATGAGAGAAAAGTTCGAGCGTTGTATGGGTGCGGATCGAGGAGGGAATGACGTTGCTCTGCTCTCCGAACAGCGCACGCGTGTTTTCCTGATCCGTGTAGATGTCGAGTTTCACCGGAAGTCCGTTCTCGATCGCGATGAACAGATCCCCGCTGGTCTGCGTTTTGTCTTCGGTGAATTCTTCGAGGTTGCCGTACAGGATTTTCTCTTCCATTCCCGCATTGCCTTTCCAGGAAATTTTCAGGCAGAGAAAATGATCCTTCTCCTCCGTACCGCCGACGGTGTATTCCGTCGTGTGCGCCAGAAAACGTACACCGGACCCGCGTCCGATCCGTGGCAGCTCCTTGGAAGGATACAGCGTATCGCGCGTGGTCTCGGTCCATGTCATGCCCGGCTTGATTTCATCGGTCGGCAGAGCCGGGAGAATGGCAGCCTGCTGTGTGAACATCGCATCCGTGGCACCGGGACCGAGCAGTTTTTCAATGTTCAGAGGCTCGAGCGCGATGGTGCTCAGTATCTTTCCGCTCGGTGACTGACGCACGCGGATCGGTTTCCTGGTGATGATATTCTGGAAATCGAGATACTGTCGCTGTACCGCGGCATCTTCGCTGCTCTCGCCGACGATCGCCGTATCCTGAACGAAGACGTACTGTACGCCTTCAGGGCCGGCTTCCTCGATGGAGAGGGTGAAATACCGCGTGGTCTTTCTCTCGATCTGCGTTCCGCGGCCGTCACTGGTCTGCGCGAGGGCGGTTGTTTCTTCCACCTGCTTGAAGCGAAGCTGGCTGTTCTTTTCAAACTGATATCGAAGCAGGTACGGCTGCGCGCGGAGACCGCCGGCGAGCAGGACGAAAAAGGTGATGAGAAGCGTGATGCGAGTCATGGACACTGGGATGGTGGATGATTGGCCGCAATTTTCAAGCTCGTAAGATACAAAAGATCTGAGCGCAAACGAATGCCGGAATTCGTACCCGGAAACAAGGAAGCTCATACCCCGTCAGCGAAGCAAAAGTTTCTTCTAAGTCACGTCTCTGCGCGTTTGAGATAGCCGCTCAGCTGCCGGAGGAGTACGCCTCGCGACCCGCCACCCATGTTGCGATCACCCGGGTGTCGAGGAACCGCGTCTGCGGCACCGTGAGCAGATCTTCTGAGAGTATGACAAAATCGGCCCATTTGCCTGGTTCCATAGAACCTCTGTCCCTATCCAGTCCTGCGGCGCGCGCCGCCCAGATCGTGAACGCGCGGACGGCATCCTCACGCGACATTCGCTGCTCGCCGAACCATCCGTTGCTCCATCGGGCCGGGAGGAGGGGCACATCCGGGTCGATCTGGAAATGAGCGGCGATGTCTTCCTGCGAGGAGGGGCGGCCCTTGGCGTCCATTCGAAACGCGGCAGCGTAGATTCCGGCGATCGGTTCGGGGCGCTCGACCGGGAAATCGCTTCCGCCGGGGATGTATGCTCCCGTTTTAATGAGCGAAGCCCATGCATACGCACTCTGAACGCGGCGTGATCCGAGCCGGGCTTCTGCCCAGTACATGTCGCTGGTGCAATGCGTCGGCTGCATGCTCGGCACAACGCCGAGCGCGGCGAAGCGCGGCATGTCGTCGATGTCGATGACCTGCGCGTGTTCGATCCGCAGGGGATACATGGCTGCGGGTGCGCCGGTGAGCGCCGCTTCGTAGGCGTCGAGGGTCCTTCGTACGGCAGCGTCTCCGATGGCATGCACACAGACCTGCAGACCCGCTCGCAGGGCCCTGTCCGCCTGCGCCCGAATGATCGCTTCCGACTGAATGGGAATGCCGCGATTACCCGGATCGTCCGCGTAATCCTCGAGCAGCCACGCCCCTCGCGATCCGAGTGCTCCATCGGCGTACAGCTTGAGGCCGGCAAGGATAAGTTGTTGGCTCCCAACGGTTTGCCTGCCGGTCTTCAAGAGGGATTCCCATGTATTCGGATCCTCGTCGTCGATGTAACCCACGACATGGAACGGAAACTCGTTCCGCGCGATCAGGCTGCGTATCGCCTCGATTCCTGTGGCTGTCAGTCCCATGTCGTGCATCCCCGTCATACCGCTTGCGAGACAACGCTGGACCGCGCTCATGTAGGCCGCCGACATTTCCTGGACTGTCGCACGGGGGATATTGCTTCTCACCAACTCGATCGCCTGGTCGAGCAGAACGCCCGTCGGCTCACCGTCTGAACCGCGCAAAATGCGTCCCCCTTCCGGATCCGGGGTGTCGCGCGTGATTCCGCTGAGTTCCAACGCACGAGAATTCACCCAGGCGGCATGACCGTCGACGCGGGAGAGAAAGACCGGGTGACCGGCCGAAACGGCGTCGAGGATGCCCTTTCCCGGAAACTCCTTCCTGATCCAGTCGTTCTGGTCCCAGCCGCGCCCGCGGATCCACGTTCCGGCAGGTGACTCCTTCGCCCGGGCCGAAACAAGTTCCGCGACGGCATCCGGAGATCCCGTCCCGAGCAGCTGAAGGATGACAGTCTCCTCGCCGAGTCCGAACAGGTGTGCATGCGCATCTATGAAGCCGGGGAAAACCTGCTGTTCCTTCAGATCGACCACGCGTGGCGAGGTCCACTGCGAAAGGACGTCTTCGTTGTTGCCGGCAGCCACGATACGTCCGTCGCGCACGGCGAAGGCCTCGACAACGGACGCGCTGTCATCCATCGTATGGACGATGCCATTGAAGAAGAGGGCGTCACAGGATTGTTTTTCTGCACAGGAACTCATGATCAATCCGAGGAGAAGAAGGGGAAGGGTTCGCAGCATGGTATTGTGCCCATGATCTGGTGTGTTCGATGAGGGACGTAACCCAATATATCAAAACGGTGTCTTTTGTGACAGGAGCGTGCGGACACTGGTTTTGTCCCTTGACACGCCTCGGAAGTCAGCGTATTATTGATAACTGTAGTTCAAGACGCATTTCATCGATCGGATCCCGCAGGTACATATATGATTCGCATTTCTCTTTTCACACTGCTCTTCGCAGTGCTCGGCATCGGTCTTGTTCACGCACCCGCTTCGGCACAGTATTTCGGTAAAAACAAGGTTCAGTACACGGATTTCGACTGGTACTACATTCAGTCGGAGCATTTCGATGTATACTACTCCAATGACGGGTATGACCTTGCCGCTTTCACCGCACGGGTCGCGGAAGATGCGCTCGAGAAGGTACAGGAGAGCTTCGGATATCAGATCACCGCACGCATCCCTTTCATCATCTACAATTCGCACAACGATTTTCAGCAGACGAATGTCGTCGGCAGCTATCTCGAAGAGGGGATCGGGGGTGTGACCGAGATGTTCAAGAACCGCGTGGTTCTGCCGTTTGAGGGGTCATACAGCCAGTTTCGCCGTGTGATCCACCACGAACTCGTGCACGCCGTGATCAACGACATGTTCTACGGCGGGTCTCTGCAGGCCGCGGTGACGAACCGGATTCGCCTGGTGCTTCCCCTGTGGATGAACGAGGGAATGGCGGAGTACCAGGCCCTCGACGGCTGGGACACGAACTCCGACATGTTCCTGCGCGATGCGGCCACGAGCAACTACCTTCCGCCGATTCCCTACCTGAGCGGCTATTTCGCCTACCGCGGGGGGCAGTCGGTGTGGTGGTATATCGCGGAGAAATACGGCAAGAAGAAAGTCGGCGATGTCCTCAACAGCGTGCGCGCCTCGCGCAGCATCGACGCCGGCCTGAAGAAATCCCTCGGCCTGACGCTGGAGGAGCTTTCCGACAGATGGATGAAAGAGCAGAAGAAACTGTACTATCCGGACGTTGCGCTGCGCGAATCGCCGACGGATTACGCAAAACGACTGACGGATCATACGAAAACCGGCGGGTTCTATAACACGAGCCCGGCGATTTCTCCTTCCGGCGACCGCATCGCCTATATCTCCAACCAGGATGATTATTTCTCCGTGTACGTGATGTCGGCGATCGACGGCAGCGATGTGCGCAAACTCGTCGAGGGAACCAATACGAATGATTTCGAGGAACTCCACCTCCTGACTCCGGGACTGTCCTGGTCTCCGGACGGGAAGTTCATCGCGCTCTCCTCGAAATCGGGGGCGAATGACGCGATCAGCATCATCAATGTGGAGACGGGGGATTACGAGCGACTGCCCGTGGTGCAGGACGGGATCTATTCCGTGCAGTGGTCGCCCGATGGGAAAAAACTCGCGTACGTCGGAAATACGGCAGTGCAGTCCGATATCTGGGTCTATGATTTCGAGACGCGCACGACACGGAATCTGACTGCGGATGTTTTCTCCGATGCCCAGCCGGCCTGGTCGCCCGACAGCAAGACGGTGTACTTCATCAGCGACAGAAAGGGCATACTCGACGGTACCGCGCTTCCGCCGAACTTCGACATTTATGAGCACGATTTCGATCACATGGATATTTATTCGGTTGACGCCACAAGTGGCGTCGTTACCCGAATAACGGACACCCCGACGGCTGAGGAATCCTACCCGGTCATCGGACCGCAGAACAAGCTGCTTTTCATTTCCGACCGCAACGGAATCAACAATCTGTACGTGCATGACTTCGAGTCCGGTGCCGAATACCCGGTGACCAATTCTCTTTCGGGAATCTATCAGATTTCCATGACGGCGGACGGCAACAAGCTGGCATTCGCTTCGATGTACGAGGCAGGGTTCGATATTTTCCTGATGAAATCTCCGTTCGACCGGGAAAGCGTCACTGATCTTCCGCTCACGGTATTTCTTGAAAGACGTGCACGCGATGAGAGCATCTTCGCGGATCATGACGACGAGGTAGTCGAAGACTCCGCCGAGATCAGCCAGCCCGGCAGCAGCACGAGCGAGCAGCGAACGCACAGCGAGGAAGTGGTGATATCGCTCGGGCAGCAGAACAGCGGTGCGGCTGACGATTCTGTCTCCGCGGGAACCGGCAGCCGGATGCTTTTTGCGGACGAGGACGCCGCCCGGAAAGAAAAGGATGTGAAACGGCCCTTCTCGCTCAGCAATAACATGACTCCGGATGGCGAGTTCATCATCAACAAGTACAAGCTCAGCTTTTCGGCAGATCTCGTCTATGGGAACGCGGGGTACAGCACGTTCTACGGGGTTCTGGGCACGACGCAGATGGCGTTCAGCGATATGCTGGGGAACCATCAGATCCTGTTTCTGACAAACCTGATCGGCGATCTGAAAAACAGCGACTATGCGCTGGCGTATTCCTATCTGCCCGACCGGATCGACTGGGGCATTCAGGGATTTCACAGCGCGCGCTTCCTGCTGCAGTACAACGGCGGACAGTATGACGACCTCGTCCGGTACCGCCAGTTCGGTTTCGGCATTTCGGCATCCTATCCCTTCGACAAGTTCAACCGTCTCGAGGGAAGTCTCACCTGGATGAACGTTTCGCAGGAAAACCTCGACAGGGTGGATGTGCCCATGACGGAGAAGTCCCTCGTCATCCCGAACATCGGGTACGTGCATGACAACTCGTTATGGGGGATGTGGTCGCCCGTCCGCGGTTCGCGCTACGAGGTGCGGACCTTCGGGAGTCCCGGTTTCGGCAGCTCATCTCTGACCTTCGCTTCGGTGACCTTCGATTACCGGAAGTACGCGCGCTTCTGGAACGATTTCTCCTTCGTGTTCCGCGGTTCCGGCGGCGGCAGCTTCGGTGCGAATCCGCAGCGATTCTTCATCGGCGGAACGGACAACTGGATCAACCGCACGTTCGAAAACGGGCGTATCCCCATCAACAGCGCAGAAGATTTCGCCTTCCTCGCGGCGGCGCTGCCGTTGCGCGGATACAATTACAACGCACGCATCGCCACGCGGTACGGCCTCGGCAATCTCGAACTGCGCTTCCCGGTCGTGAAGTACTTCCTTGGCGGTATCCTGCCGTACATCCTTCAGTCGGTGAACGGGGTAATGTTCCTCGATGTCGGTGCCGCTTTCGACGAGTTCGAGAGCTTCAAATCCTTCACGCGCGATGAGAACGGGAATTTCATGAACAAGGATCTTCTCATCGGTACCGGTGTCGGGGCGCGCATGTGGTTCCTCGGCTTCCCGCTGAAGTTCGATATCGGGTGGTCGTATAACGGCGGCGGATTTTCGCGTCCGATCTTCTATTTTTCGCTCGGACCCGATTTCTGATCCAGGGAAACGAGTCAGGGCGGAACTCATAACGCGAATCAGAGGAGAAAATGGCAGGCTATACGGTGGCGGTTGTCGGGGCGACGGGACTCGTGGGACGTACCATGCTCCAGGTGCTGGAGGAACGGGCATTTCCCACGGGAGAACTGCGGGCGATCGCGTCCGCTCGTTCGGCGGGTCAGGACGTTCCGTTCCAGGGACGCCTGCACCGGGTGAGAGAAATCTCCGCCGACGCATTTTCAGGAGTTGATGTCGCACTGTTTTCCGCGGGCGGGGGCACCGCCAGGGAATGGGCGCCGGTAGCCGCGGCGGCAGGTGCCGTGGTCATCGATAACAGCAGTGCCTTTCGCATGGAGGCCGACGTTCCTCTCATCGTTCCCGAAGTGAATGCGCATGCGCTTGTCGATGCGGCACCACGGATCATCGCAAACCCGAACTGCAGCACGATCCAGATGGTGGTCGCCCTGCAGCCGCTGCACGCGCGCTACGGCATTCGGCGTATCGTCGTGTGCACCTACCAGGCTGTGAGCGGAGCGGGCAAGAAGGGGGTGGATCAGCTGCATGCGGAGCGGGAAGGGAAAAATGCCGCGGTCCGCGCGTTTCCGCATCCCATCGCGGGGAACGTTCTTCCGCATATTGCCGCGTTCGATGATGACGGTTTCACCACCGAGGAAAGAAAAATGATCGAGGAAACGCGGAAGATTTTTGAAGACCCCCGTATCCTCGTTTCACCGACCTGTGTGCGCGTTCCGGTGGATACCAGCCACAGCGAAGCCGTGCACGTGGAGCTGGCGGCCCCCTACGATCTTGCCGATGTCAGGAGTATGCTGGAGGATGCCCCCGGCGTGATCGTGATCGATGATCCGGAATCCACGGCGTATCCGCTGGCGATGAACGCCGCGGGCCGTGATGAGGTGTTCGTGGGGAGACTCCGGCGTGATCCCTCGGCGGAAAACGGTCTGATCATGTGGGTCGTGTCCGACAATCTTCGGAAAGGCGCGGCAACCAACGCGGTGCAGATCGCGGAGGTCTGGAAGGCAAGGCGGGAACAGGAGAATGGGGCGAGCCCCGCATAAGAGGGAAGGAAGCGGAGACTGATCGGGGATACCCGCTCAGCGTAATTTCGGATTATCCCGGTGTCGATTCGCGTCGCGCCGGGTTTTCTTTTCGATGTTTTTCTTCAGCGCTTCGGTCAGATCGACGCCGGTCTGGTTTGCCAGACAGAGGAGCACGAAGAGCACATCCGCGAACTCATCCGCGAGATCGGATTCGTCTTCGGTGCTTTTGAACGACTGATCGCCGTAGCGCCGTGCCATGATCCGGGCCACCTCGCCGACTTCCTCAACCAGCACCGCCATGTTTGTCAGCTCGCTGAAGTACCGGACTCCTACGGTTGAAATCCAGGTATCAACCGCGCGCTGCGCCTCTTCGATGGTCATTCCATACCTCCGGACGATGCGATGGGATCAGTGTGCTGCCGGGAGCTGCAGATACTGCAGGAATTCCTTCCGCAGGGTGTTTTCCATGAACCGGCCGCTGAATTCAGAAGTGACGGTGCTGCTGTCCGTGTCCTGGATTCCGCGGGCTGCGACGCAGAAATGCTTGGCGTCGATCAGCACGGCGACATCCTCGGTGTTCAGCGCACGCTTGATTTCTTCCGCGATCTGCTTCGTCAGACGTTCCTGGACCTGCGGACGGCGCGCGTAATAATCGACGATGCGATTGATCTTCGACAGGCCGATGACGGTTCCCGTTGAAATATATGCCACATGCGCCTTCCCCACGATGGGAAGGAAGTGATGCTCACACGTGGTATGCAGCGAAATGTTTTTTTCCACGAGCATCTCGCCGTACTGAAACTTGTTCTCGAAGACCTTCGCATTCGGCTTCTTCTGGGGATCGAGACCGTAGAAGATCTCGCGGACGAACATTTTCGCGACACGATGCGGCGTGCCGCTCAGACTGTCATCCGAGAGATCGAGGCCGAGCGTACGCATGATCTGCTCGAAGTGTCGCTCGATGATGTCCATTTTCTGTTCTTCGCTGAGTGCGAACGCGTCATCCCGCAGGGGCGTATCGATGGACGTTGCAGCGTGGTGCTCTCCGCGTGCGATGATTTCCGCGAGGTCCCGGATGTGCGCCGGTGCATCTGCGCTGCTGCTGAGGTGACTGCTCCCGGAAGTGTGTGCGTGGTCGTTCGAGGGAATCCCGTTGAGATTGGTGCCGTGTCCGTTCGCGTGGATTGAAGCGATGCCGTTTTCTTTCATAAATGAAATCCAATCTATATGAATGGCGTGATCGCCAGTGGTACCGTGATACTGTGAACACTAGCACAACGGGAGAGCGGCGATACGAGTTCCCCGCAGGAAACGAATTTCGGAAATGGCTTCTTTCATTGCCCGGGCTGGAACTAAAACCGTCCATTTGTGATTTTACTGAGGAACAGAACAGGATCATCGTGCAGGCATTCAGGAGTATCACCGCGCGCTTCCAGCAGAGGACTGCCTCGCTGCTGCTGTTCGCGTACGCGGTACTCGTTTTCGTGCTCGCATTCCATTTTCATGAGCACGCTGATGCGGAGGCGCACGAAGTTCTGAAAGAGCCCGCCTCGGCCCATGGGCAGCATGGGCATGTCATGGCCACCTGTCCGCTGCAGTATCTCCTGCTGTTCGGTTTTCAGGCCGAGCCCGCGACGCAGCCTGTTCAGCCTCTGCATGCGCCGTCTCGCCTCCTCGCTGATTCTGAATTCGTGTTCGGCAAGTTTTTCCCCGGTTCTCTGCTTTCCTCTCGCGCCCCTCCTTCGAACGTTTAACTCCCGCATTTCCTCTCCGACGGCGTTGACGCCGCGGCCGCTGACACCAATCCCGACTGCGCAGCTTTCGGCTGCGGCCGGGGACGCATACCAATGCAGCGTCGTGAATGCCACGCGTACAGGGGCGAGTCAATCATTTCAACCGAACATTCATCAATCAGGATAGAATTATGCGAAGCAAGCAGACCTTTTCGATTCTCATCATCAGCCTGTTCCTCCTGTTCGCGGGATGCGGCGAAGACGATCCCGTGACGCCGCAGGAAGATCATGAGGAAGCGATCGGCATGGCGATTTTTCGGGCGGATACGCTGGTTGCCGCGATTCTCCGCGGCGTCCCCACCGATACCCTGCGGATTCCCGCGGGGAGTGTGTCCGAGGATTACCACGTTCAGTTCTACGACAACGATGAGAAACTGTTCGAGGCGCACGACGACGGAAAGACCTTGACATGGGAAATCGACCATCCTTCCATTCTCGCCGTTCTGCAGGATTCGGGCGATGAAGGGAAGTTCGAATTCAGGTTCCAGGGTCTTCAGGCCGGGACGACAGAGATAGAGTTTTTCATCCTTCATCAGGGACATGCGGATTTCCGTACCGGGAAATGGCCTGTCCGCGTCCGCTGATCCCATGAGACGCACAGCGAACCGCGTTTCCGGAAACTGCCGACGCATGAAGCTGCCTGCCCGGACATCCCGGGCGTTCGCCGTCGCCGTCCTTGTCGGAATGATCCTCACGCAAGCCGTGAGCGCGCAGCAGGGATCCGCCCTGCGAGGCATGGTTCTTGACGGAGAAAACGGGGCACCGGTACACGACACGTACCTGTTTCTGCATCCGCAGGGTGCGCCGGGGAAGGGTACGGACGCGTCTGCCGGGGCCGATGGGGCATTCTATTTCGGGGATCTGCAGGCGGGAGGGTACGTCCTCAACGTGAACCGTGCCGGATACAAGGTGCAGATTCTCGCTGTCGACATTCCCGCCGACGATGAACGCAACATGATCGTGTACCTGCAGCCCCGTGCTTACGAGACCGATCCGGTGATCGTGACCGGATCGCACATGCACTCGCGCATCGATCCGACAGAGGAGCTTTCCTCCGTGCTCAGCGGACACAAACTCGACAGGGAACTCGGTCTGACACTCGCTGCCACGCTGAAGAATGAAACCGGAATGGCGATGCGTGCGATGGGGCCCGCACCGGCGCGCCCGGTGATTCGCGGACTGGGAGGGGACAGGGTCGTCATGAGCGAGGATGGGACGAATACGACGGATCTCTCCGCGACTTCACCGGATCACGCGGTGACGATTGAGCCGTTTTCCGTCGAGCGCATCGAGGTCCTCCGCGGACCGATGGTGCTGACGCAGTCTCCGACGACGCTCGGGGGGATCGTCAATGTCGTGCGGCATGAAGTGCCGCGGGACGGGCATGAGAATATCCTCGGAACCGTCGGCATGTACGGGGAGTCCGCCAACGCGGGGATTCTCGGTTCCTTCACCACGGAGGTGCCGCTTCGGCCGCTGATGTTCCGTGCGGAAGCCACGGGCCGCCGCAGCGGCGACATTCGGACCCCTGAAGGACGACTGAACAATTCGTACGCGCACTCCGTGGATTACAGCGCGGGGGTCAGTCACATCTATGATGCGGGTTTCGGCGGCGCGTCCTTTCGCGACTATACGCTCTCGTACGGCGTCCCCGGCGGATTTGTCGGGGCGCATCCGAACGGTGTCGATATCGAGCTGGAACGCCGGCAGGCCAATCTTCGGGGAATGCATGTGTTCGACGCGCAGCTTCTCCACGACGTCAGTTTCCAATTCTCGCGCGCGTATTACCGCCACCGGGAGTTCGAAGCGCAGGGCCTCATCGGTTCGGAATTTCGGATCGTGAACTATGCGGGCGATGTCCGTGCGACACACCATTCCATCGGTCCCGTCACGGAGGGGATACTCGGCATCTCCCTTGATCAGCGGGATTTCAGCGTCGGCGGATTCGTCTTCACCATGCCGTCGATATCGACGAATATCGCTCCCTTTCTCTTCGAACGCGCTCGTTTCGGCAGCACGAGTGTCGAGGCGGCCGTCCGTTATACCTGGAATCGCGTGACACCGCAGATGGAGAAACCGGATGCCCGGATCGGCGCCATCAGGGAACGACAGTTTTCCGCCGTATCATATTCGGCCACGATCCTGTATGAATTCTCCGACATCGTGCACATCGGCGCGAATGTCAGCCGGTCGAACAGGATGCCGACAATCGAGGAGCTGTTCTCGGAAGGTCCCCACCTGGCCGCGTATTCCTATGAAGTCGGAAATCCGGATCTCGGCGTCGAGCGCGGCACGGGCATGGAGCTCTTTCTCTATCATCAGTGGGACGGTTTCTCGTTCAATCTCAATTTCTTCCGGAACGATCTCGCCTCATTCATCGTCCCCCGCAACACCGGCACAGTCAATTACGCGACGTTTCTCCCCGTGTACGCCACCGAAGGTGTGGCGGCGCGGCTCACGGGATTCGAGGCGCAGACGACCCTGCAGGTGCTGACAGCCCTCCGCCTGCATGCCTCGATGAGCTATACGAAGGGGTCGTTTACGGAGACAGGCGCGCCCCTGCCGCAGATCCCCCCATTGAAAGGGACAATAGGCTCGGAATTAACGGTCGATACGTGGAGACTGGGGCTCGAAACCGCGTTCGCGGCCGCGCAGGATCGTGTCGACCAGTTCGAGGAACCCACGGCGGGGTATGTTATCGTGAATGCTTCCGTGCAGAAGTCGATCCCGAGCGGGAGACAGATCCACAACATCTCGCTGGTGGTGGAGAATCTTCTTGACCAGCCGTATCGGAATCATCTCTCACGCGTCAAGGCGATTCTGCCTGAGGCGGGAGTGAACGCACGACTGACCTACAAACTGTACTTCGATATCTGACGTTCAGAAGGCGAATCCCGCGGCGACGTCGACGCGCGTGTTTTCGGCGGAATGGCCGATGGAGGCGCTGATGGTGAACTCGCGGTCCACGGGAGCGATCCAGATCCCTCCGCCCCAGGAAGGGTGCCAGCGTTCCGAGATCTCTCCTTCGACGAAGACCCTTCCGGTCTCGCCGAAGGCAAGGAGGCCGATCTCCGTCGGGAAAATGATCTGCAAGTCCGTCAGGGGCATACGAAGCTCGAGGCCGGAGTACAGCATCGCATCTCCCGCGTACCGGTTGACCTCGTAGCCGCGTGCGGAGGCGAGACCGCCGAGAAAGGCCGCTTCAAAAAACGGGTAGCCGCGTGAGAGCTGTTGTCCGCCGCCGCGGATTGCGATCGTTGCCGGGAAGGGGAAGCTCGTCGAAAAATAGCCGGCTGCTTCGGCGCGTGTGCTCGAGAATCCCGTTTTCAGATCGAGCATGCCTGGGAAGTACTTTCCGGAAATCATGGCATAAAATCCGCAGGAAGGCCACGCACGGCTGTCCCGCGTATCCCAGGATACGGATGTTTCGACATTGAGCAGCGTGGTCTGTTTGTACCCGAACGGTCTGAGTTCGTTGAGGTACAATCGGCCGTCGTCCAGATCGTTGGTGACGAGGCGCAGGGATGCGCCGACGCTGGCATGAAGGGCAGGCAGGATATGAATCCGCATGGAGGGGGAGAAAAAGACCTGCGTCTGCTTCACGGCATAGCGATACCCGGCATGGTTCCTTCCGGCGGTCTCGTTTCCGGAGCCGAAGAAATGAATGACCTCGAAGCCGCTGATGCCGACGTCCGCGTGCAGTTCCGCACCGGGCAGCGCGTTTCTGAAATCGAAATCCACCACGGCTTTCCCCAGCATTTCGAGCGGCGCCAAACCGGCGTTCATCCTGATCCTGTACGCGTACGGATCGCATCGGAAGCCGTAGCGGGTGTACACCGCACCGCCGCCGAAGAGGATGCCGAGATCCGCATCCCAGGCCCCCATGAGTCCGGGAAGCCATTCGGCACCCCAATCCCGCAGCGCCGGTTCATACCGCTCCTGCGGCGTCCGTGGCTTCGGACTGGCGGTACGGTCCACCACCGTGCTGACGCCGCGGCGCAGCTCGGTGCCGTCTCCGGCGTCGTAAACGAGATTGGCCTTGGAAGGAACATCGAACGGCAGAAATCCGAGCAGCGGGGACTCGACAAGGGAACTGTCGATGATGCGATCCTCTCCCTTTCCTCCAACCACGCGGATGACGATGCCTTCGGGAGAGGTCCCTTGAAGAATACAGACATCGTCACCGCCCTCGAGGTAGATGCGAATCTCCCGCGTTTCATCGCGATGGAATGTGCGTTCGAAGAAGACCGCTTCGGTTTCACTGTGCTTTCCGGGTTGGAGACTCCGGGCGGTCACGCTGACATCGCCGTTCATATCCCGCCGCACGATCACCTGTTCGTCTTCATCGCTGCAGTGTATGTCCGTTTCCTCCGTCAGGACGTCATAATATGCGTGTGCCGCGTCGGTGAGTCGGTCTCTTCGGGATTTCAGCACCGAGAGCAGTTCGTCCCCGGCCGCGAGGAGGATCCGGTTGCCGTCCGGAGTGGCTCCGCCGGGGAGACGCGTGACGGCGGAGGCTAGCAGGGAATCGTTCAGGACGGGAAGAAGAACGTTCAGGAGAGAGTCGTACACGGGCCAGGGGAGGCAGCTGAGAATGCGGCGGTCGAGATGCCGGCCGCTGTAGGTGAGATACTGAAGCTGCGGATACGAGGCATCGCAGCTTTCGATCTGCGGCACCGCGAATGTCGCCAGCCAGGGAATCAGGCCGTCATAGCGGCAGAATGCCTGATCGCGATCACGCGGAATGGGATACCACCAGTCGATCGCGCCATCCTCGTATCGCGCCCATCGCCACTGGTCGGTGTGGCGGTCCCAGTCGCCCATGAATATATCGAGGAGCCGCGCTTTCAGATATGAGACCGCATGCACGCGGTCGTCCGTGTGTTTCTGCAGTTTGTCGAGCAGTGAGAACGTCCCGACGACCTTGTCGGATCCCGCGAAGGCGGCGTCTTCATCATCCGATTCGTTCGGATGTATTTCGATCATCCCGAGGCTGTTTGCGAATTCCGCTCGATAATCGCCGAGCAGAGGACTGTCCGGCATGATCACCAGCCGCGGCTCTGCCTGCAGGATTTCCGCCGCCTCGAGAATGGGAGCGGTGACGAGCGCACCGTAGGGATTGGCCGTGCTGATGAGGTCCTGCAGCACATCGGCGACAAAGGTGTTCCGCAGTTCCGGGGCAAGGACTTTGGAAGGGTCCTTCTCTATCGAACGGAATTTATACTCCCGTCCGTCGCCGCCGCGCAGGCGCAGCGAATTCGTCTGGAATCCTCCCCCGCGGCGGAGCGGCGTCAGTCCTCCGGCGTCATGCTCGAGGTCGAGCACGGGAACCCGGACCGGGGCCGTCCAGGTGTCGCGCCAGAGACTGCCGAAAAACAGGCGATGGACAGCACCGGCGTCATACTGCGTTCCTGCGGTGACCGTCCGCTCCTCGGCAGACTGCCCGGGGGCATCCGTCGCCGCAAGCGAAAGAAAACAGACGAGAGCAATGGCGGCGATGCAGCGGCATTGCATGCGATTGCCGCGGAAGCTTCCCGCGGTGAAACAGGCGACGCGGTCATCGGACCATGCCGGTGATCCGGATGCAGATATAACGGTGTGATTCTCGAGCATACGCAACGCACAATATACGTGCTGCCGGGCGAAATGGCCACGCATGCGGTGGGGTTTGGAATGGAAGCACTTTGCGTGCTACTTTTCCGCATGTCGAAATTGATGTGTGTCCGCACAGCGGTCATGGTTCTGCACCTTCTCTTTGCCGCCTTTCCGTCTGCAGCATCTCAGCCGGGGGATGGGGACAGTACACGTACGATCCTCGGCACGGTTCTGGACGATGTGACGGTGGTCGGGGAGGATGGACTGGCGTTTCTGCTCGCGCCGCTGTCGTTCGGGAAAACGGACTTCCTTCGGCTCGGAGCCGTCGTTGCCGGCACGGGCGGGCTGATGATTTTCGACGAGGATCTGCAGACACTGCCGCGGCGAAATCAGACCCCCACGCTGCAGTCTCTGAGCAACGCGTTCAATTACGGCGGACACCTGCCTTCCGCCGAGATCGCGACCGCGGCGATATACCTTGCGGGGCTCGTCAGCGGAGATGAGGAGATACGCGTTACGGGCCGCATGCTCGCGCAGTCACTCATCTATTCGGGCTCGATCTATCTGATTCTTCGAACGCTTGCCGGCCGTCATCGCCCGTTTTCTCATGATGGCGCCTACACGTTCGATACCGGAGAGACGGATAATACATACCAGTCGTTTCCCTCGGGTCACACGACAGTTGCGTTTTCTCTTGCGAGTGTTCTGTCGGCGCGCATCGACCACCCGGTGGCCTCGGTGCTCCTGTACGGCGCCGCGGCGATGACCGGCCTGAGCCGGATCTACCAGGATAATCACTGGACCTCGGATGTATTTTTCGGCGCCGTGCTCGGTACCGTTTCCGGTCTTTTCGTGCAAAAGCGGGAGAAGCATCGGGCGGACGGAAGCATGGATGAACGCTGGTCGCTCACTCCGACCGGAAACGGACTTACTCTTACCGTGCGCCTTTAACGCGGGAGCAGGCATGAAGACACTTTATATCGTACGACACGCGAAGTCGAGCTGGAGCCATGCGGATCTGACGGATTTCGAAAGACCCCTGAATGCCCGCGGGCACGCGGATGCACCTCGGATGGGGAGCACGCTGAACAATCTCGGCGCGAAGCCGACGATCATTCGAACGAGTGCGGCAAACCGTGCCGTGACCACCGCCAGGCTTCTGGCCGGTGCGCTGCAGTTTCCCGTCGAAGCGATCGACGTGGATGCATCGATGTACGGCGCGGGACCCGTGGAGATCATCGCCCTGATACGCGAACTCCCGGATACGGCGACGGAAGTCATGTTCGTCGGGCACAATCCCACCATGCATATCCTGGCACACCGCCTCGCGGGTTTTCAGGGAGACAACATCCCGACGTGCGGTGTCGTCTGCGTCGATTTCGACGTCGAGCATTGGAAGGATGCGGCTGCGGAGCAGGGTGTGCTCCGGTATTTCGAGTACCCGAAAAAGAACCACTGAACGGCGACGAGAACGAAGGAAAGGAGGAATCTCGGCATGGCCAGACAGGATCCGTTATTTGACCGTGAACTCAGCTGGACCGCTTTCAACGGACGCGTGCTGCAGGAAGCGGCTGATCCGCGCGTCCCGCTGTACGAGCGGCTGAAATTTCTTGCGATTTACTCGTCGAACCTGGATGAGTTCTTTCGTGTCCGCGTTGCCGGCCTTCGCAGTCTCATGTCACTGGCGCCGAAACGCCGCAGGGATCTCGAACTCGATCCTGCCGCCCTGCTCGAGCAGATCTATGCGGCAGTCGATGTGCAGCAATCCGCATTCGGAAAAATCTTCGCCGCGTGCCGAGAGGAACTCCGCGCGCGCGGGATTGATCTGCTCGAGGATACCGATCTCAGCGAATCCCGGCTCCTGTTCATCCATACGTTTTTCCGCGAGTACGTCCAGCCGTTCATTCAACCGGCGCGGCTGAAGCGAAAATCCGCGGATACCTTTCTGCGGAACCGGGCGCTGTATCTCATCGCCGAACTGCGGCCGCTTCAGCCGGGAGGGCGGTGTTCGCTTGGACGCGTAACGATTCCGACGGATGAACTGCCGCGCTTCATCACACTGCCGGAAGAGGACGGGCGGATCGGTGTAATGTTTCTCGACGATGTGGTGCGCATGCACCTGCAGCTGGTGTTCGAGGACTGTGAAGTGCTGCATGCCTTCGCCGTGAAACTCAATCGCGACGCGGACCTCCGCATTGAAGACGAATTCTCCGGTGACCTCGTGAAAAAAATCCGCCAGGCGCTGAATTCCCGTGAAACCGGTGTGCCCGCACGCTTTCTTTACGATCCCGCCATGCCTCCGTCGATGCTCAAGCGCGTGCGGCGTTTCTACCACCTGGAGAAAGCGGATCTGTTTCCCGGCGGTCGGTATCACAATTTCCATGATCTTTTTTCCTTCCCGGATCCCGTCGGTCCGGATGTACATGATCCGTCTCTCTCGCCGCTGATCTACGGACCCTTCGCCGAGGCTCCGTCGATGTTCGCCGCGGTGGCCGACCGGGATCACCTTCTCCACTTCCCGTATCAGCAGTATGATCCGGTGATCCGCATGCTTGAGGAAGCCGCGGTCGATCCGGACGTGGACCGCATCGCGATCACCCTGTATCGCATCGCCGCGCATTCGCGTATCGCGGAGGCACTGATTACCGCGGCGCGTTCGGGCAAGCGCGTTCGCGTGTTCATGGAGATCAAGGCCCGTTTTGACGAGGAGGCAAACATTGAATGGGCGGAGCGGCTGAAAGATGCCGGCGCGGAAGTGCTCTACAGCATCCCGGGACTGAAGGTTCACGCGAAACTGTACCTCATCGTCCGCCGGGAGCGCGGGAAAGAGCGGCTCTACGCATATCTCGGGACGGGAAATTTCAACGAAAAAACTGCGGGACTGTACGCCGATCACGGCTACTTCACCGCCGAGTCGAAAATCACGAGGGAGGTAGCCGCGATTTTCGAGATTCTGTCAAAGCAGCGCATCGGCTTCGAATTCGAACACCTTGCCGTCGCACAGTTCAATCTCCGGTCGGAGATCAACCGCATGATCGACCGCGAGATCGCGCATGCCCGTGCAGGTCGGGAAGCGCGGATATTCATGAAAATGAACAGTCTCGAAGATCCGAAGATCATCCGTCGCCTGTATCGTGCATCGCGCGCGGGTGTGCAGGTCCGACTGATTATCCGCGGCATATGCTGCCTCGTACCGGGCATTGCCGGTGTAAGTGAAAACATCCGTGCCACTTCCGTCATCGACCGATATCTCGAGCACGCGCGGATCTATGTCTTCCACAACGACGGTGCGGATGATATGTACCTCGCTTCCGCCGATATGATGCGGCGCAATCTCAACCGCAGGATCGAAGTGATGTTTCCGCTTCGGGACGAGGCCCTGCGCCGCGAACTTTCGGACATCGTCGACCTTCAAAAGGGCGATTCGGTAAAGGCGCGGATTATCAACGCCGCACAAGACAATCCCTATGACGACTGTGCATCGGGTCCTGCATCCCAGTCCGCGATCTGGCAGTACCTTGCGTCTCTCGGGCACAATACCATACCGAGCGATGCAGAAGACACCGCCGTTTGATTGCGATAACGTGCCGAACGTCCTATTTTTCAGAATACTTGAACCAACGAGTTTTGTCATGGCCGAAAATCGCGAATCCATCGTCGAGCTTGCCGCAGCGTATGTGACAGACCTCTTCCGCGACCGTCTCGACGACCGCTACACCTATCACAATACCACGCACACCCGTGAGGTGGCCGAAGCCGCCGAGGAAATCGGAAGAGCTTCCGGACTCGACAGTGAGGAAATCGAAACGGTGCTCCTGGCCGCATGGTTTCATGACTGCGGGATCACCCGCGCCTATAAACCGCATGAACCGCACAGCGTGGATATCGCAACGGAGTTCCTGACGGCTCACGATGCTGCTCCGGAGCGCATCGAGGCTGTTCGACGATACATCCTTGCAACCGATCTGCATGTGAACCCGGCAACACTTTCTGAACAGGTGCTTTGTGACGCGGATCTTCTGCATACCGGGACGAAGCGATTCTGGGAGCATTCCACGGCCTTGCGCGACGAATGGGGATACATGATCGGGGAGCATTTTACGGACGAGCAGTGGTATCGAAAACAGATCAAGTTTCTGACGGGACGTAGATTTCATACCGCGTACGCACAGGAACAGTACCAGGAAGGTCTGGAGCGCAACCTGGAAAAACTGCACAGGAGATTGAGAAAACTCGAGGAGTCCGCAGACGTGCAAGAGAAATCATCAGGGAAGAAGGGGAAGGGGAAAGCGAAAGGCGACCGGCAGGAGAAGCAGGATGAGGGGATTCTCGGAAAAGGGGACAGAGGGGTCGAAACCATGTTTCGCATCACTTCCCGGAATCATGTCGAGTTCAGCAACATGGTGGACAGCAAGGCCAACATCATGATCAGCATCAACACGCTGGTGATCTCGGTGGTGATCAGCGTCCTGTTCCGCAAGCTCGATACGAATACGTACATGACGATTCCCACCTTCGTATTTCTTGCGGTCTGTCTGCTGACGATCGTCTACGCGGTGCTCGCCTCGCGCCCGAAAGTCACGACAGGCGTATTCACGCGGGAGGATATCACCAGCAAGCGCGCCAATCTCCTGTTCTTCGGAAATTTCTACCGCGTGCCGGTGGAGGAGTTTGAGTGGGGAATGCGCGAGATGCTCAAGGACAAGGACTACCTGTACGACAGCATGATCCGCGACTTTTATTTTCTCGGGCAGGTACTCGGAAAAAAATACCAGTATCTCCGGATATCCTACAACATCTTCATGTATGGATTCGTGTTCTCTATCCTGCTGTACGTGGTGATGTTCCTCGTGTTCGCGGAAAACCCGGTCGACATCCTTCCTCTCGTCCCCTAGTAAGGAAGCGTTCCTCCGCCAGCGGGCTTGAACGACTACTGCAGGTCCGTCGACAGCACGAAACGCAGGATGCGGTTGTTTCCGGTATCCGCGATATAGAGCGTGCGATCGAAGTACGCGACCCCCTCGGGATGGAAGAACTGCTGTATCCCGCCGAAAGCCTGCGTAATCAATCCCGAGGGATTGAACTGGAACAGGCTGTCCCGCCCCGCATCAATGACGTAGATATTCCCGGCCGCGTCGATGGTGACATCCTCCGGTCTGTCAAAGAGGGAGACTCGGAGAAAATCCAGGTCTCCGTCCCGCGCAGGTGTGTAGTAGGATTCCCACTGTGTGACGTCACCGGTGGTCCGCTGCGTGATCCACTGCGTCCGGAAAAGAGATTTCGGGCCCGACTGGGTGAAGACGAAATCGTTCGTCGGTCTCTGGAAGGTCGCGATTCCCGTGGGCTGCGTGATTGCGGTGAGTCCGGTGCCGTCTACGCTCAGTCCCGGCCATTCGACACGCGGACGCAGTCCATCGTTTGCGTCGAATAGCATGACGGCTTCGTCCGGATCGACCGGGCTGGTGTTCGACGGTCCTGTCCGGGTCACGTAATAGCTGTTATCGGGGAGAACCGCGATGCCGGTATACCGCCGGTTCGGATTAAGCGGATCGAAGTAGATTCGGCGTACTCGTGCCGCCGCAATGTTGTGCATTGCCTCAACGAGGTCGATGCGATAAAGCGCACCGAAACTGACCATGCGGCCGTCAATCGTCGTATCGAATTCGCCGCAGACCAGGAGATCCAGCCGATGGTCCTGCGAGATCGCATCGGGACGTCGGATGGACGCAGAGCTGCCTATGATGCGTCCGGAAAGGTCGAGCATTGTGATACGGTCGGCGCCGCGTTCGCTCACGTAGATAAAGGGTTCGAAACCGACATGCACATCGGCGGGCTCGCTGAAGCCTGTCCATATCGGCTGTTTGAGAACGTAGCTCGTATCGCCGTATGTGTCAGGAGGAGCGGTGGTGCCGAGATCCTTCGCGTCGAAGGTGTCTCCGCAGGCCGCGGCGAGCAGCAGAAGGACGAACGCTGGAAGGATGGCGGCATATCGGAATTGCATGGTGGCGCTCATGGTTACAGTCCCATTCGAACAGTGATGCGATGCACACCGCCGAGTCGGTCAAAATCGGCGAAAGCGTAATCCACCCCCACCCGTGCGAATCCGAGCGGTGCGTTGATACCCGCACCGACGGTGAGACCTTCTTCATCGACGTTCAGCTTGTATCCCGCGCGGACGAAAAACAGGTGGTTCCAGGCGTATTCCGCACCCAGCGCAAGATTCTCGCTGTTGTCGTTCGGGTGGTTCAGCTGAATGCTGGTGGTGATTCGATTGTAATCATCTTTGACGGGTTCGAAGGCGAACCCGATGCGAAACGTCGTCGGCGGTGAGAACTCCTGAAAGGATGACACACTTTCTCCGTGCGCCAGATCGACCGTGCCTTCGGGAGACACATTGTTCCCGAAATTGCTCACGGCGACGGAGAATCGGGTGCTGCCCAGTCCGGTCCAGTAATATGTGCCCAGGTCCACCATGAACGCGCGGGTTTTCAGCACGTCAATGGTTTCTTCAACGTACCGTACGGTCGCGCCGAAGCTGAACTGCGCAGTGAGCTGCCGCGCGTAGGAGAGTCCGATCGCCACGTCGCCATAGCTGAAGTAGCGCCCGGTCCCGAACGGCTGCGTTTCCGTGCGTATTTCCATGTCCTCGGTGTGCAGGGACGTAAAGGAGAGCCCGACAGCGTCTTCCGGTGTAAGGCGGTACACCGCACCGACAAATTCGTGCTGGAGATCCACGAGCCAGGAGGTATGGGTAAAGATCGCCTCATGTCCGTCGAACTGCACCATGCCCGCGGGATTGTACTGGAGCGCGGAGGCGTCGTCGGCGACCGCGATAAAGCTTTCTCCCATCCCTGCGGCGCGGGACGATCCGCCGATCTTCAGGAACTGCAGTGACGAGATCCCGGCGCGCTGTCCGCCCAGCAGCGGAATGAGCTGTGCCTCTGCCCGGGGGGCAGTGGACAGCAGGAGCAGAGCGGCGATCGGTATCAGGTATTTCAGGTTCATGCGCTTCATATTTTCACCGAAAGTCCCGCACGGATATTTCTCGGGGCCAGATAGCGGGCAGGATTGTACGGGTAGGGATTGAGGGGAGCCTGGAGATCGGGGTACAGCGGATCGTTGTAGCCGCCCGGCGTGGGATCTCCGTATTCGTACGCGCGTCCCGTCACGGGATTGATGATCGCGGAATTCAGTCCGTCGAGCAGGTTGGTGATCTCGACAAGAATCCCGATATCAAGACCCGCAAATCGGACATGCTTTTCGATATTCACGTCGATGTAGAACCAGTCGTCGCCCGTTGCACCATAGAGGTTGCTGCGGTCGCTGTCGTAGATCGGTCTGCCGGTCAGCGGGTCCGCGCCGACGAGGATCTGCGGGGTGTAGCGTTTTCCGGACTGGAAAAATCCGCGGATGTAGAAATTCAGGTCATCGAGAATGCCTGTCCCGAACGGATCGTCGCCTGGAGGAATGTAGAAACTTGCGCTGAGCGAGGCCTGCAGGGGACGATCCCAGATGAGGTAGTTTTCCTTGATCGCCTCCTCGAGGTCTCCGCGCTGAACCAGCGCCCCTTCATCGGGTGATGAGCTCTTTCCTGTCGCAATACTGTAGGAGAAGCTCGCCGTTCCGCGGAACCACCGGCCGATGCGTTTCTTGTACTCCAGTTCGACGCCGCGGGTACGCGCATAGTCCTGGTTGACGTAGGTGATGAATGAACCGCCCGAAAAACGGGAGCTGGAAATCTTCGCGGACTTGGTGCTGACGTAGTCGAAAATGTCCTTGTAGTACGCCGTGACAGTCAGGACGTCATTCTCACTGAACTGATTGCGCAGTCCGAGTTCGTACGCGACCGTGGTCTCGGGATCAAGATCGGGGTTGCCGAATTTCTGGAACGTCGACTTTGCGCTCACCGGGTTCAGTTTTGCGTAAACGAACTGCGGTCTCGGACGCTTGGTGAAATGGCCGTAGGAGAAAAACAGGGTCTGGTTGTCGGAGATCGGATGGGAAATGCCGATGCGGGGGCTCAGCCGGGCTTTGAAACGCCGGCCGAACAGTCCAAATGTGTTCTCCATGTACGATGCACGGACATCATCCGGAATCGTGATCACTTCAGAATTGGCCACGGCATCGTCGACGAATTTCCCGGGCATCCACCAGTCGAAGCGCAGGCCGAAATTCAGGATCATGCCGCTGAAATTGATGTTGTCCTGCGCGTACATCGCGCCGTTCCCCGGATGAACCTTGTAGATGTCATTGTTCAGGCCGAGTTCACCGAGCCACGGCTTGTAAATGTCGATGACCTGCATTTCGCCGAAGGTCGCCTCGAAACCGGCTTTGAACTTGCTCTTCTCGGAGAGGTTGCTCGTGAGATCCCCCTTCAGCGTATAGTTCACCACGTAGTGATCATGCCAGGTGAAGCCGTTGCCGATATCCCAGAATCCGTCGCCCGGGATGACTCCCACGTAATCCGAATTCTCGTTGTAGTACTCGACGGGGAAGGTGATCAGATCCTTGGGCTCTTCGTACTCCGTCCAGTTCTTCCCGTTCGCGTCAGCGCGAAGGTTCGTATAGAAGCGGCTGAACTTGAGTTCGTAGAACGAAGCGTTGTTGAGGGTATGCGTCCAGCTCAGCGTATGGAAAATCGTGTTGTGCGTGTACGTGTTCGCGCCGTCGAGAATATTCTGGAACTCGTACTGGTATCCGGGACTCGGCTCGACGTACTCCAGGTTCGTCTGCAGTGACTGCGAGTTCTGATTGATGCTCACAGACTGGTTGTAGGAATAACGCAGCTTCATGGTGGGGGAGAATGCCCAGGTGATTTTTCCGAGCCAGAACCAGTTGTTGTCCTGGCGCGGGGCGAAGCTGGTGCCGCCGAACGTGCTCGAATACAGCTGATTCGCCTTGACTTCGCGATGGTCGCCTGTCGGCTTTCCTCCGCTGATGATCGGCGTCAGACGTGTGAAGCCGTCGGTGAAACCGGCGTACATGTTGCCGAAGACGCTGAGCTTGCCCGGCAGCGTTATTCCCATCGATGGGAGCAGATAGGTGGTGATCGGTTCCGGTCCTCCGAGCGAGGCCTCGCTGATGTCGGTATTCCAGCTCGAACGGGAGTCGCTGTTGAATCCGAGATCGTCACGCTTGTGGGAAAGGTAGAGGCTGTACTGCTCGTCGGCTTCCTTCGTCGTCACATTGACGACACCCGATGTCGCCTGTCCGTACTCGGCGTTGAAGCCCCCGGTGATGACTTCCAGTTCCTGGATCGAGGCCGCGCTGAGCTGCAGTCCGAAGCCCGTTCCCGCAAGCGGGTCCTGCACCGATATGCCGTCGAGCAGGAACGCATTCTCATAGGCGCGGCCGCCGCGGATGTGGATCCCTTCATCGGATTTGACGACGCCCGTCTGCTGCGAAACCACGTCCGTCACATTTTCGATGACCGCGACCTCGATGTCCTCGGCAGTGACCGTTCGCGAACTCGCGGTTTCCTCGATGTCGAGAAGCGGCTTCTGTCCGATGATCACGACCTCTTCGCCGAGCGAGAGGATCGTCTCCTCCATTTTGAAATTCAGCTCGAGACGCTGATCCGGTCCGACATCGACACCGGTCTTCTGGATCTTCTTGTAGCCGATAAGGGACAGCTCGAGCGTGTATTCCCCGGGATTCACGTCCCGGATGGTGAAGCGCCCGTTTACGTCGCTGGCCGCACCGTAGTAGGTGCCTTTGACGAGGACGTTGACGCCGATCAGCGTTTCTCCGTTCGCGGCATCCGTTATCACTCCGGTAATCGTTGCCTTCTGTGCGTAGAGCGGCGCAGAAAGCAGGATCAGGAGAAGGAGGACGGGGGTGCTACAGTGCTTCATTTACTGCACGCCGAATTCGTTGCGGAAAATAAGGTGGATGAGCTCACCGACGGTGCCCCCGCCGTTGAAGCGATGCAGGGGAATGCCGAAGAGAATGAAACGGCTGTCGCCGCTGCGCACGGCGACCACGGGCTGACCGGTCCAGCGGGTACTCTCCTGGAAGCGGTACAGGTTGCGCGCGTTGATCTTGCGATACATGTCCCTGATGAAGGCGACGGGAACACCTTCGTTGTCGCGAACGAGCGTCGGGTAGCCCGGACTTTCGCTCGCCGCTTCGGCGAGGGTGCCGGAGGGAACGAAACGAATGGGCTCCGGACTGAGACTGTCCACGGGGGCGTAATCGGTGATTCCGCCGCGCGGGTCGATGGCGCTTTCAGGGAAAGCTGCCGTATACAGGATCTTCCCGCCGCTCCGCTGATATTCCGGCAGCGCCACCTGCGCGACATCGATCGTCGGATCGTTGTCGGTGTACCAGAGTACGTATTTGAAGAGCTTCAGCGTCTCGATGAACGTGGGATTGGTGTACGGAGGCAGGTATTTCCCGCGTGCGGTCGAAGATGCGCCGGTCTTGATATCGAACGCATCGGCCCCGGCGAATTTCCCTCCGAACAGTGTGTCGAGAATCGATGAATAAAAGGCTGCGGAGGCGTCAAGGGGACCGTAATCATCGACGATGAGCAGTTCCGTCTTCGGCTCTTTCACATACCAGGTACGCGAGGTGTCGGGCATGCGTATGATGCGGCTCTGCGCGCCGGCGATGTCGATCGCACGAAGGTAGAACGCGTTTTCTCCTTCACGCAGACCATCCGCGGCATGGAGCGTCATGAAGGTGGTGCTTCGCGGCAGCGATTTCCATGACGCGGGATCGAGCGTGTCGTTGAGCGCATACTGATACTCGCGGATCGTCTCGTCTCCGTCAAGATCCGTACCGATCCATGAGAACGTGGCGACGGTGAAGGTGATCTCCGGGACATCCGAGCCCTGGGAGAAACGGACGACCGGCGGAGAATTCTGAATCGGATACTGCAGTTCCGCCGGTGAGGGATCGGCGAGACCGAGATCCGTGAATGATTCACCGGCATCGTAGCGCGCGTTGCCGTTGGCGTCGACAAAGGGTTCGGCGCCATACGGTCCATCGCTGTCCCAGACCCCGTTCCCCTGGTCATCGACGGCGCGGACGTAGAAGGCGTAGGTGGTATCGCTGCCGGAAAGTGAGAGCGCGAACACGCTGTCGTTCCGCGTGGTGAACGTCCATTCGACATTGTCGAAACTGATCAGGTACCCCGCGATGAAACCGTCCGGATCGTCGCCCCACCAGTGGATGTGCTGCCGACTCGTCGTCGTGCGGAGATCCCCGTCGGGCGAAAGCGACAGGTAGGTTTCCGGCGCGATGTTGTCGCGCGGATCGTTGGGGGTTTCAGTGCACGCCGCGAGCAGCGCGACACCCAGAACTGCGAGCAGGAGGATTCTCATGAGAGTCCGTTATTTCAAGAGCAACATATGACGGGAAACCGTGGCGCCGTTCGCGATAAGCGTCGCGGTGTAGACGCCCGATGCGAGCGGGACACCGGCCTCGCTGCGGCCGTTCCAGGCGGCACGATGACTTCCCGCTTCCTGCGGTCCATCGTACAGGGTGGCGACGCGGCGGCCAAGGGCATCGTACACCGCGAGGGAAACGGCTCCCGCCTCCTGCAGCGAATAGTGCAGCGTGGTCGAAGGATTGAACGGGTTGGGATAATTCTGATCGAGTTCGACCGCCGCAGGCGTTGGAAGCGCGTCGACGGCGGTGGGGCGCTCACCTGAGCGGAACCACAGAGGCCAGGTCGCGGCGGCGATGAAACCGCCGGGAGATCCGGCGGCGGTGATCCCGTCTGCCTGCATGGAAACGTTGTACACGACGTCGAGTCCCTGATCGCTGATGACGAAGGACAAGGTGCCGTCGTTCCCTGAATAATTCGGATACCCGTAGGTGTTGAACGGGATCGCGGCCACGGTCTTCGGTTCAGGATCCAGCACGTCCATCGCCATGACGAAGCTCGTGCCGTCGACATCGAATTGAGCGTCGAATGCGATGACGGTCGGCTTGGTCTTGGCGAAGGTCGGATTCCCGAGATTCATCGAGGGATCCGGCGGGAAGATGCGATCGATCCGTCCGTCACCATACGTATCCGCGACGGGATTCCAGACATTCATCGCGTTGATGTCCCAGAACCCGTAATTGAATCCGCCGATCGACACCTCGTTGTATGTATCGAAAAGCAGGACCTCGTCATCGAGACTGAATTCCATCGCGTCGACGAACTGGGCGGTGTTCGGCACGGATTCACCGGAATAGGTGGGGGTGTACACGGAGAATTTCTTTGCGACGGGAGTCGGACCGGAAACATCGATCAGAAAGAGCTCCGGGTTCAGGAGGATCGTCGTCACGGCGATGCGGTTCAGGTCACGGCTCAGCGCGATCGAATTCCAGATCTGCGAGTTGTCCAGTATCTGCTCGTTCGGATTGCCGACGAGGGAGACCGCATGGATATTGAATTCATCGCTCACGAAGACGGCGACACTGCCGTTATCGGAAATGCTCGGACGGCTCCAGATATTCGTGAATGAAACGGAGGTGAAGTCCTGATCGCCGGTGGCAGGGGGTACGGCGATCCACAGCGGCGCCTGGAGGAATGGATCGGTGTTCGTGAAGAGCATCCGGTCAATTCCATCGACTGCAGGATAATCGTCAGGTCGGTCGGTTCCCTTGCCGTCGAGAATGCCCACCTGGTCGCATGCATCGGCACAGGCCTGCGCCTCGGTGGCGGAGTAGAGTTCCTCCGCCGCGCGGATGATCGCAAGGCGGTAGTCGATGAACCGGGACTGCCGGGTCAGCTTTGTTGTCAGCGCGTTGTAGAAGACCTTCTCGGCCTTCTCCCGTCCGATTTGCTGCGCGAGGAGGTAGGCGCTGTGGTTGACGATACCGCTGTTGACGTGCACGCCGCCGTTGTCCTGCGATTCCGGCAGGTTCTGGTATTCGTTCATATGCTTCGGCTGCCAGCCCCAGGCGCCCTGGGCGGCACCGTTATGCGGATCTTCGAGACTGCGCATCGTGCCGTCCGGGAAATTCGACGATACCCTGGTGATATCCTCCCCGATTGTCCAGTCGTCGCGATCCACCATCGCGGCGAAAATGTCACTGAAGGCTTCGTTGAGCGCGCCGGACTGGTTCAGGTATTCGAGCCCCGCACTGTGCTCGGTCACGCCGTGCGTGAGTTCATGCGCTGCGATGTCCATGGATTTGGCGAATGGTTCGAAATCTGTTCCGCCGTTGCCGTACGCGATGATCCTGCCGTTCCAGAAAGCGTTCTCCATGGAGGCACCGCCTTCGGTCACATTGACCACCGAAATGATGCTTCCACCGTTGTCGTCGAGGGAGTTCCTGCCATGGGTGGCGCGGTAGTATTCGTAGATCAGGGACGACAGGTAGTGCGCGGAAACCGAGGATTTGTCGCCCCAGGTGTTGTCTGCGGAAGTGAGATGTGTCACGTTCTGCAGGTCGCTGTTGTTGGCGGAAAGCGTGACAATCGTTCCGATCGTCTGATTCGGGAAGACGGAATTCGTCGCGTCATACATCGGACGCGTCGCGTCGATCAGGTAATAGGATCCCGAATGGAGATATGTGTCGATGGTGCGGCTCTGATCGTGCAGATCCGCAGCGGTCGCTTTTTCCGGTCCGTCGGTGCAGACGGCGTTGAACGAACGGATGATGCTCCCATCGTCCGCGGAGACGATGATCTGCCAGCGTTCCAGGAGCGTCGAATGCAGCTGCACCGCGTACGCGGCACGCAGGGCCTTGCCGTCATCGAACCAGCATTTCTCTACCGCGGCTTCGCCGCCGTTGGTCAGAAACGGGTTGGCCTCAGCACCGGCGCTTTTCACCCCGGCGTGCGCGCGGGCGGTGAGCACTGCGGCGTCGGGCGTAAGGCGGAAGCTTCCTGCCGATGCACGGGAGGAAGGAGAGTAGCGACCCATGAAGAGATCGAGGTCGCCATTGGGGGTGATTCCGCAGACGATCTCTTTCCCGTACACCGGGATGCCCGCGCGGAGCTGGGTGAAACGGAGATGGGTACGCCCGGTTTCATCCTGTCGTGCGAGCGCTGGGATGAACGTCTCCGATGCATCGGAAATGCCGAGCAGTGCCGAGAAATTCTGGAAGAAGGCACGGGCCGTGGCCTCATGAATACTCCCGCCGGTTGCGGTGCTTCTCGAGCGCTGCAGCGGACTCCCGCTGAGGTAAATCAGGTCGCCGTTCTCTGGGTCCCATTGCATATCGAGAGAGGGAACCGTTCCGGCGAGCCGGTCATAAGCGAGAATCTGCGCGGTTTTGAAACCGGTCAGATGTCTGAGTTCGCGGTATTTCCTGAGCACGGCGTTTGACTGCTGCCAGTCCCTGAACGCATTGCCGATCCGATCAGGCGACACCATCGTCCCGGCCGGCCGATGCGCGTCGATAACGTGATGTTTGAATGCCTGTCCCTGTGCCAGCGTCGACGGCACGAGGACGCAGCAGAATGTCATGGCTGCGAGAATGGGGCGCAAGGCACGGAGGGTAATCATGGTAATCTCCTGCAATCAAACGGTATATGTGATGGTGTCAGGACAGCGGGCACCTCGGGGGTGCGTCAGTCATCCAATGCGGTCTGGATGCTTTTCCAGACCAGGTCTCGGAGCGCTTTCAGCTCCCCGGGCACGGCGTCATCGTCTCCCGCCATCCCCGGCCATGTGTAGGTGTATACCACGTCATCGGAAACAATCCTCAATGCGGTGGTCATGTTGCCGGTTTCCTGGTGGTTCAGGGATTCGGGTTTCAGCGCGTAGATTCCGGCGATCAGCGCTTCGTACTCTTCATCGCCGATCCTGCCGACGTTTTCCGATTTGTCGTGCTGGTCGGCGCGGCCTGACCACTTCAGAACGGAGCCGTCGCCGAGAATGGTATATCCGGAAGACATGCCGGTCACGCCGCCGCCGGATGAATAGTGAATCTCGGTGGCGGGGAAGCGGGGACTTTCAGCGGCATCGCGACAGGAACAGCAGCCTGAGGATAAGACAACCGTCGCGGCGAGTATCAGTGCAATGAGTGTTTTCTGCATGGGATTTCATTGAGGGCAGGCGGACAGAGTGTCCGCCTGCCTTCTCGGTATTATCGGGTGATGATCATGCGAGCGGTATGGCGGACGCCATCCACCGCGAGGCTGTACAGGTACACACCTGCGGGCAGTGTCGGAACGGCGAACCGCACCGTGTAGCTGCCGGCCTGCTGCGTGCCTTCCATGAGAGTCGCGACCATGCGGCCGGTCATGTCATACATGCGCAGGGAAACCTGGGCCTGTGCGGGAAGATCGAAGCGTACGCTTGTCCCGGACTCTGCGTTGAACGGGTTGGGATAGTTCTGATGCAGGGTGACGGAGTTGGCCACGGCAGGCGTGAATTCGACGGACGTGGTCACGTTGTTGAAGTCATCTTCATCGCGGGGCTCCAGCTTCCAGTTGTCGAAGCTGTAGTACATGATGCCTGTCAGACCATCGATCGCGGTGCCGACTTTCAGATAAATCAGGCCCGTGTCCGAGGAGTCCGTGGTGTAGACATCGTCCCACGTTCCGGCATCATCGACGCGCATGTCGCCGCTGCCGTCGGTGACGAGGAACTCGCCGAAGTTGCTTCCGGCGGCCGCATCCGCGTTGGTGGACGTGACCGTCAGGTTTTCAAAGGTGACGAGCATTCCTTCGAACGGTTCCGCGGAGGGATCGCCGTCGGGGATGGTCTCGGTCTGATACATGCCGGTCTGCAGCAGTATCGCATCGGGGATCGCCACGCTGCCGTGGTTCTCGTTGATGACGACATCCTTCAGCTGCGTGATGCCGTAGCGTTCATCGACCGTGCCCGTGACAGTGATATCGTCACCCGGCGCAAGACCTTCGTTCTTGATGCTGCTGGAGTAGATCTGGATTCCGCTCCAGGGATTCGTATCGTCCTGGATGAAGTACATCCCGATGTTCGGACCCGCGGTGAGGACTCCGCGCGTGGTGATGTTCTTGAACCCGGCGCTTCCAGACCGGCCGTCACTGTACGGCGTGTACTGGATATCACGGATGCGGATGTCGCCGTCACGGACGATGAAGAAGGGAAGCGGTCCGGTGACGTCGGCAGGATAGACGGCGACATCATTGTCGTTGTCGGTTGCTTCGACATAATACCAGACCACGTCACCGTCCGCCATTGCGGGGATGATACCGGTTGCGGTATTCGTCGTTTCGTCATAGCTCATGCTGATGGTCAGCGCGTTGCCGCCTTCCGTTCCGTAATAGAGATCGACTTTGGCGATCGTTCCGCCTTCGTTCGAATCGACGACCTCGCAGGTAACCGTGACCTGGTCGCTGCTCGTCGGAATGCCCTTGTCGCGCGCCAGCTTGCTGATCACCGGGGGATTGACTGCTTCGCCGACGTTGACCAGATCGGCTTCCGTGCGCGGCTCGAGCTTGTAGTAACTGAAGCTGAAATACATGACGCCCGTGACGGATTCGATGGTCGTTCCCACGGCCAGGAAGGTCTTTCCCGTCGCCGTCGGATCGTTCGTGTACACGTCTTTCCAGGTGCCGGAGTCATCGATGCGCATGTCGCCGCTGCCGTCGCTGACGAGGACTTCGCCGTAATTGCCGGCGGGATCGTCGGCATTGCTGCTCGTGACGGTCAGGTTTTTGAAAATGGTCAGCATGCCTTCCCACTGCTCCGCATTCGGATTGCCGTCATGAACGACGATCGTTTCGAACATGTCAGTGGTGAGTTCGACGGGATCCGGAGTCGCGGCCGTTCCGTGGTCGATGGTCACGGTCGCGTTGCCGATGGAGGTCACGTTGTAGCGCTCTTCGACGACGCCGGTCACCGTGACGTCCTGTCCGGTCACGAGGGTGCGGATCGATTCGTCGCCGCGGACCATGATGCCGCTCCAGGGCGCGGTGTCGTCCTGAATGAAGGTCATGCCGAGATCGTCGGAGCCGCCGATGACGGTTCCGCGAACGGACACCGTGCCGCCGATGGCACCGGAGTTTCCGTCGGAATACGGTGTGTACTGGATGTCGCGGATGCGGAGATCACCGTCGTGCACGAGATAGAACGGCTTTCCGGCAGTAAGGTCGCCCGGAGAAACCACCGTCTCGTTGTCGTTGTCTTTCGCCTGGATGTAGTACCAGACGATCGACCCGTCGGCCTGCGCGGGGATCTGCGCCGTCGCCTGCTTGGTCACATCGTCGTATGTCATGACGATCTGTCCCTTCAAGTCGTCACCCAGACCCCAGATCAGCGACACTTCCGCAATGGAACCGTCGGGATTGCTGTCCTCGACATTGCAGGAGATCGTCGGGGATTCCGTAGAGGCGGGAATGGCGATGTCGCGCGCGAGATTACTGATGATCGGAGGGAAAGAACCGAGGGCGATATCATCCGGGTAAAGCGGTGCGATGACGATACCCTGTCCGCTGCTGGTGATCACGCCGCGGATCGCGCTGATCGAAGTGCCCTGCGCAGGCGGAGCCCAGTTGGGATCGGCGCCCTGTGAGCCGCCGCGGTGATACACGCTCTGATCGTAGACGCCGATGCTGTTGCCCTGACCGTCGGTGATCGTCCAGGTGTATCGGCCTGTGCTGGTATTCTGCGATACTGTTCCTACCGATGCTCCTTCGATGACGACGTACGCGCCTTCCCACTGCTGGGCCATGGGGATGCCGTCGAGGGGTGTTCCGTTGACGAGGTCGGTGATCTCGATCTTCGTCGGGCTGGGACGATGTCCGAGGTCATCGAGAATCTCCACGGCGACATCGGCGTTCCAGCCGCTGCCGACACCGATCTCGAACTGTGTCGTCGAGTAGTACTGCGTAACCACACCGGTGAGGCGCACCACGTACCCCGTGTCGATGACCGTGACGAGGGTCGACCCGGAAGCGACGGAGTCCGAAGCGCGTACGTTCAGACCGCTCCATGCGCCGCCGTTCTCGTCCTGGATGTAGAGCGTGTATGCGTTGCCGAGGGCGAACAGCGGCGGACCGCCGGGGCTCATCCGGGGCGCGGCGTACACGACGCCGGTTACCGTAACCGTGTCGCCGAGGTGTGGAGAATTCTGATTGCCGGCCGCCAGCGTATCAGGATCCACTTCCTGAATCTGCTGCACGGTCAGCGTGTCAGACTTGATCTGTGCCTGAACCGCGGTAACCGCGAACAGGGACAGAAGAACAGCCGAGAGAATCGGAAAGAAACTTCTCATGCGAATCGCTCCTGCAATGTTATTTGATGATGACAAATTTGCCACGATGAACGTTTCCAGTATCGAGATTTTCAACCACGAAGAGGTAGAGGCCTGTCGCCGTGGCCTGATCGTTGTCCGTGATCAGGTCCCACGCGTGTTCTCCACCGGCGAAGGTCTGGGTACCGTCCGCGTACCGTGAAAACCACTCAATGTCGCTGCCGTTATACGTCTCCGCCTCATGACGGAGGATTTTAACGAGATCGCCGGCCATGGTGTAAATCCGGATTTCCGCCCGCGCGGGCAGGTTCGCAAAATACAGTTTTCGCTCCCGCTCGCCGCTGCCGTCCCACATGGCGTTGGCATAATAAGGATTCGGATACACGAAAGGTTCCGCCTCCGCCTGGGAATCGGCCGTGGTTCCGGGAATTATCCGCTTCGCGTTCTGCAGACGGCTGCTTTCGAGGCTTTCGACGTTGTTGACCGGATCGCCGGCGTCGAACGCGGTGACGGTGTAGACATACTGCCAGCCGTTGAGCTGCAGAGGAATATCGAGCCGGTACGTGTAGAGGGTCGGGTCACCGGGAAGCTGCAGCGGCTCCGCAAGGCGGACTGCGCCGAATCCGGTGTTGTAGAAGAGCTCGTCGTCCGTGCGGTCATATTCCCCGATAAGGACGAAGGACGTCGAGAGTACGCTGTTCGGATCGAGATCGACGCCTGCGTTCGTGCGGTACACGCGGTATCCCTCGAAATCCTTGAGCCCGGAAATCGGGTCGACGGAGGCCTCTGCCCGGTCATCCCAGAGTACGGTGACTTTCTGGTTTCCGGGAATGATGCGCACGCGTGGTGCGGTAGGCGGCGCGGGGAGCACGTACCTCGTCAGTTCCCCGTCCCCGTTGAGATCTTCTCCCGGATCGAGCTGGTTGTTGCGATTTTTATCTTCGCCATCGTACGCCTGCTGCGCGAACCGGAGACCGCGAAACAGATTGCTCTTCGCAAGCGGGGTGTCGTCGGCAGTTGCATCGTTGCCGAATTTCTTCGCCGTCACGATGGCGAGCGCGACATTGATGCTCTCGCCGGGTTCGATCCGTCGGAATGGGCCAGTGGTGAGGAGGGAGGAGCGGTTCGAGGGGCTCCGCAGATTCGCATACTCGGTCCGCGGCAGCCCGCTTGCCATCTTCTCGTAGCGTTCGCGGTCGTTCTCGGGACTGAAGTAAATCGGATCGGTGGTATTGCGGAACTGCCAGGAATTGAACACCACGCGGGCTCCGAGAGAGTCGCTCCCGTCGGGCCTCGTACTGAATTGCTGAATGGGATCGGTTCCGAGTACCGCGAGTCCGATGTAGCTGTCGGTAAAGCCGGGGTCCCCGTTCACGTCGAATTCGTAACACATGCGCAGTGAATCGACGTAGCCGTTGCCGCCGCGGTTGAAGAATGCGGAGCCGCGCGGCGGACTGATATTCGTATTCCGCACGACCATGTCGAGCCAGATGCCGGCGTAGACACTGTCGAGCGGCACTTCACTGTCGTTGGTGATCGTGTAGTTGAGGATGACGAAGTTTTCGGCGAATGAGAAATTCCATGCGTACGTCTCCATGTGCACGCCGACCTTCAGAGGGACGTTATGCTCGGGAATCGTCACGCTGGTGCCGGGGATCACGCGATTCGAATCGGTGAAGTCCGCGACGAAATCCTGATGACTCACCGCGTCCGGGGAGAAGAACCGTGAATCCGCAAGCGTCGAGCGCTCCTCGGTTCGCGTCCCGACCGCATTCGTGTACTCGAAGCCCGCGGCGACATCACGGACCGAGCTCACGTCGACCGCGGCGGTGGACACGTGCGGACCCGTCCCGCCGGCGAATGCGCCGATCCACAGTCCGCCTTCGAAAATGTGCTCTATCCCGGAGCCGGCAGGATACTCGCAGTTGGGCTGATACGGCCACTTGTTGAAGCCGTGTCCGAGAGTTCCGAAGTTCGAAATCGTCAGCCGTATGCTGCCGACATTGGTGAATTTACTCTCGTCGTCATCGAGCGTTTTACGAAACGCCGACGGGCTTTCGCCCTGTGTTTGGGCAAAAGAAACCTGGCCGGCGAGAAGCAGGAGAAGTATGATTTTTCTCAAGACAGACGGCGTCGTGATGAATATTGTCGTGGAATCGTTCACAAAAGGGAGAGAAGCTGCATTCACTGTCTCTGCCACATGTTCAAAGTAGAAAGGGGGGGCGCAAAATGCAAGATTTCCTCCGCTGTTGATTATGGAGGAACCGCCTTATATTGTCGCAAACCCAATCTCTGGCAGGAATGTATGCAGACCTTTGAATTCGCAACGATGATCGTTTTTCTTCTCATGTATCTCGGCAGCGCCCTCCGGGCCATCGCGGCGCCGGAACAGTACCGGGATGCGGAACTCACGTTTTACAAGTCCGGGAAGCCCGCGGTGTTCGAGCTGCTGAGCTTCATACTCACGGGTGCGGCATTCGCGCTGCTGATCGTGCACTTCGTCCTCGAAGCACCGCATGTCTCGCAGATTCTTCTCTATGCGATGGTCGTGCTTTTCGACATCATGCTCCCGTTCCATTTCATGCCGTTTTTCCGCGAACGCATGGCGAGTTCCCTGAAACAGAAAACGGCGGCGCAGTACCGGAGCAGCGGCATGAAGCGCCTCGCGATCGGGGCGGCCATAGTCCTCCTGCCGCTTATCTACGGCTAAGCGCCTGGGCGGTTCGGTAATGGGGGAGTGAAGAGATCGGGAATTAAAAATCCGTGGCGTGCATTCGCGCATGCCTGCGGCGGGGGGAGACAAGCCAGGAAAGGAAGAACAGGCAGGTTGCGATCAGGACGATCCCTGCCCCGGAAGGGAAATCGATCCAGTACGAAAGCAGCAGGCCGCTCACCGTTGATCCGACACCGATCAGAACGGACAGAACCATCATCCGGCGGAAGTTCACCGTCAGCTGATACGCTGCCGCCGCGGGCGTGACAATGAGTGCGGAAACCAGGACCACACCCACCGATTTCACGCTCAGGACCACCGTGAGCGCCATGAGCACCAGCAGCAGGTAGTGCAGAAAACGGACCGGGAGTCCCATGACCGAAGCCACTTCCGCATCGAAACTCAGCGCGAGAAATTCCTTGAACAGCAACAGGATGGTCGCGGTGATCAGGACGGTCATCGCGAGGCTGATCCACAGATCCGCCGCGGTCAGTGCGAGGATGTTGCCGAACAGGTAGCTGAACACGTCGACATAGAAATCCTTCAGGAAGCCGATCAGCAGTACTCCCAGCGCCATCGTGGCGGCGAAGAATATTCCGACGGAAGTGTCGTGTTTGAGGTCCGTTTTTTCGCTGACCCAGCCGATGCTCAGCGCCACTCCCGTTGAAAACAGAAGGGCGGTAAGCAGCGGATCGATCCCGAGCAGCAGTCCGATTGCCACGCCGGCGAACGTCGAGTGGGAGATGCCGGCACCGATGAACGACAGCCCGTTGAGGACGACGTAGACACCTACCACGGCGCAGACCGCACCGATGAGTACGGCCTCGATCAGCGCGCGCTGCATGAATGTATGGGAGAGGAGCTCGAGCATCGGTCGGTGTCGGTGAATTATTTCTCGTGATGGACAACCATGTGCGGCACCTCGCCGTGTCCGAAAAGGACAGCGCCGCAGCCGTACATGTTCTCCAGTGTCGGGGTCGTCAGAACGTCTTCGGGCCTGCCGTGCGCTACGAGCGTCCGGTTCAGGCACGCGATGGAATCCACGTACTCGCTCACGACGCCGATGTCGTGGGTGACGAGAATGATGGTCATCCCGCTGTCGCCGTGAAGGCTGTTGATCCACTCGTACAGTCCCTCCGAGGAACTGTGGTCAAGCGCCGCGGTGGGTTCGTCGAGGATGAGCAGCGTCGGGTTGACGACGAGGGCGCGCGCGATGAGCACGCGCTGACGCTGACCGCCCGAGAGCGCGCTGATCTGCCGGTAGGCGAAGTCCTGCATCTGGACGCGTTCCAGCGCTTCGAGCGCACGCGCGCGATGCTGCTTTCTGACCCTGCCGAACAGCCCGATCTCTCCGTACATTCCCATGGCGACGACATCGAGAACCTGCAGCGGGAACGAAAAATCCAGTTCCGCATACTGCGGGACATACCCGATGCGTGCGCGGAGGGGCCCGAGATCCGCAGGCTGATGGCCGAGTGTGAGAACCGTGCCTTCATACGGCTTGAGCAAACCCAGCGCGGTTTTCACCAGGGTGCTTTTCCCGGATCCGTTCGGGCCGATGATGCCCCAGAAGCTTCCGCGAGGGATGCCGAAGGTGACATTTTCCAGGGCTGGGAGCCGGTCGTAGCGCACCGAAACCGCTCGGAATTCGATATCGTACGGCTGTGGAGCGGTATCGTTCGGCGCCCCGGCAGGACGAAGCGTCGTGTGGTGTTCGTGATTCATCGCATCACCTTCGCCATTTCCGCGATATTTGAGCGCATCATCGAGACATAGCCGTCACCCGCCGTCCCCATCGGGTCGAGCTGCGCGACTTTTGCATGAGTCTCC
>QKAF01000095.1 GCA_003246455.1 Bacteroidota bacterium
CCCCACCTCGTCCGGCCGCATCCCGAAAAACCAGACCCTGCGCCTCTCGATCATGCTTCCGTAGATGTACTGCTGTCCGTAGAGTTCTTTCCCTTCAATGAAATCCTTTTGCACGTAGGTGAAAACCAGGCGGCTGCCCGAAGGAGCAGATGCGAGAAAGTCGAAGGTGCCGCGGACGCTAACCTCCTGCAAATACTGCGATACCGCCTCCCAGATGAAGAAGGTTCTGGCATTGCGCGAATAGCCGGTGGAGGCCAGTTTCACTTCGAGACGCTCATGATCGAAATCGATCGGGACGAGGGTCACGTGCTCCGGGACCTTTCCGAACATCTTCTCGAGTCGCTTTTGCTTGGCGGCGATGTTTCCCGGCTGATCGATTTCCCAGGTCGGGATTTTCGACAACTGCGTGAATCGATACGGCCGCGTGTCGAATCCGGCTCCCAGGTTCACCACCGCATCCACTCCCTCATCGACAGTATCCAGCATTTTGTCGTCAATGTACCGCTTTCGGCACATGAAGCCGCTCCACATACCCGGCATGCGGCGTTCGCTCCAGGCGATGAGACGTTCGAGGGACATCATGCGCAGCATCAGCCACATCGTCACCCGACTGCTCGCGGGCAGAATGCGCCAGGCGAGGTCGTCATGGATGATCCGGCGGTCCTCCGGCAGAAATTGCTCGAGTGCGACCATTCCGATGGGTCCCGGACCGGTGTTCGCCGCGCGTCTGGACATCGTGTGCCTCCGAAAGTGAAACAGGAGCGCGTAACGGCGCTCCTGTTCAGTACGAAAAATTTCGGAGAAAGTACAGGGTGATGCCTCGATACGTGCCGCCTTTCGCAAGCTCAAGACGGCACTACTCGGCATGACGACACTGCTTCCTACCTCCTGCTTCCCGCCCCCTACAGCTTTACGAACTCCACCCGGCGATTGAGAGCCTTGTTCGTCATGGAGTCGTTCGGCGCAACGGGTGCAGACTCGCCCTTCCCGACAGTTTCGATGCGTCCGGCGTCGATCTGGAAGTCCCGCACCAGCGCATCCTTCACCGCGAGTGCGCGGCGTTTCGAGAGATCGAGATTGGCGCGGTCGTCCCCGTCGGAGTCCGTGTGCCCGACGATGCTGATGCGTACTCCGGGATTGTCCGCGAGCACTCCGGCAATCTGCTTGAGTGTCGGGTAGGATTCCGCCTTGACGATGTCCTTGTTGACGTCGAAGAAAATCCCGTAGCTGACGAGCTTCCCTTCGGTGATCAGCTTGCTGCGCATGTCGGGGAGTCCCGTCGCGATGCGCACGTTCCCGACGAGAGGCGTGCCCTCGTCGAAGCGGATCATGTTGAAGGTGTACTTCTTGCGCATCGCCCGCGGCGAGTCGAAGAGCTTCTCCTGGTCCACATAGAGCCGGACTCGTTCCTTCTGCACCCAGACCGAGATGCGGTATGGATGGTTCGCCATGAGTCGCGGCGCGTTCTCCCTGCCGTCCAGCGGCGGGGTGTTGTCGTTATAGTACGCGAAGTACGCGTTCGTGTACTGAAAGCTGAAGCGCACTCCCGCCTCGCCCGGTCGAGCCAGACCATAGTTGAGCACCTTCGGCTTCGTGGTGCTGATGATCGAGAACGTGAACGCGGTCGAATTGCTGTTCTTCGCATCCGGTACGGGAATGACGTCGAATTCGATCGTATAGTTCTCCGAAAGCGTCACCGGCTCGTCGAGGGCGGTGATGCCGCGGCTGTTCGTGATATGGAACCAGCGTCCCGGCGCGGCGTCGGTGGTGACGACCTCGCCCGATCCGGTCGTGTTCCACTGCACGGGGAAATCGCCGATCGCCTCGGCGGTGAAGTCGTCGAAGAAAATGACCTTCTCTCCAGGGATGAAGTCATACTTCGAATTGATGGTGATGGCGCGATTTGCCTCCGTTCCCTCGGACCCGCCTCCCGCTTTCCCCTGCTCCTGCGGAACCGCCGGCGGCGGCATTTCCGCCGTTTTTTTCTCCTCTTCCTTTTTCCCCTCCATGCCCTTTTCTACTTCCTTGACGACTTTTTCCTCGGCCTTCTTTTTCAGTTTGTCGAAAAACTGCGCATGCGACGTCTGAACAAAACAGAGCGCAAGCAGAATGCACAGCGAACCGATGAGCGTTTTCACGTCTATTCTCCAGGTTGTGAGGTGCTGCACCACGACGGAACGACTGCGTACAGATAGAGACCCTGAGATCGTATGAAACAGAGAACACGCGAATATACGCAATTCGCGGAAGAGTCAAGAGGGGCAAAGGAGAAACAGGCCGCGCGCTCTGATGATCAGCGCTGCCGTTCCGCGAGTGTATCCTTCCGCTCCTCCGTGAAATCCCACCACGGGAGCGGATCGCCGCCCTCCATGAAATGGATGACGGAAAGGAACACGTCGATGCAGCATGGATCATGCCGCACTCCCGTCGCGGCACAGAGCCGCTCGTAGAGCGTGTATGCGTTTTTCCCTATCAGTTTCTTCGGATGGTCGATGCCGAGCAGTCGCAAGTCTCCCTCTGTCGCGCGGCCGACATTCGGCAGGTCCGTGAGGCGGGAGACGGTGTTGCGGTCGGGGCTTTTCATCGGTATCTCCCGCACATGGTGATAGTCAAACATCCGAGCTCGCTTCGCTCGCTGCTGTAGGCAATAAGCTATACGTCGCGAAGGCCGGAGCATCGGAATCACCCAGTCAGGGATCTGATCCAATCCAAAATGGAAGACGCTGTGAACACTGTCAGATCCCAGGTGACGTTCGCTGGTCGCTTCGATGTCCGCGCCGTACTGCCTACTGCCTACTGCGCCGCGCGAAGCGCGGCTACTCCACAAGGGCCATCTTCTTGAGCAGCGAGGCGGGACGATAGCGCTCGCCGCCGAGTTCCTCGTGCATGGCGCTGAGCACGGTGTAGAGATTGCGCCAGCCGATGCGGTGTCCCCATGCGAGGGGTCCGCCGTCCTGCATCGCTTTCGCGAGGAGGGCGTCGACGGCTTCGCTGCCGACGAGATCCTGCTGGCAGACGAGTACGGCTTCGTTGATCATCACGGCGAGAAGGCGCGGGGTGACCATGCCGACTTCGTCGCGGACGACTTCGACGCGCTTGCCGATGCTGGCGAAGAAATCCGTGACGATTTCCTGGTGCCCGTGGCGCGCGCCGTACGGGAAGGAAATCTCCACGACGTCGGAAGCGATGAGTCCCGGCAGCGCCGCGAGTCCGATGATGCGATCGCCCGCGCCGATGCGCGAGACGAGATTGGTGGCCGTCGTCGCGACGGTGTTGCAGAGAATGGGCGCGTCAGGACTGACGTCGCTGAGGATGTCTCCGAGGATGATGCGGCGGTTCTTCGACTCGCGCACGTGCAGGTCGATGATCAGGTCCACAGGCGGCGCCTCGTCCAGCGCATGCACGACGTGTACGCTCTCGTCGAGCTTCTTCTTCATGCCGCGCGCATACACGACGCAGTCGTGTTCCTTGCAGGCGTCGAGCCATTCGGTGATGAGTTTTGCGGGTCCGGTGAGGAGGATGTTCATTTTCGCACTGATAATATGATCGGGAAAATAATTACTCGTTCAGTTTGCTGCCCGCAGGAGGCAGGACGCAGGATGCAGGAGGCTGAATCTTGCGAAGGCCGTATGCGTGATTTGAACACTGAACATCGGCGCCTACTGCTTACTGCCTACTGCGCCGCGCGAAGCGCGGCTACATATTCCGCCGGTACTGGCCGCCGACCTCGTAGAGCGCGTTCGATATCTGTCCGAGCGAGGCGACCTTGACGCACTCGAGAAGGTGGTCGAAGACGTTCTCGTGCGCCTGCGCGGCATGCTGGACGTCGGCGAGGGCCACGGAGGCCTTGCCGGTGTTGCGCTGCTGGAAGGCGCGCAAGTTCGCGATCTGCTGGCGCTTCTCGTCTTCGGTGGAACGGATGAGCTCGGTGGGCTGGGCTTCCTGCGTGCGGAGACGCTCGGGACGCAGAAACATGTTCACACCCACGATCGGGAGTTCACCCGAATGCTTCTTGTGCTCGTACACCATCGACTCTTCCTGGATCTTCCCGCGCTGGTACATGGTCTCCATCGCGCCGAGCACCCCGCCGCGGTCGGAGATGCGGCGGAATTCCATCAGTACGGCCTCCTCGACCAGGTCGGTCAGTTCCTCGATGATGAACGCGCCCTGCAGGGGATTCTCGTTCTTGGCCAGTCCCAGCTCTCGGTTGATGATCATCTGGATGGCCAGCGCGCGGCGTACGCTTTCCTCGGTCGGCGTTGTGATCGCCTCATCGTAGGCGTTCGTGTGCAGCGAATTGCAGTTGTCGTAAATCGCGTACAGGGCCTGCAGCGTCGTGCGGATGTCGTTGAAGTCGATTTCCATCGCGTGCAGACTGCGGCCGCTGGTCTGGATATGGTATTTGAGCTTCTGCGACCGGTCGTTGCCGCCGTAGAGACGCTTCATGGCCACGGACCAGATCCGCCGCGCCACGCGTCCGATCACCGCGTATTCGGCGTCGATGCCGTTGGAGAAGAAATACGAGAGATTCGGGGCGAAATCGTCGATGTTCATTCCCCGCGAGAGATAGTACTCGACGTAGGTGAAGCCGTTGGCCAGCGTGAACGCCAGCTGCGAGATCGGGTTCGCTCCCGCCTCGGCGATGTGATAGCCGCTGATGGACACGGAGTAATAGTTGCGGACTTTGTTCCGCACGAAGTTCTCCTGGATGTCGCCCATCATGCGCAGCGCGAATTCCGTCGAGAAGATGCAGGTGTTCTGTGCCTGGTCTTCCTTGAGAATGTCAGCCTGGACGGTGCCGCGGACGGCGGACATCGTCTCTTTCCGGATCCGGGCGTACTCGTCGGCGGGAAGAATCCCCTTCTCGACAAAGAAATCGCCGCTCACGCCCAGCGTGCCGAGTCCGAAATAGCGATGCACGACGCAGGCGCCCTCGAACTGCGAAAGGTCGTTAAGTTCGGTGAGCATGGCCGGGAAATCGGCGACGCCGGTGTAGACGGGACGCGTCATGTTCTGCGCCGCGAAATGCGCATCGATGGCTTTCTGCGCTTCGACATACTTTCCGTTCAGCACCAGCCATTTTTCCACCTGCTGGTCGACGGCGGTGTTCATGAACATGGCGAGGATCATCGGGGCGGGACCGTTGATCGTCATCGACACCGACGTGTTGGGCGCCGAGAGATCGAAGCCGCAGTACAGTTTTTTCATATCGTCGAGCGTACAGATGCTCACGCCCGAATTGCCGATTTTACCGTAGATGTCCGGCCGCTCGTCGGGATCTTCACCGTAGAGCGTCACCGAGTCGAACGCGGTGGAGAGGCGCGCGGCGGGGAGTCCCTCGCTCACGAAATGGAATCGGCGGTTGGTGCGCTCGGGCGTGCCTTCGCCGGCGAACATGCGCGTGGGATCCTCGTTCTCACGCTTGAAGGGAAACACGCCCGCGGTGTACGGGAAGCTGCCCGGAACATTTTCCAGAAGAATCCAGCGCAGGATGTCTCCGCGGTCGCGGAACTGCGGCATGGACACTTTCGGCACACGGGTCCCGGAAAGCGTGGTGTAATGCAGGGTCGTGACGATTTCACGTTCGCGGATGCGCGTCGTGAGCGTGTCCTGCGTGTAGGCCTCCTTCGCGGCGTCCCATTTCTCGAGCAGGGCCGCATTCTCCGCGGCGATTTTCGCGCGGAAATACTCCGCCTGCGCGTCGAGCAGTGCGAACAGTTCCTCGCGCACTTCCGTGGCGCCGATTTCCACCAGGCCGCCTTCGCCGGAAATATGCAGTTCCTTGCGCTCCGAGGCCTCGACCAGCGAGGCGCGTGCGCCTACAAGCTGTCCCCACTTGCGTGCGAACTCCGCCTGCTCCTCCACCCATTTCTTGTAATTCTGCACCGCGTCCGAGATCTCTGACAGATAGCGCGCGCGTTCGGGGGGAATCACCGCGGCCTTGTCGGGCATGATGCGCTCGTGACCGAATTCCGTGGTCCACTCAGTGCCGGACTTCCGGTTCAGCGCCTGCACGATATTCCAGAACAGGTGATTCGTGCCGGCGTCGTTGAACTGGCTGGCGATGGTCGGGAAGACCGGCAGATCCTCGTCCGCCGTCTCGAACAGCTGATGGTTGCGCTTGAACTGCTTGCGGATGTCGCGCAGGGCATCTTCCGCACCGCGTTTTTCGAACTTGTTGAGCACAACGAGGTCGGCCAGGTCGAGCATGTCGATCTTTTCGAGCTGCGTCTGCGCCCCGTACTCCGGCGTCATGACATACATCGACACGTCCACGAGGTCCACGATTTCCGAATCGCTCTGACCGATGCCCGCGGTTTCGACGATGACCATGTCGTAACCGGCGGACTTGCAGAGATCGATCGCACGATGCAGCGCGGCGGAAGTCGCCGTGTTCGCTGCGCGCGTGGCGAAGCTGCGCATGAAGATGCGGGGATGTCCCTCGGGCTGCGTGGCCGCGATGGCGTTCATGCGGATGCGGTCGCCGAGCAGCGCACCGCCTGTGCGGCGCTTGGAGGGATCCACCGAGAGAATGGCGATATGCATTTCCGGAAACGCGCGCAGGAAGCGGCGGACGATTTCATCGGTCAGCGAACTCTTCCCCGCTCCCCCGGTGCCGGTGATGCCGAGTACGGGAACGGTCTTCCCTGCCGGCAGCGGAATGGCGATGCGGTCGTTGTGTTCGAGCGCGGTCAGCGCCGACGCGAGCAGCTTGCGGTTGCCCATGAGCGCGCCGTTGGACGCTTCGAGCGGCTTGCCGTCGATGAACATCGCGTCGTTTTCCACGCGCAGCTTCTCGTCCGTGCCCGTGTCGTAATCGCAGGCCTCGAGTACCATGTTGATCATGCCCTGGAGGCCGAGTTCGCGTCCGTCCTCGGGCGAAAACACGCGGTCGATACCGTAGGCGTGGAGTTCCTCGATCTCTTCCGGCACGATCACGCCGCCGCCGCCCGCGAAGATCTTCACGTGCGCGGCGCCCCGCTGTGCGAGCAGGTCCTTCATGTACTTGAGGAATTCCATATGTCCGCCCTGGTACGACGAAATCGCGATGCCCTGCACATCCTCGTGGATGGCGGCGTCGACGATCTCTGCGACCGAACGGTTATGTCCGAGATGGATGATTTCGGCGCCGCTGGCCTGCAGAATGCGGCGCATGATATTGATGCTCGCATCGTGTCCGTCGAACAGCGACGCGGCGGTGACAAGGCGAATCTTGTGTTGCGGGTTGTAGACAGGGGCTTCCATGGGCATAGGAAAAATGGAATGGGACGACGGTTAAAATGGTCCGGAATCCGGCGTAAACGAAAAGTTACCGCCGCGGGGGGGGAATAGCAAGGCGGGATCGGTGGAGGAAGAAACCACGAAAACGCGATGACGCGAAAAAGTACACGAAGGATTTTGCAGATGTTTTCTTTGTATGGAGTCCGGTGCGAGTGGGTTCTCGCCGGACCGGTTACTGCGCGTCGTCGTAGGCCTTCTCGAGTGCGGCGACGTCGAGCTTCACCATGTTCATCATCGCGGCCATCACTGCCTGCACCCTGGTCCTGTCCTTGTCGCCGATCAGCTCCATGAAACGCCTGGGTACGATCTGCCAGGTGAGTCCGAACTGATCGGTGATCCACCCGCACTGCAGCGGCGTTGCGCCGGCGCTGACGAACTTATCCCAGTATTCGTCGACCTCGGCCTGATCCTCACAGTCGACAAAGAGGGAGAATCCCTGAGAGAATGTGAAGTACGATCCTCCGTTGAATCCCATGAAAGACTGGCCGCCGATGACGAATTCGGCCGATGTAATCGCCCCATCGCTTCCATCGCGTGCGACATTCCGGATCTCGGAGTCCGGGAAGGTGGCGGAGTAGAAGGTGATCGCCGCCTCGAGCTGGTCGTTGAACATCAGGAACGGTGTTACCTTGGACATGGGACTCTCCTCATTTCAATCTGTGCTGGGTACAAGAACATCATTTCCGGCCGATCCCGCAAACATCTCCGCAGCCCGTCTCACGATTTCTGCCGGTTCCAATTCTGCGATCCTGGCTGCGATTCCCCACTCGTGACCGAAGGGGTCGCGCACCCGGGCGAATCGTTCTCCAAAGAACATATCCGCCGGCGCCATGAGAACTTTCGCACCGTTGGCGGCCATGGATTCCACCAGCGCATCACAGTCCGAGACATACAGGTGGATCGCGACGCTGGTTCCACCCAGTTGTGTCGGACTCGGGGTGCCGCCGTGTTCCGGCAATTCCGCACTCAGGAAAAACCTCCCGCCGTCAAAACGGAATTCACAGTGCATGAGGCGTCCGTCGGGCATATCGAGCCGGAGGTACGGCGCGATGTCGAATACACGCGAGTAGAACGCTACCGCCTCATCTGCATTCGCGATACTCAGGTAGGGGACAAATTCATGCGAAGGCATCAGGACTCCTGCTTTCAGCCGAAGGCGTTCATTGCACGGACGCTTCCGTATGGCGGGTGAAGTTGTCGAGGATGGCCTGCCATCCTTC
>QKAF01000129.1 GCA_003246455.1 Bacteroidota bacterium
TCCGTGTCAGCAGCGCATCACAACGCAGGGGCCGCAGCCAATGAATAATACACGGCGATCAGGGAAGAGCTGGATGTTATCCTGGTACGTGAAGGGTATCGGTATCGTACGCCGCAACCGGCTGCTGCCGTATGTCTTCTTCGGTGTCAGGCCTGTGGCTGATGCCGACGCATACTGGGACTGGACAACGATCATCCTCAAACGCGCCTTGCGCAGACACATGGGCAGCGCGATCGATCTGCTGGATGTCGGGACCGGAGCGGCAGGCGTCCTTGCCATATACGGTAAAAAGCGTTTTCCGAATGCGGAAGTCTACGGTCTCGATCAGTTTCGAACACTCGTGCTGTCGGCACGCGAGACAGCACGCCGGAACTCCGCACGGGTGCATTTTCTCACAGGCGATCTGCTGGGCGCAATCAAGCATCCCTTCGACTGCATCGTATTTAACGCTCCGTACATTGACGATGCGAAGAGCCTTGCGCTGGGCATTCGACCCGGCTCTCTCATGCATCGAACGAGCTCCGGCGGGGAGGACGGACTGAGAACCATCGAGCGCTTTCTTCGCACGGCCGCGGAAGCGCTGTCGGAGAATGGGAGAGTCCTGCTCGGCATCAACGGCTTCTACCTCGCGCCCGCGAAAGTGGAGGGCCTGCTCCGGGCGCATGGGCTCGGTCTGGTCGAACGTCTCGATAACATGGTCACCCGGTCCTATGTCCTGGTTCTGCGGAGGAAAGACGCATGATCATTCTCGGTCTCGATATCGGTTCGTCGGCGTGTCTGTTCAGGGGATCCACCATCGTGGCGTTCTGTCAGGAGGAACGTCTGAGCGGCCTGAAGAAACGCGCGCCGATGTTCCCTCAGCTGGCCGTGCGCTGGTGCTTTCAGCAGGAGCGGATAACCCTCGCCGACGTCGACGCCATTGCGGTGAGCTGGGATTGCGAAAAATACCCCTTCAGGATAATGGGGAAGCTGCTGAACATGCGGCGGTCGTCCGCCGGATCCTCTGCCGGGACGGACCTGTCATCCGTTCGTACCGGCAATGTGATGCCCGCGCTTGAATACCTGATCGGCAACAGTGCTTCCACCGTGCGACGGATGATCCGCGACAACCTTCGTTTGATCGGCCTGCAGGGACCGATTCCGGAAATCGTGTTTGTCGACCATCACCTGTCACATGCGCGTCAGGCGTACCATCTCTCAGGCCTCACGCACGCGGCGGTTCTCGTCGCCGATGGAAGCGGAGAGGAGCACTGCGTCTCCGGGTACCGCGTCGATGAGGGATCATTCCGCAAGGTGTTCGGCTACGACATCCCGTATTCCCTCGGCTGGTATTACCGCGCATTCACCGCTTACCTGGGATTCTATCCCGACCGGGACGAAGGAAAATTCATGGGCCTCGCTGCGTTCGGTTCGGAACGGGCGGATCGGAATCCGTGGATCGAGCGTATCGGCCGCATTCTCGAATCAACCGCCGAGGGCTACCGGCTCGACGCGCGTTATTTCAAAGGGGGCAGTCACGAGTTCAATCCGCGATACACCTCCGCGCTGGTGGACTTCGTCACCCGCTGCGAACCGGGACTCCGGCCTCTCTCGCTGGGGGAAAACCACGATGGCAGAAGTGCGTACCTTTCGGCTTCCTATGTGGACCTCGCCTATGCGGTGCAGCATCATCTCGAGCTGGCCCTGCAATCCCTGACGCGGCGGCTGGTGAAAGAAACCGGGACAGACAGGCTGTGCTGCGCCGGAGGGGTTTTCATGAACTGCAAGGCGAACGGCTCCCTGATCGAGGCTGCCGGTCTGAAGGAGTTGTATGTTCCTCCCGCGACCTCGGACGAGGGCGCCTGCATGGGAGCGGCTTTCGATGTTGCGGCCCGGTCCGGCTGCCGCATCGAAGCCATTCGATCGTATGCGGAACTCGGACCGCGCTTCAGCAACGACGAGGTCCGCGCCGCGCTTGACAGCTGCGGCATCACCGGCGAGGCGCCATCCGATCCCACCGAAGCGGCAGCACGGGCGCTCGCGCAGGGCAAGACCGTCGGATGGTTCCGCGGCGGCGTCGAGCCGGGAGCACGCGCGCTGGGCAATCGAAGCATCCTGGCGAATCCCGCCATCAGCGGGATCAAATCGCATATCAACTCCCGCATCAAGTATCGGGAAATGTGGCGCCCGTATTGTCCGTCGATGACCGCGGAATTTGCGCCGGAGGCGATGGAGGGTCCGCGGCATATCCCGTTCATGAACATCGCCCGGCGTGCGACGCAGCGCATCATGTCGGACGCTCCGGATATCGTGCATGTCGACGGATCGCTGCGCGCGCAGACGGTTTCCGCGGCCGAGAGGCCGGACTTTCACGCACTCCTTGCGCGGACAGGCAAGGAGATCGGAATGCCGGTGCTGCTGAACACCTCCTTCAACGTGCGCGGGAAACCGATCGTCTGTACTCCGCTGGACGCCGTGGCCACGTTCTATTCGACCCGGCTCGATCTGCTCGTGCTGGAAGACATTGTCGTACGAAAAAACGGAGACTAGATGGACACCTGCACAAAATGCATCATCCCCAGCGACTCGCGTGTATCGTTCGACAACGAGGGCGTCTGCGGAATCTGCAGAGACTACGATTCTCTGCGTATCCACCGGAAGGAGAATTTCGACGGTCTGCTGGGCGAGATCCGGTCGGCCAGGGGCTCCCACGGGTACGACTGCGTCGCGGCCTTCAGCGGGGGACGCGACAGCACGTACATGCTCTACAGACTGACCCGTCTGCACGGGCTGAAGTGTGTCGCGGTATTCGGGCGGACCTTTTTCACCCCGCCGGAAATCCTCGAATCCGCGCGCAGGACCTGCGCGTTTCTTGATACGCCGCTCGTCGAGATCGACCTGGGAAAAACGTACAGTAAGGAGTTCTGCAGAAGCATGATCCGATCGTGGCTGCGGAAGAAGCATCCGCTCTTCGCAAGCCTGGCCTGCTGTCCATGCAAGCTGATCAACCGGCATATCTTCCATACAGCCCGGGAATACGACGTCCGGTTCATCGCGTATGGGGGCAACCGATTGGAGCATTTTCATGCCGCGGCGAGTGATACGTCTCCCGGCGGCAGTGAGAGATTTTCCCCGCGGCACATGATGCGCGATATGTGGCGGACGGTACTGAAGGGAACCGCGCTCACGTTCAATAATCCTGAACTGCTGCGCCATCTTTCACTGCTCGTACAGGCATCCGTTCTCTATCGCAACCAGTACACGCCCTATCTCAGATTGCGGTATCCCGGACTCCGCGCCTTTGATTATTTTCACTATGCCGAGTGGAACGAGAGCGAGCTAGCGAGAATCCTGGGCGAGGTCGGGTGGGGCATGCCTGCTTCCTGTGTCACATCCTGGCGCGCGGATTGTGAACTCGAGGAACTCAAAAACCTCATGTACCATTACGACCTCGGGATGAATCATGTCGATGCGTTCTACAGCAACATGATTCGCGAGAAGGCCATTTCGCGGGAGGAGGCGTTGAACAGAAGAGAGCGGGAATCGTTTTCTCCCGCGCGATTCCGGCACGTGCTGCGAATTCTGGAATTCGAGGAATCTGAGTTTCGCTTCCTGCTCGATGACCGGGCGCGGGCCGCGGTGAATTCCTCCAGACGCACATGAATTTTCGACGGTTTGTCCTCGCGGACGGGCCTGCAGCCCGGACCGATCCTGCAGGATGGAACGCCGGCGACGGCATGGGAGCTGCGCCGGAATTCGGCAGGGAAGCGGATTACAGGTGGTCGGCCGAGGATTACGCCGGATTCGTGCTCTATAACAGGACGGGCACGCCGAGGGCGAAGGCACATCTGCGCGTTTCGAGCCCGGAAAACCATTCGCAGGCCGGAGACTGCCCGGGCTATGCTCCCTGCGGTGAGAGCATATCAGGGTGTTACGCCGCGCAGAACGCCGCCAGTGGGAGAACGAGTGGAACTGATATCGTATCTGTCGGAAGTCCAGACGGGCAATTCGAAACTGCCCGTAAGATGCAGCTTCGAACGTGAAGGAAATTGCCGGTGCTCCTGGTCGAAACGGACGTCGAGCCGACCCTGACAGCGAAGGTTTTCCAGATCCAGCATATCAATCGTGACGGTGCCGGCACTCGCGCGGTTGGCGGTATTGTTCAGACCGGTTTCCCGATCCCTGATGGAAACCATCCCGCCCGTCTGTGATTCCGTGTCAATGGGATAGGTCCCCGGTCCGTCGATCCCATGCAGGCGGATACTGATGCCGGCATTGAGGCTGTCGTTCACGCTGCAGTCAAAGTACACCGATAGATGTGTCGCGTCGTCGAGTGCCATGAGGTTGACAGAGCCCGGCGGAACAGACGGGGCATCGTTGAGGGGGAGGGGCGTGCCGTTCAGCTGCAATGCGGTGCGTATCCGGAGCGGGGTCGTCACGGTATCTCCGAGCGCGGCGCGGGTGTACGTTTCGCTCCACCATCCTGACCTTTCAGTATACAGCTGCAGGTGCAGCGTCTCACCATCCATCTTCCACTTGCCTTCGCCCGACACCAGAGCGAGACTGCCACGATCCAGCTGTGTGAACTGCAGTGCGGCGGAATCCGTCCAGAGAACGCGCCGGCCGCGCTGGCGGTAATGCAGCGGACAACCCACGCGGAGCGTTCCGGACGCCGCATGCACGCCGACACCTTCCCACCGTCCATCATCATGGATCTGAACGGCTCGAATTTCGGGCGGCACACGTTCTGGCGGAGCGACCCGGGACTCCTTCACCAGCAGCCAGGTACCGGTCAGACGCGGATCGATCCCGCTGTGTTCGGATGAAGGCCGGATAGCCTGCGGCGAACACGCGCAGAACAGAATGAGGGCCACGATGGCAGTGATGTTCAACGGTCTCGTAAATCTCCCTTGCGGATACGTCAGCATGCTTCTTCCCTTTTTCGTGAACTCGGATACGTAAGTCCTGATACTGCGTAAAAAACGGACGAAAGTCAAGCCGAATAATCGTCCTGAATGTGGTCATCGTTGTGCATTGCGCTGTGAGAGGGGCACGAGTATTTTATCGGGGAAAACAGGATATCTGGGTCCGATATGAATGTCCGCCTGACGAGTATTTCCGTCGTGCTGCTTCTCCTCCCCGCAATCGTCCCCCTTGTCGCCCAGCCTTACCAGGCGGAGATTGAGGTGTACGGACGTGACCGGGACAGAGCGCCATACCGTGTGGGCGCTGATGTTCGATTCTCATTCACCCCGCTGCAGCGCGACGCGGCGCGTATGACCGATGCATCTCTGAGGTATGCGTCCCGTTCGCGCGTGCGTTATCACTTCGATTACGGCAGCGAAGACTTCAGCGTTCGCGAAGAGGACATCGTTCGCGCCGTGCATCGGCTCGAGGTTGTGGTCGAGATGTCGCGCTCTGTCTCTCTCGGGATTATTGGCCAGTACGATACGTTGAAATACGGTGGCGTGGGACGTCTGCAGTACGCGAAAAAGAAGATCGCGGGGGTCCTCGCCGAGCTGCGCATGGGAAAGGGCTTCCGCATGTCCGCAGCGATGGGCGTCGGCAGGTCGGAGATGCATTCCCCGTATCGATACCGGGAGAACAACAAACGAGACGTTCTCTTCGTGCAGCATGAATTGGAGTTCCTCCGCGACAGGAGTGCGTTCTCACAGGTGATCACGGTCGAGATCGCGGAAGAGGGTATGTATCACGATGGGTGGATTCTCCTGGACATCAGCAACGCGGTGGAACTCTCGCTGAACCCGTGGCTGTCGGTGATCCCGCGCGTTGCGGTCCGTGACTGGCTGCGCTACTCCGGCATCAGCGAAAATGAATTCGCCTGCGGACTGCGGTGGTATCCGTATGGTACGCTTTCGGCGGAAATCGCGCCGATGTATCTCATCCACAAACGCGGCTGCTGCCGCGATGCCGAACAGTCCCTCGCGATCGAAGGGCGGGTGCGGCTGCGGCTGTAACATCCCCGTGCCGCTTCGTACCTGGAAAAAAGGGGATATCCCGATGTGACCTTGACAGCGCAGTAATGTGAACGAATGCCCCGGCGGGAACAGTGACGTATGTATTTTTGTCCACAATAATCAGGAAGACCATGTCCGATATGAGCGTGCGCGTATCATTCCTTTTCGTTGCACTGTTGTTCCTCCCGGGAACAAAACTTTGGGCACAGCCCTCCAGCTACCAGACGAGTGTGGAGACGGACGGACGTTATGCCGCGGGTGAAGAGTGGTTCACCGGCGTGACCGCACAGTATTGCTTGCGGGACATTCCTTTTCACGGACGCTATGTTCTGGAAGCCGTACGCGCCACTGTACCTCGGACAGAATTCGCTGCCGGCCTGCGTCTCGGCGAGGACAAATTGCACCGGGCGACGAGTGATGCCCAGACGTCCTATTACGGACATGCAACCTTCCTCGTCAGGGACGACCTGGGAGTAGGCACTCTGCTTCGCTACGACTGTCGTGATGCGGGCTCGCGGGAGCATCAGACGCTTGTCGTCGCAGCCATGGCCGACGTGTATGCGGAGACAGTCCGCATGCGCTGGGTAATGGGCGCCACGCGATATCAGTACCGGTGGTCAGAGGAGCTCGGGGGCCGTACAAGCGACAACGTCTGGGGCTTTCTCGCGGAGAATCACATGGCGCTCGGCGGTGACGTCACAGGCTACACGCATGTCATTGCCTTGAGGATACAGAAGGGCGGAGCGACTCTCAGCTATGCTCCTGTACTCGAATTTGCACTTAAGGAGTGGCTCACCATTGGACCGTTATTCGAGGGCAGTTTTGGCGCTTACACCGGCGGTGTCGCCCTGCGTGCCGAGGTGGGGCTTTCCGTGCGCGGATATGTTCACTCCCGCCTCTTCCTTCAGGTTGCTCCGCGCTATCCGGTCTTGAGTTCTGACGATCACCAGATCGACGGGCTGTTTTTAACCGGGGGCGTCGGGATCAGACTGTGAGGATATGGCCGACGACAGATATCAGATTCCGGATTTCAAACCGGAAAGTAGGAGCAATCGTATCCCCATTGATCCCCGATTGTTCTGCGAGTGAATAGCTCCCTCAAAGTCTTCTCGTTCGAGTGCCGGCAGAGGATTCTGCCGACGTGCTCTTCCATTTGTCACGACCAAGTGAACGAAAGCCCCGGTGAAATCTGGGGCTGTAATTTCCGCAGGGGAGGATGCACGCCACTCGAACCGCGTCATCATGGAAATCAGAACCCTGGTCAGTGCTGCGTGCGAATGGTGCATCTAACGAAAATGCTCCTTGCTTTTCGGTAATTAAATTCTTAAGTATAAGTCGTCTGTAAAAGATACATATTAATTTCGCAAGACTCTTTGCGTGAAGAATAGTGCATCGCCGCATCAGTCGACTTTTTGATGCAGGTATGATGATTCTTCATTGATGGAGCGGTAAAGCGGGACAATGCAGGTGTCAGCCTATGATTCGAACCCTGTGTTGCTGCCCGACGCTCTCGATCATACGTAACCTTACGCTAAAAGAGTAATGACATGTCTAAGCATCAGCTCGGAGACGGAAATGGCCGTACAAGGGATCGTTTGCATAATTGAAAATGACGAAAAACGGCTGAAGGAACTGCACGACATCCTGTCAAAAAATAACTACACGGTTATCCGGGTTGCGGCGAATGACAGCTCGTTCACAACCATAGTGGAGACGGAACCAGACCTGGTTCTGCTAAGTGCGCACATTACGGAAATTGATCTGTATAAACTTCTCGACACGCTCAAATCAGACAAACGGACTATTGATGTTCCCGTCATTTTCACCACAATACTGGAAGACGTTGAGACCCGTGCGAAAGTAATCAAATCAAGTGATGACCTGATCCTTGAGCCATTCGATGAACGAGAGGTTGTTGCCAGAATCGAGCGACAAATCACCGTTTCGAAGGTACGTATGGCTCTGCGCGAGTCTGAGGCAAAATTCCAGTCGGTGATGGAATCGGCAATTGATGCGATAATATCAGGTGATGCCGAAGGGAAGATCCTGTCCTGGAACAAGGCAGCCTCTGCAATGTTTGGGTACACGGAAGCTGAAGTGCTTGGCAAGCCGATAGAAATAATCATCCCCGAGCGCTTCCGAAAATCACATGCAGAGGGAATAAAAAGAGTAAGCTCTGGAGGGCCGAGTCATGTGATCGGTAAAACAGTGGAACTTGCCGCCATTGTTAAGAGTGGCCTTGAGATTCCTGTCGAGTTGTCGCTGGCAACCTGGTTCCTTGATGACAAGCGTTATTTCACCGGGATCATCCGGGATATCGAGGAGCGCAAACAGGCGGAACAGAAGTTTCGTTCGGTGACCGAGTCGGCAATCGATGCCATCATTTCTGCCAACAATAAGGGGGAGATCATCAG
>QKAF01000154.1 GCA_003246455.1 Bacteroidota bacterium
GCGGAGAACGCATACGGGAGACGCGGGGCTCGGCGGGGATGCCGGCGTCGGTCAGCATGTCGGCGTCGGCCGGCATGCCGGTTTCGGACACCGCCCCGGTTTCGGACACCACCCCGGTTTCGGCGGCGCTGCCGGCTGCCGTTGCGGCATCCGACGTCGAGGTGCCGGTAATCGAAGCCGCTTCCGGGCCACGGGTGCGCGGAGGGAGATTCGCGGACGATTGCCCTTCCCGCGCGTCAGGGGAGGCCTGGTCCGGGGTCATGGCGACCGGCGGAACCGATTCCGCATGCGGTCGGGATGCGGGCGTCGATGATCGCACCGACGCGGGCGGCGTCAGCGGCGTTTCGCTTTCAGATGAGGACCAGCCGGGTCCGTAAATGCCGAAAATCAGCAGTGCGGTGGCGACCGCGGAAAACGCGGCGGTGTACAGGTACCGGCGATTTGCGACGACGCGCGTTCGAAGGAAGAGGATGGCGCTTCCCGCCCCGCGGCGCAGACGCTGCCCGGTGGTCAGGGGAGTTTCAATGGGAGGAATGAGGCCGAGCGTTGTAAACAACTGCTGAGACACATGCGACGGTGTCGTAATCCCGGCCACATCCTCCTGTATTATGGAATGCAGCTTCAGATGCGCGGTAAATTCACGCCGAAGCTCCGGATCGAGCGCCATCTGTCCGAACAGGACATCTTCGAGCGGCTCCTCGAGGCCTTCATCAAAAAAGCGGTGAAGTAATTCCGTGTTCTGCATTGTTTCGTCTATTCTGTCTCTGACATTTTCATTCTATCGGATGAGATCACTGATATACGGGGCGAGAATACTTTTCACCTGGTCCTTCGCTCGCATGACGCGAACTTTCAGCGACGATACCGAATCGCCCGTGATCTCGGAAATTTCCTTGTATGAGAGCCCCTGATAAAAGCGCAGGACGAAGGCCTCGCGGTACGGCAGATCCAGCAGTTCCAGTGCCGACGAGATCATGTTCAGCAGTTCGCTGCGCTCATACAGCGGCGCATGGCTCGCGATCGCCTCGTCATCGAACGGCGACCAGAACACCTTGTTCCGGCGCGTGTTGAGAAAGACGTTCCTCGCGCTCGTGAGCAGGTAGGCGAGGATATTGCTTACCATTTCGTCCTGCTTCTGCGTCTGGCGGTAGAACCGCGTGAACGTTTCCTGGAAAACATCCCCCGCATCGTCCGGATTTCCTGTCATGCGCAGGCAAAAAACGTACACCCGCCTTTCGTACCGCGAAAAGAGTTCGCGGAACGCCGCATCCTTCTCCTTGCCGCTCTGCTTGAACGCCGCGAAGAGCTGTTCGTCGGTATATTGACTATAGTCTTTTGACATGCGCCTGCCGTACAGGAAGCACCTTGACGGAGGAAACGGTGTACGAATGCATAGACACGTTTGTTCGAGGACGGTTACAGAAATAATCCTCCCCCTGCCTAGCCTCCGAGTCCGATCGCATGCCAGAATGTGCGAAGCGCGGAGGGATCCAGGGCCGCCGTCAGGAGCAGACCGGAAACGGCGCCGTAAATATGGACATCGTGCGCTACATTGTCCCATTTGCGCCGTGCTCCGTACATGCTTCCCGCGATGAACAGCAGGGCGAACACGGGCCATGGGAGAGGCACCGGGAGAAACAGAAGCATGACCTTTGCCTCGGGGAAATACAGCATTCCAGCGAAAAACAGGCCGGAAACGGCTCCGGATGCGCCAAGCGCACGATATTCGGGGTCATTCCGGCGTCGAATCGCCGGGATGAGTCCCGAAATAAGCAGGGATCCGAAGTAAATGGCGAGAAAAGCGGAGGTTCCAGCCGCGGCTTCGACGTACATCGCTACCGAATAGAGTGCGATGAGGTTGAACAGGAGATGCATCAGGTCCGCGTGCAGAAAACCGGAAATGAGCAGTCTTTCGACCTGTTTTCCATGAAATATGCTCCATGGATGCAATACAAAACGGTCGGTGAACGTCCTGCTGCGAAAACCGATAACGCTCAGGATCAGTATGGCACTGATGATCCCGGCGGAAGCGGGGGCATGGGAAAACATGAACTGGATCTGGGACATTGGCGATGCCGCTCGTTGACGTTCGTTGTATATTGCATGATACGGCATCGACAGCCGCAGGCGCAAGCGTCGGCTGTCACCCGTAATTCACTCTCTCAGATTCAACTTCATCGTAACGGAAGGACAGCATGCAGCTGCGCGACCTTTTTCTTCGCACCCTCGATTTCAGCACCCGTGCAAATCAGCGCATCATCGAGGCGCTGCGGACCGCCAGTCACCCCTCCGAAGAAGCCGTCGGCCTGCTGGCGCACATGCTGCAGGCGGAGAAACTCTGGTTTCTGCGGCTCGAGGGTTTCGATTCCGGCAATGTGGCCGTTTGGCCGGCGCTCACGCTCAACGAGTGCGAAGATCTCGCACGGATCACCGCGGACGCTGCCCGGACGTACATCCGAAATCTCGCGGACGAGGATTTCGATCAGCGCGTCCATTACCGCACGACGAAGGGCGAGGTGTATGAAAACACGGTCGCGGACATTCTTTCTCACGTTTCCCACCACGGGGCCTACCACCGCGCGCAGATAAATCGGATTCTTCGGGAACAGGGCGGTACCCCCGCCATCGTCGACTTCATCGCCCTCGCCAGACGCTGAGCCCCCCGATGGTCCGCTCCTGATCAGTCGGCAGATGCTGCGAGCCTCGCCGCAGGGCCTTACTGCAGGAGCTTCTGCAGCATTGCGCCGATGTCGCAATTGCGGTGCATTCCTCCGAACATCGCGGAAGACGGGCCGTAGGCGAGCACCGGCACCATGTTCGCCGTATGCTCTCCCCAGATCCATCGCCCCTGCATGTCAGAGCCGTCAGGCTGCTCTCCGATGACCGCGAGACCGCCGGTTTCGTGATCCGCGGTTACCACGACCAGGGTGGCCTCGTCCTGTTTCGCGAATGCGAGGGCGGCGGCAATTGCGCCGTTGAAATCGCGAAGTTCCGCGAGGAGCGCAGGAAAATCATTGTCGTGCGCCGCCCAGTCGATCTGCGAACCTTCGACCATGAGCACGAAGCCGTTTGCGTTTTTCGAAAGCAGCCCGATCGCGGATTCCACGAGTTCCTTTTCCGAATAGGTCCGGCGGGAGGCGGCGGGCAGCGCCTCGTCGGCGAGGAGCCAGAGCAGCCGGCCCTGTTTCGGGAGCGCCGACGCCGGGGAATGGACGTAGGAATAGCCCGCGCGCGACATTTCCGCTGCGAGATTTCTTCCGTCCGTCCGTTCACCCCCGCTCCCGTTCGGAAGGAAAAATTTCCTTCCTCCCCCGATAATGACGTCCGCGTTCGAAACGGCGATCTGCTCGGCGATATCGAATTCAAGCTCGCGATTCTCTACATGCGACAGGAAACTTGCCGGCGTCGCGTGGGTGATCGAACTCGTGGCGATGACGCCCGTGGCTTTCCCCTGCGCACGCGCAGCTTCCAGAAGCGTCCGAAGCGGCATGCCGTCGGGACCCACCGCAAGCCGGTAATTGTTCGTCCGCTGTCCGGTGCTCAGGGCGGTGCCGCCTGCCGCGGACTCGGTCACCAGGTCATTGAGCGAGGACGTTGCGGAAAAGCCCCCGACCGGAAACGCATCGAGCGCGATCTCGCCGAGCGCCGTTTTCATTGCCGTGAGCTGCCCCGTGCCCATCCCGTCGCCGATGAGGAGAATCACGTTGCGCGGCGGCGCGGACTGCGCCGAAGCGGAAGCGCCCACGCCGAGCAGAATCGTCGTGATGAGGAATGCAGCGAGGACCAGGCGCTTCATGGATTCTCCGCCCCTGCTTCAGAATCATCCAGCGGCTGGCGGCGGACAATCGCGCAGCCGAGGGATATTTTCTCCCTGTCGCGAAGCGGTTTCCCGGAAAGCAGCGAATCGAGCGCGAGCCGAAGGGATTCTTCTTCCACGAAGAGCCCGCTCTTGTCATCGTCGATACGGCCGTGGTACTGCAGCACCCAGCTGGAATCAAAAACGAATACTTCCGGCGTGACGGTGGCATGCATCAGGTCTGCCGCGACCGACATTTCATCGCGGTACACCGGCAGAGGATATTCCTTGCGCTGGATATACGAGACGAGACCGTCGATGTTTTCGTCCGCGCTCGCGTTGATTGCGATGAACGATACCCCGCGCGATCTGAAGCGGTCGCGGAGGGCGCCGAGACGCCCGATGTACCCGTCGGAACAGGGGCATTTGTAGGAACAGAAAATTGCCACGGTAAAACGGCGTCCTCCCAATTCCGACAGCATGACCGGGGAGCGCTCCATGCTTACGAGCGCGACGTCTTCCATCGGCCGGGCGAAAAGCGGTGTGACGACGGAAGCACCGTCGTCCGCGCAGACCAGCGGGGACTCCACCGCCTGGGTATCATTATTGCCCGTCAGCCAGACGACCAGCGCAAGCACCCCCAGCGCGGCAATGAAAAGCGTAATACGGGGGATCGAACTTCGGAGCAGTGTAGCGCTCACTCCTCGACCTCCGCCGGATCCGCGAATCCCAGCGTGATGATCATGTCATGAAGCTTCTCTGCCGACGTCAGTGCGGTATCTACGTGGACGTAGACATCCTTGCTGGCGAGGTCCGCGCGTACGGAGTCGACACCGGGCATTTTCGCGAATGTCTCCTCCACCGTCGCGGTACAGCCGTCGCAGTGCATGCCCGGCGCGGTCAGATGGACCTCCACGTACGTGTCCTGATCCGTGGTGCATGACGAGAGGAACAGAAGCGCCGCGAACGGAAGGAGCGCGCGCAGCGCCTTTACTGCAGATATTTTCATCCTTATTTCCTTATCCATTGAACCATATCCCCTTCCGCCACCCCGTGGCGGTCGGCAAAGCCGGCATTGACTTCGACGACGTATGTCGCCGGTGCGGTCGACGGTACGGATTCTTCGGAATACGGCACGGTATTACGCTGAATCGTCACGATCTTTTTTCCTCGGTTCACAAAAATGATATCGAGCGGCAGCGGCGTGTTTGCCATCCAGAAGGATCGAAAATCTTCATCGGGAAAGATGAAGAGCATTCCCTGGTTCTCGCCGATGTGCTGCCTTCCCATCAGTCCCTGGGTCCGCGATACCTCGTCTTCCGCGATCTCGATGCCAACAGTGGTACGCACGGAACCGTCGGGCGCCAGGAAGGAGAGTGTGGCGTCCTCGCGCATTTCCAGGGAACGCGCATTGTCATTTCCTCCGGCATCCTCGGTGTGCCGTTCCGCAGATTGCTCGGCAAGCACCCGGCTCACCTCTGGATCACGCTGATCGATCATGACGCGGGAGATGAAATAGAAGGCGACCGCCAGTATGAGAACGCTTCCGCCGATGATAATCAGTGGGGATACCTTGTTTCTGCGTCCGGGGGAGGGGTTGTTTTTTGTCATATCCGTCTGTCGATTGAAATCACTCCAGAAAGAAAAATACGGAAAACCGGGGGCTCTGCCGCATCGCCATGCATTTCTAACAAAAAAACTCGATAATGCGCTCCCTGCGCCCCCTGGAAATAAATCGCGCGCGCAGAGAGAAGCCGCCGCCGGGGCAAGCACAAAGCATTGATTTTTCGTATCTTCGGGACGTACGGTCGTCCCGTTCACGACGATCAATCCTGTAACTTTCCCTCGTTCGCATTGTCACTTTCCTGCGGCCGATAAAAGAACAGCTGTACGGCCGCCGAGATTATCACGAACGACGGAGCTGGTAAGTCGAAGCCTCCATGACAGAACGCGAACGTCGCAAGCGTTTCGATGAGATTTACGCGTCCTACGACCGTCGCGTCCTCGCGTATTGCATCTATGTCACCAGCGACCGTGATCTGGCGAACGACGTGTTCCAGGAAGTTTTCGTGAAAGCGTACCAGGCCCTGCATACGCTCCGTGACCAGGATAAGGAAGCGAACTGGCTCTTCCGCATCGCCCGCAACGAGTGTCTCAACGCGCTGAAATCCCGGCAGCGCAGCGACCGCCGCAACATTCCGCTCGATTATGCGTCAGAGCCTGTTGCGGAGACTGAAAGTCTTGCCACCCGCGATGCCCATGAGCAGCTGCGCAAGGCGATCGACCAGCTGCCGCAGGACTACCGGGAGGCGCTGCTTCTCGCCGAGTTCGAAGGGTTCGCACTCAAGGAAATCGCCGAGATCACGGGTGCGTCGCTTTCCAACGTCAAAGTGCGCATCCATCGCGCGAAACAGAAACTGCATTCCATTCTCGAACCGATATTGAATGATTATGAATGAGCGCATCCAGGAACTGATCTCCGCTTACCTGCATCGCGGCAGCACGCCGGAACAGGAGCGTGAGTTATTCGAAGCCTGCAGCAGAAATCCCGAAACCGCGGAACTGCTTCGCCAGCATCTCGTGCTGTCGCTGAAGCTCCGCGGATTGCGTGACGATGTGCAGGTCCCCTCCGATCTGCAGAGTACCGTGCTCCGCCGCATCAACTCGCTCGAGGCCGAGGGACTGCGCAGTGAAACACTGCCGTCCGCCACTGCTGTCGATCAGGACGGGAAACGGCGCTTTGGACTCATACATCTGTTCGGCACGGGCCTTGCGACAGCCGCCTGCGCCGTCGCCATCCTTCTTCTGAGCGGGAGTCCGGATCAGGAACCGGCTGCCCGCCTCCAGACTGTTGCACAGGTGCAGGATACAGTGTATATCGTAGAGAAAGACACCGTGACGCAGCTTCGTGAGGTCGAGCGTCCGGTGTATATCGTCCGCAACGTCCCCGCAGAACCCGTGCTTGAATCGCCGGCCACAAACGACCAGGGAGACCTTGCGGCGAAAGCCGGTAACAATGCTCCCGTGCGGGAGACCGTCAGCGATCCTGCAACGCAGGCGAACCGCGAAGCGCCGGCGCCGGTATCCCCGGCCCGTATTCCGACACGGGCGGAAGACCTGCCTGCACTGGCGGAAATGCAGCCCGGCGAGGCAGCGACCCGTGAAGCAAAAACGGAGAATTACATCGAACAGTACAACAGCATGCTGGTATCCGTTGAAACTGTTCGCCTCTCCTCGAAGGACCGCATCCACTAATACATGAATGTCCGTACGACAATAACGCTCTCCGCTTCCCTCCTCATTCTCGTGCTGATGCCGCTCGCGCAGGCAGCGGCGCAGGACATTTCCGCATACGAACTCGTCTCCGAAAACGACGTCTTCAAGAATGAACTCAACGCCGCGGTTGCACGGGCAACGTTCCCGGGCACCCTGCCGCGGCTCGACTGCGCCGTCGAATATATCCGGCGGTTCAACGGAGAAGACGTCGTATACCGCCGCGGCCCGATCGACCTGCATCAGGAAGCCGCATCGTCCGGCACTGCCGTCGAGGGCCGTCATGGGACGCAGCCCGCCGCATCCGAATCTGCCGAACAGGTATTCCGCGGCGGCATCCTGGTCGATCTCCCGCGTGCAGGCGAAACGGACCAGGATCTCGCACTCGCCCCGCGCGGCTACCGGTACATGGTCCGCGTCGCGCTTGTCCCGATGCGTTATGAGAATGCCACGCTTCACGCGAAAGTTTTCCTCGAACGCGCGATTGTCACGGAAAGCGAAAACCGCCTCGTTCTGCACAGCAGCGAGATCTTCTCCCGCGACGTGGAGCTGCAGGGCAACCTGCCGCTGAAGTTCGATCTCCCCGAATGGGATGCCTCCCTGCCGGATGGCGGACGCGTGGTTCCGTCCTCGCTGCAGGAGGCAGCGCTCATCACGCTCGAAATTCCCCGGCACTACGGACTTCCGGAGAACCTGCCGGAACCGTTCGCCGACCGCACGCTCCTTACCTATGCCGTGCCCCAGACGAGCATGGTGCGGCTTTCCATCAAGGTGCAGGGCGAGGATCGCGTTCTCGAAGAAGGGATGCGCCAGGCGGGGACCTATGAGGTCGTGTGGAATGCCGCCGATCTCCCCGACGACGATTACACCGCGGTTTTCACCGCCTCCGACGCCGAGGGCAAGGAGCTTTACCGTGACGAACGAACACTGAGCAAGTCGCACGACGCCGGGAACTGGACCGGGCAGAACAACACCCTGATCTATCGTTCCGATGACGCGCGGTTTGTGGCCGGGATAGAGAGCGGCGTCGCGTACCAGCTGCCCGCGGATAACGTTCGCGCGCTCAGCAACATGTTCACCCATGTCGTCTTCCGGCTTGGGTACCGACTCTCCCGTCGCTGGGAAGCCGGCGTGATGCTCGGACAGGAAGCGTTCCATGAAACACCGGGTCCGAATGTGGATATCGAACGTATCAGCGACTACGGCGGAGTGGTCGGTTACACCTACGGGTATGGCGGCGCGTATCTCCGCTGGACCCTGGCGGATACTTTTCTCCAGCCGTTCATCGAGGCCGGTGCCGGCCTGACAAGCAGCGCCGCGCTGGCCCAGCTTGGCGCAGGAATAAAAGCCGAACTCATGCGAAACCTCTCGGTATATATCACTCCCTCCGCGCTTTTCCACCTGAAATCCGAAGTAAGCACGAAACTGGGATTTCATTACGGCGTAAGTGTGCGATTCTGATGACAGGCCGTCTTACCATATCACACGGGATCGCGGCAGGCCTCATGGTGTTTTTCACCATCGCTCTGCTCGTACGCTGCGACTTCCCTTCGGATCCGCCGCTGAAAACCACCGCGACCGACCCCAATACCGGCGACCCGAGGGATTCCACCAGCGTTCTGCTGCCGCTCCGCAGAGGCGTGCAATGGCTGTACGTTTTCGAAGCGCCTCCGCGTCCGCCATCGGCGCCACGATTGATCACTCCCCGTGAGCTTTCGTTCGAAGACACGCGATTCTTCTATGTTCCGTACAGCTCGACGATGGGCGGTCCGGGCGGAATGCGCGTGGCCTTCCCCGTCCTGCTCCGCAACGACTCGGTGGGACTGAGTTTTTATCAGCCGGTGCGCGCCGAGGATACCATCGCCATCGGCGTGCGTCCGAAATTCATGTTTACGCTCCCCTTCCCGGGACGCATCGGTCAGCGGTATTCGGGACGCAACCCGGAATACACGGTGCGGCTGACGAACAAGGACACCCTGATCACGATGTACAATCACCCGGTTTCGCTCCCCTGTCACCGCTACGAGGTATGGAGCGGCCCGAAGGTCGTCTCGGTGCTGTACGTCGTGCCGGGCCTCTGCATCCTGCGCATTGAGGATCAGGACACCCTGTATCATACCCTCGGCTGGTCGATCTGACCGCTCCCTTTCCCGCCTCCGCTTTTATCACGATATTTGGTGATGCACGAGACTCCTGGCATAGCCATCTGCTGCACCACGCATTCGCTCGGCGGCATTGAACTCAATGTCCTCCGGCTCGCGGCATGGATGACGGCGCGCGGACACCGCTGCTGCATCATCGGCGCCCAGGGTTCCCCTCTCATCCGGAAAGCCGCCGCCGACGGCATCCCCGTCATGGAAATCCCCGCACGCAGCCGCTACAACGTTTATGGAGAAGCCCGGAAACTTGCGGCAGCGCTGCGTCGTGACCGCTGCGAAACCCTCGTCCTGAATATCAACCGCGACCTGCTGCTCGGCGTCCTGACCAAGCGCGCGACTGGCAGCGGCATTGCTCTGGTGCATACGCAGCACATGCAGTTCGGACATCCGAAAACCGATTTCATCCATCGCTGGCAGCATCGGCAGCTGGACGCCTGGATATCCCCGCTTCCTTCCCTCGCCTCACAGACCGGGACAATGACCGCGGTCCCTGCAGAGAAGATTCACCTCATCCCTTTCGGGATTGAACTCGCCCCGCTGCTCAACCCGCCTTCCGCCGCCGCTGCGCGCGAAACACTCGCCCTCCCGGCGGACGCGTTCATCGCGGGGGTCGTCGGCCGCCTCGATCGGGGGAAAGGACAGGAGTATCTCATCCGGGCGGCTGCCGCATTGCAGGAGAGGGGGAAGAATATCCATGTCCTGCTCATCGGCGAAGAAACCCTCGGGGAGAACCAGGGGTATGCGCAGGAACTGCACCGGCTCGCGGAAAGCCTGGGAATGAAAGACCGTGTGCATTTCCGCGGCTTCATCGGGGAAGTAGGAAGCGGGTACGCTGCCATGGACGTCTTCGCTCTGACTTCGCTGTCCGAGACATACGGGATGGTGACCATCGAGGCCATGGCGTGCGGCCGGCCCGTGATCGCGACCGAGTCCGGAGGAACGCCGGATCTCATCGGCAGCAGCGGCGCGGCAGTGCTGGTCCCTCCCGCGGACGTGCCCGCACTCACGGCGGCCATCGAAAGGGTCATGGACGACCCGGATTTCGCGGCATCGCTCGGAGCTGCCGGTCGCGCCTACGTCGCGGAACATTTCTCTCATGAACTTCAATGCGAACGGATCGAACAGCTGATCGAACGCATTCGCCGATGAGATTGTTACCCCTCTATGGACAACGCGTCACATATTGTCTCATATATACAGAGAGCCATACACCCATGAAAAACACGATCGTCATACTGAGCGCACTGCTCGCCCTTTCCGCCTGCGGCCAGAAGCAGGAAGCGACCACCGACAGCGCAGCGCAGCAGCCGGCCGCCACCGCGGCGCAGCCGGCCGCGAAGCGCGATGTTTCGACTGCCACCCTCGTCAAGATTGACGAAGATATTCAGCAGTACGCCGACGCCGTCGACGCGGCGAAGGCCGCGTACGAGGCCCAGGAGAACGAAGCGAATAAAACGAAACTCTTCAAGGCCTACGTCGCTTTCGGGGATTACATGCAGTACGACAGCAACGTCTCACCCCGGGAAGGCAAGTATCACCGCGCCCTGCTCGAGTACCGCAACGCGCTCGCGCTCAATCCGGACGACCAGAAGGTGACAGGTGAAATAACGCAGATCGAGGATATTTACCGCAGCATGGGTCGGCCCATCCCCGGGCAGGAATAATCGTACCCCACGCGGATCATGGAAAGGCGGCAGGTTCCCTGCCGCTTTTTATTTGCCCGCAATCCCGTTATACACCGCGGCGGTCCCTGCATACATCTGCGCGATATCATGCTGTGTCCGCACGAGTTCCCTCGCCCGTATTCCCATCGCACGCATGTTTTGCCTTTCATCGCACGCGCGGCGCAGGATCGCGGCAAGAGCTGCCGCGTCACCTGCCGGGAAGACTAGACCGGTCGTTTCCGGAATGACGAGATCGCGCAGAATCAGAAGGTCGGATGCAATGACCGGGACGGCGCGTGCCATTGCCTCGAGGTTGACGTAGCCGATACTGTCCAGCCGCAGCGAGGGGAACACCAGCGCCGTTGCGCCGGTGAGCACCGGCGCGGGGTCCGGGAGGTATCCGTGGAAACGGACCGCATCGGAGAAGCCGTCCGCCTCGACACACCCCCTCATCCATCCGAGCAGCGGACCATCGCCGACGATGTCCATCCGCGGCAGGTTTCCTTCGTCGGCGTGCAGAAGCCGGAGCGCTTCGATAAGCACCCGCACTCCCTTCTCCTCGCAGAGACGTCCCGCAAAACAGAAGCGCGCTTCCACATCCGGCGCGACCGGGGGCAGGTCCGGTATGTGAACCCCGTGAGAAACGACGTGCAGGCGATACCGCTCTGCACCGCGCACATGTTCCAGGAATTGCGCGCGCACCGCCGCAGCCGGAGCGATGATATCCTCGGGATACCAGGGCAGCCAGCGCAGATCCTCGAATGTGTTATGCGCCGTATACAGGCGCGGAACCCGGATTCCGTTCGCCGCGATACTGCCCAGCATGGTCGCATAGCGGCTGTGCATATGCAGGAGCTGCACATCTCCGTCCCGAAGCATCCCCCGCAGGAGACGCACCGCGGATAAAAAACCTGACGGTGATTTTTTTCCGCTTCGCGGGCCATACAGGGGCAGGGGCACGACGCGCTCATCCGCCTGCAGCCCATCGTCCGGAGGAATCCACGCGGCAATTTTGGAACGAATGCCATATGCGGTCAGTCCGTCCGCGAGATCGAGGATATGCCGACGCACGCCGCCCCATTCCATGGTATTGACCAGGTGGAGGACGGTCATTGCCGCCCCCGCATGATTCGTCGGGCAGGCAGAAGCCACATGGAGCGCCGGGCATCGATATGCAGACGACCGTCCGGTGATCGATACCCCGCATCCTCCGGCCAGATCTCCCATCGTTTCTCCGATGGCGGCATCCAGTCCGCTGGTTCCGGCCCTGCATTATAGATCACGAAGGCCTCACGCGTGCCGATGCTGCGCCGAATCACGATCAGCTGCTGCACCGTATCCGCGTCTGCGACAGTGCAGTTCCCATCGCGGAGAATCCTCGACCTCCCGCGCTGCGTATTCAGGGTTTCGATGTGGCGAAACATTGGCCGCGTGGTATCGAATGCATCTACATGAGGCTGAGCGCCCTTCCATCCGCCGGCGAACATGGATTCGCGGTTTTCCCAGTCGGGTCCCGTTCCGCCGCGGAACGACTGCTCGGTTCCATAGTACAGGGTCGGCACCCCGGGCAGTCCGTAGAGAAAGGTCAGCGCTTCGCGCATCCCCGCCTCGTCGCCGTCGGCAAAGGCCAGGAAACGGGACATGTCGTGGTTGTCGATGAAAATCATCTGCCGAGACAGGGCCGACGAATCATAGAGAGGGAAATTCCTGACGCTGACCGCGATTCGATCGACGGATTCGTGCCGCCCGAACACGGCACGCAGCGCATCGGCGAGGCTGAAATTGTACACCGCGTCGAAGCCCCTGCGTCCGTCGGTATCGGGTACTGTGTAGCCGGCACATTTCCTGTCATCATTCGAGAAAACCTCGCCGAAGATAAAAAAGTCTTTCCTTCCGATATTCTGCGCGTGAACACGCATCGCGTGCAGCCAGGCGTACCAGAAAGGCATGTCGACATGCTTGACCGTGTCGACGCGGAACCCGTCGCACCCGGTCTGCTCCATCCACCATGTCCAGATATCGATCATGATGGCGAGCACACGCGGATCCTCCGTGCGAAGGTCGCTCAGTCCGCCGGGGAGCTCGCCGAGCACCTGGTAAGGATCGGTCCACTGCTTGACCGCGCCGTAGTTATGGTACAGCGCGAGGTTCTGCAGCGCACGTGGTGTCGGCAGCTGCGTGCTGTCTTTCCACACGAGGGAGTATCCGTGGTCGTTCCATACATACCCGCCCTCTTTCGTTCTGATCAGGGGAGCGGTATGGTTGCAGACGACGTCGAGGTAGACGCGTATCCCGCGCGCATGCGCACTGCGGATCGTGCGCCGCAGATCCTCCATGCTGCCCAGCCGGGGATCGATCCGTTTGAAATGCTGTATCCAGTAGCCGTGAAACGCCCCCGGGACGTTCATCTGCACGGGAGTCATCCATATGGCATTGACGCCGAGCTTCTCGAGATACGGCAGCTGCCGTTCGATTCCCTTCAGATCGCCGCCCTGAACGGCAAGCGGATCGCGGGGATCGCTCTTCCCATTCGCATCGTCGTTCGAGGAATCGCCGTCATCGAAGCGGTCGGTGATGATGAGGTACATCCTCAGATCATCGAGTCCGGGAAGCATCGCTCGCGTCCCGATGCCGTAGAACACAGCGGCAGCGACAACCGCGAACAGAAGCGCCAACGCGTCACGGATGGAACGGCTTCCTCGATGCTTCATGCACACACCTGGTTTGAGTTCTGGCACGAAATGTGCTTTTTACAACACTGCATATTAATATGCCACTACGAGCAAATTCATGCAACGCATCCGGAATCTCTCTTCAAGATCAAAACTCCTGCTTGCCGGACTTACGGTGCTGGCGATTGCGGTCACGCTGTTTGTGTGGTTTGAAGTGTCCCAGAGCAGGGAGGAATTGCTGCATTTCGTCAAGACGGAAGCCCAGGTGCTGGTTGAAGCCGTCGGCAGCAGCAGCATCACGACGGTCGCGGCAAACAGCGAACTGGAGCGCAGCATTCTGGATCGCCTCCGCCTGGCGGCAAAATTTGTCGAAGTGAGAACCCGGTCAAATGGGGTGGCGGATTTTCGTGCGATCGCGCGCGAGATCTCTGTGGACCTCCTGATGATCATCAACGAGGACGGAACAGTCAAGGCATCGAATCTTGCCGCTGCTCCTCCCCGTACAAGTGTCGACCCCTCAACGGATCTCTTCCACGATGTACTGCAGCCCGTGCTGCGGGGAGAATACTCCTGGCTCGCACAGGGCGGCATGCGTACCCCGTGGTCGCCCGAGCGCCTGTATCTGTTCGCACAGGAACGCGAATCCGGGTCCGGCGCCGTGCTCCTCGGCATCTCCGCATCCGCCATGCTCGAGATGCGCATGCGTCTCGGCATCGGCCGGCTCCTCCGCGATATCGGAACGGCACATTCCATCGTGTACGTGGTTCTGCAGGACGACGACGGCCTGCTCACCGCCAGCGAAGGCGTCGAGGAAATGGGATCGATAGAGTCCGACGGCTTTCTGCGCAGCGCCTGGAAATCCGACAGCACACGATCCCGCATCACCGAGTACGCGGGAGAACCGCTGTTCGAGGTGGTCAAGCGCCTGCATTTCGAAAACCAGGGTCCGGCGCTCATGCGCATCGGCCTTTCGCTCGAGCATGTCCGGAGTATCCAGCAGCGATCGATGCATCGCGTGGTATTCATCGCGTTCGGTTTTTTCATCACCGCCGCGATCCTGCTGATTCTCCTGCATACGCGGCAGCGGTACGGCGTGCTGCAGCAGGAGCACCGGAAGGTCCGCAGTTATACCGGGCTCGTGCTCGACAATATCGCGGACGCCGTGGTCGCGACCGACGCCTCCGGCCTGATCACGGTCTTCAATCAGACCGCCGCGCGCCTGTTCGGTCTCGATCCGGACGCAGTCATCGGCCGCCCCTGCCGGGAAATATGCCGCGATGACACCCTCCTGCTGCAGCAGACCCGCAGCAGTGCGGCAGCTGTTCCGTACCAGGAAAACCAGTTGACGCGGCCGGGAGGAGAACGGCGTACCGTCGCGGTGAGCACGTCGATCATTCAGGACGACGCGGGCGAGGTCGAAACGATTGTGGCGATTGCCCGCGATATCACGGAACAGCTCCGCGTGCAGGAACAGCTGCAGCGCAAGGATCGCGTCACCGCGATGGGGGAACTCGCCGGCGGTATCGCGCATGAAATCCGCAATCCGCTCAACGCCATCAACATCATCGCACAGCGGTTCCAGTCCGAATTCGTTCCGGCCACCGATGCGGAAGAGTACCTTCAGCTCGCAAAAACCGTGCGCTCCGAAGTTCAGCGTGTCAATACGATCATTACGCAGTTCCTGGAATTCGCCCGTCCGCCGCGGCTGAACCTGGAACCCTGCGACGCGTCGCGCCTTCTGCACGACAGCCTCGAAGTCGTACGCAGCCAGGCAATGCAGCGGGATATCCGCCTCGAACTGATCGCCGGCGAGGGGCTTCCCCTTTCGGCCGATCGAGAGAAAATGCACCAGGTGCTCCTCAACCTTCTGCAGAATGCGATCGAGGCCGTCGGCCAGAGCGGAATGATCAAGGCTGTCGCCTGCAGACGCGGTGCGAATGTCGAGATCACGATTGCCGACAACGGCCCTGGCATTCCGGAAGAGAGCAGAAAGAAAGTTTTCAACCTGTATTACACCACCAAGGCGACGGGGACGGGCCTGGGTCTCAGCATCGTTCACCAGATCGTGAGCGAGCATGGCGGCGATGTCTCCGTGACCACCTCCCCCGAAGGAGGCGCGGCCTTCCGCATTCTGCTTCCGGCAGCTCCGGCAGAGCCGGCTGTAACGTGAATCCCGGCAGCGCTCACGTGGAAAACGAGAATATTTTTTTGACGATTATTACAGATCAGGAAGATCATGAGTGAATTCAGCATACTAATCGTGGACGATGAAGCTGCCCAGCGTGCCTCCATCGCGGGTTTCCTGAGAAAACAGGGATTCGACACGCGCGAGGCTGCGTCTGGCAGCGAGGCGGTGACCTATATCCGCGACCATCACGTCGACCTCGTCCTAACCGACTTTCGCATGCCTGACCTGACGGGGAAGGACGTGCTGCGCGAGGTCCGTCAGATAAACCCGGACATTCCCGTCGTCGTGATCACCGCATTCGGGAGCATCGAAACGGCGGTCGACATCATGAAATCGGGAGCATTCGACTACCTCCAGAAGCCGGTGGAACTCGAGGAACTGCTGCTCATCATCCAGCGCGCCAGGGAACATTTTCTCCTCGTATCGGAAAACCGTCTCCTCCGGGAACAGCTCGCTGAACGCTATTCCTTCGCGAACATCGTCTCGCAGAGCGGACCGATGGAACAGGTGCTCAATACCGCCGGGCGAGTCGCCGCGAGCAAGGCCTCGGTCCTCGTCCGAGGCGAGAGCGGAACGGGAAAGGAACTGATCGCGCGCGCGATTCATATGGCCAGCGACCGGAAGGACCGGCCGTTCGTCGTCGTCAACTGCGCCGCACTCCCCGAGACGCTTTTTGAAAGCGAACTGTTCGGGCACGAAAAGGGCTCTTTCACCGGTGCGGACAGGCAGCGCATCGGAAAATTCGAACAGGCCAACGGGGGCACCCTTTTCATCGATGAAGTCGGCGACATCCCGCTGCTCATCCAGGTCAAGCTGCTGCGCGCACTGCAATTCGGTCAGATCGAGCGCATCGGCGGCTCGGAGACCCTGCAGCTCGATGTCCGCATCGTTGCGGCGACGAACCGTGATCTGGAAGCGATGATCGCCGAAGGCGGTTTCCGGGAAGATCTGTACTACCGTCTCAATGTTGTCACCATTCCCCTTCCGGCGCTCCGCAGCCGCCGCGAGGATATCGCTCCGCTCGTGCAGGAGTTCATCGTCAAATACGCGGAGATCAACGGCAAGGGTGTCCGCTCGCTCTCGCACGAGGCGATGGACGCCCTCATGCGCTACGATTTCCCCGGGAACGTCCGCGAGCTCGAAAACATCATCCAGCGGGCCGTGGTACTTACGCGCGATGACACCATCACGACGAGGGATCTTCCGCCGAACATCAGCGCCACGGTGCACCCCTCGACGGAAAACCACGAACTGCTCGAGCTCGGGAATCTGAATGAGCGGGTCGAGTCCCTGGAACGGATACTCATCGACAAGGCGCTCGAAAAAAGCGGGGGCAACCAGGTACGCGCAGCGGACATCCTCGGGATTTCCGAGCGGACGCTCAGGTACAAGCTCGCGAAATACCGCGGCTGAAACGCTTTTGGCCCGGACCAACAGCGTCCGTTTCGACAATTATTGCCGCCCGGATTCGACATGATTGTCGAAGCTGCCTGCCCGGGTGGCGATGAACCTCCAAAATCCACACGGTCTGAGGCATAGTTTCTGGCACGAAGGTTGCATTTCTCTCCATGAACCCTCGTTTTCACCAAGAGGTATTTATGAAACACATCACTTTCCTCTTCGCCATCGCAGTTCTCCTGATCGGTCTCAGCAGCAATGCTTCCGCTCAGCAAAAACAGGATGGGAAAGATGGCAAGACTGCGGTCACCAAGCAGACCACGCAGAATCAGGGCCCGCGCTTCGTTGACGAAGACGGCGACGGAATCTGCGATCATCAGGCAGACGGCACGTCCAACCAGCGTCAGCACGCTCGCCGCGGCACCGGCAACGGTACCGGGCAGTGCACTGGCACGGCGCAGCGCGCACGTCTTCGTGATGGTTCCTGTGGTGACGACGGCGCGACGCCCTCCGGCGTCACTCGCAAAGGCCGTCAGCAGGCAAAGTAACGGAAACGGCGGGCGGCTCTCCCATGCTGCCCGCCTTATTCCCTGGAGACCTCAAATGAGATTCACGATATTCCTCATAGCACTTACCATTTCCGCGCTGCCGCTTCTCGCTCAGGACAGGCCTGAAGGGAAAGGACCGCACGGGAAGAAACACGCGCAGGCAACGGAACAGACCGCGCCGCGTTTCGTCGATGAAGACGGTGACGGCATCGATGACCGCGGGAAACAGAATCCGCAGTCCGTAAAAAGCTCGCCCGACGAAACTTCCTCACAGGGGAAGAAGCAGCAGCTCCGCATGAACCGCCGCGACCGCTTCATCGATCAGGACGGGGACGGCATCAACGACGAACGCTGCAGCGGTACCGGGCTCCGGCAGGGCTATCGCCACGGAGCCGCGAAGGGAGGTGACGAATGACACGGCGCGTGCTGCTGGCCATCGTGTTGATTTTCACCGCCACTCCCGCGGGCGCGCAATGGCTCGGGACGATTTCGATCGAGAGCGGGTACGACGACAACATGTTTCGCAATTACAGCAATGCCTCAGCCGCATCGACGGATCTTACCCTCATGTACGGCTATTTCCCTGAAGAAAGTCCGTGGGCGCTGAACTACACCGGCTCGCTCACAACGTTTCCCCAGTATGACGAGAGAATGTACTCGACCCACAGTTTCGGCGCGTCGTGGATACGCGTGTACGGCGAGCAGGATGTAAACAGTTTCAGCATCCTGGGCATCGGGAGCATGCGGTTCGACAGGGAAGATTACTCCCTCTACGACTATTCCCAGATGATGGGATCCGTTTCTCTTAAACAGCAGATCACGGCCGACCTGCCCCTTCTCGCGTCGTACCGCGCGCGCTACCGCAGCTATCCGAATTTCGGAGAACTCAGCTACCTGGAGCATTTCGCGTCGATCGGAACGATGGTATTTTTCGAATCCCGCACCAGCATTCGCGTGCAGGCGGATTACGGATTCAAGAATTATCTGACGAAAACCACTATTGAGACGACCGAGGGGAGCGGCTTTACCGCACCGCAGAATCAACTCACCGTTGATGGCGGCGGGAATGGCGGTGGCGGAAACGGCAGCAGCGGCAACGGCGGCGGTGGGGCCGGCAGCGGAAGCAGCGGAAGCGGCGGGAGCGGCGGGAGCGGAAATGGCAATGGTTCCGGCAGAATGTCCATGGGTGGCAGCGGACAGGGCGTCGGCATGGAGAGTTCCGTCGAGTATCTCGTCTTTGAAGAGCCCTCCACGAGCCAGCTCAGCGCGTGGATCAACATCGGGACCGGCCTGAGCGTTCGTTATCTGCAGCGCTGGAATCTGACGGACCGCGGACGCGCCTTCATCGGCGGGGCTGTCGATTTCATCGGCGAGGAGGAGCTCTTCGACGATCCCTACAGCTATGAAAGCAGCGAAGCGACACTGACGGTCACCCAGGTGCTTCCATGGGCGATGCGCCTGAAGACCGGGGCCTACTTCCTGCACAAAACCTACGGGTATCCCTCAACACTCGATTACACCGATCCGAATGCGGTTTCACGCACGGATGACCGTATGGGCGGCTGGCTTACCCTCAGCAAGACCATCGGCGGGAACTGGCTTCTTTTCAACGGCCTGAACCTTTCGCTGAGCTACATCTACCTCCGCAACCAGTCGAACACGAGCTATTACGATTACAGCAGCAACTCACTGAGTTTCGGCATCAGTACGGATTTCTGATTTTCCTCTCCCGCATGAAAAAGGGGTGCGCGTGGCACCCCTTTTTTTATCCGCCGCGACGCACGTCGACTGTCTGGTAGAGGAGTCTGCCGCTGCTGTCGAATACACGCACCCGCATCCTGGCGGAATTCATGTCGAGCCGGAAAAATCCCAGTGAACTCGCCGAAAAATCTGTGTTCCTCCCTGCCCGGGTCTTCCTCTTCCCGCTCCCGCCACCGCTCACGATATACCGCACTCCATTGATGCGCCGAATAACCTGAAGGTCATGCTCGTGTCCATTGAGATAGGCGGCCACCCCGTATTTTTCCAGACGCGGCGCCAGCTGCCTGACAAGCACGGGAGTGTTGCCATAGAGGCCATGGGAATACACCGGATGATGACCGACGACGACAACATAGTCCTCCCCTGCCGAGGAGAGAACGGAGTCGATCCAATAAAAATGCACCTTGCGGGCGCGCGATCCTCCGACGAGCTGCGGGGTGTCGATACCCACGAGACGGACGCTCAGCGTGCTGTCGCTGCTGTGGAGCACGGTGACCCAGCTGCGTCCGGGCATATGCCATCGGGTGGCGCTTCCGTCGGGGAGATGAAATCCCGTATACCCGACCTGCGCATCGGGATCGCCGCGGTAATCATGATTCCCCAGCACCGCCCAGAACGGGACCGGAAGCCTGTCCGCCGGAAATACCGCTTCGAACTTGCTCCTCCACTGCGGGTCGCGGACGCTCTTTACACCGGACGGGTAAATGTTGTCGCCCGTGCTGATCACCGCGTCGACCGGAGATTCCGCGTGCTGCGCCGCCATCGCCGCCCCCACCTGGCGAGCACCTTTCCCCCCCGTTCCCCAGTCGCCGATCACGAGCAATGAGATGCGGTTCCCCCCGTTCACGCGGGATGTGACCGTCCCGCCGGCCTGCGTCAGCGCATCTTCGCCGAGCCCGGTCAGGAGCAGGAGAACCAGCGGGAAAAGTAACCTGGCGTATGGAAGTCTCACGGCGTTTTCTGCATATGGATACTCACGGAACCATTGTCGCAGCAGGGTCATGGCAGTGGAAAGTACGATCTCCCTGCTTCCGCGGCAATTCCCATCAACGACGCACCTGCAATAGTTGTTAAAATTCGTATTTTACCGACGTCAGTCCCTGACCCGTCGCGAAGTTTTCCGCACCATTCTTCCCTTCGAGTGATTCTGCACAGCTTTTCGGACCGGAATGAATTTGCACTGCCTGTACCACAGCATGGCAAATAGATGAAAAGCGATATGGATACGAACAGACCGGCGAAGCCGGAGCGCTGGATGCTGTATGGCGCGAACGGATACACGGGGCGACTCATCGCCGCGGAAGCGTGCAGGCGGGGACTGCGGCCGGTGCTTGCCGGCAGAAACGCGGAGGCGATCGAGACCCTGGCTGCGGAACTGGGATGTGACTGCCGCACTTTTAATCTGACTTCACACGAGTCCATCGTGCATGCGCTGCGAGACGTGTCCGTTCTGCTGCACTGCGCGGGACCCTTCTCCTCGACCGCCGCGGCAATGGCGGCGGCCTGTATCGATGCCGGAACGCATTACATGGACATTACCGGCGAGATCCCCGTGCTCGAATCGCTGTACCTGCTTCATGCGGATGCAGTCGCCGCGGGTATCACCATGATTCCGGGGTCCGGTTTCGACGTCGTTCCGACGGACTGCCTCGCGCTTTCCCTCAAGGAAGATCTGCCCGACGCGACGGAGCTGCGTATCGCGTTTGCCGGGAAGCTGGCGCAGAGTCCGGGGACCTGGCGTGCAACCCTCGAGGCGATCCCGCGCTGCGGCGCCATACGTCGCAACGGAGAGCTGACGACCGTTCCCCACGCCTGGCGTGCCGAACGCATCCGCTTCTTCGACGGAATGAAAAGTACGATGACCATTCCCTGGGGTGATCTCAGTTCCGCATGGCGGAGCACATCTATCCCGAACATCGTTGTCTACGGGGGCGTGTCGAAAGCGAGCATCGTGCTCATGCAGATGATGCGCGGAGCAGTCTGCGCGCTGATGGCGAATTCCTTCGTACACCGCACGGTCAGGGCCGCGGTGTCCCTGTTTGTCCGTGGTCCCGGCGAAGAGCATCGCAACTCCGCGGTATACCATATCCGGGCGGATGTCTGGAATGCCCGCGGCGATCATCTCTCGCGCCACCTGGAGACGCCGGAAGGATATGCCTGTACCGTTCGGACGACTCTCGAGATACTCCGCGCACTCCTTGCGGGTGAAGTCCCTCCGGGAGTGTGGACACCCGCCCAGGCCATGGGAAGCGCGTTCATCTACGGTCTTCCGGGATTCCGTCTCGTCGAGTGCGAAGACGAAGCCCGGGTGCGCAGCTCAGAGTACGCCTTCGATACCTGATCGGATCATCATCACCGCGATTCCGGCCATGAACAGCGACGCCACCTTCGCGAACGCCTGGGACCCGGCATCGCCCAGGATGCGGATGATCCATTTCGAGTTCAGAAGGACGACCAGGACGACGATGCAGTTGGCCACCAGGGCGCTCATGGTCATGCCGAACCCATGCGTGTCCATCAGGATGAGAATGGTGGTCATGCCGGCAGGTCCCATGATCAGGGGAATTCCGATCGGAACGACGCCGACGTTGCTGCGCGGTTTGCGCCGCTCTTCCGGCGTGGAGGAGGCGAGATCCTGGATGGCGAGAACCAGAAGGACAACACCGCCGCCGATACGGAAATCATTCGAAGTGATGCCGAGAAAATCGAACAGCGCGGTTCCCGAGAAGAGAAACAGAATCGCGATGATGAAGGCGGTGCCGGTCGCGCTGTAGATCAGTCGATGCAGTTCCCGGCGTTCCATCCCCTGCGTCAGTCCAAGAAACAACGGGATGAGACCCAGGGTGTCCATGGCGACGAACAGCGGAATAAATGATTGGATAAATGACTCGAACATTTTTTTTCAATTTGAATACGCGCACCCCTGACGGGCCGGGCAGCCTCACTGGCGAGCTGCCGACCTAATCCCAGCAAGTATTTCGTGGGGAATTCAGGGAGTGTCGATACGCGTAAAGATGGAAGTAAGAAGTTCTTTCTTGCCGACTCCCTTGAGACTGGAGAGCAGAATCAGACTGCCGCGATACCCGAGCTGGAGGAAGGCCTCCGCCAGAGCGCGTTCCTGACGAACGCGCTCACCCTGCTTGAGCTTGTCGACTTTCGTCAGGGCCACCTGCAGCGGCAGCCCCTGCTCGACGAACCACTGCATGACGCGCGCATCGGAATCCTGCAGGGGGAGGCGGGAGTCGATCAGCTGCAGCACCATCGAGAGAGGCCGGTTGCTTTCGAAGTACGTGGTAATCAGTTTTCCCCATTCGCGCCGGTCCTTCTGCGACGCTTTCGCATAGCCATATCCCGGGAGATCGACGAAACGCATACGCTCGTCGACAACGAAGAAATTGATCTGCTGCGTCTTTCCCGGCGTCGAGCTGACACGGGCGACCTGTTTGGCGCCGACGAGCATATTGAGCAGGGAAGATTTGCCCACGTTGGATCGACCCGCGAAGGCGATCTCGGGGAGGTCGGCCTGAGGGAATTGCTGCGGCGTCGCCGCTCCGGTTTCGAATTGTGTGCGTAGCTGCATGGTAAAAAAAACGCCGTGGAGTCAACCGCCACGGCGTTATTGCTCAATGTACAGTGGTCAGGCTTCCTTGGTGCCTTCCTCGGCATCAGCGGCGGGAGCGTCGTCCGCAGCGGGCTGATCCGCGGCAGCTTCGGCAGCCACGTCACTCGCGGCTTCCGCGGCGACAGGAGCGTCCTGAATTTCTTCAACGGGGGCTTCTTCCGCCTCAACCACGGCTTCCTCGGTTTCGACGGGCGCTGCGGCAGCCTTCACCTTGCGATCTTCCGCGGCCTTGCGGCGCTGCGCGGCGGCTTTCGAGCGAGCGGCGCGTTCCTTGCGCTGCTTGCTGTCCTGGGCCTCGTTGTAATCCACGAGTTCGATCACCGCCATCTCGGCGTTGTCGCCGACGCGATTTCCCAGTTTCAGAACGCGGGTATATCCACCCGGGCGCTTGCCGACCTTCTCGGCGATTTCCGAAAACAGGATCTGAACGGCTTCCTTGTCGCGGATGAACTTGGCAATCTCGCGGCGTGCATGCACGTCCACCGCTTCGCCGCTCTTTTCACGCAGATAAGCATCGCGGGCCCGCGTGATCAACGGCTCGACGATGCGACGGGTTTCCTTCGCCTTGGCCGAGGTGGTCTGAATGCGTTTGTGTTTGATCAGCGCCGTCGACAGCGCTGCCAGCAGTGCCTTGCGATGGCTTGCGGACCTGCTGAGTCTTCTTCCTACTTTTGCGTGTCTCATGTTTTCTCTCTATTCCTCGAATTACTCGTCTTCCTGCGAAGAACCAATGTAATGGTCGACGTTCATACCGAACTGCAGACCGAAATCGTCCACAATGGCCCCGAGCTCTGCAAGGGACTTGCGGCCAAAGTTGCGGAATTTCAGCATCTCCGCCTCTTCACGGCGGACCAGGTCGGCGATGGTTTTAATGTTGGCTGCCTTCAGGCAGTTGTGGGAACGCACGGAAAGTTCCAGATCATCGACGGATGTGAGGAGGATCTTCCGGACGCGTGCGGTTTCGTCGTCTTCCTGCGTGCCTTCCTCTTCGTCGCTCTTGTTGAGGTCGAAATTGAGGAACATCTGCACGTGGTCGAGGAGAATGCGCGCCGACTGCGAAAGCGCTTCCTGCGGGGTGATGGAGCCGTCGGTGGTGATATCCAGGGTCAGCTTGTCGTAATCCGTGCTTCCGCCGACACGCGTGTTTTCGACGAGCAGCTTCACATTGCGGATCGGCGTGAAGATGGCGTCCATCGAAATCGTGCCCAGGGGCTGATCGGGGAGCTTGTTTTCATCTGCAGGGACATATCCGCGCCCGCGCGCGATGCGCAGTTCGATGTCCATGTTGGCTTCCGGGCCAAGGGTGCAGATGTATTTTTCCGGATTCAGCACCTCGAATTCGGACGACGCGGCCTGAATATCCGCGGCGGTGAAGGTGTGCTGGCCTTTCAGTGTAAACGTAATCGTCGTGGCTTTGGGGTTCAGCGCTTTGAAGCGCACTTCCTTCAGGTTGAGGATGATTTCGGACACATCCTCGACAACACCGTGAATGGTGGAGAACTCATGCATCACATCGTCGATCTTTAAGGCGGTGATCGCCAGACCGGTGAGCGAAGACAGCAGCACTCGTCTGAAGGAGTTTCCGATCGTAATTCCGTAACCCTTTTCAAGCGGCTGAATAACGAATCGTCCAAAGGTCTCGGTATAGGTCGACTCGTCAAGGACGATGCCGTCGGGCATTTGAATCGTTGTCGTAGTCATCTGCGTAAATGTTCTCCTGTTAGAGGGTACTGAGTCAGGTCGTAGTCCAACATATTCGCTGCGGTCGCGCGAGTTCGATACATCGTCGCGCAAACAGGAGCGGTCAGACTCTCCTGCGCTTCGGCGGACGGCAGCCGTTGTGCGGGATCGGAGTGACGTCGCGAATGGCCATGATCTCGAGGCCTGCGGTCTGCAGTGCGCGGATCGCCGCCTCGCGGCCGGAACCCGGGCCCTTCACAAAGACCTCCACCTTACGCAGACCGAGGTCATGCGCTTCCTTCGCGGCAGACTCTGCGGAGGTCTGCGCGGCATACGGCGTGTTCTTGCGCGAACCCTTGAATCCGTTCTTTCCAGCTGACGACCAGGAGATGGTGTTTCCGTACACATCGGTCAGCGTCACAAGAACGTTGTTGAACGTCGCCTTGATATACGCACGGCCGGTCGTGTCTACCTGGATTTTCTTCTTCGTTTTCTTGACGGCTTTAGCCACAACTACTCCTTGAAAAACTCACGATTACGAATACACTATTTCTTCGACGGTGCCTTCTTCTTGCCGGCAACGGTTCTTCTGCGACCTTTACGGGTACGCGAGTTTGTTTTCGTGCGCTGTCCGCGAACGGGGAGGCCTCGGCGATGACGAAGACCACGGTAGCAACCGATGTCCATCAGTCGTTTGATGTTCATCTGCATCTCGCTGCGCACGGCACCTTCGACGCGCATACCCTGGATAATCGTGCGGATTGCACTTACTTCGTCGTCGTTCAGGTCCTCGATTTTCTTGTCGTGAGGGATCCCCACCTGATCGAGGATGTTCCGGGCGGTGGAACGACCAATACCGTAGATGTAGGTCAGTGCGATTACGGCGTGCTTCGTTCTCGGTAAATCGACTCCTGCTATACGTGCCAACTGTAACTCCTTGCAGCTCGGTGATGAGTTCTAAAAAATTCGATTAGCCTTGGCGTTGCTTGTGCTTCGGATTCGAGCAGATCACACGAACCACACCTTTGCGGCGGATGATCTTGCACTTGTCACAGATTTTTTTCACAGACGCACGGACTTTCATGGGTTCTCCACGTAATCTATTTGTAGCGATAAGTAATTCTGCCCTTGGTCAGGTCGTAAGGCGACAGCTCGACCGTCACCTTGTCTCCCTGGAGAATGCGAATGAAATGCATCCGCATTTTTCCGGAGACATGCGCGAGCACCTCATGGCCGTTCTCGAGCCTGACACGAAACATCGCATTCGGCAGTGTTTCGGTAATGACTCCGTCAACGGTTATCGATCCTTGTTTAGCCATGGTCTCGTTCAAAATGGTTTGTGAGCAAAACGGGTCCGTCCTTCGAAATATACACGGTATGTTCAAAATGCGCCGAAGGGGCTCCATCACGTGTGCGGACGGTCCAGCCGTTCATATCGATCTTCACTCTGAACCCGCCGTAGTTGACCATCGGCTCGATTGCCAGCGTCATGCCTGCTTCCAGCACGGGTCCGGTACCTTTCCTTCCGAAGTTCGGTACAGGCGGTTCCTCGTGAAGCTTTTTTCCTATACCGTGTCCGACGAGGTCTCTCACAACGGTAAACCCGTTCGCCTCGACATGCTCCTGAATCGCGGCGGAAATGTCGTGCAGGCGGTTGCCGGGAACGGCCTGGTCTATGCCGCGATACAGGGATTCTTTCGTCACCTTCAGCAGCCGGAGTTTCTCGCTGTCGACGATACCGACCGGAAGCGTTATGGCGCCGTCGCCAAAGTAGCCGCTTTTTTCTGCTCCGACATCCACGGACACGATTTCTCCTTCGAGAAGGGTGCGGTCCGTCGGAATGCCGTGTACAACTTCGTCGTCGATCGAGACGCAGAGCGTCGCCGGGAAAGACGGGATCGACCTGCTGCCTGAGCCGTATCCCTTGAATGCCGGGAGGGCTCCGTTTGCGCGGATGAATTCTTCCGCAAGGGCATCAAGCTCGGAAACACGGACGCCGGGTTTGACCAGGGGCATCAGAAGTCGGTGGACGTCGGAGACAATCTGATTGCTCTCGCGCATCACCTCGATTTCTTTTTCCGTTTTCCGGTGGATCATGCCCTTCGACCGTCCGCTGTCAACCGCGTCCGATACGGCCGCGAATCTTACCGCTCTTCATGAAGCCGTCATAGTGACGCATGAGGAGATGCGATTCGATCTGCTGAAGCGTATCGAGTGCAACACCGACGATGATCAGGAGGCTCGTTCCGCCGAAGAACTGCGCGAATTCCGGTGATACGTTCAGACGCATCATGAAGGTCGGCAGAATGGCGATGATCGCCAGGAAAATCGATCCCGGGAGCGTGATCTTCGTCAGGATATTGTCAATGTAGTCGCGGGTATGCGCACCCGGGCGAATACCGGGAATGAACCCGCCCTGCTTCTTCATGTTGTCGCTCACGTCCTGCGGATTGAAAGAAATCGCAGTGTAGAAATACGTGAAGAAGACGATCATGAGCGCGTAGACCGCGGCATAAATAAACGAGTCAAAGCGGAAATTCACCGCGATGGCCTGCATGAACTCGCTCTCGGGGAAGAACATCGTGATGGTTTCCGGGATGAACATCAGCGCCTGCGCGAAGATGATCGGCATAACGCCCGCGGTATTGACGCGGAGCGGGATGTACTGCGTAACGCCGCCGTACACCTTGCGTCCGACGACGCGCTTCGCATACTGCACCGGAATCCGCCGCGTGCCCTGTGTCACCATGACGACGCCCGCGGTGATCAGCACCATGGCGATGATGATGACGAGCTCGATGATGATGTTCGCGCCGCGTCCGAACTCCGCCACCGAGGCGTGCGGCAGACGGGCGACGATACCGATGAAGATGATCAGGGAGATACCGTTGCCGATACCGCGATCCGTGATCTGTTCACCGATCCACATCATGAGCATGGTCGAGGCGGCAATAATGAGCATTGTCGCAATCGCGAAGATCACGCCCTGGACCTCGGGAGGTACGATCGGAGCGCCGTTCGGCGTGGTAAGGTTCACAAGACGAATGCTCACTGCCCAGCCCTGCAGGGCGGCAATGAAGATCGTACCGTAGCGCGTGTACTGGTTGATTTTCTTGCGGCCTTCTTCACCGCCTTCCTTCTGCAGCTTCTGGAAATACGGGATGACCGCGCCGAGAAGCTGAAGAATAATGGAGGCCGTGATGTACGGCATGATGCCCAGAGAGAACACCGCCGCATTGCTGAATGCGCCTCCGACGAACAAATCGAACATGCCGAAGATACCGCCGGATCCCTGCTGGGATGCGAGGAAATCGGCAAGCAGCCCGGCATTGACGCCTGGGAGGGTCAGATGCGCGCCGAAGCGCACGATGACCAGCATGAAAAGAGTAAACAGGATCCGCTGACGCAGCTCCTGAATCTTGAACATGTTACGAAAGCTTTCGCTGAAACCAGCCATGTATGAACCTGTTTTACGCTGAAGCTGAAACTGTGGTGGCGGTACCGCCTGCCGCCTCAATTTTCTCTTTCGCGGTCGCACTGAAAGCGTGTGCCGTAATATCGAGCTTGCTGGTCAGATCGCCGTTGCCGAGGATCTTGACGAGCGTGCGGCGCTTGGAAACGATACCGGCATTGTAGAGCACATCCGGGTTGATCACACCATCGGTGATGACACCTTTTGCCACGAGCTCTTCGAGACGCGCGACATTGATGCCCAGGTAGTCTTTCCGGTTGAAGTTCGTGAAGCCGAACTTCGGAAGACGACGCTGCAGGGGCATCTGGCCGCCCTCGAAACCGGGCTTGCTCTTGTATCCGGAGCGTGCCTGAGCGCCCTTGTGGCCGCGCGTGGAGGTGCCTCCACGACCGCTGCCCTGGCCGCGTCCGATCCGCTTCTTTTTCTTTCTCGATCCTTCTGCGTACTGCAGATTTCCTAAATGATTTGCCATGGTATATTATCCGTTTGTCTTTTCTGTCATGCGCGTTATTCGGCCACCTCTTCCACCTTCACCAGGTGGGCGACCTTGCGGATCATGCCACGAATCTGAGGAGTGTCGTTCTGGAACACAAAGTGATTGGGGCGGCCGAGGCCGAGCGCTTCGATCGTGCGCTTCTGGTTCTCGAGTCGGCCAATAACGCTGCGTACCTGTGTAATTTTAAGCTTCGCCATTTCGTTATCCGTTGAGATCATTTACTCTGGGGTACTTGGGTAAAAACTTCCTGCATGGTCATTTTGCGGCGTTTCGCCATGCCACGCGCGTCGATGAGACGCTCCAGAGCGTCCATGGTCGCCTTGATGACGTTGTGCTGATTGGAGGTGCCGAGCGATTTCGTGAGAATATCCTCGATACCTGCAGACTCGAGCACGGCGCGCACACCGCCGCCGGCGATAAGGCCGGTACCGCGTGATGCGGGCCGAAGAATCACTCGTCCTGCGCCATAACGGCCGATCACCTCGTGAGGAATCGTTCCGTTGATGATCGGGATGCGGAGAATACGTTTGCGGGCGTCCTCGACACCTTTCGAGATGGCATCCGTGACTTCATTGGCCTTTCCGAGACCGATACCCACGTGACCATTCCCGTCGCCGACAACGACGATGGCATTGAAGCTGAACCGCCGTCCACCTTTGACAACCTTTGCAACCCGCTTGATCTGGACGAGCCGCTCTTTGAGTTCGAGCTCGCTTGCTTTAACGACTGTAGCCAAGAATCACTCCTTCTGCTATCCGTGCATATTAAAATTGTAAACCACCTTCACGGGCGCCCTCGGCGACGGCCTTGATGCGGCCGTGGTAGAGGAAGCCGTTGCGATCGAACACCACCGTAGTGATATTCTTGGACTGTGCGAGCTCTGCGATCGCTTTCCCCACCAGGTGCGCCTTGGCGACCTTGCCGGAAGCCGCGGACATCTCGGAAGCGAGCGCCTTGGACTTCGTGGACACGGCGCCCAATGCGACCCCGCGGGTGTCATCGATCAGCTGTGCATACATGTGGTTCAGGCTGCGATACACCGAAAGGCGCGGCTGTTCGGGAGTTCCGCTCATCTTCTTACGGATGCGGATTTTTCGCTTATCCCTGGACGTATACTTTTTTACTTTGCGTATGGACATGGACTCTGCTCCGATATCAACTGCTCGTCAATACTTCAATTAAGATTTCGCTGTTTTGCCGGCCTTGCGACGAATCTGCTCGCCGGCGTATTTGATGCCCTTGCCCTTGTACGGCTCAGGCGGGCGCACGGCACGGATCTTTGCCGACATCTGTCCCACCAGCTGCTTGTCGATACCGCTGACATGCAGCTGCGTCGGCGTGGCAACTTCAAAGGCAATTCCTTTCGGCGGGATGAACGCCACCTGATGCGAGAACCCGATGTTCATGACGAGGACGCTTCCGAGAAGCTCGACCTTGTATCCGACACCGATCAGTTCGAGGGTCTTCTTGTACCCTTCCGTGACACCCAGCACCATATTCTGGATGTTGGCACGGGTGGTACCGTGAAGGGCACGATGCTGCTTGAGGTCGGAGGGACGGGTAACTGTCACCTGGTTATCCTCAATCGCCACATTCATATCCTTATGGATCGCGGTCGTCAGTTCCCCTTTGGGACCCTTGACCGTAATGATACCGCCTGCCAGCGTCGCGGAGACGCCTGCGGGGAGCACAACGGGATTTTTACCTACTCTGGACACGTAACTACTCCTTGTCGATTGATCTTTACCAGATTCTGCACAGAACTTCACCGCCAACATTCTGCTGACGGGCCTGCGCGTCGGTGAGCAGCCCCTTCGGGGTCGACACGATGGTCACACCGAGGCCGTTCAACGTGCGGGGAATTTCCTGCGCAGGGGAATACTTACGCAATCCCGGCGTGCTGATGCGCTGAAGTCCTTCAATGACGGGGGCCCCGTCCTTGCCGTAGCGCAGATAGATGCGAATGGTGCCCTGCGGAGTGTCCTGCAGGAGGGAGAAACCGTTGATGAAATTCTGCTGATACAGAATCTCGGTCAAACTGACTTTCATGTTGGAAGCCGGAATCTCAACCTGTTTGTGATGCGCGCGCACCGCATTGCGGATGCGCGTGAGAAAATCTGCGATGGGATCTGTCATGGTGATCTCTATACGATGAAAACGTGCAACTTAATTACCAGCTTGCCTTGCGGACGCCAGGGATTTTCCCTTCAAGCGCCAGCTCGCGGAAACAGAGACGGCAGAGGCCGAATTTCCGATAATAGGCACGGGCGCGACCGCAACGAAGGCAGCGGTTGTATGCACGCACATCGAATTTCTGTTTCCTCTTGGATTTGACAATCAGAGATTTACGGGCCACGGTACTGTCCTTCTTCTAACTTTGTACGATTACGCTTGGGCGACTTCTTTTTTCCGGAACGGCAGGCCGAACTGCTCCTCGTCCGTGCGGGCACTGGTCACGATGGTGACGTCCATGCCGAAGATACGGGCGATCTTGTCCACGTCGATTTCCGGAAAGATGATCTGCTCCTTGACGCCCATGGTGTAGTTGCCGCGACCGTCAAAGGACTTGTCCGACACGCCGCGAAAATCACGAATGCGCGGAATGGCGGTACTGATGAATCGATCCAGGAATTCATACATGCGCGCGCTGCGAAGCGTGACACGCAGACCGATCTGCATGTTCTCGCGCAGTTTGAAATTGGAGATGCTCTTCTTGGCCTTCGTGATGACCACTTTCTGACCGGTGATGATCTCCAGATCCTCGGCTGCCTGCTCGAGGATTTTCGCGTCCTGGATCGCATCGCCCAATCCCATGTTGATACAGACTTTCTCCAGTTTCGGCACCTGCATGACGCTCTTATAGGAGAACTGCTTCATCATTTCGGGGACGATCGTTTCCTTGTAGCGATCGAAAAGGCGGAGATTCTCAAGCGGATCGTCGCCGTATTCTTTCACTTTCGCTGCGGATTTTGCCGCAACGTCCTTGTTTTTGTTTTTCGATGCCATGTTCTCTAACTGTGCTATCGGTTGAGATTATTCGATGGTCTCGCCCGTGGCCACACTGCGGCGCACGTGACGAATCTTGCCTGTGTTCTCGTCCGTAATCGCGGTTTTTCCTACGCGAGTCGGCTGATTACTCTTCGGGTCAAGGAGCATCACATTCGAGATGTGAATCGGCGCTTCCTGACGGGTGATGCCACCCTGGGGGTTGTCCTGCGTCGGGCGGCGGTGGCGGCTGACGAGGTTCACACCTTCGATGATGAGGCGCTGCTTCTCGGGGTAAACACGCAGCACCTTGCCGGTTTTTCCCTTCGAGTTGCCGGCGATCACCATCACCATGTCGTTTTTCTTGATCTTCATTTCTCTTCGCGTATTACGTGGGAAAACACTTACAGGACTTCGGGAGCCAGCGACACGATTTTCATGAATGCCTTCTCGCGCAATTCACGTGCGACCGGGCCGAAGATGCGCGTGCCGCGCGGCTCAAGGTTCTGGTTGATGAGCACTGCCGCATTCTCATCGAAGCGGATATAAGAACCGTCAGCGCGACGATATTCCTTTTTCGTGCGAACAATCACGGCGCGGGAAACTTCTCCCTTTTTCACCCCGCCACCCGGGATGGCAGACTTGACCGTGACGACGACAATGTCGCCTACCGTGGCATAACGCCGACCGGATCCGCCCAGAACGCGGATGCAGCGGATTTTTTTTGCGCCGGAGTTGTCGGCGGCGACGAGATTGGTTTCTTCCTGAATCATCGGTATTACCTACAGTTTATCGTGCACGTTCAACGATCTCGACAAGACGCCAGCGCTTGTTTTTGCTTAGCGGACGCGTTTCCATGATAAGCACCTTGTCCCCCATACCCGCCGTGGCATGCTCGTCATGAACGAGGAAGCGCTTGGTGGTTTTGAAGTACTTCTTGTACAGGGGGTGCGGTACCTGGCGCTCGATCGACACGGTGATGGTCTTGTTCATCTTCGTCGACACGACGATGCCGACACGCGTCTTGCGATTGTTGCGCGTAATGGACGTGGTTTCCTGTGCAGTAGCCATAATTATTGTTGTTCTCCGCTAAGTTCGCGTTCTCTCAAGATGGATTGCAGCCGCGCGATATCCTTGCGCACCTGGTTGAGCTGTGCGGTATTGGCAAGCTGCGAGCTCGCGAGCTGAAACCGCAGGGTGGTAAGGTTTTCGTGGTCTTCCGCAAGTCGTGTGCGGATCTCCTGCGTCGTCATCTGTCGAATTTCTGTTGCCTTCATTTTTCTCTCTTACGCCTTATTCGCCAGAGTAATCCGGACGGGTTACGATTTTCACTTTGATCGGGAGTTTGTGGGCGGCAAGCTGCAGCGCTTCCTGGGCCAGTTCACGGCTGACACCATCCACCTCGAACATCACGCGTCCCGGCTTGACAACGGCAACCCAGAACTCCGGTGCGCCCTTTCCCTTACCCATACGGGTTTCAAGCGGCTTTTTGGAAACGGGCTTGTCGGGAAAAATGCGGATCCAGACTTTACCGTCGCGCTTCATGCGGCGTGTCAGAGCAACACGGGCCGCCTCGATCTGGCGGGAGGTAATCCAGCCCGGCTCCAGGGCCTTCAGCCCGAAGGAGCCGAATGACACCGACGAACCGCGGTATGCCTTGCCGCGCATGCGACCGCGCTGCTGTTTTCTGAACTTTACTCTTTTAGGCATTAACATTGGTCAAATCCTTCTTCAATGCAGTTCGTGATAACTCGGATTACATCCGTGCTGCCGGGCTCGCCTTCGAACCGAGCACCTCGCCCTTGCAGATCCAGACCTTGACACCGATGGTGCCGTAAATGGTCTTGGCCGTCGCCGTGGCGTAATCAATATTGGAACGCAGGGTGTGCAGAGGAATGCGGCCGTCCTTGTACTGCTCGGTACGGGACATTTCCGCGCCGCCCAGGCGGCCGGCACACATGATACGCACGCCATCGGCGCCCATGCGCATCGCTGCGGTGATCGACGATTTCATCGCGCGGCGGAACGAGACGCGGCCTTCGAGCTGGTTGGCGATATTCTCCGCAACCAGGTAGGCATCGAGTTCCGGACGCTTGATTTCTGAAATCAGAATTTTCACATCCTTGTTGGTGACCTTCTTCAGCTCTTCTTCGAGCTGCGCGATTTCCTTACCGCTCTTTCCGATCACGACACCGGGACGGGAGGTGTGGATGGCGAGCACGACACGCTTCGGCGTGCGCTCGATGATGATCCGCGAAATGCCGGCCTTGCGGAGGCGGTTGCGGATGTAGTTGCGGATCATCAGATCCTCATCGAGCTTCGTCGAAAAGTTGCGTTCGTCATACCAGTTGGCATCCCATTCACGGGTGATACCAAGGCGAATTCCTACGGGGTTAGTCTTCTGGCCCAAAATGAATCTCCTGCTTGCCTACTCGATTTCAGAAACGACGATGGTAAGATGGTTCGTCCGCTTGCGAACGCGATATGCCCGTCCCATGGGTGCGGGAAGTATGCGCTTCTGTGCGGGACCGCCGTCGACTGTGACCGTCTTCACCACGATGTTCTCGGGGTTGACGCGCCCGCCGTCCTTGGCGTTGATAAGATTCGACACCGCAGAGCGCAGCGTGAGCTCACACACCTTCGAGGCATGCTTCGGTGAATAATGCAGGATATCCAGTGCCTCCTCGACGGACTTGCCGCGAATCTGGTCGACCACCAGACGCATTTTTCTGGGGGACCCCGGGATATGTCGCTTGATCGCGCGTGCTTCCAGACTCATAACGTTTACCTGTTCTCCAGCTTATCGAGAAGATTTTTCTGCTTTTCCACCGGGATGGCTGCGGAAGATCCGTGTCGGCGAAAACTCGCCCAGCTTATGCCCGATCATGTTTTCCTGCACATAGACAGGGATGAACTTGTTGCCGTTGTGCACGGCAAATGTGTGACCGATGAAATCAGGCGGAATCGTGCAGCGGCGCGCCCATGTCTTGATTACGCGCTTCTGGTTGGTCCTGTTGAGTTCGTCGACCTTTCCGGCCAACTTCTCATCGATGTAGGGTCCTTTCTTGAGCGAACGTGCCATTACTTCTTCTTCCGCGACTTGATGATGAACTTATTGGACGTGTTCTTTTTCTTCCGCGTCTTGAGACCCTTGGCATACTTGCCCCAGGGCGAAACGGGATGCTGACGGCCACCGCCCGACTTTGACTTTCCTTCGCCACCGCCGTTGGGGTGATCGACGGGGTTCATGCACATACCGCGCACGTGCGGGCGTTTGCCGCGCCAGCGGTTGCGGCCGGCTTTACCCCAGCTGATGTTTTCGTGCGTCTTGTTGCCGACGACGCCGAGCGTCGCGTAGCAGTCGAGACGGACGAGGCGAACTTCGCCTGAGGGAAGCTTGACCTGTGCGTAGCGGCCTTCCTTCGCGACGAGCTGTGCGGCATTGCCGGCGCTGCGCGCGATCTGTCCGCCCTTGCCCGGCTTCATCTCGATGTTGTGGATGAACGAGCCGACCGGGATGTTCTGCAGAGGCAGGGAATTCGCATCCTTGATTTCCGCATTGGGACCGGACATGAGCTGCTCACCGACCTTGAGACCGTCGGGTGCGAGGATATAACGCTTCTCGCCGTCCGCGTACACGATGAGGGCGATGAATGCCGTGCGGTTCGGATCATATTCGATGGTCTCGACACGACCGGGGATGCCGACCTTGTTCCGCTTGAAATCGATGATGCGATACCGGCGCTTGTGACCGCCGCCGCGATGGCGGCTGGTGATGCGACCCTGGCTGTTCCGGCCGCCGCTCTTGGAAAGCGGGGCGAGAAGGGATTTCTCCGGCGTCGTGCAGGTCACTTCCTCGAAGGTTGAGATCGAGTAGAACCGCGTCGCGGGGGTCATCGGTCGAAGTTTTCTGACAGCCACTGCTCGTTCCTTGTTTTATAGTTCTCGTTGACTTCTTTTCGCTTCCGTCCGGGCTCACGCGTCAATCGCGCTGGCCCTGCCCGACTCAGGCTTCCAGCAGCTCGATGCTCTGGCCTTCTTTCAGGGTGATGATCGCTTTTTTCCAGCTCGCACGGTTGCCGGCGAGGCGTCCGCGCTTGGTGAACTGCGATTTCCGCTTGCCCTTGTACCGGATCGTGCGGATGCTTTCAATTTCGACGGAGAAGCGCTTGGCAATCGCCTGTGCGATCTCGATCTTGTTCGAGTTGATGTCCACTTCGAACGCATACTGGTTGCGTTCTCCGAGCATGGTCATCTTTTCCGTAAGTATCGGACGTTTGATAATGGTTTTCATGGCCAATCCACTCATTAGATTTTCGTGAACGCTTCTTCGATCACCGGGATCGCGCTTTTCTGAATCAGAAGCATCTGATTGTTCAGCACGTCGTAGGTCGAGGCTTTCGAGGCTTCACGGATTTCCAGCGTGGGAATGTTCCTTCCGGCAAGCCAAAGATTTCTGTCGTACTCCGCGACGAGGAGGAGCGTCTTCGTATTCTGCAGCGAAAGCGCCTTGAGAATCGCGGCGACTTCGCGCGTCTTGCCGTTTGCGGACGTAAAGTCTTCGATCACCATGATCTGCTGATCGTTGGCTTTCATCGCGTAGGCGGACTTCCGGGCCAGCTGACGCATTTTCGTGGGAAGCTGCTTGCGGTAGTTGCGCGGGCGCGGTCCAAAAACCGTACCGCCGCCGACCCACAGAGGGGAACGCGAGGATCCCGAGCGGGCCGTACCGCGGCCTTTCTGGCGCCACGGCTTGCGACCGCCGCCGCTTACTTCCGAACGCTCCTTCGATTTGGAGGTTCCCTGACGCTTGTTCCCGAGATGGATGCGTACCGCCTGATAGACGACATGCGCGTTGGGCTCGATTCCGAACACGAGTTCGTTCAGTGCGATTTCTTCGCTCTTGGTGCCCGAGGAGGTATATGCTTGAACGTTCATAATTCCAGCGATTACTTAGCTTGTTTGTAAATCTCGAGAATTCCCGTCTTCGATCCGGCAACGGAACCCTTGATGATGAGGATGTTCGATTCCGGGATGACGCGAAGAACCGTCAGGTTCTTGTAGGTCACGCGCTCACCGCCTGTCCGGCCGGCCATCCGCATGCCGCGGAAAACGCGGGAAGGATAGGAGCTCGAACCGATGGAACCAGGTGCGCGCAGACGGTTGTGCTGACCGTGGGTCGCGCCGCCGACGCCGCCGAAACCGTGACGCTTCATGACGCCCTGGAAGCCCTTTCCTTTGGACGTTCCGGACACGGTCACTTTCTCGCCGACTTCAAAAATGTCGACGGTCACCTTGTCGCCGGAATTCATCTCGGCTACCTTGTAGCCCTTGAATTCGCGGAGATGGCGCATCGGCTTCATATTGTATTTCTTGAACAGTCCCATGTCGGGCTTGTTGACGTTCTTCTCGGAACGTTCTTCAAATCCGAGCTGCACTGCTTCGTATCCGTCCTGATCCTTCGTGCGCTTCTGAAGCACAGTGCAGGGGCCGGCTTCGATGACCGTGCAAGGGATGAGCTTGCCGTTTTCATCGAAGATGCTCGTCATTCCGAGTTTTTTTCCTAGTATTCCGCGCATAGTGTCAAACCAGCTCTTGTAAGTCGTTACACTTTGATTTCAACGTCCACGCCTGCCGGAAGCTCGAGCTTCATCAGCGAGTCCACGGTACGCTGTGTGGAGTTGAAAATGTCAATAAGACGTTTGTGCGAGCGCGTTTCGAACTGCTCGCGGGATTTTTTGTCAACGTGCGGCGACCGCAAGACCGTGTACACGGATCTCTTCGTGGGGAGAGGAATCGGCCCCGACACCACGGCGCCCGTGGTCTTGACGGTTTTGATGATTTTCTCCGCCGACTTGTCGATCAGGTTATGATCGTATGACTTCAGTTTGATGCGTATCTTCTGCTGCGCCACAGTAAAACCTACTTTTGGAGTGGGTGAAAAAAACAGTGGGTGGCGTTTCCACCCACTGTTCCAGTCACAATTACTTACTCAATGATCTTCGCGACAACGCCGGCGCCGACGGTGCGGCCGCCTTCGCGGATTGCAAAGCGCTGTCCTTCTTCCATTGCGATTTCGGAGATCATGGAAATGACCATTCCGTCAACGTTGTCACCAGGCATGACCATCTCGGTGCCTTCCGGCAGGGAGACGATACCGGTCACGTCGGTCGTGGTGAAATAGAACTGCGGGCGGTAGTTGTTGAAGAACGGAGTGTGGCGACCGCCTTCTTCTTTCTTCAGCACGTACACCTGCGCATGGAATTTCTTGTGCGGGGTGATGCTGCCCGGCTTCGCGATAACCATACCGCGCTCGAGCTCGGTCTTGTCGACACCGCGGAGAAGGAGACCGACGTTGTCACCGGCCATACCCTGATCGAGTTCCTTGCGGAACATTTCGACACCCGTCACGACGGTTTTCTTGTGCGCGCCGAGACCGATGATTTCGACTTCTTCGCCGACTTTGACGATACCGCGGTCGATACGACCGGTACCCACGGTTCCGCGACCGGTGATGGAGAACACGTCTTCCACGGACATGAGGAAGGGCTTATCCACCTGGCGCTCGGGGAGCTCGATGTAGTTGTCGCACGCATCCATCAGTTCCCAGATGCAGTTGAGACGCTCGTCTTCGAGGGGAATCTCATCGCTCGTGCCGGCTTCGAGGGCGCGGAGCGCGCTGCCGCGGATGATGGGAATATCGTCGCCGGGGAATTCGTAGGAGCTGAGGAGCTCGCGGAGTTCCATTTCGACGAGCTCGAGAAGCTCATCGTCATCGACCATGTCGACCTTGTTGAGGAACACGACGATGCGCGGGACGTTCACCTGGCGGGCGAGGAGGATGTGCTCGCGCGTCTGCGGCATAGGACCGTCAGAGGCGGCAACGACGAGGATGGCGCCGTCCATCTGCGCGGCACCCGTGATCATGTTCTTGACATAATCGGCGTGGCCCGGGCAGTCGACGTGTGCGTAGTGACGATTCGCCGTCTGGTACTCGACGTGCGCAGTGGCGATGGTGATACCGCGCTCACGCTCTTCCGGAGCATTATCGATCGAATCGAAGGTACGGACCGCGGAAAGACCCTTCTTGGCCAGTGCCATCGTGATGGCAGCCGTCAGCGTTGTCTTGCCGTGGTCAACGTGACCGATGGTTCCGATGTTGACGTGAGGCTTAGAGCGATCAAATTTTTCCTTGGCCATGGTACTAGTGCTCCTGTGACTGTATTGAGTGAACGTTGAAAATCAATGATTATTTTTCGGACTTCTTGCCCTGAAACTTCTCAACGATCTTTTCGCTGATGCTGTTCGGGACTTCATCGTAGACACTGAAGTGCATGGTGTATATGGCGCGGCCCTGGGAAATCGAACGGAGCGACGTCGCGTAGCCGAACATCTCCGAAAGCGGCACCAGCGCGCGGACAACCTGCGCGTCGCTGCGCGTTCCCATGCCTTCGATGCGGCCGCGGCGCGAGTTCAGATCGCCGACGACACTTCCCATGTACTCTTCCGGCGTCACGACCTCGACGAGGAAGATCGGCTCGAGCAGAACGGGCTTCGCCTTGCGCGCGGCTTCCTTGAACGCCATGGAACCGGCGATCTTGAAGGCCATTTCGGAGGAATCGACTTCGTGGTAGGAACCGTCGTAGAGGCGGACCTTGACGTCTTCGATCGGGTACCCCGCGAGGAATCCGTTGCGCATCGCGGATTTGATGCCGTCGGAGACCGCGGGAATATATTCTTTCGGGATGGTACCACCGACGATTGCGTCGATGAACTCGAAACCGCCGCCCTTTTCGTTCGGCGAGATCTCGATGACGACGTGACCGTACTGACCGCGGCCGCCGCTCTGACGGGCGAACTTGGTGTCGGCAACCGCGGATTCGCGGATCGTCTCCTTGTAGGCAACCTGCGGCTTTCCGACGTTGGCCTCGACACCGAACTCCCGCTTCATGCGGTCGATCAGGATCTCGAGGTGGAGTTCGCCCATACCGCTGATGATGGTCTGGCCGGTTTCCTCGTCGGTGTGCACGCGGAACGTCGGATCCTCTTCCGCCAGCTTCTGGATGGCTTCGCCCAGGTTTTCCTGGTCGGCCTTCGATTTCGGCTCGATGGCGACGTCGATCACGGGTTCCGGGAATTCCATCTTCTCCAGCACGATCTGGTCGGATTCGTCGCAGAGCGTATCGCCCGTACGGGTGTGTTTCAGACCGATCGCCGCGCAGATATCACCGGTGTACGCGGTCTCCACGTCCTCACGGTGATTGGCGTGCATGCGGAGAATGCGTCCGAGACGCTCCTTCTTGCCGCTGATGGAGTTGTAGATATAGGAACCGGCCTTCACCGCACCGGAGTAGACGCGGAAGAAGATGAGCCGTCCCACGTACGGGTCGGTTGCGACCTTGAATGCCAGCGCGGAGAACTTCTCGTCGTCGGAAGGCTGACGCTCGATGTGATCCGTCAGGTTGACGTGGTGACCGACCGTCGCACCGACATCAAGCGGGGACGGAAGGAAATCCACGACGGCGTCGAGCATGCGCTGCACACCCTTGTTCTTGAACGAAGATCCGCAGAGCACGGGGACGATCTTCATGTCGACCGTCGCGCTGCGCAGCACCTTGGTAATCTCTTCGGGACTGATCTCCTCGCCGTCGAGGTACTTGACCAGCAGGGTATCGTCGACATCCGCGACCGCTTCAAGCATCTGCGTGCGGTAATCGTGCGCCACTTCCTGCAGATCGGCGGGAATTTCGATTTCGTCCCAGGTGTCGCCGAACGTCTCTTCGTGATAGATCCGGGCGGTGTTGGTGATCAGGTCAATGATACCGACGAAAGTCTCGCCCTGGCCGATCGGAAGAACCACCGGGATGGCGTTGGCACCCAGGCGGGAACGCATCATGCTGACGGCGTCATAATAGTCGGCGCCGACACGGTCCATCTTGTTGACGAACGCGATGCGCGGAACCTTGTACTTGTCCGCCTGCCGCCAGACGGTTTCCGACTGCGGCTCGACCCCGCCGACCGCGCAGAACAGCGCGACGGCACCGTCAAGCACGCGCAGCGCGCGTTCGACTTCGACCGTGAAATCGACGTGGCCCGGGGTGTCGATGATGTTGATGCGGTTATTCCGCCAGAAGCACGTCGTCGCGGCACTCGTGATCGTGATGCCGCGCTCTTTTTCCTGCTCCATCCAGTCCATGGTTGCCGCGCCGTCATGGACTTCGCCCATACGGTGCAATACGCCGGTATAAAACAGAATACGCTCTGTCGTCGTGGTCTTACCGGCATCGATATGCGCCATGATACCGATGTTTCTGGTACGTTCTAGTGGATATTCCCGCTTCGCCATTTTGGGTTAACTTTCCCGGCCTAACTGATTACTGAATTTCTGTTTATTACCACTTGAAGTGCGCGAAGGCCTTGTTGGACTCGGCCATGCGATGCACATCGTCTTTCTTCTTGACCGCTCCGCCCTCGTTGTTCGCCGCGGCAATCAGCTCGGAGGCGAGACGACGCATCATGGACTTGTCGCCGCGTGCGCGGGCGGCGTTGAGCAGCCAGCGGACGGAAAGCGCCGTGCGGCGCTCGGGACGCACTTCCATGGGGACCTGGTACGTGGCACCGCCAACACGGCGGGCGCGCACTTCGATGATCGGCTGCGCATTGAACAGCGCCTTGCGGAACACCTCGTAACCGGGCTGACCGGTGCGGCGCTCGATCTCGTCGATCGCTCCGTAAAGAATACGGCGTGCGGTAGTCTTCTTCCCATCAAGCATGATGGAATTGATAAAGCGCGAGACCAGAATGTCGTTGAACTTCGGGTCCGGGCTGAGGTGTCTGCGTTCTGCGCGTCTCTTTCTCATTTCTCTTTACTCTGATTGCAGATTAGGATTTCGGCCGTTTGGCACCGTACTTGGAACGCCCCTGACGACGCGCTTCGACACCCTGGGTATCGAGCGTGCCGCGGATGATATGGTAGCGCACACCCGGCAGATCCTTGACACGGCCGCCGCGGATCATCACGATCGAATGCTCCTGCAGGTTGTGACCCTCTCCCGGGATGTATGCGGTCACTTCCTGTCCGTTCGAGAGACGGATACGGGCGACTTTGCGCAGAGCCGAATTCGGCTTCTTGGGCGTGGTCGTGTACACACGCGTGCACACACCGCGCTTCTGCGGGCAGGCGTCCAGGGCGGGCGCTTTTTTCTTGGCCTTGACGACCTTGCGACCTTTGCGTACGAGCTGGCTAATCGTTGGCACTGCGGGGATCCTTTACTGAGATACGAAAAAATCTCCGGTGAGATCAAAAGAGCTCACAAGAGCTTATAAATTTAGCGAAAGCTCCAGTCTTTGTCAAGTGCTGGAGTGCTGAATCGGACATTTTTCTTCCCTTGCAGGTATAAAACCTGCAAGGGAAGCCCTATTGTCGATTCAGACCGGATAATTATTGCACCGCCGGGACGAGTTCTTCGGCGATGATCGCCTCTTCCGTCTCATCCTGCGTCGATGTGACCATAATATTCCGGAACTTCTTCAGGCCGGTACCGGCCGGAATCAGATGACCGATGATGACATTCTCCTTCAGACCGATCAGATCGTCGACCTTGCCCGCGATGGCGGCCTCGGTGAGAACCTTGGTCGTTTCCTGGAAGGATGCCGCGGAAATGAAGCTTTCCGTCGTCAGGGATGCCTGGGTGATGCCCAGGAGGATCGGCTCGTAGTTCGCCGGCTCGGCGTCCCTGGATTCCGGAGCTGTCTTTCCTTTTTTCTTCAGTTCGAATGCCGCCTCGCGGACTTTCTTGCGCGAGACGATCTGACCTTTCTTGAATTTCGAGTCCTTTTTGTCCGCGATGATCACCTTGTCGTCGAGCTCCGTGTTCTCTTCGACCACGCGGGCACGTTCGACCACGTCGCCTTCGAGGAACTGCGTGTCGCCCGGGGCGATGATGCGCACCTTCTGCAGCATCTGGCGTACGATCACCTCGATGTGCTTGTCGTTGATGCGCACGCCCTGCATGCGATACACTTCCTGGATTTCGTTGACCAGGTATTCCTGCACTGCGCCCGCGCCCTTGATGCGCAGGATGTCGTGCGGGTTGATCGATCCGTCGGTGAGACGCTCGCCAGCCTTCACGACATCGTGCTCCTGCACCAGCACGTGACGGCCGATGGGCGCCAGGTAGGTGCGGACATCACTGCCGTCGTGGCTGGTGACGATGATCTCACGGGAACCGCGCTTCTGCGCACCGAAGGTGACGGTGCCGTCGATTTCGCTGACGATCGAGGGGTTCTGCGAACTGCGGGATTCGAACAGCTCGGTCACGCGCGGCAGACCGCCCGTGATGTCGCGGGTCTTTCCGATCTCGCGCGGAATCTTGACGAGGACAGTACCGGCGATCACCCGCTGATCGTTGTCCACGGTCAGGTTGGCGCGCACAGGCGTGTTGTATTCCGCCAGGACTTCGCCAGACTCGCTCACGATCTGAATGCGCGGGTTGAGCGTCTTGTCCTTCGAGTCGGTGACGACCTTCTGGATGTGACCGGTCTGCTCATCCGGTTCTTCACGGAACGTACGGCCTTCGTAGAGGTCCGCGTAGCGCACGGTACCCTCGAACGCGGCGATGATCGTCGCATTGTAGGGATCCCATTCGTACAGCACCTCGCCGCGGGCGACGCGCTGGCTTTCCTGGACCAGAAGCACGGAGCCGTACGGGATGTCGTACTTCGAGAGGACGCGGTTGTCGTCGTCGAGGATGTTGATCACACCGTTGCGGTTGACCACGATGGTCCGGTCCTCGACGTCGTCCTGGTAGACGACGAACTTGAGGCCTTCGAACTGCACGCGGCCGTCGAAACGCGTCGAGATCTGGGACTGGGCGGCGATACGGCTCGCCGTACCACCGACGTGGAACGTACGCAGCGTCAGCTGTGTACCGGGCTCGCCGATGGACTGCGCGGCGATGATACCGACGGCTTCACCGACATCGACCAGGCGGCCGGTGGTCATGTTCCGTCCGTAGCAGCGGGCGCATACACCGTGACGCGCTTCGCAGGTCAGCACCGAACGAATGACGACGGCTTCGAGCGACGTCCGCGAAACGGCCTCCGCCTTGATTTCGTCGATCATCTCGCCTGCAGCGATGAGCGGGCTGCCGGTGAGCGGGTCCTTGACGTCGTAGAGCGACACGCGGCCGAGGATACGCTCGGAGAGCGGCTCCTTGATGTCCTCGCCTTCCTTCAGCGCTTCGACTTCCACGCCACGGATGGTGTTGCAGTCGAACTCGGTGATGGCGACATCCTGCGCGACGTCGACGAGACGGCGGGTAAGATATCCCGCGTCCGCGGTCTTGAGTGCCGTATCGGCAAGACCCTTGCGCGCGCCGTGCGTGGAGATGAAGTACTCGAGAACCGAAAGTCCGTCGCGGAAGTTGGCGACGATCGGGTTTTCGATGATTTCTCCGGTCTGACCGGTTAGGCTCTTCTGCGGTTTTGCCATCAGTCCGCGCATGCCGGCCAGCTGGCGCACCTGCTCCTTCGAACCACGTGCACCGGAATCCATCATCATGTACAGCGAATTGAAACCGTTCTGGCTGCGCTGCAGCGTATCGAACAGCTTGTCCGCGACGCGGTTGGTGGTGCGGGTCCAGATATCGATGACCTTGTTGTAGCGCTCGCCGTTCGTGATGAAGCCCATCTGGTACTGCTTCATGATGTTCTCGACGTCGCGCTGCGCCTTGTCGATGATATCGGTCTTCTCGGTCGGGATCTCCACGTCGGAAACGCTGATCGACAGACCGCCGCTGGTGGCGTACCCGAAGCCGAGATCCTTGAGATCGTCGAGGAAGCGGGTCGTGGTCAGGTTGCCGGATTTGTGGAAAATGGTCCCGATAATCTGCACCAGGCGGCGCTTGGTGAGGATTTCGTTGATGAAGCCGATTTCCGCGGGGACGATGCGGTTGAACAGCGTGCGGCCCATCGTGGTGTCGATGATTTCATGGGTCGGACCGCCCTCGACCAGACGGTCGGGTGCGATCGGAACGCGCACTTTCACGCGGGCGTGCAGACCGACGCGGCGCTGATCGAACGCGATCACCGCCTCACCGATCGACGCGAACGTCATGTTCTCGCCCTTGTCGCCCGGGAGCGCCTTGGTGATGTAGTAGCAGCCGAGAACCATTTCCTGGCTGGGAATGGTGATCGGGTTTCCGTTCTGCGGCGAAAGGATGTTGTGCGAGGACAGCAGAAGGATGGACGATTCGAGCTGGGCGTCGAAGGACAGCGGCACGTGGACCGCCATCTGATCGCCGTCGAAGTCGGCGTTGAACGCCGTACAGACGAGCGGATGCAGACGGATGGCCTTACCTTCCACGAGCAGCGGCTGGAAGGCCTGGATACCGAGGCGGTGCAGCGTCGGCGCGCGGTTGAGGAGAACGGGATGTCCGTCGATGATCTTTTCAAGGATATCCCAGACCTCCGGACCTTTCTTGTCCACGACCTTCTTGGCGCTCTTGACCGTCTTGACAATGCCGCGCTCGATGAGCTTGCGGATGACGAACGGCTTGAACAGCTCGACCGCCATGTCTTTCGGAAGACCGCACTGATGCAGCTTCATTTCCGGACCCACGACGATGACCGAACGGCCGGAGTAATCGACGCGCTTGCCGAGAAGGTTCTGGCGGAAGCGGCCCTGCTTGCCCTTGAGCATGTCGGAGAGCGACTTGAGCGCGCGGTTGTTGTCGCTCCGCACGGAATTGACGCGGCGGCTGTTGTCGAACAGCGAATCGACCGCCTCCTGGAGCATGCGCTTCTCGTTGCGGAGAATCACTTCCGGCGCCTTGATGTCGATCAGGCGCTTCAGACGGTTGTTGCGGATGATCACCCGGCGATAAAGGTCATTCAGATCCGATGTTGCGAATCTTCCGCCTTCCAGCGGGACGAGCGGACGCAGTTCGGGCGGGATGACGGGGATGACGTCGAGCACCATCCACTCGGGACGGTTGATGTACTCGGTCTCCCGCTGCGTCATGAACGCCGTGACGACGCGGAGACGCTTGATGGCTTCCTGGCGCTTCTGCTGCGAGTTCTCGATCTGGATCTGGTAGCGCAGGCGGTCGCCGAGCTTCTCGATGTCGACCACGCGCAGCAGCGCCTTGATGGCCTCGCCGCCGATCAGCGCGACGAACTTGTTCGGATCGTCGTCGTCGAGATCGTGGTTTTCTTCCGGCAGACCGTCGAGCACCTCGAGGAATTCCTCCTCGGTGAGCAGCGTGATGTCGTTGCGGAAGTATGCCTTGTCAATTTTCTCGCCGGTCTCGGACTCGGGAATCTCGTCGTCCAGCGCGCCAAAGGGACGCGGGAAGCTGGTCGGACCCGGGTTGATGACGACGTAGTTTTCATAATAAATGATCCGCTCCAGCTCCTTCGACGAGATGCCGAGGATGTTTGCGATTTTGCTGGGCAGCGAACGGAAATACCAGATATGAACGATGGGAACGGCAAGAGAAATGTGTCCCATGCGCTCGCGGCGAACCGACTTCTGCGTGACTTCCACGCCACAGCGGTCGCAGATAATGCCTTTGTAACGAATGCGCTTGTACTTTCCGCAATGGCATTCCCAATCGCGAACCGGACCGAAGATCTTTTCGCAGAAAAGACCGTCTTTCTCCGGACGAAACGAGCGGTAGTTGATCGTCTCGGGCTTGGTGACCTCACCATAGGAACGGGAAAGAATCGCATCCGACGAGGCAAGACTCACGGATATGCGGGCAAAGTTCTTCTTGACTTGCTCCTGCGGTTTGAATGGCATCTTTATCTCCAATCAATTCTGTTTCATACACTCAGGAAAAACAGGACATTTCGCACTTGGAGCGGATGTCACTCAATCTTGATTTCGAGCCCCAGACCCTGCAGCTCGCGCACGAGCACGTTGAAGGATTCCGGGACGTTCGGGTCGGGAAGGTTCTCGCCCTTGACAATGGCTTCGTAGACCTTGGCGCGGCCCTGGACGTCATCGCTCTTGACGGTGAGAATTTCCTGAAGCACGTGCGCTGCGCCGTAGGCTTCCAGCGCCCACACTTCCATTTCACCGAAGCGCTGACCGCCGAACTGCGCCTTACCGCCCAGCGGCTGCTGGGTGATGAGACTGTACGGGCCGATCGAACGGGCGTGAATCTTGTCGTCGACAAGGTGGCTGAGCTTGAGCATGTAGATGTACCCGACGGTCGTCGGCTGATCGAAACGCTCGCCGGTGCGCCCGTCGAACAGATGGATCTTTCCGGTCGGATTCAGATCGACCGAATCCATCAGGCTCTGGATCTCTTCCCACTTCGCGCCGTCGAAAATCGGGGTCGCAAAGCGGACGCCGGCGCCGAATTTCTTGGCGACCCAGCCGAGAGCGGTTTCATACAGCTGTCCGAGGTTCATGCGCGACGGCACGCCCAGCGGATTGAGCACGATGTCGACCGGCGTGCCGTCCGCGAGGTACGGCATGTCCTGCACGGGCACGACATTGGAGACGACACCCTTGTTCCCGTGACGGCCTGCCATCTTGTCGCCGATGGAGAGCTTGCGCTTCTTCGCGATGTACACCTTGGCGAGCTGGACGATGCCGGGCTGGAGTTCGTCGCCCATCTGGATCTTGCCCTTCTCGCGCTTGTAGTCCTCCTCAAGATCGCGGCTCGCGTACTTGTGGTTGTCGTAGAGGCGCTGGACGAGCGCATTGACGCGCTTCGCATCGCTCCACGGCTGCGTGGGATCGAGCTGATCGAGCTGATCGATGATGTTGTAGAAGGTCTCGTCGCCGACCACGGTACCGCCGCGGACGACGCTGCTGCCCTGGAGATCGCGGATGCCGAGCACTTTTTCGCCCTTGAGCATCTGGGTCAGCTTCTGCGCGAACAGGTTGACCAGCTCGTGGCGGCGATTTTCGAAATCGGCCTCGAGATTGTCCATGCGGCGCTTTTCTTCCTTCTTCGCGTCGCTCTCCTTTTTCTTGCGGCTGAAGAGCTTCGTCTTGATGACGATGCCCTTCATTCCGGGAGGCGCCTTCAGCGAAGCGTCTTTCACGTCGCCCGCCTTGTCTCCGAAGATGGCCTTGAGAAGCTTTTCTTCCGGGGTGGGATCGGATTCGCCCTTCGGCGTGATCTTTCCGATGATGATGTCGTTTTCACGCACTTCCGCGCCGACGCGCACGATACCGTCTTCGTCGAGATCCTTCGTGGCTTCCTCGCTCACGTTCGGAATTTCACGGGTGAGTTCTTCTTCGCCGCGCTTGGTGTCGCGCACCTGCAGCTCGAATTCCTCGATGTGGATCGACGTGAAGACGTCCTCGGCCACGAGGCGCTCACTGACGATGATGGCATCCTCGAAGTTGTAGCCGCGCCAGGGCATGAAGGCCACGATGACGTTGCGTCCGAGGGCAAGCTCGCCCTGATCGGTGGAGCTGCCGTCGGCGAGGATATCGCCTTTCTTGAATTTCTGACTCGGCTTGACGACCGGACGCTGATTGATGCAGGTGTCCTGGTTCGTCCGGAAGAACTTGATCAGATCGTATTCGACGATGCCGTTCGAATCGAAGGCGACGAGCATGTCGTCCTGCGAGCGACCGAGGTTGTAGCGAACGCGGATTTTGGTGGCGTCGACGAACACGACTTCACCGTCATGCTGGGCCACGACCATCGCGTACGAATCGCGGGCGACTTTCTCTTCGAGTCCGGTACCGACCAGCGGCGCTTCCGGACGAAGGAGAGGCACGCCCTGGCGCTGCATGTTCGAGCCCATGAGCGCGCGGTTCGCATCGTCATGCTCGAGGAAGGGAATCAGCGCTGCGGCGGGACTCACGATCTGGTTCGGCGCGACGTCCATGTACGCGACCTCGCTGGGCTGCACGACCGGGAATTCACTTCCGAGCCGGCACTTGACGCGATCGAGTTCGAAGCTGCCATCGGGATTGAGCGGCGCGTTCGCCTGCGCGATGACGATATCGTCCTCTTCCTCGGCAGTGAGATACACGGTATCCTTGCTCACCTTGCCGTTCTTCACCACGCGGTACGGAGTCTCGATGAATCCGAATTCGTTGATGCGGGCATGGATGCAGAGGGAGGAGATCAGACCGATGTTCGGACCTTCCGGCGTTTCGATCGGACAGAGGCGGCCGTAGTGCGTGTAGTGCACGTCTCGCACTTCGAAGCCCGCGCGCTCGCGGGTAAGACCGCCCGGTCCGAGAGCGGACATGCGGCGCTTGTGCGTCAGTTCGGAAAGCGGGTTCGTCTGGTCCATGAACTGCGACAGCTGGTTGGTGCCGAAGAAGGCATTGACCACGCTGGAGATCGTACGGGCGTTGACGAGGTCGGCCGGGGTGAAGTTTTCCACGTCGCGGATGTTCATGCGCTCCTTGATGGTGCGCGCCATGCGCGAGATACCGACGTTGTACTGGGCGGCGAGCTGCTCGCCGACGGTACGCACGCGGCGGTTGCCGAGATGATCGATATCGTCCACGGCCTGCAGGCCCTGCATCAGATCGATGAGGTAGCGGACGATGGCGACGATGTCATCGCGGGTCAGCGTGGTGATTTCGGGTTCGATCGTCAGGTCGAGTTTCTTGTTGAGGCGGTAGCGCCCGACGATGCCGAGGTCGTAGCGTTTCGGGTTGAAGAACAGCCGTTCGATCAGGCCCTTTGCCGTCTCGAGATCGGGCGCTTCACCGGAACGAAGCTGCTTGTAGATCATTTCGAGCGCTTCCTGGTCGTTGCTCGCCTCGTCCTTGCGGATCGTGTTGGCGATCACCAGGGCATTCTCGTTGTCCGTCTTGTAGACGCGCACGACCTTGACGCCGTGCTCGCTGATCGACTGGATGATATCCTCGTCGAGTTCGGTATCGGCGCTGACCAGCAGTTCGCCGGTGCTCTCGTCGATCACTTCCTCACAGAGGATGCGTCCGTACGAATCCTCGATGTCGGCACGGCCGAGCTTCACGTCTTCGACGAGATCGAAGAGCTCGAGCAGTTCCTTGTTCGAGGAATACCCGAGTGCACGCAGCAGCGTGGTAACGGGGAATTTCTTTTTTCGGTCGATATACGCATACATCACGTGGTTGATGTCGGTCGCGAATTCGACCCAGGAGCCACGGAACGGGATGATGCGGGCGGAGAACATTTTCGTGCCGTTCGGATGCATCGATTCGCCGAAGAAGACGCCCGGCGAGCGGTGCAGCTGGCTGACGACGACGCGTTCGGCACCGTTGATGATGAACGTGCCGCGTTCGGTCATGTACGGCAGGTTGCCGAGGTACACTTCCTGTTCGACCGTTTCGATGTATTCGTTGCTGTTCGGCTCTTCCGATTTGCTAGAGAGGCGAAGCCGCGCTTTGAGAGGAACGGCGAAGGTAAGGCCGCGTTCCTGGCACTCGGTGACGGAGTACTTGGGTTTTTCGATGAAGTACTCGATGAACTCGAGGATATAATTTTCGCGGGCGTCGGTTATGGGGAAGTTGGTGGTGAAAACCTGCTGCAGACCGTTGTCCCTGCGCTGCGGGGGAGCGGTTTTCTCCTGGAGGAACTGGTCGAAAGACGCGCACTGAACATCGAGGAAGTTCGGATACTCGTACAGATCCGAAATCTTTCCAAAGCTCCAGCGCCCGTTGGACATCTGCGACAGGTCCAGCTTCCTGAATGTATCGTTGAAACCGTTCGCGTTAGAGGTAGTCAATTCCTGGCTCCTTACTTGGTGCGTACGTGACGGAAACCTGCGGTGGTGACCCGGCGGCGCTTATGCTGCTCGACCGGCGGTCACGCGACAAACTCGGCGGGTGTGATAAAACGACAAGTGCGGGTCGAACAAAATTCGACCCGCTTCCTGTCAATCACATCGTTGAATCGTCGTTTTCGTAAAACAGAGCGTTCTGTTGATGGTGAAAAATTATCTGACGATTTCGAATTCTTACTTGAGGGTGACGGTCGCGCCGGCTTCCTCGAGTTCCTTCTTCAGCTTGTCGGCTTCGTCCTTGGCCAGCTGCTCCTTCACGATGGACGGGGCACCTTCGACGAGGTCCTTGGCTTCCTTCAGACCGAGGTTGGTCGCGGCGCGCACAACCTTGATCACGTTGATCTTGTTGGCGCCGATCGTCGTGAGTTCGACGTCGAATTCAGTCTTCTCTTCGACTTCGGCTGCGGGTGCGGCACCCGGCATCATTCCGCCGGCCATCATCATCGGGGCTGCGGCGGTCACGCCGAACTTGTCTTCCAGAGCGGTTTTGAGCTCGGACGCCTCGAGAAGCGTCAGTTTCTCAATTTTTTCGACGATTTCATCAATAACGGACATTGTATAACTCCTTGGGAGAGATGAATTATAGATTCGTTTTCAATCGGATCGGTGATCAGGCAGCCTGTTCCTGTTTCTGCTTTTCGATCGCGTCGATGGCATAGACGATACCGCTCATGACACCGTGGATGGCGCCGACGATACCCTGTGCCGGTGCGGCGATGCTGCCGATAATGCTGGCGATAAGGTCTTCGCGGGTCGGGAGAGAGGCCAGTTCTTCGAGGCGTGAGCCATCAAACACTTCCTTGCCGAGCACACAGGCTTTGACCGACAACATGTTCTCGTTGTCTTTGACAAAGTTCTTGAGAAGGCGCGCGGGCGTCACGGGATCGTCATATGCGAAGACGATACCGGTCATACCGACGAGATACGGGAACATCTCGTCGTATCCTCCGACCTCCTGCAACGCGCGTTTCAGCAGAGTGTTCTTGATGACTTTGTATTCCACACCGACCTTGAAGAACTCGCTTCGCAGCGCATTGGCCTTTTCGACCGTCAGGTGCGCGAAGTCGGCCAGGTACAGTCCGCTGACGCCGTGAAGACGTTCGACGGTATCTGCAATCACCTTGGCTTTTTGTTCTTTGGTCATCCGTTCCTCAATAGGAAAATTCGAATGGAAGCAAAATGAATTAGAGTAGAAGCATTAGAGTGCGTAGACTGACCGGATGCAGGTCAGAGGATCAATCCAAATTCGTTATCAGTGCAGCGCGGCGACTTCGGCCCGATCGAGACGGATGCCGGGGCCCATGGTGCTGCTCAGCACGACGCCCTTGATGTACACGCCTTTCGCGGCGGCGGGCTTCATGCGGTTGAGCGTCGAAATGAACGATTCGACGTTTTCGATAATCTTGTCTTCGGCGAAATCGACCTTGCCGACCATGGCATGCACGATGCCGCCCTTGTCGACGCGGAAGGAGATCTTGCCGCCCTTGACGTCCTGCACGGCCTGGCCGACGTCGACGGTCACGGTGCCGGACTTCGGGTTGGGCATCAGGCCGCGGGGGCCGAGCACCTTACCGAGCTTTCCGACTTCGCCCATCACGTCCGGCGTGGCGATCACGACGTCCACGTCCGCCCAGCCCTGCTGGATCTTCTCGAGATAATCCTCGAGTCCGACGTGTTCGGCGCCGGCATCGATGGCTTCCTGCTGCTTGGCGGGACGCGCGAGCACGAGGACGCGAACGGATTTGCCGATGCCGTGAGGGAGGGACGCGGTGCCGCGGACCATCTGATCCGACTTCTTCGGGTCGACGCCCAGGCGCACAGCGATATCGATCGATTCGTTGAACTTTGCCTTCGCCGTTTTCTTCAGCACAGCAACGCCCTCAGCGAGGGTGTACTCTTTGTGCTTTTCGACGTTGGACGTGGTTTCTTTCATGCGTTTCGAGAGTTTCATTTGCTGCACCTTATCCTTCAACAGTGAATCCCATGCTGCGCGCCGTGCCGGCGACCATTTCCATGGCTGCTTCGACGGTGTGCGCATTGAGGTCCGGCATCTTTGTTTCTGCAATTTCGCGCACCTGGTCGCGCGTGACCTTCGCAACCTTGCTGCGATTCGGCTCCGCGGAGCCCTTCTCGTGCTTCGCCGCTTTCTTGAGAAGGACCGCCGCCGGCGGCGTCTTCGTGATGAAGCTGAACGATTTGTCCGAGAAGACGGTGATGACAACCGGAATGATCAGCCCCATCTTGTCCTGCGTCTTCGCATTGAACTGCTTGCAGAACTCCATGATGTTGACGCCCTTCTGACCGAGCGCCGGACCGACCGGGGGAGCAGGATTCGCCTGCCCAGCGGGAATCTGGAGTTTGATGTACCCGACAATTTTTTTCGCCATGGGAGTATCCGCCTATGCTATTACGTATCGAATTCTACTTGAGAGAAATCCAGTTCCACCGGTGTCTTGCGTCCGAAAATCGAGACCATCACCTTCAGCTTCGTCTTTTCCTGGTTGACTTCCTGGACGAAACCGCTGAAGGTGTTGAACGGGCCGTCGATCACGCGTACCGGATCTCCGACGCGGAACTGAACTTCCGGAATTTCCGTGTCCTTGCGCTCTTCCATGCGGCCCAGGATCTTGTCGACCTCGTCCCGGCGCAGCGGCGCGGGAGCGTTTTTCGGTCCGACAAAGGAAATCACGGACGGCGTGTTGAGAATAAGGTGCTTGGTGTCCTTGTCCAACACGCAGTTGATAAGCACGTAGCCGGGAAAGAAATTCCGCGTTTTCGTCCGCTTTTTCCCATCCCGCACTTCATACACTTTTTCGGTAGGCACAATGACAGCCGCGATCCGCTCGCTCATCCTGAGCGTCGGGTCGGCCTGCTTGACCTCGTTTTCGATGTACGCCTTGACTTTGTTCTCATGGCCGGAGTACGACCGGATGGCATACCAACGAAGGTGTTCTGTCTGATTCTCTTCTTCCGAAGCCATGGACAACCGTTCATTACCCGCTGACTGGAGTGCGGCGTCTGCCGTCACGAACCAAGCAGCAATTTCATTAATTGCGTTAACAGTGAATCGATGACAAATACAAAAGCCGAGAGAACGATCGTCGACACCAGCACGATGGTCGTCGAATCCTTCAGCTCGTCCTTCGTAGGCCACGTCACCTTTTTCATTTCCTTGGTGACGCCATTGATAAAGTCCGTAATCTTTTCTTTCATGACCCGGCTGTCTGTGTACTGAAACAATTCGCACGAGAGGAGGGACTCGAACCCCCAACCTGCGGTTTTGGAGACCGCTGCTCTACCAATTAAGCTACTCTCGTAGAAGCTCGCTCGGGAAAGCCGCTTACTTGGTCTCCTTGAAGGTCACATGCTTGCGAACGACAGGATCGTACTTTTTGTATTCCACGCGCTGCGGATGCAGCTGCTTGTTCTTTTTCGTGGTATAACGATATCCCGTACCCGCAGTGCTTTCCAGCGTGATGATAATCCGTCCTTTGTTACTCTTGGCCATTGCTCTGCCTCTTGTCACGAATACGAAGAAAGGTACTGGGTTGTACCTTGAGCTCACGACCGGATTTGAACCGGTGACCTCTTCCTTACCAAGGAAGTGCTCTACCTACTGAGCTACGTGAGCCTGGAGCGGGAGACGGGACTCGAACCCGCAACCAACAGCTTGGAAGGCTGTGACTCTACCAATTGAGTTACCCCCGCGTACGGGACCGCCTGTTTCCGAATCATCGCTTTCTGCCTGCCGGCTTCAAGGATGGTCCTTCTCGAGACGGCTTCCGTCACCGCTTACTGCGCGATGACGAATGAACTCTGTGGTGGGGGTAGGATTCGAACCTACGAAGTCGTGTGACAACAGATTTACAGTCTGTCCCGGTTGGCCACTTCGGTACCCCACCGTCTATCTCTCTATGTTCACCAGAGCTGGCGACCAGACTTGAACTGGTGACCTGCTGATTACAAATCAGCTGCTCTACCAACTGAGCTACGCCAGCAGGTCCTGCCCATAAATGCGGACAGGATCACAAATATAGTGGTCTTTTTGTTAAAGTCAAACCCTCTGCGGGGGAGGTCTGAAAAAATCTGTCTTTTTTTACAGATTTTTTTTGAGGAAGGCCGAGATGACGTCGGCCAGCCCGACGCCGGCATCCAAAATATCAGTGCCGTGTCCGGCATTTTCGTACATCTGCACCTGCATCGACGGCACCGCCGCCTTGTAGGCATCAACGGTTTCGACCGAACGGAGATCCTCGCTGCTGGCGACCGCGAGCAGCGGACGTCCCTTGAACTTCTTCACCGCATCTTCGGTCGGCAGTTCGTTGAAGTAATTCAGCCCCGGGCTGAGCAGGACGACGGTACGGATCGCGGGATCCGCGGCGGCATAGATGATGGCGTTGCTGCTTCCGTACGACGCGCCGACGATCCCGATGCGCCCGGCGTCGACGGAGGGATTCGCTCGAAGGAAACGCATCGCCGCTTCGATGTCGGCGCCCGCTTTCCGGTCGGGACGGATGCTCTTCCCGTCGGCGGTCCGCGTGCTGCCGCCGTAGCCGCGCATGTCGATGGCGAGCACGGTCATTCCTTCGCCCTGCAGGCGTTTCGCCAGTGCCGCGAAGCTGCTCCGGTCGCTGCGCCACTGATGCAGACAGAGCACCGTCGGGGCTTTCTGCCCGGCGGGATACAGCGTCCCGGTGATGACGATCCCGTCATCGGTCGTGAAATGCACTTCCTCGGAACCGCCCTGAATCGCCGCCGCGGCGTTCCCGCTCCGGGGCGCGCCGGCTTCGTCGCGGGCGTTCCCTTCCGACTGGCAGTTGACGAACAGGACAGACACGATGACTGCGATAAAAACGGTTCTGGCTTTCATGCTTCGCTCCTGTATTCCTTCCGGGTTCCGGCGCCCCGCCGCGTTCAGATCATCCTCGCGATGCGATCGGCAAGCGCTTCCGGCGGCGTCGTTTCGTCAGCGTCCAGCCACTCCAGCCGGCTTTCTTTCCGGAACCACGTCATCTGACGCCGCGCATACTGCCGCGTGTTCCGTTTGATCGCTTCGGTGGCCTGGTCGATTGACATCAGCTGTGAAAGATAGACGATGACTTCCTTATATCCAACGGTATTGAGGGAGGTCCATGCGGGATCCGCCCCGCCCTCGATCAGCGCACGGACTTCTTCGACGAGCCCGGCTGCCATCATCCGATCGACGCGGGTATCGATACGCGCATTGAGCGCGGGGCGTTCCCGGCGAAGACCGAACATGCGAAAATCATAGGGCAATGCGGGCATGCGGTCGCTGCGCAGCGCGGAAAACGGTTTCCCGGTGAGCAGGCAGACCTCCAGCGCGCGAATGACGCGGACGGGGTTTTGCGCGTCGATCACCGCGGCGGTTTCGGGATCGAGACGGCGGACGTCCTCGACCAGGGCCGGAAGGCCTTCACGCCGTATGCGCTCCTCCAGCTCGGCCCGCAGGGTCGGATCCGCCACCGGCCCGTCAAAGATTCCATCGCTGACCGCACGAACGTACAGTCCCGAACCGCCCAGCACGAGCACGCGCTTGCCACGCGCATGGATGTCCCGGATCCATTCCTGCGCCTGGCTGAAAAAGCGTCCCACCGTATATGTCTCCGCGGGATCGCAGATATCGATTCCGTGATGCGGCACCGCGGCAAGCTCCTCCGCATCCGGCTTCGCGGTCCCGATATCGAGGCCGCGATACACCTGGCGTGAATCCGCACTGATGATTTCCGCCCGGAGCATGGCGGCAAGCGCAAGACCGACCGCGGTCTTGCCCGAGGCGGTCGGACCGGTGAGAATGAGGATCTGTGGCCGCGGGCTGTTCATGCGAGGCCCCCTACTTCGTCCAGCCTTCCTTGCCGACGAGCGGAACGAACTTGAATCCCGCATTCTTCGAATGCACGAATTCATCCCCCTGCCGCTGGATGACGATCATGTCCTGCGTGGCCTGGTCCCCGACGGGAATGACCAGGCGTCCCCCGTCGCTCAGCTGCCGAAGCAGCGAAGACGGTACGTCCGGCGCGCCCGCGGTCACGATGATGCCGTTGTAGGGCGCGAACTGCGACCAGCCGATGCTGCCGTCCCCGACTTTCGACGCGATGTTGTACCCGAGGGCGTCCATCCGCCGGCGGGCGTGCTCGAGCAGGTCGAAATGCCGTTCGATCGTGAAGACACGCGCGCCCATCTGGGCGAGAATGCAGGCCTGATAGCCGCTTCCCGTCCCGACCTCGAGCACCTTGTCCCCGCGGCGGACGCGAAGGAGCTGCGTCATGAAGGCGACGGTGAACGGCTGCGAAATGGTCTGCTGGCATTCGATCGGGAGCGCCGAGTCGTCGTACGCTTTCGGCTTGAAAACATCCTGCACGAATGCGTGCCGCGGGATGCTGCCGACGGCGTTCAGGACGGCTTCATCGCTGATGCCTTTTTTCTGGAGAAGCTCGACCAGCTGGGCGCGGGCGAGATCAAACTGACGATTGGAAAAGGGTATGCTCATTCCTTGCTGCGGTCGCTGCCCATGTCCTGCTGGAACGGGGCTTCAAAAATGGATTTTACGTTGACATTAAGCCCCTGGCGGAGCAGATCCCTCAGTTGTTCCGGCGTGAGACTGCGCCGCAGTTCCCCGTCCTCCGCCACGGAAATTATTCCGGTTTCCTCGGAAACGACGATGGCCAGTGCGTCGGTCTGCTCGGAGATGCCGACAGCCGACCGGTGCCGCATGCCCATGATGAATCCCTCCATGCGCAGCTGATTGCTGAGCGGAAGGGTGCATCGGGCGGCCTGAACGATCCGGTCCTTGATGACCACCGCACCGTCGTGCAGCGGCGCTTTCGGATTGAAGATCGAGAGCAGCAGCTGTTTGCTGACTTCTGCCCCGAGGGCTATGCCCGATTCGATGATCATGCGCACGCCCGTGCTCCGGGGAATGACGATCAGCGCCCCGATCTGCCGCTGCGCCATCTCATCGCAGGCCTCGACGATGGCTTCGATGGTCTCGTCCATGCTGCTGCGTATGAGCAGGCTGCCCATCAGCCGGCCTCTGCCGAGAAGCACCAGCAGACGCCGCAATTCCGGCTGAAAAAGAATGATGAACGCGATCACCCAGACGTCGGCCAGCGTTTTCAGAATCCAGGAAACCGCCTTCAGTTCGAGGGACGAAGCAACGAAGGAGCCGGCGACAATCACCAGCAGGCCAACGAAAATCTGGATCGCGATGGTGCCCCGCATCACCAGGTACAGGCGGTAGAAAATGAACGTGACCACGACGATGTCGAGGATGTCGGTCCACCCTATTTCGAGAAAGCCGATTTTAACCAGCATGCTGCGGAACCTCCCCGTGGGCGATTGCGGCCGCCACGTCGATCGCGGCCCGGATCGCCTGCACGTCGTGTACGCGCAGGATATGCGCGCCGTTGAGATAGGCCATGACATTGCTCGCGATGCTGCCCGGCAGCCGCGCGTCGACCGCGGCGCCGGTCAGAGTGCCGATGAACGCTTTGCGCGAGGTCCCGACCAGGAGCGGATATCCGAGTTCCGCGAACGCTGCCAGCTCGCGCAGAAGCGTCACGTTGTGTTCGAGGGTCTTTCCGAACCCGATCCCCGGGTCGAGCACGATCTGTGCAATTCCCGCCTCGCGGCAGAATGCGATGCGCTCGGTAAAAAAGATTTTCACATCTTCTACGACGTTATCATAGACCGGAGCATGCTGCATCGTCGAAGGCGTGCCCTGCATGTGCATCAGCACCACGGGCGCCGCGCTCCGTGCGGCCACCTCCGCCATACCGGGGTCATGCAGCAGCGCGCTGACATCGTTGATGATGTCTGCACCGGCGTCCATCGCCGCCCGGGCGACGGAAGCATGCCGCGTGTCGATGGAGATCGGAATTTCCGTCCGCGCGCGCAGCGCCTCGATCACGGGCAGAACGCGTGCGCACTCCTCCCTTTCTGACACCTCCCGCGCGCCAGGGCGCGTCGATTCTCCCCCGATATCGAGGATATCCGCACCCTGGTCCTCCATCTCCAGCGCGCGCCGCACGGCGGATTCCGTATCGGCATAGCTGCCGCCGTCGGAGAAGGAATCGGGCGTCACATTCAAAATACCCATCAGCGCACAGTCCGAAGCGGGGTGCAGCACCCTGCCCCGCAGCTGCAGCGGACGGCGATTTTCGAATGTCTGTTTCATCGTGCGTGAGGCCTCGAAATGACTGTCAGGGCGCCGTAATCGACGTATTACCACATCATACAATCAAGACGAGAAAGATGCAATGGCCGAAAAGACAATGAGGCGACAGTGTTAGCTGCCGCCCCATTGATTCAGGGTTCCTGCATGCACAGGAACCTCATTTCCGCTGCGTTTACTTCGAGAGTGTCATCCGCTGCGTCGCGACGAATTCGCCCGACAGCATCCGGTACAGGTACGTTCCGCTCGGGAGATCCGAGGCGTCGAACGCCACGTCATACCGGCCGGCAGGAAGCACTTCGTTCACCAGCTCGGCCACTTCCGCACCGAGACTGTTGTAGACCGCGATGCGCACATGGCGCTCCTCGGCGACCGTGAACGAAACCGTCGTCGACGGGTTGAACGGGTTCGGATAGTTCTGCTCGAGGCTGAACACCTGCGGCAGCACCGCATCCGGATCCTTGCCCGCGTACTGGTACGGATGTGCCAGCGCGAGATTCCCGTCGATGTTCGCCGGCGAGAAACCGCTCACGCGGACCATGTTGTACACCACGTCCGATGCGGAGGTGGTTCCGATGGTCGGGCTTTCCCACGGACCGAGCGGCACGGCCTGGCGCACCGAGCGCAGCTGCGACTTGTCGCTGATCATCGCGGCTTCCTGGTCGGAATACGGGAAGGTGATGTCCGCCGTCCAGCCTGCGCCCGTGTAGGCCACCTGCCAGTAACGCTTCACATACAGCATGCGCGCGATGTTCTGCGGCAGCTGGTTCGGATACGCGCGGATCGTCATCGAATTGATCTGGCCGCTGGTGACATTCACCGTTACGATCGGATCGCCCGTGTTCGGATCCACGAAGTTGTACGGACTGCCCGGCACCGTCATCACGGTATTGATGCTGCCCTCGATGTAGGTCGGACCGCCCTTCGAACCGGCGTTTACCACCTGGAGTTCCACGGTGATCGTCAGCGGTTCGTTGGTGGCGATCAGGCCGCTCGCGGGCGGCGGGAAGTCGTC
>QKAF01000130.1 GCA_003246455.1 Bacteroidota bacterium
GATCATATCACGCGTACGCTGGATGATGACGACGACGAAATGGATCACCATGAGGGTCTTCACCTGATGATGGATGAGGAGGACCTCGCCGACGATCATGCGGATGAGGTTATCGAGGCAGAGGAACTGCCTGCGGAGGTCACGGATGCGGAGCTCGACAGCCTGTCCGACATGGCTGAGGGTGCGTTCACCGATGAGAGCATCCTGAATCTCGAAGCCGATTTTGGTTCATCCGCTGGTGCCGCTTCATACGAAGACGATGCATCGGTGTCGGTGTCTGATGACGGCGAGTCCATGCCAGACATTATTCTCGGGGACGAGGAAGTGCGGCCAACGGAGAATTACCTTTCTGCGAAAGATGACATTCCTGATATCACGCTTGAAGAACTGGGATCCATTACCTTCGGAGAAGATTCCGATGGCATATCCTCCTTTACCGAAGGGGCCGAGACTGATCCCTACATGACCAGCGCTCTTGTCGATGAAATCATCATTGACGGCGATCTGGATATGGAGCCGGCGAAGCCGTCGCGGACGGATTCCCCGCTCGATGAGATCGACTGGGACAAGGAAGCGGAGGAGATGGAAGACATTAACCTGGACGACGTCGACAGGGACGAGGCAAGGCTGGCGGATTCGCTGCCCGGTGTCGAAGACGCCTTCAAGCAGTCGGATCAGCTGAAGCCCGCGGAGGAACTGCTCGGTGAACTCGACCTTGATGATTTCGATTCCACACCTGCGCCCAGCAGTTCCAGGCAGAATGATATTCCCATTATCGAAGACGATGACCCGCTGCCGCAGTCGCAGCGGATTCATGCACTGGAATCAGACGATGTGGAAGAGGAGAACGCAGTACCCATAGAAGAAGTTATCCGGGAATTCGGCGATCTGAATCAGCTTCTTCCGGCATCGGACAGAAAGAAATACGCGAAGAAGCTCTTCAACAAGAACGAAGAGGCATTCACCCGGGCCATCCAGGTGCTGAACGGAAAAGCCACCTGGCGCCAGGCATCCGAATACATCGACGATCTTTTCATCAAGTACGATGTCGACATGTATTCCCGTCTCGCGGTGAAATTCACCGACGACATTTATAAGCGTTACGCAACCAAGAAGTAATACACGTGTTTGTTGATCAGGTAACCATTTCCGTACGCTCGGGAAAAGGCGGCGCGGGCTGTGTAAGTTTTCGCCGCGAGAAATATGTGCCGAAAGGCGGTCCCGACGGCGGCAACGGCGGGAAAGGCGGCAACGTCATTCTTGTCGCGAATCCCCAGCTCCACACGCTGCTCGATCAGCGTTATCGTCATGCCTATTCGGCGGAAGACGGCGTGAAAGGACAGAAATCGCTGCGTTCCGGTCGTTCCGGGGAGGATATCATCATCCAGGTTCCCTGCGGGACGGTCATCAGGGATGCGGAGACGGAAGAAATGCTGGCGGATCTGGTAAAGCCGGGCCAGCAATATCTCGCCGCGCGTGGCGGTCTCGGCGGTCGTGGGAATGCGGAGTTCGCCACTGCCACACACCAGACGCCGCGTCATGCGGAGAGCGGGCGACCGGCGATCGAGAAGGATCTGATGCTCGAGCTGAAGCTGATCGCGGATGTTGGGCTGGTCGGCTTCCCGAATGCGGGAAAGTCCACGCTCATCTCCACCATCTCCGCGGCGAAGCCCAAGATCGCAGACTACCCGTTTACCACCCTGGAGCCGAACCTCGGCATCGTCCGCTACCGGGAGTACGACAGTTTTACCGTCGCGGATCTGCCCGGACTGATTGAAGGCGCCCACACGGGGAAAGGCCTCGGTATCCAGTTTCTTAAACATGTGGAACGGACGCGCGTCCTGGTCATTCTGATCGAGAGCTTCTGCGACGACTATATGAGGGATCTCGAGGTGCTTCGCAATGAGCTCGCCTCGTACAGCAGCGAACTTTCACGCAAGCCGTGGTTCGTCGCGATATCAAAAATGGATTCTGCGGATGAGGACGCGCATACTCGCATCGATGAATTACGGTCATCCCTGGACGTCGATGTGCATGCGTTTTCCTCTGTGAGCGGGGAAGGGGTCACCGCGCTGAAAGACAGGATGTGGAATCTCGTCGGCGAGCAGACGGCGCAGGAATTCGGCATAGAAGAAGAGTAAACGGCTCACATCAATCCAGCCCCGCGCTGCTGCGGGAGATTTTCCATCATGAATATTCCGTCTCGCTCCACTCCCGGGCGCACGGCATGGATATCCGTGCTGTTCGCACTCCTGACGCTCGCATGCGGTCTTCTCGCGCTGCGGGTGGGGCCGTATGACATCGGGTTTTCCGATGTATTCCGTCTGCTCCTCGGCGGGAAACATTCGACGGACGAGTCCATGCGTGCCGTGCTGTTCGATATCCGCTTTCCTCGGATGCTCATCGCGCTGCTGGTTGGCGGCGGTCTGGCCGTTTCCGGGGCGGTGTTTCAGGTCCTGCTGCGAAACGTGCTGGCGGATCCCTATATCCTCGGCGTTTCCGGGGGAGCGTCGGTCGGCGCGCTCATCGCGATCGCTTCCGGGCTTTCATCGATGTTCCTTGCATTGCAGCCGCTGCTCGCATTCGTCACCGCGCTGATCGTCGTGGCAACCGTATACCGCATCGGATTGCGCGGAAAGATCGAGGACAATACCCTGCTGCTCAGCGGGGTCATGATCGGGGCGTTTCTCTCCGCAATAATTCTCGGTCTCGTTTCAACCATGGATCGCCCGGTTCGAAACGCACTATTCTGGCTCATCGGCTACCTGGGAAATGCGACAATGACGGAAGTCCTGCTGCTGACGCCGGGCGTTCTCCTTCTCGTGATCATCCTGTTTCTGTATGCGGGGAGAATGAACGTCATGGCGCTGGGCGCGGAAGCCGCCGGTCATCTCGGCCTCTCGGTACGCCGGCAGCAGACCCTCCTCTACGTACTCGCTTCGATGCTGACCGCCCTGGTGGTGAGTTTCGCCGGCGCGATCGGGTTCATCGGGCTGATCGTGCCGCATGCGGTGCGCAGAATATTCGGACCGGATCATCGTTTATTAATTCCGGTCTCGTTTTTTCTCGGCGCGAGCTTCCTGATAATTTCGGACCTCATCGCGCGTATCGTAATCGCCCCGACGGAACTGCCCGTCGGCGCAATCACGGCCGCCCTCGGCGCCCCGGTATTCATCTATATCCTGCGAAGAAAAAGCGGTCCCCACTCTTGATTTTTTATGCACTTTGTGCATAACTTAGTAGTTCTGTAATGAATATAACCATTATCTGAAAATCATATGAAACGTACATTTCAGCCCAGCCGTCGAAAAAGAAGCAACAAGCACGGATTCCGTGCACGCATGGCCACGAAGAACGGCCGGAAGGTGCTCGCACGCCGCCGTGCGAAAGGACGTTGGAAACTCACCGTCAGTGACGAGCCCAAGCACCGGTAAACCGGTTACGAACCGCTTATCGAAAAAAGAAATTCTTCGTGGGTACCGGGCTTTCGGTCACGTACTTTCCCGTGGTATTTACGTGCAGCACCGAAGCATACGGTTCTATTACGACATTAGACGGGAAATCCCACCGTACCATGGTATGGTGGGATTTGCTGTTAGAAAGGCAAAGAACTCCGTACAGCGGAATTGCGTTCGCCGCCTGATGCGCGAGTCGTTCAGGCAGAGAAAGCAGCAGCTGTGGGAGTTCTGCAGACAGGAGCACATTCAGATTCGCTGTGTTCTGCTGATCGATCCCAAACGTATCAAGGAACCGATTACCTTTGAGTTGGTAGACGCTTCCGTCGCGGCTCTCCTCGATGCTGCGCTGAAGCGATTGAGGCAGACATGAAACGCGCGCTTTCCGCAATTCTCATCGCGTTGATCCGCATCTACAAGGGCATGATCTCTCCGTTGCTCCCTCCCTCATGCCGATTTTACCCTACATGTTCATCCTATACTCTTGAAGCCATTCAGAAACACGGCCCTTTCCGTGGATCCTGGCTTGGGGCGAAGCGTATCGCCCGCTGCCATCCCTGGAACGAGGGAGGATACGACCCGGTTCCGTAAATCCTTTAAAAACAAAAAGATAAAATTATGGACAGAAATGCTGTCATTGGTTTCATTCTGATTGCCGTTCTCTTCGTCGCCTGGATGCTGTACAACTCGCCAAGCGCTGAAGAGATACAGAAACAGCAGGCCCAGCAGGAGCTGGCGACGAAGCAGGCGCAGAAAGCCGCGGAAGCGGAAAAAGTCGCAGGAGAAGAACACGGGAAGGCGGAGACCGCGCCGGCCGCAACGGACAGCAGCGACCAGAGCATGGAATCCAGCCGATATGGGAAATGGTTCAGTCATCTCGCAAAGGGAGAAGATCAGAGCTTCACCGTTCAGACCGAGAAATATACGGCGACCTTTTCCACAAAGGGCGGGAGCATCAAGCGCTGGGTGCTGAACGACTTCACGACATGGAATGATAAACCCCTCCAGCTTATCGACTGGAAAAGAAGCAGCGATTACAACCTGGTGTTCGCTTCCTCCGACGGACGTTTCATTGACACCAAGGACTTGTTCTTCCGCTTGAGCAAGTATCCCAGCGGAGGACGTGTCGTCCTGAAGGATTCCATGACCTACTCCTTCGATGCGATTCTTCCCGTTCGGGGAGACAGTATCGCCATCATCAAGCACTACGTGATTCGTTCGGGCGGGTACGACATGGACATGGATATCGAAATCCTGAACATGGCGGATGTGATCGCGAACTACGAATACCAGGTCACCATTCATTCTCCGGCGCACACGGAGCGAAACAGCGTCGAGGAAGCAAGTTTCTCCGAGACGGACGTGATGGTGAATGGATCGCGGGAAACCGTGAATGCTGACGATGCCGAGGGCGAAAAGGCGACGTTTGATGGAGAGACGGAATGGGTCTCCGTCAAGAACAAGTACTTCCTCGATGTCCTGACGGTTCGTGACGGATTCATGGGCAGCGGCGCGTATGTCGAAGGAAAGATGCACAAGCTGCGCAACGAGGGACAGAGAGAAATCTACGAGGCTGGGATCAAGGTGAAATACCGCGGTGAACGCCGCGAGGTCTCAAAATTCACCGCGTATATCGGTCCTCTCGATTACAATATCCTCGCCCAGCAGTACAAGGGTCTTGAGCAGGTTCTCAGCCTCGGCTGGGCTTTCGTCGTTCGTCCCTTTTCCGAATACCTGGTGATGCCGCTGTTCCATTTCCTCCACAGCTTCATCCCGAATTATGGTATCGTCATCATTATCTTTTCCATCCTGATCAAGCTTCTGCTCTATCCGCTGACCAAGAGCAGCATGCGCTCCATGCAGAAAATGCAGAAGCTGCAGCCGCTGATGACCGAACTCCGGGAAAAGTACAAGGACGATCAGCAGAAGCAGAACGTCGAGACGATGAAACTGTATAAGGACTACGGCGTCAATCCCGCGGGCGGATGTCTTCCTATGGTACTGCAGATGCCGATCCTGTTCGCGCTGTTTTCGATCTTCCGCAGCACCATCGACCTGCGCCACCAGCCCTTTATCAGCTGGATGGGCGACCTCTCCGCTCCGGATATCCTGGTGACACTGCCGTTCAAGATTCCCGTACTGGGAATGAGCTTCATCAGCGGTCTCGCCCTCCTGATGGCGATCACGATGTTCGTTCAGCAGAAAATGTCGGTGAAGGATCCGCGACAGAAATCCATGGTGTACATGATGCCGGTGATGTTCTGGGTGATGTTCAACTCCTTCCCATCGGGCCTGAACCTGTACTATTTCATGTTCAACATCCTGTCTATCGGTCAGCAGTACCTGATCAACAAGCGCCATCAGGACGAACCGCTTGTCAAGGTGACTCCCAAGAACGGGAAAAAGAAGCAGAGCTGGTCGGAGCGGGCGATGGCATCGATGCAGGAGAAAGCGAAAGAGCAGAAATCCGGCAAGAAACCTCGCAAGTTCTGATTTCCGTGTCAGTGTTTCACGTGAAACAAACCCCCTGCCTTCCAGGGGGTTTGTTTTTTTGTTTCACGTGAAACAGCTACGCTTCTAACGCTTCACACAGTCCTTGTGAGCGGGATACGCGCCCGGCACCCTCCAGTCTGGCGATTCCCGGTAATCAGATCATCCGCGACGTCGGGAGAGATTCTTCCGGAAGGCCTCTCCCCTGTGATCACCCGGAAGGTCGATCGTCGGGTCTGCTGCGACGATGCTCTCGGCCAGCCCACTGGCAGCGGGAATGATGGTTTCGCGTGTCGCGAAAAGGCAGCTTCGCCGGGACATGCCGGTGCGGGAGCAGCCGGCATCCGCAGGAAGGGCCGGAAGCGCGCACGGGTCGGTGAAGCGATGGCGGAAAGCCGACGGACGGGTCGGTGAAGCGATGGCGGAAAGCCGACGGACGGGTTGTCGCGGATAAAGTGCAAGGGCGCTGTATATATAGATAGCCGATCTGGATAACCCACCGGTATCTGCGCTCCCCTGCTTCGTGAAGAGAAACACCGGTATTGTCCTGCCTCCGGATGCCCTGGTTCGAACGTGTGTCGATAATTGAGACATCTTGCTGCCATGTTCGCGTTAAGTAGCTGTTTATATTGGTTTTATGGTGGCTAATCTGCCCTTGCGGCCGAGAGGGGCTGCGAGTTCGTCCGTCGGCGGAGCAGCCGGTTCATTACGCGCAATTTCATTACCCTGCTCCGGGGTGTTTCACTTTGTTCGTTGTGCGCGGTTTCGTAAATTTCTGTTCATGCAAAACTGTACGGTGGTTCTCATGCCGCATCGAAAACATGCTTCTTCCCGGATTCTTTTCAGCGCCATGCTGCTGGCCGCGCTGCTGGCGCAGCTGTCCCCTGTCCTACAGGCGCAGCCGGTATTTCTGGAGCAGAAGCGCGCCCTTTCCCCTGATCACAGTCTCGGACTTCTTTCCGCATCCGCAAGCAGAAGCATCATCGATCTGAACGGCGTGTGGAGCTATCGTGCAGACGACCAGGAGCAGTGGCGCAAGGTTTCGGTTCCATCTTCGTATGAAGGAAATCACCGGATTGTTTTTCGCCGCGAATTCACGGTGCCCCGCACCCTCCTGGCTTCGTCGGTGTTTCAGCTCAGCGCGCTGAGCATTTCCTACTATTGCGAAATAAGTATTAACGGTCAGTTTATCGGAAAACACGCCGGACTGTCGTCGTTCTCCTTCAAGATCACTCCCGGCATTCTCCGCCCCGGAAACAACACGATCGAAATTCTCGTCCACAACAATCTCAACACGCACGAAACGGTGCCGATGTACGAACAGCTGTGGGACCGCATGGACTACGGCGGCATCGTGCATGATATCGGGATCATCGCGCACCAGGGCGTGTGGGCGCAGGAGACCTATGTTTCCACCGACGTCACAGGCGAAGGCCGGTCGGCGGTACTGCACTACCGGACATTGCTCAACTCCGGTGAGATCTCGAGTCTGCCGGGCGATACCAGTTCGATCGCAGCGGGATTCGGCAAGAGTTTCGTCACGCACTACTTCGAAGTTATCGATCCCCAGACGGGTCTCGTGGTCGTGACCAGTGAAGCGAGCCGTGTCGTCGTCGAATCGGATCGACTCAAGGAAGTGGAACTGTCCGTCACCGTTCCCACCGTCCGCCTCTGGTCTCCGGATGCGCCGAACACCTATATCCTTCGTCAGCGCACCATGCGCGGCGCGACCCTGCTGGACGAACGCGTGCAGCATATCGGTTTCCGCAGCATTCGCGTCAGCGACAAGGGATTGGTGGTGAACGGGGCGCCGATGTACATCAAGGCGCTGACCTACGTCGAGGATTCCCCGCGGCACGGACGCAGCCTGTCCTTCGATGAGATGGAACGCGATGTTCTGCTGATGAAGAATCTCGGCGTCAATTCCGTGCGCCTGGTGTACGGTTCAATACACCCGTATTTTCTCTCGCTGTGCGATCGCTACGGCATCATGGTATTTCTGGACCTTCCGGTCCGAAATATCCCCGCCTCCCTGCTGAGAAAAGACGGGATCCGCGTCAGTGCGCGGAATGCGTTCCGCGAGATCTCCGCACGGGATCTGAACCATCCCTGCTTTGTCGGACTCGGTCTGGCACAGGGGGTGCAGGAAGACACGCCGGGGCTCGGTCAGTACGTCGAGGAAATCAGCAGTCTTTCGCGATCGAAAGAGGCGCCACTGTACTACATCTCTTTCCAGTCGCAGCTCCCCGCCGCCATCCCGGAAGGACTGGATCTCGTGGGACTGGATATCTTCCCCGAATCCATCGAACACGTCACGGGAATCCTTGCGCGCTACGGCAGCGGAACCACGCCCTACCCGGTATTCGTCAGCTCGCTGATGTATCCCGTCCAGGTTGGCAACTACAACGGGTACAGCGATGCCCGGTCGATCGATGCCCAGGGAAAATTCTACCTCCAGCTGTTCAAGGAAACGCGCGACCAGGGATTCGCAGGGATCACCGTCCATTCATTTTCCGACTGGGCGGTATCGCGTCCGATCATGGCGGTCGATCGCGTCTATCAATACACCGCGACTGCGGGGGTCGTTGATCGCTACCGGCAGAAGCGCATCGCATACGATGTTCTCAAGGCGAGCTTCAATAATGAAAAGCCCCCTGTGCTGGTCACCGGAAACTATGAGGAAATTCACCCGGTCAGCTTCGTCGTCATCGGCATTCTGATCATCCTGATATTTGCCGTGGTGTATAATCTGTTCCGTCGCTTCCGCGAGAATGTCAGCCGGTCGCTCATGCGTCCGTACAACTTTTTCGCCGATGTCAGGGACCAGCGCATGCTGTCGATATTTCAGACCTCGATGGTGGGATTCATCGGGTCGCTCTCTGCCGCGCTTCTGTTCGCCAACCTGCTGTATTACTGGCGAATGAACCTGCTCGTCGATCATGTCATCTCGCAGTTCATTCATACCGCAGGGTTGAAACAGTGGATGAACTACGCGGCATGGAATCCGCTGGAGAACATCCTGCTGATGACGCTCCTGCTGTACTTCGTTCTGCTTTTCCTGACGCTTCTGATCTGGCTCGCCGCTTTCGTGAGCCGCCGGAAGGTATTCCTCTTCGACGCGTTCAGCGTCTCGATGTGGTCTGTGCTCCCGATGATCATGCTCGCACCGTTCGGCATGGTTCTCTACCGGCTGATGGAGCTGCCGGCGCTTGAAACGCTTGCGGTTCTCGCCTACGTGATATTTCATATCTGGATCATCAGCCGGATTCTCAAGGGAATCGCGATCGTCTTCGATATCCGTCCGGTCTTTTTCTACCTCGGAGGATATATGCTCATCGGCGCCGGGCTTGCCTGGTGGCTGGTGTCGCTGAACGGTGAATTCAACATTTTCGCGTACCTGCGTTATTTCGCGGATATCTGGTGGACCGTCTCGCGGTCCGTCGCCTGATATCATTTAATAGAGTAAGGGTCTATGTATCTAAGCAAGCTCGAAATCTTCGGGTTCAAATCATTTGCCAATAAAACCAACGTTGTCCTGAACGACGGTGTCACCGCCATCGTGGGTCCTAACGGCTGCGGCAAGACCAACATCGTCGACGCCCTCCGGTGGGCGCTCGGTGAACAGCGTTATTCCACTCTCCGAAGCGATAAAATGGAGGATGTGATTTTCAACGGCACGAAAATGCGCAAGCCCATCGGCATGGCGGAAGTGTCGCTGACCATCGAGAACAACAAGGGAATCCTCCCCCTCGAATACAATGAAGTAACGATCACGCGCCGCGTGTACCGGTCCGGTGAAAGCGAGTACATGCTCAATCGCACGACCTGCCGCCTGAAGGATATCCTGAATCTGTTCATGGATACCGGGATGGGTGCGAACGCGTATTCCGTCATCGAGCTGAAAATGGTCGAGACCATTCTCAGCGACAAGGTGGAGGAGCGTCGCAGACTGTTCGAAGAAGCGGCTGGAGTGACGAAGTACAAGGCCCGCCGAAAGGAGGCGCTGCGGAAACTGGGAGACGTCGACAGCGATCTCCTTCGCGTGGAAGATATTATCACGGAAGTCGGGAAAACCGTGAACTCGCTGAATCGCCAGGCAAAGAAAGCGGAGCGCTATAACGAGTACATGGAACGGCTGCGCGTTCTGGAAGTGGACGTTCTCCAGCGCGATTACACCAACCTTTTCCGCCGGCTGTCTCCGCTCGAGGAACGGCTGCTGGTGACCATCGAGGAGCGTGACACCATGGCGCGCAGGATGGACGAGGAGGAGGTGCTGCTCGAGGAACATCGCAACGAAGAGAATGACATCGAGCACCGCCTCGATGAGCGCCGCGAGGAGTTCTCCGGACTCGTCGCGCGCATCAACGAAACACGGCAGCAGCTTCTGGTCAACGAAGAGCGCGAGCGCTCGCTCCTCCAGCGCGCCGCGCGGTTGAAAGAGGAGAAACAAAATTATGATGTCCGTATTGGCGAAATAGAGGCGCGCAAGGAAGCGCTTACGCACGAACTCGAAAGCCGTGCGTCCGAGCAGGAAATTCTTGACGCCGAGAGCGGCACGCTGCGTGAGGCGCATCGTCAGATCGAGGAACAGGTATCGCAGAAAAAGCTGCAGTCGGAAGGCCGGCAGCAGCGACGCATGCAGCTGATGCAGCAGATCTCGCAGCAGAACAACGAGGTCGATCGCCTGAGCGCGCGGACCGAAACGATCGAGAAGATGATCGAACGCCTGGCGAACGAGGATGCCGACGCCGGCAGCAATCTCGAAACCCTGCGCGGCCGGCTCGCCGAACAGGACGCGGGACAGGAAGTCCTCTCCGACACCGTTCTTGCAGCGGAACGCGAGTTCCACCAGATGGAAGAACACAAGCAGGCGCTGCGCGGAGAAATCGATCTGCTGCAGAACCGCGCGTTCGAAATCCAGGGCATGATCGGCGAGAAAATGACGCGCATTGACTTCATCAATGGTCTCGTCGACCGGCTCGAGGGTTATAATGAAAGTGTGCAGCACCTGCTGCGCAATCGGGACTGGTCGACGTCGCGTTACGGGACCATCGCCGATGCAGTCAACACGCGCGAGGATCTGCGCGTCGCCGTCGAATCCGTACTCGGCGAGGCCGCGCATTACATTCTCGTCAACGACGTATCGGAAGCCATCAGCGGTCTTCATAACCTGCGGGATCATCGGAAAGGAAAGGCGACATTCGCCGTGCTTTCGCGCATTCCGGAAAGCACCGTCGCAACCTTCCCTATCGCCGGCGACGGCATCGTCGGCTGGGCCGTGGATCTGGTGAAATACGAGTCGCAGTACAACCACCTCTTCAGTATGCTCCTGCGTCATGTGCTGATCGTCCGTGACGCGGAAGTCGCGAACACCTGCATCCGGGAATACCCCGACCTGCGCTGCGTGACCCTCACGGGCGACATGTTCGACAGTCACGGCATCGTGCGCGGCGGCAGTCACGGACAGGAAGAAGGCAGCATGATCGGCAAGAAAGACCAGATCGCCGCGCTGACCCGTGAAGTGGAAGAACTGAAACTCAAACTCGCCGAAAACCAGGAACTGCTGGAAGACAAAAACTTCGAATACAGCGGTATCGATCTTCGCGCATACGCGGAGAAGATGAAACAGACGCAGCAGGATCTCTCCGCACATGAACGGACCATTGCGCAGATGATGTTCGAAATCGAAAAATTCGAACGCGTGCAGCAGAAGAATGCCGAGGAACGGCAGCGACTCGAGATCGAGCAGGGAGAAATTGCTTCGCGTCATGCCGAACTCGCACCGGAACTGGAGGAACTGCGTGTCCTGCAGGCGGAGGTCGAGAGAGAGGTGCAGAAGGAAAACGAGATCCTGGCGGAACTCGAGAAATCCTACAACCAGAGCAACGAGGCCCTCAACGCGGCCAATGTCGCAGTGGTACAGAAGCGCGGCGAAATTCAGAATCTTCGCAACGAATTCGATCGGTTGAGCACCACGCTGCATGAGACGGAACAGGCGCTCGACACTGCCGCGCGTGAAATCGTCGAATCAGAGGAAGCGGCGAACGGTCTTGTGGATGTCATTTCCCGTCTTCGCATGGAGCTCGGGGAGATGGAGCAGGTTCATGCCGCCTCCCGCGAATCGCTCTCGGTCATTGAGCAGGAACTGGAAGCCAAACGCGTCGAATTACGCGGCGTCGAAAAAGCCCTGCACGACGATCGCCAGAAGCAGACCCAGCAGATGAACCTCGTTCATGAAATCGAGCTGAAGGTCTCCGAGATCAAGCAGCGTATCGTCTCCCTTGAGGAAAGGGCCAGGGAAGAGTTCGAAATGGAGCTCAGCCTGAACGAGGAAACAGAAGACGATGTGTTCGACCTGGCACAGGAGAAAGAGGAGATCAACGACCTGCGGCAGAAGATCCGCACGCTCGGTCCGGTGAACCCGCTTGCTTTCGAGGAGTGGAAAGAGGAAAAGGAACGCTTCGATCTGCTGACCGAACAGCGGCAGGATCTCGTCGAATCACAGCAGACACTGCGGGATACGATTCGCGAGATCAACGAAACCGCCAAACAGAAATTCTCCGACACGTTCAACCAGATACGGGAGAACTTCATCCGAATCTTCAAGTCGCTCTTCGACGAGGGTGATGAGGCGGACCTGATCCTTCAGGAGCACGAAGATCCGCTTGAAGCGAAAATCGACATCGTGGCGAAACCGCGCGGCAAGCGTCCCCACTCGATCGATATGCTCTCGGGCGGTGAAAAAACCCTGACGGCCATCGCGCTTCTTTTCGCCATTTACCTGGTGAAACCGAGTCCCTTCTGTATTCTCGATGAAGTCGATGCGCCTCTGGACGATGCGAATATCGATCGCTACATCAAGATCATCGGTGAATTCTCCAATAACACGCAGTTCATCGTGGTCACGCACAACAAGCGTACGATGGCGGCCGCCGACACGCTGTACGGCGTGACGATGGAAGAAGAGGGAATTTCGAAACTGGTCGCGGTGAATTTCAGCAAGGAGACCGTCGCCAAGTACGCGCAGAATTAACTGTCCCCGGACGCGTTCTGCTTCACCCAGGCGGAGATGCGTGCCATGGCCTCCAGCGTATCCGCACAATGCACCTCGAGAAAACTTTCCGGCAGATCGTGATCGAGAGGGACTTCCTTGCTCGCGGCTAGCGCCTCGGCGCCGTCGAAGTTGACATAGGCCAGACGGGCGGAGAGTTCGCTCGACGGACGTTCGAAATCCGCGCCGGGGAGTATCGCGACACCCGTGTCCATGAGAAGGCGATCACACATTTCCCTGCTGTCACGGATCCCCCGTGAAGCGAGAGGCGCACGGAAGGGCTCCAGATCCATGAAAAGGTAGAAGGCGCCGTCGGGACTGTGCACGCGCACGCCAGCCTCCGAGAGGATTGCGGCACTGCGCGTACCGATCATCCGGAGAATCCGGCGCGCATGACTGAGGTATTCCTCGATCTCGGGACCGCCGCGAAATGCCGGGACCGCGGCATACTGGATGGGCGCGCTGACCGACGTGAAGGTCTCGCTCGCCACCGCAGCCATCGCGTCGAGAAGCCAGCTCAGGCTTTTCGGAAATGTGAAAGTTCCCAGGCGCCACCCTCCTGCCCCGCACCACTTCGAAAGACCGGAACTGATAATCGTCCCTTCGGGATAAAAGCGTCCGACGGAGAAATGTCCGCCGCGATGCTTAAGCTGCCCGTAGATTTCATCCGAGAGAAGGATGATCTCATATTCCCGGGCGGCTTCCGCCAGCTCCTGAAGTTCCTCCATGGTGTATGATTCCCCGTCGGGATTTCCGGGGTAATTGAGAATCAGCAGACGGGGTCGGAATGTATCGTTCTCGTGTTCGAGATACGCGCGCAGGCGCGCCGCGGAAATGCGCCAGCGCTCTTCGTAGGTGGTCTGAATGAGCTGCACGTTGCGACCGATGATCTTCGCCTGGGGTCCGTATGAAACCCAGCACGGGGTGGGCAGCAGTATCTCTCCGTAATAGACCAGCTGCAGGAGAAACATCAATTCCTTCGAACCCGGACCGATGAGCACGCCCTCCGCGCTTGCGTTGATGTGGTCCTTCCGGCGATGAAAATCCGCGACAGCCTCGCGGAGTTCCGGCAGTCCCTTTACCGGAAGGTAGTCTTTCTCCTGGGCGTGGTGCCGGAGCGCATTGACCACGCAGTCGGGGACAGGGAACGGGGACTGTCCCAGGCCGAGCTTGAATATGGACTTTCCTTCGCGGCGCAGCGCGTTGCTGCGCTCATTGATTGCGAGAGTCGCAGACGGCTTGAGCCCGCGGACATTCATATTGAGGCTGACATGCTTTCCGTTCATCGCTGTACTCTCCTATTCAGAAGGATGTGACAGGGGATGCGGTGTCTCAATCGGGAGAGAGACCGTGGAACAGATCCGTCACCGGTGGCGCGAAGCGCTCCTGGTAAAAACTGAAATACTCCTTTTCCCAGAGCATCCAATTGTCGTAGTTGTGTTCCTCCACATCGCGATAGACGGTCTGATGCGCGCGGAGTGCGCGTGCCTCGGTTTCATGCACCGCGGCGACATCTATCGCGGCATGGATACGCTCATCGGGTACGCCGAATACCTTGCGCGGCCAGTGTGCGATCTGTGATGACGGAAGAACGCAGAACACCAGTCGCTGCAGGCAGGACAGTTCCTCCCGCAGTTCGACGAAGAGACGCTTGACGACATGGTGGAGGGTGATGTGATCGGGATGAACCGAGCCGCCCTGGACGTCGAAGGTACAGAGGACATGCGGCTGCAGCGTGCGAATTTTCTCCTCGATGTCGCGCTCGAGAACCCGGGGATCCAGGTCACGCAGGCCGCCATCGGGGTAGTCCGCCTGGAAGAAATCCCGGATACCGAGGATACGCGAAGCCTCGCGCACCTCTTCCGAACGAAGGGCTCCGACCTCGTCCGGCGAAAGAGACAGGAAAGCGCCGTTACGACTGCGCTCTCCCCGCGTCAGCGTGTAAAGGGAAATGTCGTGCCCGGCGGCGGACATCGATGCGATGCTCCCTCCCATGAGAAATGATTCGTCGTCGGGATGCGGGAAAATGCAGAAAAGTCTGAATGCCATGATGATATTGCTGCGGTTCCGAAATAAGTACGGGAATTGATGCGTCAGTTGCAAGAGAGCGCCCGCGCGCGTTTGAGACGGTGACGCGGGCAGACGTGTGCCCCGCCGTACATCGCCCGGCGCTGCGGACCTAAGACGCAGATGCGTGCGAACGGGTATGTCAGCGAAGCAGGATCATACGGCGCAGAGCGATCGGCGTGCCGTCGACGCGAAGCATGGCAAAGTAGCTTCCGCTCGAGAGGGCGCTTCCATCGAAGGGAAAATCGTGGCTGCCGGCGTCGATCGATCCATCGAATACGCGCATGACCTCCCTTCCATACGCATCGAATACCGTCAGCGAAATGAACGCACGCTGCGGGAGCGAAAGATGAATAAGCGTGGACGGATTGAACGGATTGGGTGCGTTCTTCAGGATGACATACTGCCGGGTCGCCTTGAGAGGATACAGGCAGTCGCCGCTGACAATCACGTCGCCGTTGTAATAACGCGCGAGAATGCTTCCGCGGTTCACGCTGCTCGCGAGAGAATCGAACTCGAGGGGAGATGAGGCGACATTGAGAATGTCGTCGCCGTCTCCGAAGCGCACGCGGTACTTCATGCGGATCAGTTCACCGCTGCCCTCCAGATGACTGTTCTGGTTGATGGCGTGAAATGAAATGCGACCGCTCCCGCCTGCTCCGCCGATGATCCATCCGCTTTCGAGCAGCGTCTCATCTGTCTCCCAGGAAAGAAACTCGATCTTGGTATCGTCGTAGGTGACGAACAGTTCCAGCTCGTCAATATCCTTGTTTTCGCTTTCATCGATAAGGACGGGCATGGTGAATTCCCGGTTGTAGCGCTCGACGACATTGCGTGGAATGGTGAACACAGTGACCGGAGGAATACCGATGATGAAGATCCAGTCTTCGCAGTAGGTAGACATGCTGCCGCTTCGGAATTCCACGCGAATCGTATCGAGCGCACCTTCGCGCCTTTTCAGCGGGGAGAGAGTCCAGGTGACCGTCCACGTCGAATCGATCTCGAGCGGAACCGGGCGGCTGCGAACCGCGGATTCCTCGGACGAGAGCCCGATGTCCGAAGGAAGCAGGATGGTCGCCTGCATGTCGCGTGAGGCGATGCTTCCGTAGTTTGTCACTGCCGCCGTAAACCTGAGCACATCGTGCTCCAGCGTCGAGGTATTGAAGTGCAGCGTGTCGTCCGGCACGGTGAACGCGGTACATCGCAGCGCAGGTAGCAGCGCCGCTTCGATGAAAATCGCGCAGCTGGTGGTGACCGTGGGACTGTTGCGGCTGGTGATGCGGACCTGAATCATCAGGTCGCGCGGCGCCTGCACCGGAAGAGGTGCGAGCTGCCACCGGACCGTTTCAACGGAAGCGGGCGCGAGCAGTTCGGTCACGAAAACGCGCGGCGACGCCGGCGAGACTAAACGGATATCCGGATCTGCTATTATTATTTCAGCGAAGAGAGAATCCGCGTCGTCGTTGCCGAGGTTCTGGACATCGATGTCGATCGAGAACTCGGCCGGCTGGTAAAGCCCGGTCTGTGAATCGACACGGACCGTATCGGGAGTGATGACACAGGATGCGGACAGACTGGGTGTACGGACGGCCGGGAGCGAGACGCTGTCGCAGCAGGTGGCCATACGGTTGAACTCATCGAATACGCGCACACAGATTTCGCTGCGGTCCGCAATGTACACGGGTTTCGCACGCACGTTCCATGAAACGGACCGGACGTCTCCCGGGTCCATGTTCCCGATCAGGATCTCCGTGCTGCCGCTTTCGAGTACGTAGGCGACCGGGAGCGAAATGGTGGCGCGCACGTTTTTCGCTTTGCTGGTGCCCGTGTTCCGCACGGTCACATCCCAGCTGAAGGGGTTCGGGATGTACCGGCCGTCCTCGAATCGTATCTGCGGATCGCTTTCGCAGCTGAGCTCGAACAGCACGTCGCGGGTTTTCGGGATATCGAGCGAATAGGAACAGACCGTATCGATGATACGATCACCGAGCCCGCCCTTTCCCTGAACTTCGAAGTGCAGCACGACGGTCGTGTCGCTGCCGCGCGGAACCGCCTCGAGAAGAAACACGCGGTCGACGCGTTCGCCCGGAGCGATCGTTCCGAGGTCGAGCACATATTCCTGGCCGTCGGCCGGGGTGACCGATTCCGTCGCGACATAGAACAGGCGCGTCTCCTTCGAGGGCGCGTCCCCGTGATTGATCACGGACACGGGAATCACCAGTGGAGATGGGACATAGCTGTTGAGCGAATCGACGAATTCGAGCGTGATGCTGCCCGGCGGCGGACAGAGAACCTCGTTCACCGGTTTGTATTCCTTTTCCACCCAGACGATCAGAACGCACTCGGTCCGTGCACCGTCTTTCCCCGACACCGCGACGATGATCGTGTCGAGCCCGCTGACACTGCGCGGCTTCACCTGGAACGTGAAATCCGTGCGAAGCGTGTCGCCGGGCATCATGCGGGCCGCGAGCAGACGGCTGGCCGGAGGAATGATGGTGAAACGCTGATTGGAGCGCGGAAAGGCGACGACGGAATCGATTGCCGTGTTACCGATATGCGCGAGGACGACATCGATCGTGAAAATCCCCGGGAGGTACCGGTTATAGTCGGTCTTGTCGAAGAAAATCGAATCGGGCCCCGTTGTCGTACAGAACATCCTCCGATCATCGTTCTGGCCGTAAAGCAGCGACGAAGCGAACAGCATGAACAATGCAAGGACCGTAGCGGTCCTTGCACTGCCGACATCATGAATGCGAGAAAGAAATTTCATTCCGTTAACGTGAGAGTATCATCTTGCGCACGTCAATGTGGTGCGGTGTTTCCAGTCGGTAGAAATACAGTCCTGACGGGTAGTGCTCGCCGGAGAAGCGGACGATGTGACTTCCCTTCGTATGATATCCATCGGCGAGGACCTGGATTTCGCGACCATGACGATCAAAAACAATCAGGCGGATATAATCGTCCTGCGGCAGGATGAATTCAATGACCGTTTCAGGATTGAATGGGTTGGGTCTGTTCTGGCGGAGCACGTAGCGCTCGGTTGCGACCAGCGGTTCGAGACACTGATTGGTCGCGATGACGCGGCCGTTCACGGTCGAGAGCCGGATCTCTCCGCGATTGAGAATCGAAGTGGTCGAATCAATGTGCAGAATGGACTCGCCGTAACCGGAGATGTCGCTGTTTTCGTTGAAAACACCTTCGACCTGCAGCTTGAGGAGGATGCCTTCCTCACGTGCAAGCGGCGTCCCCGTCGTATAGTCGCTGATCTCGATATGACCGTCGCCCCAGGGCTTTATTTTCGCCCCGACCCAGCCCAGTCCGGTCAGCGTCCCGGCATTTGAAACGCCGAGAATGTTCAGTACGGATTCATCGTAGTAGAGCTGCAGCACGTACTCGGAAAGGTCCTTGCCGATCGTGCGGTCGATGTATATCGGGATATCCTGCTTTTCGCCATAGCGAAGCAGAGTGTAGTCAGGGAAGGAAAGCGTGATATGCCGCGGCGATCCCTCGACGAAGAGTTCGTCGAGACACACGGCGTCGGATGCGTTGTCCGCACGCGCGATGAAGCGGAATTCCCGGATCTGATTTTCATTCGAGCGCATGGCCCGGAATTTCCAGGTGACCGTACCGCTGGCCCCGGGTTCGAGGACGGAGGGATTCAGCGGCTTCAGCGTCTCTTCGCCCGTGACCAGTGTGATACCGGATGGCGGCACGAGAAGCGCCGTGACATCCAGCGCGTTGATGGCTCCTGTATTCGTGACCGTGAAGGTCAGCGTGCATTCGCTGTACTCGAACTTGCCGGTGCTCCAGTCGAAGAAGAGAGAATCTTCAGGGAACGACGAGCAGACTCCTTCGAGAACCGGTGTCTGCATCGCGGGGACGTGCACCTGGAGCTGGCATTCGCGTGTCGCATGATTGTCGCTGGTTATCGTGATGATAAAGGGAATATCCGCCGGCAGATCGCGCTTGAGGGCTTTCACCCGCCAGAGGACCCGGTCAGACGCACCCGCATCGAGATCCCCCACGACCTGCTCGATCGGGTCGATGAGCTGCATGTAGGATCCGAGTACGGAGATGGAAACATGAACATTCTTCGCGACACCGAGGCCGACATTTGTCAGATTGAGTGCGATTTCAAACGGGTTGCCGAGATATGCCCCGGTCTGGCTGTCGAGAAACAGCGTGTCGATCGACCAGCATGACGGCATCAGAATGGGATTTTCGGTCTTCGGGATGAAGACATCTGTGCAGCATTGCTCGGAAATGCCGATGGAATCAATCACCTGGACGCAGATGCGGGAATCACCGTCGTAGGCGCGAAGTTCCGGTGTGAGGTTCCATGTGAGATTGACGGATTCTCCGACCCCGAGCGCAGGAACATAGCGTTCCGCGACCTCGCCATCGGCCAGGGAAACCGAAGCCGGTGGTACGATGGTGGGAGTCAGGGCCCGGCCTGCAGCGTTCCCCACGTTCCGGATGAGGAGGGAGAACGTCAGAGGATCGGGCTGATACTTGTTGTCGACATACTGCATGGAGTCTGGCGCGCTGCAGGTCAGCTCGTATTCGGGCCTGCGCACGGCGGGGACGTAGACGGGCAGTCGGCATTCCGCAATGACGATCTGCTTCCCCAGTCCGCCTTTGCCGAGAACCTGGAACAGCAGCGTGTCCCATGCTGCGACCGTGCGCGGCAGTGCACGAATGCTCCACTGTTCGCTGCGCGTGTCGCCGATCTGCATTGTTCCCTCGGGACGGAGGTTCGTCCCGATCGGGGTGAATCGCGGCGGACCTGCGAGCATGAGCACGCAGTCTTCGGCATACGTTTCACCGATATTTGTCGCAACCGTGGTGACGGTAAAGGGATTCGGTTCGTAGTCGTACGTCGCGTCGTTGAACACGAGCGAATCAATCGGCGTCGAACACGTCAGCGTGAACTCGGGCATGCGTACCCGCTGCACCCATATCGGGTACTGACACCATGCCGGGTTTGTATCGTCGCCCTGCACGTTCACTCTTACCGTGTCATATCCGTCCGTATCCCGCGGATGAATCTTCACGCGGAAGGTGCCGTCTGCCCACTCGCTCGGAAGCAGCACGTCGGCGAGATTCTGCGATGCGGGCGGAATGATGGTGAAGCGGGTGTCCTGCAGAAGCTGCGCGCGCACATCGCGCGTCTGTCCGCTGCCGATGTTATGTGCCCGGACATGGATGTCGAATTCCTCCGGCTCGTAATACTGCTCGCGGAAGTAAATCGTATCCGGGGCGTTCAATTCGCAGACGATCGCGGAACTGAGGGCGGGATCGACGAGGATCCGTTTCCAGCAGGCGATGATGGGATGATTGTCCGACTGAACGGAGAAATAAATCGGAATGGAATCCAGGTTTTCCTGTTTCGTCGCCCTGAGAGTCCACTGGGCCGTCGCCGTTCCGCCTGGCGGAATGATACGGGGTGTGACGATCTGCGTGGTCTCGGTCGGTGAGACGAGGTCGACGATGGAGGGATCCGTCACAATGGTTGCCCTGACGTTCCATGCCTCCTTCGTGCCGGAGTTCATCACGGTGATGGAAACGTTGAAGGGATTTGGTTCGTATCGCTTGTCCTGGTCGTTCCAGTTCAGCGCATCCGGTCCCGCGACTTCGCAGGTCAGATTCGGTTCGCGCGGCGTGATGATGAGCCGCCCGTCATGCATCTGAGGTATGAGACAGTAAGCGTCAAAGGACCAGTTGATGAGCTGAATGGGCGTGTAGGTCACCTGTGCGACATCTCCCGCACGGAAATGCAGGTAGCACAGCACCCCGCCGAGCGTATTGAGCTCGATGTTCTCCTGCACGGTGAGTATCGCACCGGATCCGACGATCTGGGCATTGAAGCTCTTTCCTTCGAGGAGTGTCCCGGTTGTAGTCACGCTCATCAGTCCGACAACATTGCGGTCGAAGCCGATGGTAAAGTTGCATTTGCTGAAGATGCCGTGCACGGGCGTCTCGAGCGTGACCGGAATGACGATGTCTTTTGTCGACGCGACCTCTCCGTTGCCGATTCCAAGACCCACGGGCTGGAACTGCGACCTGTCGAGCGGAGCGATGTAGGTACGGGTCTGCGCGGCGGAACCGCCGCAGTAATTCAGCAGCTGCAGTTCGACGACGCGCTGTGATCCATCCGGACAGCCGGTTTCATACTCGATGTAGCATTCCTGGAAGGCGTCCTTGACCGACTCCTTGATGCTCGCATAAATCTGCGCCAGGTCCTGACCCGTGGCCGACTGGTAATATTCGCCGCCGGTTGCATTCGCCAGAAAACGAAGCGCGTTGTCGGCGGCCTTCCCGGGTTCGACCCCGTAGCCGATGGTGTAGACCTTGACATCCTGGGAAAGCGCAAACTGCGCTACGGCCTGCACCGTTCGGAAATACTGGCTGGCGTTGTCGCCGCCGTCGGTAAGCACCACCACTGCGCGGCAGCGGTTCTTCCCCGCATTCGACAGCTCCTGCACGCCGACTGCGACAGCATCCCAGACGGCGGTCCATCCGTTGCCCTTCATGGCATTGACCGCACCAATCAGCTGCGGCTTGCTGCTGGTCATACCGACATCGAGCGTCACTTCCTCGTTGAACGTGACCACCGCCGCTTCATCGCAGGGCAGACCATCCGGATTCATGGAATTGACGAAAGCGGTAGCGCCCTGTTTGACGTAGGGCAGTTTCGTCGAATCCATGCTCCCGGATCTGTCGAGCACCAGCGCGACCGATACGCAGCAGTCCGGCTCCGGCGGACACCAGAGCGTCGCATTCTTGACAGGAAGACCGTTTTCGTAGACTTGGAAATGTTGAGGCTGGAGATCGTTGCTGAAAGTCCCCCCACAGGTCACTTTGAATGCCAGACGTATCTTCGGATACATCACCTCGACGCGCTTGAAAATCAGCGTCGGCTGGGCATTCACCGGTTGGAGAAGGGCACATGCAACGAGGAAAGCAAATACGTATCGTATCACCATACAGGCCCGGTTGTTTTGTGCATTCAAGGTTTCCGGAACACGTCAGCGTAGTATAGGAATTTTTCGTCTCGGTGTAAATACCCGGGACGCCAGACGGACAACTTTTTTAATTGAAATGCGTTAAGAATTTCGCTTCATAAACAACTTCAAAAATCGGCTGCCTTTCAAGAGACAAAACAATGACCTGTTTTGTTACGAAAGAAGAACACATGAGACAGGCATTTGTTCCGTTTTGAGGGCAGAAAAAAATACCCTTGCGTTCAGCGCGACGCGCATGTATTTTTGAGGTCCACGTATCCATTTGTCTAACCTAACGGAGGAAATGATGGCTGAACAACCCGAACCCCAGATCGGTACTTTTGCATGGAACGAGCTCGCGACACGGAATACTGCGGAATGCAAGGCGTTCTACAGCGATTTGCTCGGCTGGGAAGCCGTGGACATGGACATGCCCACAGGAACTTACACGCTCTTTCAGCAGAACGGGATCAACGTCGGTGGTATGATGGGGATGACTGCGGAGATGGAGCACCTTCCGCCGCACTGGATGGGATATATCGCCGTGGCCGACATCGATGCGACCATCGCGCGTGTTGAAAGCCTTGGCGGCAAAATTCTCTATCCGGCGACGGACATCCCGACAGTAGGTCGGTTTGCCCTGATCCAGGACCCGGGCGGTGCCGCGATCGCGCTGATTACGTTCGTGCCGATGGAGCAATAGCCAGGAGATGAGTCGGTGTCGGGAGGCGGAAGGTTTATGCTATAATAAATTCGTTCTTCCGGCACGTATTGACGGGCCGCCCCTCGGGCGGCCCTGTCCTGTTCATTTTTTCTCACTCGCATCGAAGTCGAGGGAGGCGGAGTTGATGCAGTAGCGAAGTCCGGTGGGTTGCGGACCGTCATCGAACACGTGTCCGAGATGGCCCCCGCATTTCGCGCAGCGTACTTCCTCGCGGATCATGCCATGACTGAGATCCCTGTGAATCGTGATGTTCTTATTGTCCGCAGGGGACGTGAAGCTGGGCCAGCCGCAGCCTGAATCGAATTTGTCCTTCGAGGTGAACAGCAGATTTCCACAGCCGGCGCAGCGATAATTGCCGTCCTTATCCGTCTTGTAGTATTTCCCGGTGAATGCAACCTCCGTGCCTTTCTCGCGGAGGATGCGGAATTGCTCCGGGGTAAGAATCTTTCTCCACTCACTGTCGGATTTCTCGATTTTCGACATGGACTTGTCCTTCTGACTGGTTGCACTCCGTTTTGCCTGTGTGCCTTTCTTCGAGGCGGTCGCACTGATGCCGTGATCCTGTGCCTGCATCTGCGGCGAAATGGCGGCGAAAAGCAGGAAAACGGCGAGAGCCATGTATTTCATTGCGATCCTTTCTATGATGAAGGGGACGTGTGATAAAACAACAAAACCGTGCATGAAATTCAATGCACTTCCGGATGGCGGACAGTTCTCCTCTTCCCCCGGGTGAAAGACGCGCTTTTTCTTCATTCACGCCCCATTCCGTATATTGTGGGAAGTCTCCCAAATGAACGGTCCTGGATTCATGGAAAATACATACGACGTTATCGTTATAGGAAGCGGTCCCGGAGGAGAAGGTGCGTCCATCAAGGCGGCAAAGGCCGGGAAGTCTGTTGCGGTCATCGAGCGCCATTTCGAAGTCGGCGGCGGCTGCACGCACTGGGGGACCATTCCCAGCAAAACACTGATACATGTCATTCTTCAGTATGCCGAACTTCGCCACAACCGGTTGTTCGACAGGGTGACCCGGAATCTGAAGATGAATTATGAAGAGCTCATGTCGGTCGTGGACGATGTGGTCGCGCAGCAGGTACGCGATCGCCAGGGTTTCTATGACCGCAACGACATAGAAGTCATTCGCGGCACTGCCAGTTTCGTCGATGCGCATACGGTCAGTGTGCACGAGGCCGACGGCGCCGTCCGGCGGCTTACGGCCGACAACTTCGTGATCGCAACGGGATCCCATCCCTATCACCCCGAGGATGTCGACTTCGACAACCCCTTTGTCTGCGACAGCGATACGATTCTGAAACTCCAGCGCATTCCCGATTCGATCACCATTTACGGCGCCGGAGTCATCGGTTCCGAATACGCCTCCGCGTTCCGCGGACTGGATGTCAAGGTCAATCTCGTGAACACGCGGCAGCGCATGCTCGAATTTCTCGACGACGAGATCAGCGATGCCCTGTCGTATCACATGCGCGACGAGGAAGGCATTCTCATACGGCAGAACGAAGAATACGAGCGCGTGGAAGTGCTGCATGACGGCGTGGTGCTGCACCTGAAGACGGGTAAGAAAATCAAGTCCGATATTCTCCTGTGGGCAAACGGCCGGACAGGGAACTCGGCAGGTCTCGGACTCGAGGCGCTCGGTATCGAGATCGACCATCGCGGCAACATCAAGGTGAACCAGCAGTACCAGACGACGCATCCGCACATCTACGCCGTGGGCGATATCGTCGGCTTTCCTTCCCTCTCGAGCGCGGCCTACGACCAGGGACGTTTTGTCGGCACGCATATCGTCAACGGGATCTGCGAGGATCACCTCGTCAAGGACTTCCCCACCGGCATTTATACCACGCCGGAAATCAGTTCCGTCGGGAAGACGGAGCGCGAACTCACCGAGGCGCGGATTCCGTATGAAGTCGGTCGGTCATTCTTCCGCAACCTCGCACGGGGACAGATCACCGGGAAAACAGCCGGCATGCTCAAGATCCTTTTTCACCGCGAGACGCTCGAACTTCTGGGTATTCATTGTTTCGGACAGAATGCGGCGGAAATTCTGCACATCGGGCAGGCCATCATGTCTCAGCCCGCGCCGGTCAATACGATCAAGTATTTCATGACAACGACTTTCAATTACCCGACAATGGCCGAGGCATACCGGGTCGCGGCGCTGAACGGCTACAATCGCCTGTTCTAGCATACGGTCCGGTCAACCGCGACAGCCATAGATATGCATCCCGACGACATAAATAGCGAAGCCCACAGCGGGGCGGAATCCGGCGACGAAGGGACCGCGCGCGGCTCCGGGGGACGTCTTGGCGTGCGACCGGGAGTGGAATCTCCCGGCAGTACGGCACCGTCGGCCCGTCGCCGCCCGTCGCGTGAACTGTCGGTCGAAGAGCATGTCGACGGCATTCTTGCCGGCGATCGCGTGATCCTCGGGAAAACGATCACCCTGATCGAATCTCTGAAAGCAGAGCATACGCGCAAGGCGCTCGCGGTGATGGAACGGCTGCTTCCGCATACGGGAAAAGCCATCCGGATCGGAATCACCGGTGTTCCCGGTGTCGGAAAAAGCAGCTTCATCGAGGCACTCGGTTCCTGGCTGACCGAGCGCGGGCATCGTATCGCAGTGCTGGCGATCGATCCGAGCAGCCAGCTGTCGAGCGGCAGCATCATGGGAGACAAGACGCGGATGGAGAAACTCTCTGTGGATCCGAACGCGTTTATCCGTCCTTCCCCGTCTGCCGGATCCCTCGGCGGTGTCGCACGCAAGACGCGCGAGGCGATGCTCGTCTGCGAGGCGGCAGGTTTCGATGTCGTTTTCGTTGAAACCGTCGGCGTCGGACAGTCGGAAACCATGGTCCATTCCATGGTCGACTTCTTCCTCCTGCTGATGCTCGCCGGTGCGGGAGATTCCCTTCAGGGGATAAAACGCGGCATCATGGAATTGGCCGATGCCGTCGCGATAAACAAGGCCGACGGCGACAATCTCGGACCCGCCCGCCTGGCCCGCTCCGAGTATGAAGGCGCACTGCACCTGATGAAATATCCGGCGCCCGACTGGCATCCTCCCGTACTGACGTGTTCGGCGCTCACGCGCGCGGGAATTGCCGAAATATGGGAGAGCATCGAAGACTATCGCAGGCGCATGAAGGAAAACGGCTGGCTCGAGAAGAAGCGGCGGGAACAGGCGCTGTCCTGGATGCATGAGAGCATCCGCCAGGCGCTGCAGGACCGCTTTCGGGAGCACCCGGGAGTGGCGGAACTGCTTCCGGCACTTGAAACCGCCGTATCCACGGGCGAGAAGCCCGCGCTGCTCGCCGCCCAGCGTCTGCTGGAAACATTTTTCGACGAAGAAATCTCTACTCTTTGAAATACAACATCCCGGAGGGATCATGAATTACACCGTCACTGCGCTTTTTGCGGCAATTCTGTTGTTTTCGGCATGTTCTTCCACTGAAGAACAGGTAAAGCCCGAACCGCCTCCCGTTGAGAAAGAAACCGCGGTCAAGCCCGTGGAGCCCGAGCGCGTGTTCACCTACACCGAGCGATATTATGTGAAAGGAGCCGTGATCGGCGATCCGAAAGATGTCGATGACCCTTTGCAGGCGATTCGCGTCATTCAGCTCAAACCGGGTGCGGACGAAGTGCTCGTCATCAGCAGCTTTGACAAACAGGGTGAGACCTCGCTCGAAACGTGGTTTGGAATCGAGCTTCCTTCGTTCGCTCCGGGAACCTATGATCTCGCGGATGCCCGAAAAATCTCCTTCTACCGTTTCTACCTCGGTGAGGAGAAGAAACGCATCGACGGACAGTCATGCGACGGGACCCTGAAAATCGAGAGCAATGCGGACGGTGCGCTGACAGGCTCGGTCGAGGCCACCGTCAACGGAATTTCGAAATCCTTCGACACGGCGGATGCCCCCGTGCGCGTGAAATTCTCCGGCTCGTTCCGTATCCAGGAAGTCGCGCTGGAAAACACCATCATGAAGACGCGCTGAACGTGGCAAAACAGAAAACACGCTATGTGTGCCAGGCCTGCGGTGCGTCAGCAATGCGCTGGAGCGGTAAATGTGACAGCTGCGGGGAATGGAACACGCTCGTCGAGGAGGTCGTGCGCCAGGAAAGCGCAGGCCGGGGCGCGCGCGCGGCGACCGGTGACGCCCGCGTGTATCCCATCACGCGCGTGGATGCGCAGCAGGACGAACGACTGCGTACCGGACTGGTCGAACTCGATCGCGTCCTCGGAGGAGGGATCGTCCCTGGATCGATGATCCTGCTGGGGGGAGATCCGGGGATCGGGAAATCCACGCTCATGATGCAGCTGGGCCGGGCGGAAACGCGGATTCTGTACGTCTCCGGGGAAGAATCCCTGCGGCAGATAAAGCTGCGTGCCGAACGCCTGAAGGTTGGGGGTGAACACTTCCTCGTGCTCGCGGAGACGAATCTCGATGCCATTCTTCGTGCAGTTCAGGAACAGAAACCGGACCTCGTCGTGATCGATTCGATCCAAACCGTGTTCCGGCCCGAGCTCGAAAGTGCGCCCGGCAGCATTTCGCAGGTGCGGGAAAGCACGGCAGTGCTGCTCAGGCACGCGAAATCCGAAAACATCCCCATGATCGTGATCGGGCACGTGACAAAGGATGGCGTCATCGCCGGTCCGCGGGTGCTGGAGCACATGGTCGACACCGTCCTGCAGTTCGAGGGCGACCATCATCACAGCTACCGCATCGTTCGGGGACTGAAGAACCGGTTCGGAAGCACGAACGAAATCGGCATTTTCGAAATGCAGGAAAACGGACTCCGTGAGGTCAGCAATCCCAGCGAGGTGTTTCTCTCCGATCGATCGCACGGTATCTCAGGGTCCTGTGTGACCAGCAGTCTCGAGGGGACACGCGCGCTCCTCATCGAAGTGCAGGCGCTGGTGACTCCGAGCAATTACGGGACTCCTCAGCGTACCATGTCGGGTCTCGACGCGCGGCGTGTGTCGCTGCTGCTTGCCGTGCTTGAGAAACGGTTCGGCATGCACGTCGGGCAGTACGACGTGTTCGTGAATATCGCGGGCGGAGTTCGGATAGACGAACCTGCGGTGGATCTTGCCGTGTGCGCGGCGATCGTTTCGAGCGCGCGTGACAGGGCGATCGATCACGCGACGGCAGTCGTGGGTGAAGTGGGACTCGGCGGGGAGGTCCGTTCGGTGGGACAGGTGGAAAAACGGGTCGTGGAGGCGGAAAAACTCGGTTTCAAACGCATTATCGTACCACGGGGCGGAATCGCGGATAAAAAAAAGCGAGGGATCGAAATCATTGAAGTCGATCTCCTCGCCGAAGCGATGGAAAAACTGGTCTAGAGCAGTTTTTCGAACGATTTTACCAGGGCGGTCTCCGTCATGGCGCCAACGTGGCTGTCGACGATTTTTCCGCTGCGATCTATGATGATCGTCGTAGGAATCGACTGGATGTTGCCGTATGCCCGTGCGATTTCCGCTCCTCCCAGCACGACAGGGTACTCGATCTGCTTCTGCTTGACAAATGGGGTGATGACTTCCCAGCCATTGTGATCGAGGGAGACGCCGACGATTTCCACACCCTTCTCCCGGTATTTTCCATACGCGCTTTTGAATGCGGGAATTTCCGCGCGGCACGGGGGACACCAGGTCGCCCAGAAGTTCAGCACCACAACTTTTCCCTTCAGGGATTCGAGGGTGATCGTCTTTCCATCTTTGTCTTTCAGGGAGAATGCAGGAGCCGGCTTGCCGACCTGGGCCTGAGCACCACCGGCGAAAACGAGCAGTGCCAGAGCAACGAGAAGTGTTTTCATGCGTTTTCCATAGTTATTGCGAGTTTCCATATCCTGATTAAACCGCTTTGAGGCGTCAGCTGTTTCCACATGTGATGTAAGAATCACGGAATGGATTCCTTTTCCCCCTTCTGCCGCCACCAAAGATAGCCCAGGACCGCAGCGGCGATGAGGCAAAGGGAACCGCCAAGAAAAAAGGGAACGGCGACGCCGAAGTGTTCGGCGACGGTGCCCATCCACAGACTGCCGAGCGGCATCGCGAGCTGGAAGCTCATGCTCAGCAGGCTCATGACGCGGCCGCGCTGCGCCTCGTCGACATTGGTCTGCAGGAGGATATTGTTTCCGGCCATTTGCATCATCATGCCGAAACCGCAAACGGGGATAAACAGAACTGCCAGGACGAAATCATTCAGGAGCGCAAAGACGATCAGGCTGCTGCCGAAGAATGCTGCCGCGACCAGGAGTTTGCGCGGGAGTCCGGTGGTGCTTTCCTGTGAAGCGAGGTACAGGGCGCCTATCGTCGCTCCCAGGCCCGAACCGGCTACCAGCCATGAGAGCCCAGCCGCGCCCATGCCGAAGCGTGCTTCTGCGACGACAGGCATGAGCGTCCCGTAGGGCATGCCGAAAAGCGCCATGATGAAGAACAGCAGCAGGTACGTGCGAATACTTTTCCTGTGCCACGCATACCGGAGTCCTTCCAGCACATGCGCCGCGATGCGCTGGGTGCGCGGCTCGGGGATGCGGGGTTCGATCCGCATCATCGAAAGGCTGATCAGCACGGCGATATAGGAGACTGCATTGAAAAGAAAGGCTTCGCCGATGTCTACCGTAACGATGATCACGCCGGCGACCACCGGTCCGAGCATCCGGGCGATGTTCACGGTCGTGGAGTTGATCGCGATGGCATTGGCAAGGTCTGCCTTCCCTACCATTTCGATGACGAATGCCTGGCGTGTGGGAATGTCGAACGCGGTGATGACGGCGAGGACGGTCTCAAGCAGAAGGAGAACCGGAATGGTGATCCAGCCGGTCAAAGTGAAAGCGGCGAGCGCCGCGGCCTGGATGAGAAATGCGACCTGCGTGATTTTGAGCAGTCGAAATCGATTCATGCTGTCCGCGACAGATCCTGCAAACGGTCCGGCAAGCACTCCCGGAAAAAGACCGGCGAAGCTCACGGCGCCGACGAGAAAGGCCGAGTGGGAAATGTCCCACGCAAGCCAGCCGACGGCAAGCCGCTGGGCCCATGTCCCGATGAGGGAGACGAGCTGTCCGGCGGTGAACAGGCGGAAATTCCGATGCTGGAACGCGCGGAAGGTTCCGGAACGCCCGGGAAACGCGAAACGGGAGGATAGAGACTGTGACAATGTCGGCCGATTTCTTTCGCTGAAGCGATGTATCAGATGTTATCGAGACGGGCGGCAAGCTGCAGATCCGCGAGGATCAGCGCCGCCATGCTTTCAATGACGGGGATCACGCGTGGGACGATACAGGGATCATGCCTGCCCTCCCGGGCCATCGTTCCGGTCGTACTGACGGGTTTTATCGCAACGCGCATGATGATCCTCTGACCGCTGGTGATACCGCCCTGGATGCCATACGAGCGCTCTGCCGTGCCGGACGGGGCGTTGGCGACGGGTCGATGAAATTCTGAACCGGGAAGGAGGCTTTCGGTGAACGCATCACCGAGCGACACCCCGCTGACGGCACCGATCGACATGATTCCGTCGGAAAGCCGGGACTTCGCTTTGCGAAAGACCGGTTCGCCCAGCCCGGAGGGAACACCGTCGATATGGAGTTCGACGATCCCGCCGATAGAATCCCCCTGCTCTTTGAGCCGCAGCAGTTCCTCGGTAATCGCCGCGTCCGCCATCCGCTCAGGACATCGAGTGGGAAACGCGTCAACGTCCGCGCGCGTGAGCTCTTTCGGAGTCGCCTTGAGCGCGACATGCCCGATTTGTCTGGCAAAAGCAACAATTTTAACAGATTCAGGAAGTATCCGTTCGGCAATCGCGCCCCCGATCACGCGCGCGATCGTCTCACGCCCGGATGCGCGTCCCCCGCCCCGGTGATCCCGATGCACGAATTTGTCTTCCCATGCGCGATCGGCGTGACCGATGCGAAATACATTCGGGTCGTAATCACCGCTTCGCGCATCCCGGCTGCGCACGACGACTGCGATGGGTGTGCCGAGCGTTCGTCCCTCGTAGACCCCGCTCAGAATTTCGCAGTGATCGTCTTCCCGGCGGCCGCTTGTGATGATCGACTGCCCCGGACGCCGACGGGCAAGCGCGGCGTCGATGTGCTCGGCGGAGAGCGCGACTCCCGCAGGGCAGCCGTCGATCACCGCACCGACTGCAGGACCATGACTCTCACCGAAACTGGTCAAAACGAGGAAATTTCCAAAACTGTTGCCACGCATACATACTCCGCAGGATGTTGCTAGAGAAGCGGGTGGTCAGCGCCGTCAGCCAGACCCCACAGGCGCCGCTGTGCAAGCGCCTGCTGTTTGTAGAACGTCATTCCGCCGTAAAATCGTTCAGCGCCCGGAGGCGGTGCGGGCAGATCCCGGTAGCGGAGATCGAGCCAGGCCGCGCAGGCGGGGACACCGCTCTCCGCTGCCGCGTCCCTGCCGGAAGCGTTCACAATCAGTTGGAGCGCGCCTTCGCCGGGGGGCGGCCACCCATCGCGCGCACGAACGACCATAATGGGTCCCCATCCGCGCGTCTCGAGCGCGCGCGTGATTGCAGCGGTCACTCCCCCGCTGCCGAAAATCAGAACGGACCCCGGCTCGACTCCGTCAGTCTCGATATCGGCAAGGGAAGCGTCCATTCCCCTTTCATCCGTGTCATAGAGAAGGAAACTGCCCTTTTCAAGAGACAGAGTGTTTCCCGCGGTGATTTCGAGCTCGGTTCCCACGAAATTGGAATTGCAGACCGCCGTTTTCAGCGGCGAGGTGACAGAGAGGCCCTTGAATCCGATCTGCGGGAGCAGGTGAAGGCAGTTGTCGATCTCCGCTGCGGCGAGGGGAATTTTCACATACGTCGCCTGTGCGCCGTCGTACTTCTGGGAGAGGGCACGGTGGAAAACATCGCCGATACTGTGTTCCACAGGATTTCCGATAATGCCGTAGAAATCACGCGCGTGATCACCGGTGATATGCGGGAGGAAATAGTCGATCGACGGCGGCCGATGGGAGTGTTCGAGGCAGCCCGTGGAAAGGTAATTCAGGTCATTTCCGTGAAACAGCCGCTGCACGCGCATCCACTTCCAGTTTTTCCCCTGGGGCAGGAAGGAGAGCCGGTTTCCGGCTTTCTCGTAGACCTTGTAAAGCTGATTGGCATACCGGAGTTCGACCCAGGATTTGATGCGGGGTGCATATTTGAGCTGCAGCTGATCGCGCCAGGCCGGGAGACTTTTCTCCACCCATGCGGGCAGACCGGTGAGAAATTCGAAATACTCCTTGTAAACGTCATCCGGGTGGGAGCTGAGCACCAGGGGCCGCGGCGGCAGATCACGAAGGTCCAGGCAGCGCAGAAGACCCGCGTCGCAGTCGAACGCGGCCGCTGATGCGGACCGTCGGAAAAAGGTCGTATCCTCTGTGCGCAGCGACGCCAGCCAGGGTACGGCAACGTTCGGAGGATCGGGGAACGTATCAGAGCGGATTTCCACTCCGGCCATGCCGAACAGTCGCGCATCTGCCTCGGCCCGGGCGAGATCCTCCGCGTCGCGGGGCACCACCCAGCTCTTCCGCATTCCCGGGGTGCCGGCGGCCTCGGCCAGCCAGTCGGCAAGAAAGGTCAGTCTCCGCGCCGCTTCGTCTTCACCGCACCCGCGCTCGATATGCAGCTGCAGATGCGCCGCGCGCCGGTACCGCTCCTCCCGCGTGTCGCGCATCCAGGCGATCTCCTCTTGCGGCGAAAGTGCGGGACGCAGCCGGGCGCGATCGCGCAGCGCCGTTTCCTCCCAACCCTCGCGGGAGACCCAGATGGTCCGGATGCCGATCGGCCAGGATTCGCATCCTCCGCCTGTCGCGATGACCGCCGGTTCTTCACGGGCGACAAGTTCCCGGAGCACCTCCTGCTCGAGTTCGCGGAAACGCGGCTCGTTTTCCGCAACCAGCGCAGCCGCGGACCGTCCTTCCCGCGCTTCGATCATTGCATCGAGATCGAAGAACGGCAGCGCACGGGATCTGGCGAGCTGTCGTCCGAGTACGGTTTTTCCGCTGGTTCTGTGGCCGATTAGTAAAAACGAACAGCGCATGGGCAAGCGACGATTGTGGGACCCAGTCTGCTAATGTAACCAAATTTCGTATTCCCACCCGGGCAATTCGGCTTTGAGGGGGATAATTGCCTTTTTCCGCTTTCCTTGCTAATGTATATTCGTCAACACTCCAAAAGATTATTTCTCAGGCACACCTTGTGGAGGACATCATGAGTTTACCACGATTTGCAAAAGAATGGGACGGATTCAAGGGACACGTCGCCGTGAAATGGGATAAAATCCAGGAAGAAGATCTGATCAAGATCGAAGGAAACTTCGGAAATCTGGTCAGTCTCATCGTGGAACGGTACGGTGAGCAGAAATCCGTTGTCGAAGCGAAACTGCATGAGCTGTACGCGAATTACCTCGAGACGCGGGAACGGCTGGCCGAAGAATTCTCCGAGCTGCGCGAAAACGTCAACGAGCGCTCCCATGACATCGCGGAAAATATCCGTACCAGGGCCGGAATCCTGCAGGAAAGGGCAAAGGAGCAGATGTCGCGGATACGCGAACAGAACATCGATCCGGCGGTGCAGAAATCGGAAGAGTATATCAGGGTACATCCGTTTTCCGCGGTGCTCGGAGCGTTCGGCGTGGGAATGCTGATCGGCGGCATCATCGGTCTGCTCTCCGACCATAAGGACTAACAGTCCTGCAGCCGCGCCATCCCCTCGCGGAGGGTTTCATCGGTTTTCGCGAAGCACAGACGCAGCATTGATCTGCCTTCCTCGCTGTTCTGATAGAACACCGAGGGAGGAATGACGGCGACGCGCCGCTCGGTTACCAGCCGGGTGGCGCAGTCCACGTCTCCTTCCGATCCTTCCGGCAGCCGCACCATCATGAAATAGGTCCCCTGCGGGAGAATCGCCCGGAGCGTGCTTTCGCGCAGCCCCTCGAAGAGCAGGTCGCGCTTGCGCTGATAGGTCGCGCGGAATTCAGGAAGGTATTCGGAAAGCTGTTCAAGACCATGCGCCATCGCGTGCTGCCCCGGCGTGTTCACCGCAAACGTGGCGAACTGATGGACGGTCCGCACGGCATCGGAGAGCCGCCCCGCAGCGATCGTGTAGCCGATTTTCCAGCCCGTCATTCCGAAAGTTTTCCCTGTCGATGAGACCGTGACCGTCCGCTCGCGCATCCCCGGAAGCGTTGCGAACGGGATGTGGGTATTGCCGTCGAAGGTCAGGAACTCGTACACCTCGTCACTGAGCACCAGAAGGTCATGCCTGCGCGCGAGGTCCGCCACGATGTCGAGTTCGTCGCGAGAGAACATGCGTCCCGTCGGATTATGCGGATTGTTGACGATGATCATGCGCGTGCGGGGCGTGATGGCCGCGGCGAGTTCCGACGCATCGATCCGGAATTCCGGCGCGTGCAGAGTCACACAGACGGGAGCCGCGCCTGCGAGCAGGCAGTTGGCGTAATAGCTGTCGTAATACGGTTCGAACAGAATGACTTCGTCCCCGGGATCCAGCAGGGCGAGCATGGCGGAGAATAGGGATTCCGTCGCGCCGGCGGTCACGGTGATATCGGTTTCCGCATTCCAGTCGAGATCGTAGAAAGTCTTGTGATATCCGGCGACGGCATTTCGCAGCCGCTGTATTCCCGGCATGGGCGCGTACTGGTTTTTCGCGGTGCGGAGGGCCTCGACGAAGGCGTCGACAATCCAGGAGGGACCGTCGAAATCAGGAAATCCCTGTCCGAGGTTTACCGCCTTGTGCTTGATCGCCAGCTGGCTCATCGTTGCGAAAATGGAAGGTTCGATGGCGGAGATCCGCCTGGTCTGCGTGTCTTTCATGCGTGTGTACGTCCTGGTTTGCTGTGCGGGTCGTCAGGATTGCTTTTCGCGGGAGCGCGAACCCTCCGCCGGGGAGCCGGTCGTGCTGCGTTTTCGCGATTCCCGGCGCATTGCATAGCCGAGTAGTGAGATGAATCCTCCCCAGACGAGGGAGAGGACGATGACCATGGTGAAGACGGCGTTTTCAGTCATGGGCGAACTTTCCCCGCTCGGCGCGTCGATTCCACCAGATGAATACTGCCAGTGCCGCTCCCCACTGCAGGAGGACCGTGCCGAGACTCCAGTCGGCGAACGGATTGAGGGAGGCCGCCCAGCCCTCCTGGGAGATGGTCTGGCTCAGCCACCATACGAGCAGAATCACGGCTTCGAGCAAAACGAAGAATACGAGCGGACGCCACCAGCGTCCGACGAGAAAATCACTGTCGCCGGTATTCATCAGCACATCGCGGAAGCGGTTTGCCCCGTATTTGATCACGGCGACGGCGAACAGCAGTCCCGACACCATCAGTCCGATGCCCCACACAGCATCCTGGTTGTTGAAGAAAGCGGGACTGAGCGCGGAAGGCAGTCCGAAGATCACGCCCGCTGCTCCGACGATAAGCACGGCCCGGCGGCGCGGGATTTTTCTGTCCATCAGAACCCGCGTCGCGAGTTCAATCATGGAAACCAGCGACGTGAACGCCGCGAACAGCAGGGCGAGAAAGAATACGGCCATGAAGAGCTGTCCGGCCGGTATCTGGGAAAACAGCTGCGGGACCCAGATGAATGTCAGTCCGTTGTTTCCGGCACCGACGATTTCTGTCGCGGCATCGGGCTGAATGGAGAAAATCGTGCAGAGAACCAGGATACCGGCCATGAGGGAAATGCTGTTGTTGCCGAATCCGATCATGGCGGCATTGAGCGAGGTGTCTTCGCGACCGCGGGCGTAGATCGCGTACGTGAGAATCAGGCCCCAGCCGGCGCCGGTATCCCAGGCATTCTGCGTCAGTGCCTGCAGCCAGATTTCCGCATTGGCGAGATCCGCCCAATGCACGGTGAAGAGGAAGTTGAGCCCGATATGCGCGTTCGGCAGCGTGACGGCGCGAACCATCAGTACCGCGATCAGGACGATCAGCGCGGGAAGCAGAATGCGCGCGACGCGTTCGATTCCGCGTATGCCGCGATACACGAGTCCCGCGCCGGCCGCCATCATGACGATATGCACGACCACGACCTGCCAGCTCCCCTCGAATCCATGCCAGAAAGCGCCCGGAACAGCGTCCGGGATCTCACCTGTGAGAGTGGCGACAAAGAACCGGAGACACCAGCCGGTCACCACGGAGTAGTAGAACATGATGGCGGTCGCGGTGAAGGCGACCCATAGTCCCATCCAGCGAAAGCGGCTGCCGATCAGTTTGCCGAAGGCGTCGACGGGCCCCGCGCGCATGGATTTCCCGATGGTGAATTCGATCATCAGCAGGGGTATCGACCATGCAAAAAGAAAAATCAGCCAGGGAATGAGAAACGTCCCGCCGTCGTTGGTCGCGGCAATCCGCGGAAAGCGCCAGACGTTTCCCGTCCCGACGGCCAGGCTCAGCATGGCGAGCATCATGCCCCAGCGGGAAGAGAATGTTTCTTTCCCCTTCATCCGCGCGTCCATCCCGCGCGAAGGTCCGTGAGCGGACGGACGACAGTTGTCATCACGGCTTCGCTTTCCTGTTTCCGTCTTTCTCCAGTGTGCATGGCATCCTTTCTCGCGAATGCCATAATCTGTCCCTCGCCGAAGTAAATTCAAAATCGGAAGGAACACGGGGTTGTCTCTCCGGAGTACACCCGATATATTTCGCCTTTCCACAAACATAACCCGGGGTATAATCATGAAACGCTTTTCCCGATCCTCCATACTGCTTCTGACCGCGATTTTCCTATTCACATCCTGTGCGGCGCTCAAGGACATGCAGAAGGCGATGACCAATCTGTCGCGCTGCAAGTTCAAGCTCGAATCGGTGGACAATTTCGCGCTGTCGGGGATCCGTCTCGCGGATAAAAAAGCCATCTCCGACTTTTCTCTGGTCGACGGCGCCAGGCTGGCCGCGTCATTCGCCCGCAGTGAATTTCCGGCGTCGTTCACACTGAATGTCGCCGCGATCAATCCGAACGACGGAACCGGGGGAACGCCGCAGACCAGCGCGACGCTCACGAGCTTCGCGTGGACACTGATTCTCGACAATACCCTGACGATCAACGGCGACATCGCGGATCCGATCACGATTCCGGGGACGGGACAGAAGGCGATCATTCCGCTGGTGATGAATCTCGATCTCGCGAAGTTCTTCAAGGAAAAGGGATATGACGCGGTGGTGAACCTGGCGCTGGCCCTCGGCGGCGTCAACAGCTCGCCGTCCAGGATTACACTGCGTGCAACTCCGCGCATCCGGACCTCCTTCGGCGACATCACCTATCCGGGAGCAATCGACATCATCGACAAGGAATTCCGGGCACAGTAAGCGCATTTCAAAAGAGGCACACGGACCTCGGTGCGCCGCACGACCTCACCTTCGGTGTCCCGGTTTTGGAAGGCGCCGCATGACCTCACCCCCGGCCCCTCTCCTGGAAGGAGAGGGGAGGAGGAGGCAGAAAAAAAATCCCGCGGGTGACCGCGGGATTTTCCGTAATACGGGAAAATTATCTGAGGGCTACCGGAGCGCCTGTGCGTCGGGAATCTCCTCGTTGACGAGGCGGCGGGCGCCGACGAAGGTGCGATGGTAGTAGGGGTGTTCGAGACTGGAGATCACGACGCCGTACTTGGTGCTCGCATGTGCGAAGAAATTCGATCCCACATAGATGCCGACATGCGACACAGGGGCGTGTCGGCGGCGGGTCTTGAAGAACACCAGGTCGCCGATGCGAAGATTCTCACGCTTGACCGCATCGCCGATGCGGAACTGCTGATTCGAGCTTCTCGGGAGCCGCACGCCCAGCGCCCGGCTGTATATCGTGCCGGTGAAAGCCGAACAGTCGAGCCCCGACGTCGCATCGGTTCCGCCGTAGCGATACCGGATGCCGAGCAGGTTGATGATTTCGCGCATGAGTTCGGGGCGGTTGACTGCCGCGTTGAGTTCGGAGGAGTTGTCGGCGTCCACGACGGCGGCCTGCTGGAGAACTTTCTCCAGCACCAGGGCGCTGACGGCGACATCTTCCTCGTCGAGATCATCGCCTTCCGCGAGTTCATCCTCGATTTCCTCCACATCGAGCCCCAGCTCGTCGACATGCATGGTCATGCTGACGGCCGACTGGTTGACGATCATTCGCTGCACATCCTCTTCCGAGGTCGCAGAATTGAGCGCAAGCTCGGCTTCTTCCTTGATGCTGGAATAGGACGCCACGGTCGCGGGATCGATCAGATCCTTCGATGAGCGTTCGGCAAGCGGCAGTTGATCGGGGGCAAAGGACGTACTGGAGGTGCGGAATCGAGGCAGGGGTTCGAGAGATGCGCAGCCCTGCAGTATTATAAGCAAGAGAGGAAGCACGGCGAACAGACGGAAGCGTCCAGGTGTCAGTGTCACAGAATCTTCCTTGAAGAGGTTCGGGAATCCGGATGACATCCCTTGCTGCGGCCGTGTGCCTGCCCGTCTGCTCAGGAAACCTGAAACATATCTTGTCACTGCGAGATATCTTTGAGATTCTCTTTTGTGACGGCGCAGGTGTTAAAACAGGCGGCTCAACAGGTCAGATGCATCCTTGAACTAATAATCGCAGGAGTGTGAACGATAACAAATGCCTTTGTGACTCCAGGGAGAGTTTTCACACTCCTCCGTTTGATAATTTATGGGGGTCTTTTGGAAAAAACAAACAATCCGGACCCGTTGATATGTAAAGATTTTTTCCGCCGTACTGAGCGATAATCGGACACAAACAGAACATCCCGCATATGCGGGATGTTCTGTTAACAGAAATTGCGGGCTGACGATCAGAGGAGGGGTTTGACTTTCTCTTCGATGGCAGCTTTGGGGACGGCGCCGACGATGCGGTCGACCACTTCTCCGCCTTTGAACACAAGCAGGGTGGGGATGCTGCGGATGCCGTATTTCATTGCGACGTTCGGATTGTTGTCAACGTCAAGCTTGCCGACCTTGAGCTTGCCGTCATAATCGCCGGCGAGTTCTTCGACCACGGGAGCAATAATGCGGCAGGGACCGCACCACACTGCCCAGAAGTCAATCAGCACGGGGAGATCGGACTGTTCGACTTCCTGTGCGAAGTTGGCGTCGGTGATTTCCACTAGTTTCATGCGTGTTCCTCTCGTTTAAAGTTGCGATTAGCTGTCAAGTGATATTCTGACGTTAGATGCACCAAAGATGCTTCGGAGTTCAAGCAGCAGTTCACGGGTTACGAGAACGCGCAAGCCTCGAGACATGAGGTTCCAGGCTTCTCCGTTGCCATCAGTAACATAAAAAAAACAGGAAGAATTTCCCGATCCGCGCCGGCGCTCCAGAACCTCGATTCCGTCCTGGATCTGCTTTTTTGTCGCGGAAAGCGTGGAGATGGAGATGATGAGGGATTGCGCGAGCGCAGGAAGGGCCGTGCCGATGTCGGTGATCTCCTCCGCGACGATGCGCAGGGCGTCGCCGCTGACTTCCGCTTTCCCGGTCATGACCACGGGACGATCAGGGACGATATGCGGCGCAGATCGCTCGTACGCATCGGCGAAGACAAGGCACTCGGCCTTGCCGGTGAAATCCTCGAGCGTGAGGAAGGCCATCGTGCGTCCCCGCTTGTCGATCTTGGTGCGCAGCGCGGCGATGATGCCGCAGGTACGGATGACGCTGCCGTCGATGTCCGGATCGAACTCCCCGAGATGCACCCGGCTGATCGCCTCGACCTCGAGACGCCAGGGTTCGAGCGGGTGTCCGGACACGTAGAAGCCGAGAACGCTTTTCTCCCGGGCCAGTTTTTCCGCATCGCTCCAGTCGGGCAGCGGCGGCAGTGCGGGCTGCGTCGCAGCGCTCAGATGCGGATCCGCCAGGTCGTCGAAAAGGCTGGACTGGCCGTTCTCGATTTCCTGCTGCTTCTGCACCCCGTAGGCGATGGCGCTTTCGATGGCGGAGAACAGCTCCGCGCGGTTGCCGCCGAGGCTGTCGGCCGCCCCTGCGAGAACAAGGCTCTCCATCGTTTTTTTATTCACGGAGCGATTGTTGACGCGTTCGGTGAAATCGAAGAGCGTGCTGAATCGATCCCCCTGCCCGCGGGCCTCGACAATGCTTTCCACCGCGCCGACACCCACGTTCTTGATCGCCGCGAGACCGAAGCGGATGCGGTTTTCCGCGACGCTGAAATCGACGAAGCTCTCGTTGACATCGGGAGGAAGGACCTCGATGCCGAGCTTGCGGCACTCGTCGATGAGTCCCACGACCTTGTCGGTCTTCGTCATTTCCGCGGTCATCAGCGCCGCCATGAATTCCGGCGTATGGTTGGCTTTCAGCCAGGCGGTCTGGTAGGCAAGGATGGAATATGCGACCGAGTGCGATTTGTTGAAGCCGTAGTTGGCGAATTTATCGATCATGTCGAAGATCGCGGTCGCGACCTTTTTCGAAATCCCTCGCTCCTGGGCGCCGTTGACGAAGGCGACCCGCTGCTGGGCCATCACGTCGGCTTTCTTTTTTCCCATGGCACGGCGCATGAGATCGGACTGCGCGAGGGTGAAGCCGGCGACGCTGCTCGCCAGCTGCATGACCTGCTCCTGGAACACGATGATGCCGTAGGTCGGCTTGAGAATCGCCTCCATGCTCGGGTGCAGGTATTCGATCGGCTTCCGCCCGAATTTTCGATCGATGAACTCCTCGATGAAGTCCATCGGACCGGGCCGATACAGGGCGTTCATCGCGGCGAGGTCGTCGATGGATCGCGGCTTGAGCTTCGTGAGCCATTCGCGCATGCCTGAGGATTCGAACTGGAACACGCCGACGGTGTGACCTTCACCGATCATCTCGAACGTTTTTTCGTCGTCCAGCGGAATCTTGTCGATATCGATGTCGATGCCGCGCGTCTGTTTGACGAGCCGCAGCGCACGGTCGATGACGCTGAGCGTGATCAGACCGAGGAAGTCCATCTTCAGCAGTCCCGCTTCCTCGAGGTCGCCCATGTTGTACATGGTCATGATCTCGGTATTCGGCGACTTGTACAGCGGGACATAGTTGCTCGTATCGCTCGGGGCGATAACGACGCCCGCCGCGTGCATGCCCACGTTGCGATTCAGCCCTTCGAGGATCACCGAATATTCGACCAGCTGCTGGATCTTGGGATCGTCGCTTTTTCGCACCCAGTCCAGTTCCTTGATCGGCGACCATTTCCCTGATTCGTCCTTTTTCAGTCCGAAGGCATAGCGAAGCGGCTGCACCTTTCCCATCTTGACGGGGATCTGCTTGGTGATCGATTCGACGACGTTCAGGGGAATGCCGAGCACGCGTCCGACGTCCTTGATCACCGCGCGGGCGCTGAGCTTGCCGAAGGTGATGATCTGGGCGACGGAATCATTCCCGTATTTTTCCCGGGTATAATTGATCACTTCCTCGCGACGATCGTCCTGGAAGTCCACGTCGATATCCGGCATGGAGATGCGGTCGGGATTGAGGAAGCGCTCGAAGAGCAGATCGTAGCGGAGGGGATCGACGTTGGTGATGCCGAGCGCGTAGGCGACAATCGAACCGGCTGCGGAGCCGCGGCCGGGTCCCACCCGGATGCCGCGGTCTTTCGCCGCGTTGATGAAATCCTGCGTGATGAGGAAGTACCCCGCGTAGCCCATTTTCGTGATGACGCTCATCTCGAACTCGAGGCGGTCCCGGATCTCCGGGGTCAGGGTCTTGTACCGGCGCTCGGCGCCTTCGTAGGCGAGCTGCTGCATGTACTCGTCGAGGGAGCCGACACCCACGGTCTCCGGAATGGGAAATTCCGGCATGTGGTTCACCCCGAGTTCCAGGTCGAAATCGATTTTCTCCATCACTTCGACCGTCGACTCGATGGCCTGGGGGTAATCCTTGAACAGCGCGAGCATCTCCTGCTCGGACTTGTAATAGTACTCGCGCGTCTCGTAGCGCAGACGCTGAATATCCTCCGCTTCGCGCACGTCGGCGATATGCAGGTACACGTTGTGCGCGACGGAGTGGTTGCGGTCGACGTAGTGGATATCGTTGGTGGCGATCAGTTTCATCCCGAGATCCGCGGCGAGGCGCGGCATTCCTTCGCGGATGGTCGCCTCCCGTTCGAGTCCGTGGTTCTGAATCTCGAGATAGACATCGTCGCCGAAAATGTCTTTCAGCTGCGAGGCGACGTCCCGTGCCGCATCATAGTCGCCGACGGCGAGATACGTCGAGACGACCCCTCCGGCGCAGGCCGTCAGGGCGATGAGTCCTTCGGAATGCCGGCGCAGCAATTCCCAGTCGATGCGGGGCTTGTAGTAGAATCCCTCGGTGTGTCCGAAGGTGGTGAGCTTGAGGAGGTTGTGGTAGCCCACTTCGTTTTTCGCCAGCAGCACGAGATGATTGTATCCGTGGCGCTTGCCCTCGGGGTGGGTTTCGGCCGCATTGCGGTCGAAGCGCGAACCGCGGGTGACCATGTACATCTCGTTGCCGATTATCGGCTTGATCCCGGCTTTGCGCGCCTTCTTGTAAAACTCCACCGCCCCGTACATCACGCCATGATCGGTCAGCGCGAAGGCGGGCATATTATTCTCAACGGATGCCGCGATCAGGTCATCGACCGTGCAGGCGGCGTCGAGGAGAGAATAATGCGAGTGATTGTGGAGGTGTATGAAGTCGGCCATGGTGCAGCTTTCAAGAACGATAAATCAAAGATAGAAAAGCAATCCCCGGAATGGCAATCCGGCCGGAGCGGGCAGACCGCCCCGGATGCTGTTTCGCCTTGTCCTGCTTTCGTTTGCGCGCCGTCGGACACGAACGTTTTTTCTGGAAGCGGCGCGGGGGATTTTCGTATCTTTCACGTCCGGTGCCACCACAGGCAAAAGCAGAAGATGAGTGCAGCATATGCAAAGGCCCTCGCGGCCTATGAAAACAAGGAATTTGAACGGGCGGTCCCCCTGCTGCGTGAAGCGGCGGAGGAAACGGCCGATCTGGCGGTGCGTGAGCGTCTGCTGATCAAGTGCGCCATGGCGCAGGACGAATGCGGACGGCAGGCCGAGGCGCTGGAGACGATCAGGGAAGTCCTCGAGCTCAACCCGGATTCCGCCGCGGCATGGAACAATCTCGGCATCATCTGTCAGCATATCGGGAAACTCGACGAGGCGCGCACGGCGTTCGAACGCGCCTACAAGCTCAATCCCGAGCAGGCCGATCCCCTGGTCAACCTCGGCACCGTGTGTCTGAGGCAGAGCGATCCGGGCAACGCGCTGCAGTATCTGCAGCTCGCCGTGGAACTCCTCCCGGGACATCCCGCCGTCCACGCGAATCTCGCGCTGACCTATGCGGTATTCGGTCGCCTCGAGGAGGCGGAAGACGCCCTGCGTCTTGCGATTCTCTACGGGTTTGAGAATGCCGACGTCATCGAGGAGAAAATCGCGGCGATGAAGCGTGTGCGCGAGGAGATCATCGCACAGGCGCAGTCCCGCGCTTCCGCGGAGAACGCCGCACCCGGCGGGTCCGTTTCGGAAAGGAACGCCGATGAAGAAGATGAAGCGGGGGAGGCTCCTGCATCCGCAGGAGAAATGGAGCTGCTCGTGCAGCTCGAGAATGAAATGTATGCGCTCGCCGAGCGTCTCTATGCGTCCGAACCGGCCGCAGGAGAGGAGGAGAGCACCCGCGTGACCGCACGCATGGCCGCACTTCGTCCCCAGATCCGCCTCCTTCGGCGTACGCTGGGAATGGACGAGGTCACGGACAGCGATACCGTCATGGGAATCAACTACATGCGCGACGAAGAAGGCAACAGGGGATGACAGGCTCCCATTTCTTGCCTTTCTCTGCATGGCTGTGTACTTTGCCGGTTACGCGAATCCCGTCACTATCCACCTTCACAACCTCGACAGCCCGCGGTGAATAAATCCAGTTTCGGTATCGGAGCCGTCATGCTTGCAGCGGCGGCCGTGTTCATCTATTTCGATGATCCGTTGTACGTTCGCATCATCGCCGCGATCATTTTCGTGGCCGGCGCGGTTCTTCTCTACCAGATGCTCTCGCGCGGCATGGGCGCCGGTGACGACGAAGTCTCCGAAGCGGAGGAAGAGAACACCGCAGGCGGGGAGACGCCGGCCGCGGCGCAGGGACAGTCGATGGAACAGAGCGCGGCGTCGTCCGCGGCGCGCAGCATCCCGCAGGCCCCCGTCAACGCCGCGCCGGAGGAGATTCCCTCCGAGCTCTACCGTTTCGATACGGAAACGCTGCCGCAGGACGATCCGCGCGCAGAATTCGATTTCCTCACCAATAAGCTGCTGCAGGCGGTCAAGGATCACGTCCTCGCGCACACGGTCGGATTGTACTGGATCAATCTCGACCGCGAACAGATCATCATCGGGGAATTCGTTACCGACAGCGGAAACTTCACCACGGCGCGCCGGCTGAACCTCGGCAACGACCTGATCAGCCAGGTGGGACTCGACGGCAAGCCCGTGATCATGTCCGACATTTCTCCCGCAGGCGAATCGGATCTCGTGATTTATTATGACGCTTCCGAAGGAACCCGTTCGTTCGTCGGCGTCCCGATGTACTTCGGCAGCGAGGTCATCGCGGTGCTCGCGGCGGACAGCAAGGCGCGCGACGCGTTCGGGCTCGAAACGGTCGCGTCGCTCGGCCGCTTCACGTCGCTGATCACACTGCTGCTCGGCAGCTACAATCAGAAATTCGACCTCGCGGCCGACGCGCGCATGCTCGCGGTGCTGGATGCGCTGCAGCATCGCATCGAAGAAAACCATGACGCGTATGGCATCGCCAGCGTCGCGGCGAAAGCGGTCACGGAAATCATGGACTGGGACTATGTCGCGGTGGTTCTGCACAGTCCGGAGCGGAAATCGTGGATCGTCGTGAAAAGCATGGCCAAGGCCGCCAATCTCCCGTACATCTCCGAAGGCGTCACGGTCGATATGGAGGGGTCGGTTCTGCGTGCGGCGCTCGACGGCGACAGCGGAATAATCGTGGATGCCCCGGTGACGCCCGCGTGGCGGTTTCACGAAAAAGAAGCGATCAATTCCTTCGGCCAGCTCTGCGCCGTCCCGCTGGTGACTTCGCAGGCCTATTACGGTCTCATCATCGTCGAGTACCGCGAAACCCATCAGTACGCGAAACAGGATCTGGCCGTACTCCGCCGCATCGCCACCCGTTCCGCCCAGGCGCTGGAAGTGACCCGTCTGTACGACCACACGCGGAAACATCTGATTGTCGATGAGGCGACGCAGACCGCCAGCCGCACGCTGCTGCTGCGCAGGCTGCGGGAGGAACAGGAACGTCTCGCCGCGATGGGCGGCAGCGCCGTGTTCTTCCTGGCTGCGATCGACAATCCGGATGAACTCGTTCAGAAGCACGGCGAGCAGGAAGTCGAGCAGGTGCTTTCCCGGATCGGCGGTACGCTGCAGGAGCACGTCAAGCCGTACGACGTCGTCGGCCGTTTCGACCGCTTCGGCTTCGGACTGCTGCTGATGCATTCTTCTCCCGAAGACGCCTACCTCCGCGGCGAGAAAGTGCGGAAGGCCGTCGCGGGGAATGTCATCACCCATGGCGGAAGCAGCTACTCCGTCTCCGTCAGCATCGCCGGCTGCACCGTCAGCCAGAATTCCGACGTCGACCACATTCTCAAGCTCGCGCAGCAGGCGCTCGAGCGGGCGGTGGCGGACGGCGGAAACTGCGTAAAGGTCGTGTAATCCTTCACGCCGCGGAAGCGGCATCTTCCCGGTCCGGCGCAGATCCCAGGCGCCGGGGTATCCGGAAACGGTTTGAAAGTTTTTTCTTATTGTTGCATATTTAAGTTTGCCCTTTCCGCGCAAGAGGAAAGGGAAAAGTCCGTTGTCACCAATCCGGCCGTTCGAGCATCATATAACGGCAGGGAAGGAATGACAAGGGCGTTGTTTGTGTTATAGCATGAGGACCGCGCACAGCGCGGATAACGGACGCGATGGTTCGCCGTTGATAATCGGCGGCGAAGAGGAAGAAACGACTGGCGCCGGACGGCGGCAGTCGGAATGGAAACCGCAATCATATCACAATCAGGTGATTGAGTGAGAATTTCGAAACAGTATACCAACCGGGAAAGCCAGTCGCTCGACAAGTACCTGCAGGAGATCGGCAAGGTCGATCTGCTTACGCCGGACGAAGAGATTGAACTCGCGAAGAAGATCAAGGGCGGTGGCGGCGGAGCGCAGCTTGCGCTCGAGAAGCTGACCAAGGCCAATCTTCGTTTCGTGGTTTCCGTGGCGAAGCAGTATCAGAACCAGGGCCTGTCGCTGGGCGATCTGATCAACGAGGGGAATCTCGGTTTGATCAAGGCAGCGAAGCGGTTCGACGAAACCCGCGGCTTCAAGTTCATTTCCTACGCCGTGTGGTGGATCCGCCAGTCCATTCTCCAGGCCCTCGCAGAGCAGTCGCGCATCGTGCGCCTCCCGCTCAACCGCGTCGGCGCGCTCAACAAGATCGGCAAGAAATTCAGCGAGCTCGAACAGAGCTACGAGCGCGAGCCGAGCGCGAGCGAACTGGCCGAAGAGCTGGACATGACATTGTTCGAGGTTGCCGACACCCTGAAAATCTCAGGCCGTCACATTTCGGTGGACGCGCCGTTCGCGCAGGGTGAAGACAACCGGCTGCTCGATGTCATTCAGGACGATCGCCAGCCCAATCCCGACAACACGCTGATGACCGAATCGCTGAAGGTGGAGGTGCGACGCGCCCTTGCCACGCTCAGCGAGCGTGAAGCTGAGGTCATCCGCCTGTATTTCGGTCTTGATCGAGAGCATTCCCTGACGCTGGAGGAGATCGGCGAAAAATTCAATCTGACCCGCGAACGCGTGCGCCAGATCAAGGAAAAGGCCATCCGCCGCCTCCGCCACGCTTCCCGCAGCAAGCAGCTGCGCAGCTATCTCGGCTGACGTACATATCGGTTTTACTTTTGGCGTCCCGTCCCAGCGACGGGACGTTTTTTTTGGCCGCCTTCGTGTGCAGCTCGCGGACTCCGGCGAGGGAGGCAGGGTAAAAATCCTTCCATGAGCCGAATGGGGATTGAGAGTTTGTGATTCAATGGCTATACTTAGCCCTTGTGGATCGCAGATGTTTCACTATGGAGACCTCAATGAAGAAGGTTGTGCTACCATTATCTGAACGATTCACTGTTCACGCCACGGCCCTTATCAACAAGGTGCATCAGGATCGACAGCGCAAGCTGCGAGACGTGCAGATGGACACCATCATGCTGGCGCGCAACATGAATTTTTCGCTCAGGCAGGCAGACGAGAAGACGCTGCAGCAGCGCGTCGGCCTGTAACACTTCAACCTGTTTTTATGTGGATAGCACCCCGTCCCTGCAAGGCGGGGTGTTTTTTTGCGCGCGCTGACGCCGCACCCGCGCCGTCGCCGCACGGACCGGTGGCGGGAAGAAGGAACCGCGGGCGCGATCGGAGCGTACACATCCTTCTGTGCACTGATCAAGGAGGAAGTCATGGCCACACACTCCGCTGTTCTGATTTTTGCGGTCGCGCTTCTGGCGGCGCCGCAGCCGCAGGCCGTCATCGACAGGACTGCCGTGCCGCGCCGCGCGTCGGACATCGACCGCGATCCTCCCCCGTACCGCGACCGGGAACGAAGACCGGTTGTGCTGAAAGACGATGCGCTGGTCTTCACCGAACGGTTTTCTCTCCGATTCCAGCGTACGCTGCGCATTCCCGATGACGGGAAGACGTATCCCCTGCCTCCGGGGCTGGGCAGTTTTCCCGTGTACCGCGTCAGGGATTTTCCGGACGTCGTGCCGGAGGACTGGGATCGCGAGAAAGGATATTTCATACCCATGTATCAGCGTGAGGCGATGTGGATCGATTTCGACGGGACGTCGTGGAAGCCGAACGCGGTGAAAGTCGGCGTGGGACAGGTCGATGCCGTGAGCGGAGCCGAGTGGAGTCTCGAACTGACCGCGCACCCGCAGAACTATGTGGTCGTACCCGATCAGCCCTGGCTCGACGGAATCAAGTCGGGTGATGGAACGATCCGGCAGTTTATCGCCGTCCCTCTCGGCTCGGGCTACTCGGTCGAGGCGCAGGTCACGGGACGCGAAAGCGACGGCGCGCTGCGCATCGCCGTATTCGAACCGCGTCCGGGACGGTTTCCGGACCAGCCCCCCGAACATCTGCTGCCCGTGCTCTCACGGAACCCTGCGGCAATGAAAATGGACCTGCAGGACGGGGCAATGGGACTCGGCGCCGGCGGACAGATGAAGCAGAAGGTTTATGAGGACCGCTACGGGTACGACACGTGGCTGCGGGAAGAGCCGCAGGAAGTCATTCTCTACCTGATCAACAGCGAGCAATTCGAGGAGATCACGGGACGAAAGCCTCCGGATACCCCGGTCGACGCCGCGACATACACATCCTATGGATATCCCTGGTTCGATCTGTATGACGAGCATCTCGCCGATCTGTCGCCCTCGCGCACTCTCGGCTCCGTGAAAAGCGCGGGAGAGCTGGACCGCGAGAGGGGTAACGGCAGTCCGCACGACAGCAGCCTCGTCGTGCCGGATTCACTGATCATCAAGCTCCATTAGTGCGACCGGTTTTGTCGCACGGTCCGTGTTCCGTACTTTTGACTACGGTACGAACACGCATACAAGGAGTACATACATGGCTGAAATCACCTGTTCCCGCTGTGGGGAGACAAAGGAAGCGGTACAGAACACCGCGTTTTATCGCGGGGAAATCCGTGAGAAGCTGCTGGCTCATGCCTGTCAGGATTGCTGGGGCGACTGGATCAAAATGCAGATCATGCTCATCAACGAGTACCGTCTCAACCTCATGGATCCGAACACGGACGAATTTCTCAACAAACAGATCCTCGCCTTCTTCAAGCTCGACGAAAGCAGTGACGTCGCTTCCGTCGACTTCGTTCCCCCGGCGAACTGACCTGCGGGGATGCAGTAACGGCAGAGACAGTATCGATGACGCTGACGGAGGAGTAATTACTTCTCGTGGAAAGCCGAAAAAAAGGGGCCGGTTCATAAAACGAACCGGCCCCTTTTGCATTCACGTCTTCCATGAGTCTTGGAAGCAGTGAGTGGGACCTGCAGGACCTGGACCCGGGTCCATAACCCCCGCAACTTGATCAGTGTTCGGCGTAAGGGAACGCTGGCCTCTCTCATGTGTCTTGCTTCTGGTAAACGCCAACGGAGAAACAGTCCCACAGGGATCAATGAGACTAACCATGAGCGGGATACCGAATCTGACAGGTTGGAATTCAGAGGAACATATTTTGAAGACTCGCACAAAGATCTTGATCGCCCATCTCGTCTACAAAACGCTCTCACTGTTTGGCGTATCACCCAAGCGTGTCATCAGCAGGAACGGAGTGAAATACGAGGTCGATCTTGCGGAAGGGATCGATTTGTCCCTTTTCTTGACCGGCTCGTTCCAGAAACACGTTTCACGCAGCACACACTACAAGCTCCCTGACGATGCGGTCATCATTGATGTTGGAGCCAACATCGGTTCAGTCTGTCTCCATTTTCCTCTCCGGTACCCTGATTCTATGGTCTACGCCGTTGAACCATCGGAGTTTGCCATGCGGAAGCTGAAAAGGAACATCGAACTGAATCCGACGATCCAGAATAGGATCGTCCCTTCTCAGTACTTTGTCTCCAGTACCTCATGTGAAAGCAGCGTACGATCAATGAGTGCAAGCTGGCAAATTGACGACCTGCATCGCCCCAACAGACATCCGGTGCATTTTGGGATACAGACGACGGAGACAGTCGAGACAATCACCCTTGATGACTTTATTGGGATCAATGCTCTTGAGAAACTCGACTTCATCAAGATTGACACGGACGGTCATGAATTGCCGGTGTTGGAGGGAGCATCCAATGTGCTTCGGCTGCTTCGACCCGTCGTCGTTTTCGAGATGATGTCCTGTACTCTCGATGAATCCCCAGACGAGTTCAAGCGTTGTGAACGGATTCTCCTTGATCACGAGTATGTACTCTATGATGCTGTGACAGAAAAGCCAGTTACATCAGTGACAATTCTTGATTTTGTACCAAAGGCAGGCAGTACCGATATCCTTGCAATTCCAAAGGAGCAAGTCTCATCCTGAACATCACGCCCATCTCTGTCAGATTTCAAGTTTCCACTTTTCGAGAGACGGTGCTGGCAGACGGGACACACGGAGGATTGACGCTTGCCCATCCGAGAGCGCAAAGGCAGTCGGTGGCGGGACATTCGAGCATGTGAAATCATCCCCGTGAAGACCAGCGACAGGTCAACTGTTCCCAGACTGTTCCCAAACGAATGTCGCTCGAAGTCGCATCCAGAACCGACACACAGGCAGAACTGGTCGAGGCAGGGCAGGTGCCGCTGGAAAAACGAAGAGCGGAACCGCATGGATTCCGCTCATTCTTGCATTCACTGCTTCCAAGAGCCTTGGAAGCAGAGAGTGGGCCCTGCAGGACTTGAACCTGCGACCAATGGATTATGAGTCCACCGCTCTAACCAACTGAGCTAAGGGCCCGACAGACATGCAATCTACCGCAGAATACGGCGAAAATCAATGCGCGGGCGCCCGGTGTGATGAAGGCGGAAGATCGGCGTCGATGTCCGCACTCCCCGATATGCATTGCGCCGGGCAGGGTGATTTCGTAAGTTAATCCGATTGACAACTCTTTTTCGCAGGAGCAGGAACATGGCAGACCAGGCAGTACTCGAATCGCAGATCGAAGATACGATTGAGAATCAGATTCGTCCGTACATCGAGGCAGACGGCGGGCGCATCACGTTCATAGAGATGAAAGACAACATCGTGTTCGTGGAACTGGCCGGTGCGTGCGGTACCTGTCCTTCGGCCCAGATGACGCTCAAGGGCGGTGTCGAAGCCATCCTCAAGCGCCGCTTCCCGGAAATCGTATCTGTCGAACTCGCGCGATCCGAGACGACCTTTTTCGGCTGAGTCCGCCCGACGGGCGCAGCGTTCCCTTCCCGTATCCACGCCCTTGTCCTCCACGGCAGGGGCGTTCTGTTGAAAGGACTTCCATGCGCTATTCCGTTTTGCTGCTGCTTTTCTTTTTCGCTGCCGCCGCGCAGGCGCAGCCGCTTTCTCATGGAGTGAAGCCCGGGGGATTCGACGGCATGCAGACGCCGACCGACCGGGCGGCGGCGCTCAATTCCCCGCTCGAGGTGCACTATCCCGACAGCGCCATGCAGGCACAGCGTCAGGGAGTAACCGTGGTCGCGGCCTGGATCGACGCGAAGGGCTTCGTGCCCTATGCCGAGGTGCAGAAGGGATCGGGCCACCCGGATCTCGACACCGAGGCGCTGCGGGCAGTGCTGGACGGAGACTTCAAACCGGCGTGGCGCGATGGCAAGCCGTGCGCGTCGCGGGTCAGCGTGCCCGTGGAATTCCGCCTTCAGCGCAGCAGGGACGAATACGACGCAGTCAAGAGCGACGAACAGCTGCAGCAGGAATCGGATGAACTCCGACGGGCTCGACAGATGCTGGAGGAGGAACAGCGGCAGCTGGAAGAGGAGATCCGGCGCATGAAAGAGGAATCCGAAAAGAAGAAAACGCGCAAATAGAGAAAGGCGGGCATGTGCCCGCCTTTCCTGTGCTGAAGGCTGTGATGTGCTTCGGGTTCAGCGTCTCAGCAGGAACGGAAAGTACCGATTGCGAGCCAGGGATGCATACCGACGGGACGCATCGCGTGTTACCGGGTCAGGAGGATGCGGCGCGTGGCACGAGCACTTCCGGCGGATACCTGCCAGAGATAGACGCCCGGGGGAAGCGTGCCGGTGGGAACGGAGATGTCATATGTTCCGCGTTCGCGCTGTCCGAGCGAGGTCGGAGCAATGACCTCGCGTCCGAGCAGGTCTGTCATGCGCCACTGCAGCGCCGCTGCGCGGTCGGTGCTGACGGACATCGTAAGCACCGAGCCCGCAGCGGAGGGAGCTGGATGCACGGATTCAACGGTGAGCGCGACGGCCATGTCACGGAGCGGCCGTACGGACGTCACATCGCTGTAGTGGAAGTAATTGAAATTCGCCTGCTCGGGCAATGCTGTCGCCACCATGCCGTCGCCATTGGCCGCCTGCAGACCGATACGCGGTTCGGTCGCTGGGAAGGCGATGGTCTCGGTGGCAAAGGAATTCCAGCTCGTCCAGCCCGTCACGTCCGAATTCACCTGATACGACGCCGAGAATTCGTTCGTGCTCTCTCTCTTCAGGCGAAGGCGGAATTCCAGAAGGGGGTCTTCAAGCGTCCCGACCTCGGCTTCTGCGTACCTGAAGCTTGGGACGCCGTCGACTTCCCATTCCATCCAGATATCGTTGTGGCCGTCATGGATACCGCGCGAGATGCGGATATAATTGTCGTCGTCGACATAGTACAGCAGGCCGGCGTTGCGCAGCGTCCAGTACGGGGTAAATCGCAGTTCCGTATCCATCATGAAATCGCGCGTTCCCGGAAGCGGCTGCAGGAGCATGTTCCGTACGTTGTTGAAGAGGCGCGTGTTGAGCGCGCCGCGCTCGGTCCAGATCGTGAGTGCCCCGCCGCCGAGTCGCCAGTTGGACGGAGATTCGCGTACCCAGCTCCAGCCGGTGTTCAGGGCATCCTCATCGAAGTCGTCGCTGAACTGCGCGCGCAGCGAAACGGTGCAGGTCAGCAGCAGCACGGCCAGTATGATATACGTTTTCATGATCCTTCCTCCACGGGGATTGATGAATGCCGCGCGGGCGGCGTGGCGGTCAAGCAGGAGACACACCAGGCGGAGGATCGTTCCCTCGCTTTTGCTCTTGCGGAAGATTTTGCTCTGACGTAGTATGAGGAAACCTATCACTGTCCGACATGTCCATGAACGCTGCATTACGTTTTTCCCTGTATTCTGCATTCGTGCTGTTCTGTCTGTCGCTCCCGGTCGAACCCGCATCCGGGCAGGTGCTGGAAGCGTCGATCGAAAGCGTCGATTACAGTCAGCTCCCGCGGGTAACCTTCAAGGCCTGCGTGCGGGAGGATGAGCTCATCGTTCGGGGACTCGATACCTCGCAGATTGCCCTGATGGAGAACGGCGTGCCGCAGCAGCTTTCCATTCGTTGTCCCGATCCGACGGAAATCAATTCCGTGGTGCTGGTGCTCGACAACAGCGGATCGATGTCGGGAGGACCGCTGATCAACCTGAGGGAGGCCTCGAAGCGCCTGGTCGACAGCCTCGGACCCAACGACGAATGCGCGATCATCACGTTCGGAAGGGGCATAGTCCTCGCGCAGGATTTCACGACGGACAAGGCGCTGCTCAAGTCCGAGCTCGACAACATGTCGGCCTTCAACGGCACCCCGCTGTTCGATGCCAGTTATGAGGGCTGCGGGGTTCTGCAGCCGCGTTCGGGAAACAGGCATGCGGTCATCATCACCGATGGCGAGGACACGCAGTCCACACATGTCGTGGAAGATGTCATCGCACTGGCGAACCAGGTCAAGGCGCGACTGCATACGATCGCGTTCGATATCGCGCCGGAGTATCAGGCCGTAATGGAAAGGATGGCCGTGGAGACGGGCGGAGTGTTTTTCTCGGTCTCGCGTCCGAGCGAGCTGACCTCGGTCTACGAGAAAATCGCCGACATCATCACCGAGCCCTGCTGTATCGCGGAGTATACTTCGACCAACTGCGTCGATACCGTGCGATCCCTGCTGCTCTCGGTAACGCATAACGGACGAACGGCGCTGGCGGTACAGACGATCGAGAGTCCCTCGCGCGCCGCGAATACGCTGCTGACCGTCGATGTCCCGCCCGACATGACGCCGTTGGCGACGGACATCGGATACATCGAGATCTCTCCCATCCCGAATCCCGAGCTGGCGCTCTCCCTCAATTTCATTCTCGAATACGATCAGAACCTCGTCGAAATCTCGACACTGCCATTTACCTTCGGCACGCTGACGCAGAACCAGAATGTCGTCATGACGCGCGTCGCGCCCGGTGAGATGCAGTTTTCCGTGACGGACATTCGTCCGGCAGTCGCGACAACGCGGCTGGTCGGGTTCCCCATCCAGGCGCTGTTGGCCGACAGCAGCCGGTATGTACACTTCCGCATCCGAAACGCGCTAATCAAGGGCTGCCAGACGGAGTTCAGCTACAGCCGCGATTCGCTGCTGATCTGCCAGTGCTACCGGTCGCTGGACCTGGCGATGGACTCCACGCGCAAGCTCATGGCAACGGAAGAAGTCCGCATCCCGCTGCGCATTCTCCGGGGAATCGAGACGTCGCTGCGTATGCAGGCCATGGTGCGGTTTTCCCTCCCGGCCGAAGTGGAGAACGTGGACGTGCTCCCGGGCACGCTTCTTCCCGACGATGCATTGAAACTGCGTCGTGACGGCGATCAGCTCGAACTTTACACGACCGGTTCCGTCTTCCCGCGCGACACCGCGGGCGTGCTGGCGACTCTGCGCATCGGTCCGAATCCATCGCGCAGCGTGCGACGATTTACCGTGGAGCTGATCGACAGCGAACTCTGGCAGCGCTGCTGTCCGGAGGGCGGACCCACTCCCACGATGGTCGTGCTGCAGGAAGGACTGTGCGAATTGATTCTCCGCGAGAGGCCGCAGCCCGTGACCATCGCAAATGCCCCGAATCCGTTCTCCGCTTCCGACGGCGGACGGACATGGGTCGTCCTCGATGTTCCGCAGGAAAGGGCGGGGAAGGCCTTCACGCTCGATGTGCTCGACGGCAGCGGAAGGCAGCTTCGAAGGCTGTACGAAGGCGCATTGCCCGACGGTGAAATGCGCGTGCCGTTCGACGCATCCGGACTGCCGAGCGGCGTCTACCATGCCGTCGTGCACTGCGGGGACGAAGTGATTTCGAGGGCGATGCTGTTCGTCCGATAAAGGGTGGGTTGCTCCCCAATGATGAGCACCGTACATTTATAGACTATGAACTTTCTCGAGAAGCTCATACCCCGTATCCAGGTGCTGTTCCGCACGCTGTATTTTGCGCAGCCGAAGGAAATCACCCGAATGCTGGGGCGCTTCACCCGCAACGAATCCGTCCTCATTCTCATCGCCGCCGGCATCGGTGTCGCCACGGGCGGGGTCATCCTCGCTTTCAACTGGACCGTGGAATTCGCCGGCGACTACTTCCTCGAGCTTTTCGCGCTCTCCCAATTCGACGAATACTGGCAGTACCTTCTGATCCCGCTCATTCCCGCGCTCGGCGGACTCGGGGTGGGATTGCTGCAGGTGTACGTGTTCAAAACCCGCGCCGGGCACGGCGTGCCGGAAGTGATACTTGCATCACGGTTCTCCCGCGGCGACATCCAGCGGCGCGTGATGCTGCAGAAGCTGCTCACGGGCGCCCTGTCTATCGGCTCGGGCGGCGGCGGCGGACGCGAGGGTCCCATCATCCACGTCGGCGCCGCGGTGGGCATCAGCATCGCGAACCTCTTCCGTCTCACGCGCGACCAGAGCCGCACGCTCATCGCCTGCGGCGCGGCGGCCGGTATCAGCGGGATCTTCAATGCGCCCATGGGCGGTGTCATGTTCGTTCTCGAGGTCATCCTCGGGGACTTCCGCCTCAAGACCTTTACCCCGGTGGTGGTTTCCGCCGTTGCGGCCACGGCCATCACGCGCAACGTGTACGGCAGCTTCGTACTGGTGCAGTCTCCGACGGGATTTTCCATCCAGCTTCCCGAGTACCTGCTGTTCGCGGTTCTCGGTATCATCATGGGACTGATGTCGGCGTACTTCACCCGTGTGATCATCACGGTGGAGAACTGGAGTCACAAGCAGCGCCGGGTTTCCGAAGTTTTCCGGCCGGCGGTCGGCGGGCTGATCGTGGGTGTGCTGATCCTGTTTCTCCCCGCGATGATGGAGCAGACGTACGAACCGATCAACCAGTCCCTGCATGCGACGCTCCCCATATGGCTGATGCTCGTCGTGGCGTTTCTCAAGCCCTGGCATACGGCGATCACCACCGGATCGGGCGGCACCGGCGGCGTGTTCGCTCCCGCGCTCAAAAGCGGTGCGATGATCGGCAGCGTCTTCGGCATTCTCATGACGATGCTGTTCCCGACACTCGTACTTTCCCCCACCGCCTACGCGCTGTCCGGCATGGGCGCCATTCTCGCCGGGACGATGCATGCGCCGCTGACAGGCATCCTGATTCTCATCGAGATCAGCAGCGACTATTCCATCGTTCTGCCGGCGATGCTGACCGCGATCCTGGCGACGATGATCGCCCAGCGATTCCAGCGGAATTCCATTTACACCTGGTCGATCTCGAAGCCCGAGACGCGGATCGGTTCTTTCGCCTACGTGCCGCTGCTCAGCGCGATTCCCATCGAACAGATTGTCGAGCGCGGGGCCGCGCATGTCACGACGAGTACGCCGATCAAGGAGATTCTGCTCATCTTCGAAAACACCCGGCACGACGCAGTCCTGGTGCTCGATGAGGAGATGCGCTACCTGGGTCTCATCGAGTTCGAGGATGTGCGCAGTTTCATCACCGAGCGGGAGCTCGTGCAGGGGCTGGTTGCCGCCGACGTCATGGTGACGTCGATCAAGCCGGTGTACGAAAGCACCACCCTGGATGTGATTCTGAAACTGTTTGACGATTACGGGTGGAGTGTGCTGCCCGTGGTATCGCAGGGCGAGGATAAACGCGCGATCGGGCTGGTGACTGCCGCGGAGGCGCAGACCTACTATCGGCGTTCGGTAACCCGCGAATCCGTCTAGGCACGGGGAGACCGCGTGCGCAGCCTCGCTCCGCAGGTCGACTGGAGGATACGGACCGCATAAACGGACACAAGTTGCCGTTTACGCAGATTCAGCAGAGAAGTGATAGGGGCTAAGCGGACAGATATTACCGGTTATCGGGAATCTGTTCATGCGGCTGATCTTCCGGGAGGGGACCTTCCGGGGCGGGGGGATCGAGGAGATACAGGGATGCGAGGGTGAGCGAACCCGTAATCAGGAGTTCAGGAGCTTCGGTTCCCTCGGGAGGATTGCCCAGGGCGCGTTGATCGCGCACCGTCCGGCCCGGACCCGAGAGTTCCGTCACGACCCGCCATTCATCGGGAACGTGCAGCCGTACCCGGCTCAGCCGGGCTTGCAGATCGAGCCGCATCTGCTGCGTGCCCACGCCGGCCTGCGAAAGATCGCATTCCATCACCGATACCGCCGCGCGGAGTTTCCCGCCGAAAAACCGCGACGTGTCGACGAACAGGGAGACGCTTCGGAGCAGGGCCGATTCATCGATTTCCATCGCATCGACGGTTTTCTCGATCACGGTGTCCTTCCCCGGTACGAGAATCAGCCAGAGACCGACGCAGATCAGAATGTAGGGCCAGTACTGCGTCGGATCTCCCGGCAGCCAGCCGAGCATGATCACCTGCATCACTGCGCCGAACGCGATGTCACGGAGTCCCTTGCCGAAACTGCTGCCTCCCTGGGAAAAACGGGAGACGCCGCGAACGACAAAGATCAGCGGCCAGTACATCGCCAGCAGCTCGAACAGGGAATCGAGTCCGAACCAGCCGACATTCCCGAACAGGAGGAGAATCCCGATCAGGATAAGGGCGATGGAAAAGGGGAATGAGAAGCGTTTTTCGGCCTTGCCGTTCATCATGCTGCACAGTGGGGAATGGATCTTCAAATATCGACTGCCATCTCTCCACTCGCAAGCCTCACATGAGATTTTGTGAATTTATTTTTCAGAATTATTTGAAAGTTCCGAAACATTTGTATTTTCATCACGTACCCCCGAGTCGGAGTTTTGAATGAAGACACTCACATCCGCAAAGCGGCAGTTTGTCGAAGAGACTGCCAAGACCTGCGAACAGATGTTCGGTTTCTCGCGTATGGCCGGACGGATGTGGGCGGTGCTTCTGATCACGGATCAGGATTACCTCTCTTCCGATGAACTGATGGACTGCGTGGGCGCAAGCCGCGGATCGGTAAGCACGATTGCGCGGACACTCGAAAGCATCGGGCTGGTCAAGCGGGTGAGCATCAGGGGGGATCGCAAGCATTATTACCGGGCGGCGGATCCGGAATCTCTGATCCGTGCCGAACTCTCGAGCATCAAGCTGTTCGTTCAGCTGATGAATCTCGGCATCAGGGCGGTGAGCGAAGAAGATGCCGCGGCGTTCAGGCGTCTGGAGGAGATCCGCAGTCTGATGCAGTTCCTCGCCGATGAATATTCGTCGATTGTCGAACGTTGGATTAATCTCAAGGAAAAGAAATGAAACGGTGCTTCATTCTATCGCTGCTTTTTCTCGCCGGCGCAGTACAGGCGCAGACGGCGGATGAAATCATCGAAAGATCGGAGAATCTCCTGCAGGGGAAAACCAGCAGGGGGACCTATGAAATGACGATCGTGACCCCGGATTACACCCGCAGCATGAAAATGGAATACTGGTGGGACGATGCGCAGGACCGATCGCTGATCCGAACCATCGCGCCGAAGAAGGAAGCGGGCAACAAGTGGCTGAAGATCGGGAACGAAATGTGGAACTACCTCCGCGCGACGGAGACGACGATAAAGATCCCGCCCTCGATGATGCTGCAGTCCTGGAACGGATCGGATTTCACCAATGACGATCTCGCGCGCGAATCGGACGTCACGGATGACTACACCCACAGCATTATCGCCGAAGAAGTCATCAACGGAGAGGAGTGCTGGAAACTCGCCTCGACGCCGCGTCCCGAAGCGGCGGTGGTATGGGGCCGTCTCTACACCTGGGTTCGAAAAAAAGACTTCCTCCCGTCCATCACGCAGTACTTCGACGAGAAGGGGAAGCTCGTGCGGTACATGGTGTACTCGGATTTCAAGAAGATGGGCGGAAGAATGATACCGGGAAAGTGGTCTATGTACAACAAGGTAAAAGAAGGGCATCACACGGAATTCATCATCGATGATGTGGACTTCGATCTCGCGATTCCCGAACGCGTCTTTTCATTCCGCGAACTCGAACGAGGAAACTGACGGTGAAACTTCTGCTCACCCTCGCATGGCGCAACCTGTGGAGGAACAAGCGCCGCACGCTCATCACCATCACCGCGGTCGTGTTCGCCACGTGGTTTTCCATTGCGATGCGCGGCATCCAGCTCGGGACATACAACGACAATATCACGTATTCCCTGAACCTGTTCTCCGGCTACGTGCAGCTGCAGCAGCCTGAATACATGGACAATCCTTCGCTGCAGAAAAGCTTTCGTTTCACCGATGACATTCGGGGGATCCTCGATCGAGATCCGCGGGTCAGAGGGTATGCGCCGCGCGTGTACGCCGACGGCCTGATCAGCTTCGGAGATAATTCCCAGGGCGCCGCCATCTTCGGCATCTCACCCGACGTGGAGCGTCGCGTGACGCATCTCGGGCAGAAGATTCGTGAGGGACGCATGGTCGCCTCGGATACCGCCATGGAAATCGTGCTCGGCCAGACCATGCTGGAAAATCTGCGCGCGGAAATCGGTGACGAAATCGTCGTCCTTTCCCAGGGCTTCGACGGCGCGCTGGGGAACATGAAATACCGCATTGTCGGAACGATACGCACGGGCATGCAGGATTTCGATCGCAGCGGCGTGTTCATGGGTATCGATGCGCTTCAGGACCTGGTATCGATGCAGGGAAAGGTGAATGTCGTTGCCGTGGCACTGAACGAGCTGCGAGACGTAGACGATTTCGTCGATGACATGGATGCCGTGCTCGATACGTCGAAAGTGCGGGCGCTCGGCTGGGAGGAGGTTCTGCCCGATCTCAAGCAGGGGATCGAACTGGACAACTACAGCGGGATGCTTTTCCTGGGCATTCTCCTCGTCGTCGTGGCATTCGGAATTCTCAACACCGTGCTCATGTCCGTGACAGAGCGCTTCAAGGAGTTCGGGATTCTGCTTTCCGTCGGCATGCCGCAGGGAAGGCTGGTCACGCTGGTGCTGTTCGAAACACTGTTCATCACCATGCTCGGCATCATCGTCGGGAATCTGCTCGGACTTGCGGTCAACTGGTATCTCTCGGTCAACCCGATCGTGTTTTCCGGCGACTATGCATCGATGATGGAGGAATACGGCTGGCTGCCGCAGATGAAGAGCATCGTCCGCGCGTCGAGCTTCCTCAACACCTCCTTCTCCGTACTTGTCATCTCCATTCTCTCGTCTCTTTATCCGCTGTATCGCGTCAATTCACTCGAACCGCTCAAAGGAATCAGGTACACCTAAGATGCTATTCACGATCGCCTGGAGAAACGTCTGGAGAAATCGCCGCCGGTCGCAGATCGTCATGATTTCGATCATCGTCGGTGTGGTGGCGGTAATGTTCAACGACGGACTGTCGGTGGGAATGGTCCGCCAGATGCTGGACAATCAGATCGGTTCGCATGTGTCGCACATTCAGATCCATGCGAAGGGATTCAACGACAATCGGGTCATCCAGAACTACGTTCACAAGCCCGAACTCGTCGAACGCACGCTCGAAGGCACCCCGGGGGTGAAGGACTGGAGCAAGCGGGTGATCACGTTCGGTCTGCTCAGCAGCGCCATGAATTCATCCGGCGGCCTCATCGTGGGAGTCGACGAACGGCGGGAGCCGGAGGTAACCTCGATAAAGGCGTCGCTGACCAAGGGGAGCTATCTCAGCGGCAAGCCGCACGAAGTCGTGATCGGGCAGCGGCTCGCCAACAGGCTGAAAGTCGGCATCGGCGACAAAGTCGTCGGTATGGCGTCGGCACTGAACGGCGATGTCGGTTCGGATCTGTTCCGCGTCGTCGGCATATTTGAAACCGTCAGTTCGGAATTCGATAAGACATACATGTTCACCTCGCTCGCGAGCGCGCAGAACATGCTGGAGCTCGAGGGGAATGTCGTCGAATATGCGATCGTCATCGACGACATCGCGCAGGTCGAAGCCGTGACGGCGGAACTGCGGCGCAAGCTCGGCGCGGATTATGAAGTGCTCAGCTACATCGACCTGCTTCCCCTGCTGGTCGCGCAGGTGGAAATGTACGGTGAGATGATGTACATCATCTACATGATCATCGGGCTGGCGATGGTGTTCGGCATCATCAATACCATGCTCATGTCCGTCTTTGAGCGGATACAGGAATTCGGTGTGCTCATGGCAATCGGAATGAAAAACAGTTACGTTTTCCGCATGGTCATGCTCGAGGCGCTGGTGCTCGCGCTGCTCGGAACCGGGATCGGGCTTGCGATGGGCTCCGTGCTCCTGCTGATCCTGAATGCCGTGGGCATCAACCTGAGCATGTTCACGGAAGGACTCACGTCCTTCGGCGTCGGTGCGATCATCTATCCGCGGCTCACGATAGACAGTGTCATGAGCGTTGTCATCATCATTCCCGCCACGGCGCTGCTCGGTTCCATCTACCCGGCACTGAAAGCAACGCGGCTGCAGCCCGTCAGCGCGATCCGGTATGTTTAAACGCCTCCGTCAACGAAGCACAGGACAGAAAGAATAATGGAAGTCATCCGTCTCGAACGCGTCCACAAAACCTATTCCGACAACGGTGTTCCCGTCCAGGCACTGCGCGGAATCTCCCTGCAGATCCAGCAGGGAGAATTCGTGGTCATCGCGGGTCCCTCGGGGAGCGGCAAGACCACGCTGCTCAACATCATGGGGGCACTCGACAAGCCGACGAAAGGTGCGGTATTCCTGGAGCAGGAAGACGTCAGTCAGCTGTCGCGCGATACCATTTCCGCGATTCGACTCGAGAAGCTCGGATTCGTGTTCCAGGCCTACAATCTCATCCCGGTTCTCACTGCCATGGAGAACATCGAGTTCACGATGATGCTGCTGGGCATCGACGAGAAATCCCGGCGTTCCCGCGCCCTCGAAGTCATGCGTGAACTCGACATCGAGGAGCTCGCCGACAAGCGTCCCAACGAGATGAGCGGCGGACAGCAGCAGCGAGTGGCGGTCGCGCGCGCAATCGTCAACAATCCGTCCATCATTCTTGCCGACGAGCCGACAGCGAACCTCGACTCGGAGACGGGCGGAAATCTGCTCGACCTGATGGAGCGGATGAACCGCGACCATAATCTGACATTCATTTTTTCTTCGCATGATCAGAAGGTCATCGATCGCGCCCGACGTCTGATCATTCTGCGAGACGGACTGATTGAAAACGACACGGTGTTGTAAACACGATATACATAGAGAGGAGAAAGCGCCATGCGACAGAACCGCATCCTTGGTCTGGGGATCATCCTATTCGCCGTAATGGCCGTGCCTGCGATCGCGCAGGTGAATTTCGAGTTTTCGGGATACATCGTCGAGCTTCCGATGTATCAGCGTCTCCCTTCCGAGATCACGTCCCTCGGAGATCTGAAAGAAGAGATGGGAGTCAATCTGACGCGTCTGCGCCTGCGGCCCACCCTGCGTCTGTGGGACGGAGCGAGCCTGTCTCTCGAACACGAGGCGGATCTGCTCTACAGTTCGCAGAGGACGCTGTTCTCCTCGACCTTCGACATGACCAATAGGCAGGCGGTCGATCTGCGCTGGCACCTCGCCGACGAGGAGCATCTCAGTCTCCAGCACTATGTCGACCGGCTGTATTTCCGGCAGAACCTGTCGTGGGGCAGCATCATCGCGGGTCGTCAGCGCATCCAGTGGGGTACCGGCCGAGTCTGGAATCCGACCGACCTATTCAACCCGATCAATCCCGCGAGCTTCGACAAGATCGAAAAAGACGGGGCGGACGCGGTATCGGTGAAAGCCTATCTCGGATCGTTTACCGACGTGCAGGCCGTGGTGAATTTCCGGAAAGCGCGGGGACAGGCCGACGGTGCGAGCCCGGAAGACAGTACCAATTTCGGCGTACGTTTCCGAACGAACTATTTCGAGTTCGATCTCTCCGCCATGGCGGGCTGGTTCGATCGGCGTGTGATTATCGGCGGCGATTTCGCGGGAAACCTCTTTGAAGCCGGCGTGCGCGGGGAAGCGGCGATCGTGACGGAGGGAGAAGATCAGCCGAACTCCGATTACCTCCGCATGATTCTCGGCGCTGACTATCAATTCACTCCCGAGTTCTATGCGCTCATCGAGTATCTCTACAACGGCGAAGGGAATACCGATACCCGCCTGTACGAACTTTCGAGGCTCTACCAGGGGGATATTCTCAACCTCAACACGAAGTACGTCTACCTCGGCGGCACCTATCTCGTTCATCCCCTCGTGACCGCGACGGCGGGACTGATGCAGAACCTCGGCGACGGAAGCGGGTATTTCTCGCTTATCGGCGCGTGGTCGAGTTCGGATAATTCGACGGTCAGCGCAGGATTTCTGCTCCCATACGGAGATACCGGAGACGAATACTTTTTTTATCCGACATCCCTGTACCTGAAAGGCGAATTCTATTTCTAATGAAAACGGGTTGATTTCACAGGGTATGACGGCATTTCCCCGTTCAGCGGACAATTATTCTCCGTATTGGGGATAACCGGATGCATTGCTTCTGAAAGAGATGCCCCCTATTTTTGGAAAGCACGATGTGCACCGTGCGTTACACGAATCACTTATTACTTTCAGAAAGGTACCTGAAATGATCGTAATCACTGATGATTGCATCAACTGCGCAGCATGCATCGACGAATGTCCGAGCAACGCAATTTTCGACGCTGGAACTTCGTACGAAGTCAACGGCGAAACCCGCGAGCCGATGAGCAATGACTATACGTTCAGCGTTCCCGAGCTCTGCACCATGTGCGAAGGTTACTCCGACGAGCCGACCTGCATCGATGTGTGTCCGTCCGATGCCATCATCAACGAGTAATCCGCTTTTTCACTCGTTGATATAGAATCGAGTGTACAGCCGGAGAGCAATGCTCTCCGGCTTTTTTTTATTCCGCGATGCGGAATTCCACCCGGCGATTCTGTGCGCGGTGCTCGTCGGAATCATTCGGAACCTCGGGACGGGACTCGCCGTACCCGATCGATTCGAGTCGAATCTGGTTGATGCCGTTCTGTACAAGATGATTCACCACGGACAGCGCGCGCTTGCGTGAGAGGTCGAGGTTGTACTCGTCCGTACCCACGTCGTCGGTGTGCGCCGCGATAACGATGCTGATGGACGGATTTGTCCGAAGGAATCGTGTCAGACGATCGAGCTCGAAGAACGATTCCGGTTTGAGATCCCATTTGTTGAAGTCGAAAAATATCGTGTTCACGCGCTGAGCAAGAAGGTCTCCCCACTTGTCGCGCTTGCTCGTCATGGCGTCGACGGATTTCAGACGGAAGTCATGAGTGAACTCACGCATCCCGTCATCGTCGCCATTCCCGTTGCGGTTGCCGCCATTGCCGTCGCCGTTCCCGTTGCGGTTGCCGCCATTGCCGTCGCCGTTCCCGTTGCGGTTGCCGCCATTGCCGTCGCCGTTCCCGTTGCGGTTGCCGCCGGTGCCGTCGCCGTTCCCGTTGCGGTTGCCGCCATTGCCGTCGCCGTTCCCGTTGCGGTTGCCGCCATTGCCGTCGCCGTTCCCGTCGCGGTTGCCGCCGGTGCCGTCGCCGTTCCCGTTGCGGTTGCCGCCGGTGCCGTCGCCGTTTCCATTGCGGTTGCCGCCGGTACCGTCGCCGTTTCCATTGCGGTTGCCGCCATTGCCGTCGCCGTTCCCGTTGCGGTTGCCGCCATTGCCGTCGCCGTTGCTTCCGTCACCGTTACCTCCCAGACTCGCATCGGCAAGGTCGAACGCTTTCGCATCCGGATAGTAGCCTTCCTTCTCGGCGAATACGCCGTACTTTTTTCCTTCCGGAACGGTCCCCATGTATTCGCCGGTTTCGGGATCTGGCTGAAGCGTTGCGACGACATCACCGGTTTCCAGGTCCTGTACCTGCACAACGACACCCGGGATGGGATTGTCGTCGTCGTCGAGAACCTTGCCTTCGAGGGTCGCGACCTCTGCTTCAGGCCGGACTCCGCGCGGAAGCGTGACCATATAGATGTCGTTTTCGCCGCGCCCGTCGGGCTGATTCGAGGTCGAGAAGAAAGCGTATTTGCCATCGGGTGTGATGCGGTATCCCCAGTCGTCGTCCGAGCCGTTGATATCCTTGCCGAGGTTGATCGGTTCGCTCCATTCCGTCCACGAATTCGTATTTGAACGCACGGATTTGAACACGTCCATCTTGCCGAGACCCGGATGGCCGTCGGACGCGAAGTACAGCGTTTTCCCATCGGGATGAAGGAAGGGGGAACGCTCGGCAAACGGGGTATTGATGACCTTTCCGAGATTGACGGGCGGCTGCCAGTAGGTACCGCGGCGCACGGATACAAAGATATCGGTGTTGCCGGCGATGCTCCCGTGGTAGCGCGTGTTCTTCGGGACGCGGTCTCCGACGACGCCGTCACGATCCGACGTGAACAGCACGGCGTAGCCGTCGGCGGTCATGAACGCGTCGGAGTCGTAAAACTTGCTGTTGACCATCGGCGGGAAGTGCATGATGTTGGACCAGCCGCGGTCGGTTTTCTCGAAATAGTAGTTGTCGCCGTTGCCCATGTGTCCCGGGAATCCGCCGTAGATCAGGATCTTGGTCCCGTCAAAGGATATCCCGTTGATCGTCTCATGATCCGGCGTGTTGATGCGATCGCCGAGATTCACTGCGGGCTGCCATGCGCCGTCCTTGAAGTCAGAGACGTAAATGTCGAGCTTGCCCTTTCCGCCTTCCTTGTCGCTGGCGAAGTACATGCGCTTGCCGTCGACGGTAACCGACGGCTTGATCTCATCGAACGGCGTATTGATGTTGTCGCCCAGATTCTTCAGCTCGACATCGTACGACGGCGCGCGGAGCACCGCGACGATCTGGTCGAAGCGCGTCTCCATTCCAGGGAAGCGGCTTTTGTACTTTTCGAACACTGCCACGGCCCCTTCCCAGTCCTTCGCATCGATGGCCGGTTTTGCGAGCCGCTGGACGGCCACGAACGCCTCCTCGGTCGGCGCCCATTTGTCGACGTAGGCCTCGTAGTCTTCGGAATCTTCCATCTTGAAGAGATCCTTCGACAGCGAACAGGCCGAGAACGAGATGGCGGTCAGCAGGAGAAGCAGAGAAAGGAAAAGGCGATGGTTTTTCATCGGGCGGCACTATTGGGAAACATGATTGCAGAGAATCAAAGTTACGCGCAGACAGCAACCCGATGCAAGGTGGAGAAAAATCCTGCCTCTTTTCATCCCCATGCGAAGGACGTGCAGACAGGCCGGAATGGCATTGCGGAACAGCCTGTATTTTTTTAGCTTTCACCGTATGGTCCGATCGCAGCATGAACAGGACCGATCCCCCCATGGACATCCCCGAGATTATCATGAAGTCATTTTTTACGTCGATTATTCTCCTCCTCATAGGCGCCGTCTCACTCTATGCGCAGGGGAGCGGAACCGAAACCGTCATCTTCAGGCCGATCGATCCGGAGTCCTGCTGTTATGACGTGTTCGTCGAAAACAACATCGATCCCGCGGTGGAGGTGAATTCCTTCCGCCTGCGGATAAAGACGCCGGGAGTGACCTTCCAGCATGGCGCCGGCGGTCCCTGGCCGACCATGATCGAGATGGACACCCTGGTCGAATACGGCGAACAGGGGATCATTCTCCATTCGGGCGAAACGATCGAAGGGTTCGTCGTGTGCCTGGCCTTTCAGCCGGGACAGCCGCGGCAATGCGAACTCGAATGGACGCTGAGCCTGGACGGGACTCCACAGGGGCAGGGGACGGTCCAGGTCGAATGCCTGATCGTGCAGCGAGTGCCCGATTCCCTGAGCATCAAATCGAGTTCCATTCCGAACCAGCCCGACGGCTCCTGCTGCTACGAGGTGACGCTCAGCAACACCCATCTGCCGGCCGGAGGAACGAACGGCCTGCGCCTGGTACTCCAGACCCCGGGCGCGTTTTTCGCCGGGGCGCCCACCGGTCCCTGGACCGTTTCGGAATCGACGCCGACCTCCATCGGCTATTCGACAGCGTCGCCCGTGAATTCGGGAGGGTCGGTCAGCGGATTCCGTTTCTGTGTCGTCACCCCGCCTGTCAGTCAGATCCAGCTGGATTTTCTCTGCTATACTTCCTTCAACGGGAATCAGATCGGCGAATCGAGTCTTACCGCGACCTGCAAACCCGTGTACATTCCCCGCGACGATACGGCAATGGTGACGAAACTGCAGGACTGCAGTTATGACATCGGTTTCATCAACAAGCATGTCCCCCGTTCTACAGTGAACGGCTTCCGCCTGAGCGTTTTCACCCCGGGTGCGAGTTTTGAGTCCATCACGCCCCCGGCAGGATGGACCATCACCAGCGAAACCGGACTGAATGTGCAGTTCACCAAGACCGGTGCGCCTCTGGCGAACGGAGATTCGGCGAAGGGCTTTCTCGTCACCTTCAAGCCGGCGAAAACCGGAACGGTTCGCTTCCTGTGGACGACGTTCAACGGAACGACCATTACCACGAAGGACACCCTGCAGGTCCAGTGCCAGCCGCCTCCTCCTTCGCTGTGCGACTCGCTGCTGGTGACGCCGCAGGCGACTTCATGCACCTATGATCTCGGATTCTTCAACAAGCACGTGCCGCAGTCCGATGTCAACGATTTCCATATCCGACTGCAGAATCCGGGTTCGACCATAAAGGACGTCACGGCGCCCGCGGGCTGGATCATCGAAAGTCAGACCGCGACCGACATCGTCTTCAAGGACACCGTCGGGGTCATCGCGCCCGGCGAGCAGCAGACCGGCTTCATCATGACGGTTACACGCGGGGAGTTCGGCGATGCCGTCGTTTTCGAGTGGTGCACCTCCCTCGACGGCGCGATAAACTGCTGCGAGTTCGATTACGTTTCTTGCGTTGCCGAGAAAGAGCGCTGCGATTCGCTGGCGGTCACCCCGTCGCAGGATTACTGCAGCTATGATTTCAGCCTGACGAATCTCCAGGTCCCCAACAGCGAACTGGATGCCTGGACGCTGCACCTGGACAATCCCGACGCGGTGCTGCTTTCCGCCGCGGCGCCGGCCGGCTGGAGCGTCGACTCGGCGGACGAGCAGTACATCCGTTTCGTGAAGAACAGCGGAACCGTCGCGACAGGGGAAACGGTGGACGGTTTCGTTCTCCATTTCGTGCCGTCAGCGATTTCCACCCAGATACCCTACACCTGGTGCACGGAACTTTCCGGGCAGGTGCGCTGCTGCGATACCGCGAGTGTCGCCTGTGAAATCAAGATCGTCCAGTGCGACGTGATCGATGTGGTGACAAGCGTCGAGCGTCCCTGCTGCTTCGAATTCAACGTCGAGAACGTCCATCTGCCGCGAGGCATGATCAATGGATTCAACGTGGTGATCCTTACCCCGGGAGTCACCGTCTTCACCTCCATCATAGACGATCCGGACAGCTGGACCCACAACAGCAACGGTACGCGTGTCAGCTGGCGCCGCACCGACGGTGCGATCGTTCCGGGAGAAGCGCTCGGTGGGTTCATCGCGTGTTTCGACAATTCGAGCATCGGCAACGCGGATTTCGAGATCGTCACCCAGACGGTCTATAACGGGTTGATTCTCTGTGAGGACACGCTGACGATCAAGTGCGACCGCACCCTTTCGGTCGAGCTGCTCTCCGGTGTGCGTCCCGACCGGTACGCCCTGCATCAGAACTACCCGAATCCCTTCAATCCTGTCACGACCATCACGTTCGATATTCCCGAACGCAGCGATCTGACGCTGAGTCTGTACGACGCGAACGGGCGGCTGGTGATGGATCTCGGTTCGGGTACATATGACGCGGGAAGCTGGCAGATCACACTCGACGCCTCGGGTCTGGCGAGCGGCACCTACCATTATCAGCTTCGCAGCGGCGCGTTCACCGCGACGCGATCCCTGATTCTGCTGAAGTAGCACCGTTGTTCCTCGATTGATACGACGACGCCCCGCCTGCTGAAGACGGGGCGTCGTCATTTTTTCCCGGAGCGCGGAATTATTCTCTCCGGTTGAGGGGTTTCTTTTTCATTGGTATGTTTGTGTAACTCGAATCATCCCGCAATACAGGAGAAAATCAATGGCAGTCGAAAACCCCAAGGTCATCGTTCTGATGGGAAGCAAGTCTGATTGGGACGTCATGCAGCACACGTCCGATACGCTCGCACGCTTCGGCGTCGTGCATGAATGCCGCGCTCTGTCGGCCCATCGCACGCCCGCAGCGGTGATGGAGCTGGTTTCCGCGGCGGAATCGAACGGTGTCGAGGTCATCATCGCCGCCGCCGGAGGGGCCGCACATCTGGCAGGCGTCGTCGCGGCGCATACACTTCTGCCGGTGCTGGGCGTTCCCATGGCCAGTGCGCTGAACGGACTCGATTCGCTGCTTTCCACCGTCCAGATGCCCGCGGGCATTCCTGTGGGTACCCTCGCGATCGGCAAGGCCGGCGCGACGAACGCCGCGCTGCTCGCGGTCGCGATTCTCGCGCGCCAGGAGCCGGAGCTGCGTGAAAAACTCCAGGCGTTTCGTGACGAACAGACAGAGAAAGTGCTCAGCGTCACGCTCCCCTGACGTTCGCCTGCGCGGGAGATTCCCCTGCCGCTAACGACCGAGTTCCCGCGCCGTCTTCCCGCCGATTCCGTATTCATCCTTCCCCATTTCGGATACTATCACCCTGACCGATTCCGCCGGGACTTCAAGAGTCCTGGCGACGGTCTCGGTGATGTTCCGTATCAGTTCCGTTTTCAGCCGGGCCGGCCGCCCTTCCAGAATGTGCGCAACGATGATAGGCATATGTTCTCCTGCAAATTGCTGTTGAATATACGCAATTTGTGTTGTACAATTGAAGTAGAACTTGAAATCCGTTTGCTCACCTTCCGCAAGAATGCCATGAAATTCAGGTCAATCCTTGCCGCCGTGCTCATCATCTGCTGTGCCGGCGGTGCATTCGCGCAGCCCAAGCTCAGTGTTTCCATCGAGATTCCGCCCGTGACGGTCGACAAGGCGACGGAATCGTACGTTCCGATGCCGATCCCGATCCGGGTGACGATATATAATACAGGGACGGCGGTTTCACTGCCGCTGAACGCAAGGATTACCTTTCCGCCCGATCTCGCGCTGGATCCGTCGGAAATGGATGCAATGATAAAAACCCCCCTCCCCGGGGTGGTGCAGCCGAACGATTCCGCGAAAGTGGAGTGGCAACTGACGCATCCCGCGTCCTTTTCGATGGTGAATTACCGGATCCGGGTGTGGCTGACGTATACGCCGGTCGATTCCTTCGAAACGCAGAAACTGTTCCTTCTGCCGGCGATGGATCCCCCGGATTTCAAAATGACCTTCGGACCCGTACCGCATCTGCAGGTACGCAACGATTCTCTGGGCTACGAACAGAATCCATTCCCTATCCTGCTGCGGCTGAGCAATCAGGGCGGGACAACGGTCGACAGCGTTTCCGTGCTCGCGACACTTCCCCCCGAATACGTGCTCGATCCTTCCGCGCAGTCGAATCCGCAGATCTACGGACTGCCGATTCCCCCGCCTCTGGTCGGGAATCCGCGCATCGAAATGACGTGGAACATCCGTTATGTCGGTGCGACGCGGAATGCCCGTACCGACACGCTGCGATTCCGGGTGACGGGCAGGGACAGGGCAGGCGGGCTGGTGCAGAAAGACACGCTGCTTCTGATCGACGTGGACGGTCTTTCTCCCCGCTACAGCATAAGCTTTCTCGATCCCGGCGCCATGCAGTACGACACGGCGACCATATACAGTCCGCGGCCGTATCCGCTGCAGGCGCGCATTACGAATCTGAGCGAGCAGTGGATCGACCTGGCCGGGCTCTCTCTATCGATACAGGGAGACGGGGTGAATACCCCGGACGCACTCACGCGCGTGATTCCGATGCTGCTCCAGGGCGGGCATCTCGATTTTCAATGGAATTTCACCGCCGAGCGGAGAAGCATCACGCGGCAGATGATCGCGACGATCGAAGTCGCCGATGCTGACGGTCGGCGGGAATCGGGCGTTCATGCAGTCACGATACCCGGCCAGCCGTACGGCCTGACCGTGGAGGAACTGCAGACCGTCGACACCCTTGCGGTGAACGCGGAACGAACGGCCTTTCTCAGCAACGCCATTCCGCTGTCCTTCCGTGTCCGCAACGACGCGTGGTACAATACGACAGTGATTTCATCGCGGGTGCAGTCGCAGGGAGAGGGAATTCTGCCTCCTCCTTTCAAGGACAGACAGCATGCGCTGTTTCTCAAGCCGGCGGATGTGACGCCGGCGATTCCCGACACCTTTTACGTTGAAGGCCGCATCGGGTCGCGTCTCGTTACGTTCCACGTCAACGCGGTCAGCGACCACGGGGATACCGCGCGCGCGTCCCGCCCCGTGTTCGTTCCGGGCCTGCTTCCCGTGATGCGTCTCACGCACCGCGGGCCCGATCATATCGGCCCCGATCGGCTGGGCGGCTACACGCCGAACCCGCTGTTTCATGAGTACGTCCTGCACAACGACGGAAACATCGATTTCCGAATCGATTCGGTGGTGCTTCACTACGAGATGGACGGTATGACCACTCCCGAACCACTGCGCCGGGACTACGGATGGACACTGCGTCCCGGGGACACGCTGCTGACGCGGTGGAATTTTTCGCTGTTCGTCCGAGATACCGCACGCATCATTTCCATGCGGGTCACGGCCTATATCTCCGGACAGTTCGAGACCGAGACCGGCAACAGCATGACAGTCGACGCGCTCGTGCCGGTGCTCGACGCCGCGGTGCTCGGACCGGATACCCTGGCCTTCGATCCCGGGGCGCTGTACACGCCGAATCCCTTCACAAAAGTATTACGGATCCGCAATACCGGAACCGCGGAACTGCTGCTCGACAGCGTCGCCCTCGTCAGCAGCGATCCGCTGCTGACGGTACTGGATCCGCTGCGGTGGACCGCGGGACGCATACTCAAGCCTGACAGTGCGCTCGACCTGCAGTGGAGAATTGAAGCGGCGAAGCATGAAGACGCCACTTTCGCGCCACTGATGTTCGCGGTGCACCACGGAGGCGGAACGCGGACGGACATTACTTCCGGCGTGTTCATTCCTGCGCTGGTACCGGGTCTCGATGTTCAGATCACCGGCGATTCACGGCTGGTATTCGATCCCGTGACAGTGTACAGCCCGACGCCATTCCTGAAGACCGTGCGCGTGCGGAACAGCGGAACCGCCGATCTCGAGCTCGATTCCATCGTGGTCTCGTGGTCCGATCCCCTGCTCGCGTCCGTGGAAACTGCGCGACGCGACTTCGGCCAGCCGATCATCCCCGGCGCAAGCATCGAGGAAGAATGGCATTTCCGGGCGGAGCCCCATGCTTCGGAGGGATATGTCCCCCTGCACTTCACCCTGTATCACAGTGGCGGGAAATCCTTCCCGGTGAACACCGATGTGCATATCGCCGGCGAACCCTTCGCATTCCGCATCGCGGACGCGTCGGTGCCCGATCGTATCGAGCCCCGCAGCGACGGTCAGGGATATGAGAACAATCCCGTCGTGACGCTGCTGACGATTGAAAACGATGCGTGGTTCAATGCAGCGGCGGGAAATGTCCGCGTGGAACTCAGCGGCGACGGCGTCACGATGCTTTCACCGCAGCCGCGCATCGATAACCTGTCGTTCGGTCCGCACGATCGCAGTGCGGCGCTTCGCGACTCGTTCTTCGTGCTCCCCGCGAGCTATGACCGAACCGTTCACGTGACCTTCCGTATCGAGAGCGACCGCGGACTGCGGGACAGCAGAGAGTTCGACATGTTCGTTCCGCGCATAACGACGAACGCGGCCGAGGGCGTCCCGGCTCTTGCGGACTTCCGACTCCACGGTCTGTATCCGAATCCTCTGCGTCAGGCCGCGGGACAGTTTCTGCATATCGACGTGGAAGGGCACGGGGTATACCGCGCGGAAGTGTTTGATCGTCTCGGGCGCCGGGTATGGACGGAAGCCGAGATCAACCTGCAGGGCCGTCGCACGAGCGTCGCGCTGCAGCTGCCCAGGCTGACCGAAGGATTGTATATGGTGAGAATCGCCGGCGGCGGGAAACAGAAGACGATGCCGTTCGTCATTCTCCGGTGATGTGAACACCGCCTTGAATCGAGACCGCGGTATCAGGTCCCGGGCATATACCGTCCGAGGAGCTGCCGGAGAGCGGTCATGAAATCGTCTTCGGAGACGTCAAGGTGTTCGACGACACGTCCGTACAGCAGGGGGGTGGGAACGGTGCGTCCCTGAAGCCAGGGCTCTTTCTGTGCCTTGTTGAGTTCGTACAGGATGACGCGCTGCAGGCGGGTGAGACCGTCGCGTACGTCGGGCAGCGCCCGATCCCATTCATTGTCGTAGCTGTTCATTCCGCAACATACGATTTGCCGCGGATGCATCCCAGCGGAACCCATACATCGCGGCGGACGTCTCCTGAACACGGCCATGCGACGCGGGGATTTCCTGATCGCTTCGCCGCTTCGTAGATTGTCACATCGCAGCAGCGACCAGGAAGTATCACCAGCACCCATTCCATTGACGCACACCGAATCACCGTTGAACGCTCGCATCCACACGATACTCACCGCGCTGTGTGCAGGGGTGCTGCTGCTCGGTGCGACGTCATGCTCCCTGCTTCGGTCGGATGTACCCGCTCCGCCGACGGTTCTTCCGCCGAAGGCGCCCGAAGCCCCGAGCATCACGCCGCCGCCCGACATTCCGCTTGCGGATGCGACGTATGACACCCACCTGTTCCCCCGGAGCGCCTGGGCCGACAGCGTGCTGGCAACGCTGGACTGGCGGCAAGCCATCGCGCAGCTGCTCGTTCCCTTCACGTTCAGTGATCTGACGGCGAAGACGCAGGGACGCATGCGCATCGCGGTGGGCGAACACGGCGTCGGCGGAATCATCATATCGCGGGGAAGCGGGTCGGATGCGCGGGCGCTGATCGATTCCATGCAGCGCTGGTCGAATGTCCCGCTGCTGGTTTCCGCCGATTTCGAAACCGGACCGGGTATGCGGCTCGAGCGCACCGTCCGATTCCCTTCAATGATGGCGATGGCGGCGACGCGGAACGCCGACCTGGTGTACCGCGCAGGCCGGGCCGTCGCTTCGGCGAGCCGCGATCTCGGGGTGGGACAGAACTTCGCGCCGGTGGTCGACGTGAACAGCAATCCGGAAAATCCCATCATCAATACACGGTCGTTCGGCGAACGGCCCGAACTCGTCGCGGACATGGCCGAGGCGTACATGCGCGGGATGCAGGACGGCGGACTGATCGCCACGGCCAAGCACTTCCCCGGGCACGGAGACTCGCATACCGATTCGCACACCGGCCTTCCCCTCATCGAGGCGGACCGCGCGCGGCTCGACAGCATCGAACTGCAGCCGTTCCGCCGCCTGGTCGACGCCGGCGTGTTTGCCGTCATGAGCGCCCATCTTGCCGTACCGGCACTCACCGGCGACAGCTCGCGTCCGGCGACATTGTCGTCAACGGTGATGGATTCGCTGCTTCGCGGAAAGATGGGCTTTCGCGGACTGGTCGTCACCGACGCCATGAACATGAAAGCGCTCACGCGCACGGGTGTCGCGAACCTTCCGGCCTCCGCACTTGCCGCCGGTGCCGATATTCTGCTCATACCGGGGGATATCGGTGAAACAATCGATTCCGTGCAGGCGGCGGTCGCTCGTGGTGAACTTGACAGCGCGCGCGTGATTCGGTCGGTGCACCGGGTGCTCGACGCGAAGCGCTGGTCGATCGACCACGGACTGCCCGTGGACTCCACCGCAACGCGGCTGAACCGGCAGGAGAGGCACCGAAGGCTCGCGGAACTGATTGCGGAGCGGGCCCTGACGCTGGTGCGGAACGCGCGCAGCGTGCTCCCCCTTGCCGACAGCAGCCGCATCGCCCTCGTCAGCCTGGTCCGGAAGGGGGAACCCGAAGAGGCGCGGGAATTCGTCACGCGCATGCAGGCGCGGTTCCCCAATCTTCGGACGTTCATGCTCGACGCGCGCGCGCGTGCGGACACGCGTGCATGGATCCGGGATTCGCTCGACGGTGTCGACGCAGTGGTATTCGCCGTTCATATTTCCGCGGTCAACGGCTCCGGGACCATCGGACTCTCGGATGCACAGCGCGCTTTCGTCGACCGCGTCGAAGAAACGAAAATTCCGCGTGTGCTGCTTTCGCTCGGGACGCCCTATGTCCTCGCCGCGATGCCGACCGCGGAAGCCATGCTCTGCTGCTACGGGGACGAGTCCGCTTCACTTCACGCGGCGGTGCGCGGACTCGCCGGAGAGATTTCCCCGCAGGGCAAGCTGCCCGTCACGATCCCGGGCATCGCCGTTTTCGGTAGCGGCCTCAGTTATCAGCCTACCGCCGACACTTCGATTCCCGGAGCGGGGATTTCCTTCGAAAAAGCGGACAGCCTGATCAACGACCAGATTGCCCGGAAATCCACACCCGGGGCGCAGCTGGCGGTTTTCCGTGCGGATACGCTGCTGTATCTGCGGAGCTACGGCAGCCTGAGTTACGACAGCGCCTCGCCGCGGGTGAACGACCGTACGATGTACGATCTCGCCTCACTCACGAAGGTGGTCGCGACAACCACCGCGGCGATGCAGCTCGTGGACCAGGGACGCCTGCATCTCGACAGCACAGTCGCATCGTACATCCCGGAATTCGGCGTACGTGGCAAGGAACACGTCACAATACGCAACCTGCTGCTGCACAACAGCGGACTGGAGGCCTTCCGCCTTTTCCATCAGACCGCCGCAGACGGCCAGGAAGTGCTCGACAGCATATACGCCATGGGACTGATATACCCGACGGGAAGCAAGACCGTGTATTCCGACCTCGGCATGATCACGCTGGCGAAGGTTATCGAACGGATCACCGGGTTCGGTCTCGATGCCTATATGAACACGCAGTTCTTCGCACTGCTGGGCATGACGCATACCATGTTCACGCCGCCTGATTCGCTCGCCGGGCAATGTGCTCCGACGGAGATGGATCACGTCTGGCGAAAACGTCTCGTCCAGGGCAGCGTGCACGACGAAACGGCGGCGATGCTGGGCGGGGTCGCCGGGCATGCAGGTCTTTTTTCCACAGCGGCAGATCTGACGCGCTTCGTGCAGATGCTCATGCGAGGCGGGATCAGCGACGGCCACCGCTACCTGCACGCGGCCACGATCCGGTCATTCACCACGCGGCAGTCCGTGCATGGAAGCCGCGCTCTCGGATGGGATACGCGGTCGGCCACAGGTTCGTCGGCCGGAGAGTATTTCTCCATGAAAAGCTACGGGCACACCGGCTTCACCGGAACGTCCATATGGGTGGATCCCGTGTCGGACGTCGCGGTGATATTCTTGACGAACAGGGTGCATCCGACCCGTGAGAACAAAACGCTCCCCCGCTTCCGGGGGACGCTTCATGACGCGGTACGCGAAGCGCTGTCGAACAGCGCGCTCCGTACGTCCGGACCCTGAGAAGCCCGGCGACGCGCCGGTGCGGGACGGGATTTCGTCGCACCGTTCGTGACAGCGGCGCGCATGTTGACTTCCAGCGGGGCACTTCGTATGCTGGTGGCACACACATCAACGGGTAACGTCCAGCGCAGAATATATTCGGAGGCGTTCGCATGAGGATTCGAAACGCATCAGCACTCGGTGTTCTGTTTCTGCTTCTGTCGGCAGGGGCCGCCGCGCAGGCGGATTTTTCCAGCAGCATGCATGCGACGCGCGCGGGGATGGCGCGCTGGTACGATACGGGTTTCAAGCAGCTCACCGGCATCAGTATCGCCGATCTGGGATGCACCTCCTGCCATGCCGCCGTTGACGCGGACGGGAAGCCGTACAGCGGAAGCTATCAGCCCGGCTGCATCGACTGTCACCCGAGCGGGGATTTTTCCCGAGCGGCACTGCGGCAGGAGCGCTGCCTCGGATGTCATACCCGACAGGCGCGGGAGATCGACGCGGGACTGCCCGATGTGCATCGGAGCGCCGGACTGCAGTGCTGGGACTGTCACAGGGCAACGGAGATTCACGGCGACGGCGTCGTCCGTACTTCCGTTCTTGAACGCGGGAGCCTGACCACCGACTGTGTCGACTGTCATGTCCATCTTCCGTCGGAGCACGCATCCAACGATCCCCATGATGGAAAACTGCACTGCACGTCGTGTCATACGTCGACGGTGATCAGCTGCTACAACTGTCACTTCGAGAGCAAGGTCGAACACCAGGTCGAGCGTCCCTTCGATGTGATACGCGGGTTCGTCCTCCTCGTCAATCGGGAGAGGGACGGCAAAGTCGGCACCGGTACCGTGCAGTCGATGACGTACCAGGGGAAGGCATTCGCCGCGTTCGCTCCGTACCACAGTCATTCGATCATCGAACACGGACGCAGCTGTTCTGCATGCCATTTCAACATGGGCGGACAGAACCAGGCGATCGCATCGTACAACGGCACGGGAAGCATTCCTTTCGCCACCTGGAACAGCGGCGACAGCACGCTGTCATGGATGAAAGGAGTGATCCCCCTGCCGTACGATTACACGCGGACACTCAGACTGGACTTCCTGACCTACGACGGGAATACGGACGATCCGGTCGGTGCGGACAAGAACTGGTCGCTGATCGCGAATGCCTGGGACGCCGAGCACATGCTCTACGGCACGCCACTGACTCCGGTTCAGATGGAAAAGCTCGGCTTTATCCTCTCTTCCGTCCGGCAGCTGGGGGGACGTGCCTCCGCATTCTCCCTGGCGGAAAATCATCCGAACCCGTTTGCCGGAACGACACGCATCCGCTATACGATCCCGCGCGCGACCGCCGTCCGTCTGACCGTGCACGACGCGCTGGGACGCTGCGTGAAAACGGTGGTCTCGGAGCTGCAGCACGCAGGAAATTATGAAGCGGAGTTCGACGGCCGGGGACTGGACGCGGGCATCTACTTCTGCAGGCTGGACGCGGACGGAACGGTCAGCACGCGGAAGATGCTCATGATGAAATAGCGGTGCGAGCAGGAGGCTTCGCGGCGTGCAGCCTGGTACCGCTGCCGACACGTCGGGGAAACAGGAAACCAATTCGGATAAAATTTCGTATAAATAGAATATCCTTTTCATCATTATCAGCAGAACGGTCATGGAATCCATCAGAACGAGAATTCTCCCTCTATTGATTGCCGTCGGCGCGCTGTTCGCCGCATCATGCAGCACGGTGCCGGTCACGGGACGCAGTCAGCTCAATATTATTCCCTCTTCGACGATGCTGTCGATGAGTTACCAGCAGTACGGCGAATTCATGCAGTCGCACGCGGTCAGCCGCGACCAGTCGAAAGTGCAGATGGTGCAGCGTGTCGGCGTCAAAATCAAGAACGCCGTGGAATCCTATTTCAAGCAGAAGGGACTTTCCGATCAGCTCCAGGGCTACAAGTGGGAGTTCAATCTCGTCGAGAGTCCGGAAGTGAACGCCTGGTGCATGCCCGGCGGAAAAGTTGTCGTGTACTCCGGGATCCTTCCGATCACGCGGGATGAAACGGGCCTCGCCGTCGTGATGGGTCACGAGATCGCGCATGCCATCGCAGAACACGGCAGCGAGCGCATGAGCCAGGGTCTGCTGACGCAGCTCGGGGGCATGGCGCTCAACGAGGCGCTGGCCAGCAAACCCGAGCAGACGCGCGCGCTGTGGATGACGGCATTCGGCGTCGGCGCGCAGGTCGGCGTGCTGCTGCCTTACAGCCGTCTGCACGAGAGCGAAGCCGATAAGCTCGGTCTCATCTTCATGGCCATGGCGGGCTACAACCCCAACGACGCGGTCAGCTTCTGGCAGCGCATGGCGGCAAACAAGGGCGGCTCCGCTCCCCCGGAATTCCTCAGCACGCATCCCTCCGATCAGACGCGCATCAAGGACCTCCAGGCGGCAATGCCGGAGGCGATGAAATACTACAAGAAGTAGACTGAACGTCGGCGCGAAGTTAAGGAAGGCGGGAATTTCAATCATGAGATTCCCGCCCTCTTCCTTTTCGGACGCGCATGCGTATCTTTAGGAACGAGACTCACTCTGAACAATACCGGGATCCGCCATGGCACACCGCCGCTTCTCCATTTTCATTGTCCTGTGTTTCACTGCGATCACCATGCACGCATTCGCCCAGCAGGACGACCCGCGTTCGGTCAACGGACGGATGTGGACTTTCGATTATCCCCCGATGGAACACTTCAAGGCGGCATACGATTTCGCGCCCGATGCCGCGTGGCTTGCGGACGTGCGCATGTCGGCCCTTCGCTTCGGCGGTGGGTGCTCCGCGTCCTTCGTCAGTGCGGAAGGACTGGTCATGACCAATTTCCATTGCGGTCTCGAATCGGTGCAGCAGGTCACCCGCGAAAACGAAGATCTCCGGCGAAACGGTTTCTATGCCGCGACCCTCGACGACGAGCGCAAAGTCGCGGATCTTTACGTGGATCAGCTGGTGAACATCCAGGATGTCACGGACGAAGTGATCGGCGCGATGCGCGGTGCGGAGAATGCCCAGCAGGCGTTTGACGCACGCGACGCGGCCATCGGCGAGATCACGAAACGGCTGACCACCGGCGGCCTCCGCTGCGAAGTCGTGACCTTTTTCAACGGCGCCCGCTATTCCGCGTATCAGTACAAGCGCTACGACGATGTGCGGCTGGTGTTTTCCTCGGAACTGAATTTTGCCTTCTTCGGCGGGATCTATGATTTCTGGGCGTACCCGCGGTACTCCTTCGATTGCGACATGTTTCGCGTCTATGACAACGGAAAACCGCTGAAGACCGAGCATTATTTCCGCTGGAGCAGCAAGGGCGCGGCAGAGGATGAGCCCGTTTTCGTCGTGGGAAATCCCGGCCGTACCAGCCGGCTCGTTACCGCCGATATGCTCGCGTATGAGCGCGATGCGAACATGCCGAATCTTGTCCAGATGGTGACGGACCGCAAAGAGGTGCTCGAAACCTGGATCCGTCAGCATCCAGAGGAAGGCGACAGCTGGTTCGACGAACTCTTCGGAATCGTCAATGCGCAGGAGGCCTATGCCGGCCGGCTCCTGGGTCTGCGTGACGACGAACTGATGGCGAAGAGAAAGGCATTCGATGACGCGTTTCGCGCCGGCCTGAAAAAGAACACGGCCGCATGGGCGAAGTATGGAGATCTCTGGGAGAAGATCCGCGAAGTGACCCGGGAGCAGCAGAAGATCGCCGGGGATCTCTACGGATTGCGCAGCGGAGGATTCGGTATCAGCGGGTACATGACGCGCGCGGCGATGCTGGTCACATGGATTGACCAGATGAACAAGCCGGAGGATGAACGGGAGAAGCGCTACCAGGGCGCGGGCGCGGACCTGATCGCACGAGTGATCGCAAAGCCGGTCGAGGTTGCGATGGAAATGGATAAGATGACCCTGGCCCGGCAGCTCCGCCGGATGCAGCATCTTCTCGGGAGCGACGACCCCGTGATGCAGATTGCCCTCGACGGACAGTCGCCCGAGCAGGCAGCGGAGCGGCTTCTGAAGGAGACGGTGCTGAACGACACCACGGCGCTCGGGGGAGTCATCGAACGCCGCTCACTGGACGGGGTGAACGATCCGCTGCTGGCGATGGTGCAGCGCATGATGCCGCGCAGCCAGGCCGCGCAGGAGCGCTCGCACCTTCTCGTCGAGGAATTGAAAGTGCTGACGCGGGAACTGGGTGAGGCGCAGTACGAGGTCTACGGCGCAAGCATTCCCCCTGACGCGACCTTCACCCTTCGGATCTCGGATGGAATCGTCACGGGATATCCGTATAACGGGACCGTTGCTCCGCCATGGACGACGTTCTACGGCATGTACGATCACTACTACTCGTTCAAGGACAGCAAGGAGGCCTGGGATGCGATGATGGGCGGCAACGCCTGGGCGCTTCCCGATCGTTGGAAGAATCCTCCGGCGGTCTTCGATCTCGCTACGCCCATGAATTTCATCTCGACCACGGATATCATCGGCGGAAATTCGGGAAGCGCCATCATCAATCGAAACGGGGAAGTGGTCGGACTCGCCTTTGACGGGAATATCGAAAGCCTCGCCGGCGCGTACATCTTCGCTCCGGAAAAAGGAAATCGCACGATCGGGGTTCATTCCGCGGGAATCCTCGAGGCGCTGCGCCATGTGTACAAGGCGGACCGGATCGTGGAAGAAATCGAGGGCGGACGCCGCCGCTGACAGAATACCGGATCACCGCATACAGGAGGAGCCATGAAACGTATCGCAATTCACCCCCTCGTTTTTCTGCTCGTTCTCGTAATGGCAGTACCGCTCGCAGCACAGTCGGAACTCGATGAAAAACTCGCGCCGTTCAGGAGTCTCATCGGGCATACGTTCAAGGGCAGACTCAGCGAGCCCGGCGCGAAAAAGGAGATGTGGGATGTGATGCATTTCGAACGGATTCTCAACGGCAAGGCACTCCGTGTCATGCATTCGATGAATGACGGTGAATATGGCGGGGAGTCCGTCATCTTCTGGGACGAGGCGAAGAAGAGTCTCGTGTACTACTATTTCACCACGGCGGGCTTCTACACTGACGGAACGATGAAGGTGGAAAGCGACGGGAAATGGACCTCGCATGAAATGGTGACCGGAAACACGAACGGCATCACCGAGGTTCGTGCGTCCGGGGATTTCACGGACGAGGGAGTTCTCCAGACGACCAGCGAATACCTGAAGAACGGCGAATGGGTGCCCGGTCATCGGGCGACGTACCATTCGGCGGACGATGCGGAGGTTATCTTTCGCTGAGCAGCGCGAGCATTTCTTCAACGGACTGCACCGGCAGTTCGCAGGCAAAGCCATGGCAGACATATGCCGTGGCTTTGCTGTCGATGGGGAGCGTTGACGCGGTATACGGTGCAAGCTGCGTAATGTCTTCCGCGGAGGCCGCGGGACGGAACACGAGGACGCTGTCGGGGAGCCAACGGGTTCGCAGCGCGCGCGCCATCTCGGATACGGCCAGGGGATTCTCGCCCGCAAGCACGATCTCCTCTCCAGCCGCGCGCGCGAAATGCAGCGCGGTGAGCATGACCGTGCTCCCGGCGGGGTATTGGGCAAGCTGCGTGCCGAACGCGGCTGCAATTTCCTCCGCGCGTTTCTCGTACGTCGTTCTGCCGGTCATCCGCGCAAGCCTCATGAGGACATACGCCGCGGCGGCATTTCCGGAGGGCAGCGCGCCGTCATGAGATTCCTTGCTCCGTATGATCAATTCCTCTGCGTCGTGTGAGGAGAAAAACAGTCCGCCGTTGGAGTCATCGTGGAACAGGACCAGCATTTTCTCCGCGAGAGCAGCCGCGTCGCGGAGGAAGCGTGTTTCGAACGATCCTTCGTAGACATCGAGGAGCCCCCATATGACGAAGGCATAGTCGTCCAGAAATCCGGGGATGCCGGCGTCGTCGCCGCGCAGCCGGTGCAGCAGCGATCCTTCGTCATCGCGCAGGTGCGCGATAAGCGCGGAGGCGGCCCTTGATGCGAACGCGATGAGTTCGGCGTCGTCGAACGCCTGTCCCGCTTGCGCGAGCGCCGACACCATCAGGCCATTCCACGAGGCGAGGATCTTGTCGTCCAGCGACGGATGAATGCGCTTCGCGCGGTACGCGAAAAGCGCCGCCCGCGTTCGCGCCACGAGATCGAGCGCGTCGTCCAGCGCCATCGCGTGACGCTGTGCCCACTCCTGCGCATCGACGGCGATATGGAGGATGTTCGTTCCGTGTTCGAAATTTCCCGCTGCTTCCACGCCGAAATATTCGGAGAGCATCCCGGCGTGTTCGCCGGCGACTTCATCGAACTCGGCCTTCGTGAACACGTAGAATTTTCCCTCTTCTCCTTCGCTGTCCGCATTTTCCGCCGACCAGAACAATCCGCGGTGGTCCGTCATGTCGCGGCGGACATAGGTGATGAGTTCTTCCGCGATGGCGCGGTACACGGGTTTGCCCGTGACCTGGAACGCGTCGGTATAGGCCATGAGAAGGAGGGCGTTGTCGTAGAGCATCTTCTCAAAATGCGGCACCAGCCACTTCCGATCGACGGAGTAACGACAGAAGCCCCCGCCGAGATGATCCCACATGCCGCCGCGGTACATCCGCAGCAGCGTATGTTCAACCATGCGCAGGAGCTCGCCGTCTCCGGTCGCGGATGCGCGGCGGAGGAGGAAGGAGAGGGTGTGACCCATCGGGAATTTCGGTGCGGCGCCGAAACCCCCGAAGACCTCGTCGTAACCGCGCTTGATCGATTCCACCGCGCGCTCAAGCACATCCCCGGGAATTGCGCCGGGCTGTCCTGTCATCGCCCCGGAGAGCTGCGTCCGCACTTCCTCGCTGATGGAGAGAATCCTGTTTCGTTCATTCTGCCAGACGTCCCGCAGGGAGGCGAGCACGCGAAGAAAACCCGGACGCCCGTGACGGTCGTCTTTCGGAAAATACGTCCCGGAGTAAAATGGCTTTTTATCCGGTGTAAGGAAAACGCTCAGCGGCCATCCTCCCGATCCGGTCATCGCCTGGCACACCGTCATGTAGATGTGATCGATGTCGGGACGCTCCTCGCGGTCGACCTTGATCGAGACGAAATGCGCGTTGAGGTACTCCGCCACATCCGCAGCCTCGAACGATTCATGCTCCATGACATGACACCAGTGACAGGTCGAGTAGCCGACGGAAAGAAAGACCGGCTTGTCCTCGCGGCGTGCTTTCTCGAAGGCTTCATCCCCCCAGGGATACCAGTCGACGGGATTCCGCGCGTGCTGCAGCAGGTACGGGCTGGATGTGAATACGAGACGGTTGAAATCGGGACCGCCATCGGCGGGGAGGGTCGACGGGTCGGGATAATCGAATGCGCCATCGCGGATTTTCTTGACGCTGTCCATACGCTCGCGTTTCTTTCAGTGGGAATGACCCCGTACGTTCCGATACGGGTATCGGATCCGGGCTGTTCTTCTGTCAACGCGCGCGGGATGCGGAAAATTCCGTGGAGCGGGAAAGACTCAGCCGGGAGATCCGTCGCGACGCGGCGCCGAACAGTCCACCAGCACCATCCAGGCATAGCGGCGCGTGAAAGGGAGAAGGCGGAAGACGAGACGGTCGACGCCGGTGAGAAGGGAATGAAGAGGCCTGAAGAGGAAGCTGCCGCGAAACGGGATTGCCGCGATCGTGAACAGGTTGAAAAACTGCGTGCCGACGTTCGAAAAATATCGCTCGGCGAGCTTCAGATCCTGGCTGCGCAGCGGATGCTCATCCTCGGAACGCATGTTGGGGGTGAGCCTGCGGTACAGATTGATGAAGGGATTGTGTCCCATCGGCTCGATGAAAATGGCATGCCCGTCTTCGTGGAGCACGCGGTTGATTTCGGCGTACGCCTGCGGCAGGTCGAGATGATGAAGGATTCCCGTGCCCGCGACCGTGTCGAAGCTGCGGTCATCGAACGTCATCTGCTCCGCGTTCATCACCGCGTAGCGGATGTCGAGTCCGGCCTCGGCGGCGCGATCCTTTGCCACCTGGATCGCCGCAGGAGAAATGTCGATCCCCGTCGTCTGCGCGCCACACGCGGCCCAGTGCCGTGAAGACTCCCCGTCGCTGCATCCGTATTCAAGCAGCCGGCGGCCACGGCCGCGTTCCTCGACCTTGTGCGTGTACAGCGCGCGCGGGCCCTCCATGAGGACGTAGTACTTGTCGGTCGGACGGCGCGCCGCATCATCCTCGAGAATGCGGGTATCCTGAAATTTCTGTTCCTTGATAAGTCGAGAATCGTCTGACATGGAAGAGCGTTCCGAAGTAAGGCAGTCAATCTGTGTCCTTCAAGTATAACATGCCGGACACTCTTTCCGCAACAAGAGTCCATACGCAGAGCGGAACCGTGCGGGTACAAGCCTGCCGCATGCGCACACGTACCGCATGCCCGGTCGTTCGGCATACACGGTCGTTCCGAATACACGGAGGCGCCGCAAGCACGCCAGCGGCGGCTGATTCGGGTGCAGCGGGGGCTCTCTTGTCCGACAAACCTGGCGGACGTACCTTTTCACATTACGTCATGCCGGCAATATTCCGATGAAGCAATCCCGCATACTCGCTCCTGTTTCGCTGATCGCGGCGACGGTGCCGCTGCCTTTTACCGCGTATTTCGCGGGGGGACTGCTGCACGCGTTCGCCGAAGCGGCGATGATCGGAGGACTCGCCGACTGGTTCGCCGTGGTGGCCCTGTTTCGTCATCCGATGGGACTTCCCATTCCCCACACCGCCATACTGCCGCGGCATCGCGCCAAGCTCACGAACGGCATCATCGACATGGTACAGAACCGGTGGCTGACCAAGGAGACAATCCTGGAGCGAATCGCAGGCTGGAATGTAAGCGCTCTGCTGATTTCCGCGCTTGATGATGCGGACAATCGGACCCGTCTGCTTCGCCTGCTGCACGGGGCCCTCTCCGAGACGCTTCGCGGCGTCGATGAGCGGCGGTTTGCCGAGCAGCTGACCGAACTGCTGGCGCGGAACGTGCATACGCAGGATATCCTGCGCTGGAGCAGCGCGGCAGGCGGTCGTGCGGTGCAGCAGGGATTGCACGGCACGCTCTTCGCGTACGGCATCGGACGCGGAGGAGAGTGGCTCAATACGCCGGAAATCCGGCGTGTCATCGTAAAGCACCTGCATGAAATCGCGGAGCAGTACGCCAGCAATCCCGTGCGCAGGATCGGCAAGTGGATGGCGGAAAGCGTGAACGCGCTCAATTACGACGAACTCGCGGAGGCGATCGTACGCACGATGGGCGAGGAACTGCTTCGTATGCGCGACGATCCGGCACATCCCGCGCGAAGCGATTTCGATCGATGGATGCGGACATCGATCGAGGGATTGGAGAATAATTCCGAAGTCGCCTCCGTGGTCGAACAATGGCGAAGCGAAATGCTTGACAGCGGTCACGCGGCAGATCTGCTCGCGCAGCCCGTGCAGCGGCTCCGTTCCTGGATCCTCGATGATCTCGGGAAAGAGGACTCGATCATCATGCATCAGCTGCAGGGGGCCATCGAAAAGGCGCTCCGGCGATTTGCGGAAAACGAGAACGCGCAGCAGCAGCTCGACCGCTGGCTGAAGGAGAAGATCGCCACGATCGTCGAAGTGCATCACGGGGAAATCGGCGACATGGTCAAGAGCAATCTCGAGAAACTCGATGACACGCAGCTCGTCCGACAGATCGAGGAAAAGGTCGGAGACGACCTGCAGTTCATTCGACTCAACGGCGCCATCGTCGGAGGACTCGTCGGAATGACGATATTTCTGTTCAAGTATTTCATTCTTTCCTGAGCGCGACGATGCAGATTATCCCCGTAAGCTCGCTCGATCATCACGAACTCGAACCCTATCGCACGCTGCGTGCACGGACGCATCACTGGCAGGAAGGATTCTGCGTCACCGAGGGCGAAAAGGCGGTCCGTGCGCTTCTCGCGTCGTCGCTGCGCGTGCATTCCCTTCTGCTGACGGAGTCATGGCTGTCGATGCTCCGACCGGAACTCGACGCGGCACGATTCGATGAAACCATGGTTTTCGTCGCAACCGACGCACTCATGGAAGGCATCGTCGGATTTTCCCTGCACAAGAGCCTGCTCGCCATCGGCGTGGTCCCTCCCAATCCCGCGCTCGAAACGCTGCATCGAACGGCGCCGCCGGCCGGACTGCACGTCGCGCTGGAAGGAATTGCGGACGCGGAGAACATGGGAATGATTCTGCGCAACTGCGCGGCCTTCGGCGTACACAGCCTCATCGTGGGTCCCGACTCGAGCAGTCCTTGGATGCGGCGCAGCGTGCGGGTTTCCCTCGGCAATGTTTTCGCACTGACCATTCATCGTTCCGGAAACCTGCTGGAGACCCTGGACAGATGCCGCGGGGAATTCGGCTGGCACGTTGTCGGGACGACGCCACGGGGAGGAGCGGAGCGCATCCTGCGTCCTGCGGACGCGCAGCCGCGGCAGCTCTGCCTGCTGTTCGGAAGCGAGGCCTACGGGCTGACCGATGATGCGCTGGCGCAATGCGATGATCGCTTCAGCATACCGATGCGCAACGATGTCGATTCCATCAATGTCGCGAACGCGGTGGCAGTGACGCTGTTCGAAGCGACGCGTTCGCCTCGATGAAACGGGGAAAATGAAAACGGTCCCGAAAGCTCGGGACCGTTCCTGCAATGCGCCAACCCGTCCGGGCTGGAGATCAGAATCGTTTTTTCGCGGCCTGAAGAATTTCACCGCTGCCGTTGCTCTGGAGGAAGACGACCACGCCGAGGTTGTCCGCGTTCCAGGCTTCATTGATATCGATGCTGCGCTGGAAGACAGCGGTCTGCCCGTTTCCGATGGTGACTGCCTCGCCGGCCGCGGAAGGATACATCCGCCGCATGACGTCGAAGTGCACGAGCTCCGAATTCCCGTCATTGTATTCGATGTTGGATTCGGTTACCGCGGTATGGAGGCGGAGATCATTGAAGCTCGCCGTGGCAATTCCCTTGATTGTGATGGTCAGGTTGATGGTGCTGCCGGTGCGGGTGCTTTCCAGATCGATCTTCGCACCGGCCGGGGTATCCATGCCGGATTTCGCGGAGGAAATCCAGTCGGCGGCGCGATTGTTGATTTTCGCCCCGTTGACAAAGCCCATCGGTGCGCCTTCGTTCGGATCGAAGAGGTATTCAACGCGCGGACGCGACCATTCGGAAGAATGCTGCCAGAGCTTGTCGGTCGGACGCGGCCACCAGACGTGATATTTGATGGTCGCCACGCGCTGCTGGAACAGCGGGGTCGCCTCCTCTTCGTGGAAGAGTTCGTTGGCGGGTCCGCAGGGAGCGCAGTTCGCGCTGGTGACGATTTCCACGAGCACCATGCGCTCGACTTCATCCTGCTGAGCGGTACCCTTGCGCAGCTGGACGGTTGCCACGCTTTCGTTGCCTGCCGGATCCTTCGCGATGGCGCGCAGCTGATGCAGTCCTTCACTGATGTCCGCGGCCTCGAGCGTGGATTCCCACGGGGCCTCCGTCAGCGTCGCAAAAGGCGCGCCGCCGTCGAGGGACAGCTCGATGGAGAGGATTTTATCGTTATCGCTCGCGTCGATCGAAATCGCGATGTCCGCGGCCGAGATGGAGTCGCCGCTGAGAGGAGTAAGAAAACTCACTTTTGGTGCCTGAATGTCCTCGCCGGGTTCATTGACGGCCTTGGTGCCGCAGCCCTGCACCAGGGCGAGCAGCAGGAGGATGGAAAGGAGCTGTGTCGTCGTCTTCATAATACGAATCCTTTGAACCATGATACGGGTATCGTTCATCCCCCGATCTTTCTTCTTTTATTGAGATATTCGAACAGTGCGACGTCGAAGGGGACCGACGTGTCGAGCAGGACGTAGTCGATGCGCTGCTCGCGGCATTCCCTTTTATAGCGTGCGATGAAATCGCGCATCGCTTCCCTGTATGCACGTTGAATCTGATGCGGCTGTGTCATCATTTCCTCGTTGTTTTCCATATCGCGGAAAATCGCATCGCGGCCGAAGTCGAAATTTCTTTCCCGCGGATCGAGGATATGAAAGAGAATCACTTCATGCTGGTTGTAGCGGAAATGCTTCAGCGCGGAGAGCACGTCATCGGGATTGTCGAAGAGGTCGCTGAAGATCATGACGAGGCCGCGGCGGTGCAGCCGTTCGGCAGCCATGTTCAGCGCTCGTCCGGTTCCGGTCGCACGGGCGGCCTGCAGCTGCTCGAGCTCCTGCAGGATGGTCTGCAGGTACACCTTCGTGGAATGCGGAGGCATGAATTTCTGCAGCGCTTCGTCGTACGTGAGGAGTCCGACCGCGTCCTGCTGCCGCATCATCAGGTACGCCAGTGCCGCGGCGAGATAGGATGCGTACTGCAGCTTCGTGACGCTGGCGCCGGATTTGAAATCCATCGACCGGCTGGTATCGAGCACGAGGTAGGATTTGAGGTTGGTCTCCTCCTCGAACTGCTTGATATAATAGCGGTCGGTACGGCCGAGCACTTTCCAGTCGATGCGGCGGATTTCGTCGCCCGGCATGTACTGGCGGTGTTCCGCGAACTCGACGCTGAAACCGTGATAGGGACTTTTGTGCAGGCCTGTGATGAAGCCTTCCACCACGAGACGCGCGCGCATTTCCATGGTGGATAGGCGCGATACGACGTCCGGCTGAAGATATGTGCTTCTGTTTTCCTGCCGCATGATTTCCTATTCGTTTCCGATGTCAGCCGCCGGCGGCTGGGATTCCTGCAGGGACTGCAGAAGTTCCTCGGGACTTCTTCCCAGATTCTCGAGCTCGAACCGTGCGGTCTCCGCCATCGAACTGTCGGGGTATTCCTTGAGGTACTTCTGATATGCCTCGCGGGCACGCTCAAGATTGTTGATCTCGTTCGCATAGGTATACGCCGCTGCGAACAAACCTTTATGACCCCACTCACTCTCGGGATACTTCGTCGCGATGAGTTCATAGGTCGTGGCCGCTTTCACCGGATCCTGCTGCTCGTTCACATAGATGAGCGCGCAGCGGAACATCGCCTGCGGCGCTTCCGGGGAGTCGGCAAAGTCCTTGGCGACCTGCTCGTAGAGCGCAAGCGCCTCGGTGTTCTTCCCGTCCTGCTGGAGGTCGGCGGCCTGATTCATGAGATCGGACGCATCCTGACCCGAACAACCGATAAGGAGCACCATGGCGGTAACGATGAGGGCAAACTGTTTGATCATGTTCACTTCACGAATTGTTTAGCAAAACAAATTATCACTTGCCCCATCGCCAAACAAGGCACGGTGGGGGTTGCAGGAGGCAGGAGGCGGTACTGACGCAGGGACGAGCCAACGGCTCGTCCAGGCAGGCATCAGAAGAAAGTGATTTTCACGAGGAGGGCGAGGAGCACGAGACCGAAGACGGGTTTGATCACGCGCGTGCCGCCCTTGATGGCAAGACCGGAACCGGTCCAGGCGCCCGTGATATTTGCGAGTCCCATCGGAAGCGCGACGATCCAGGCGATTTCGCCACCGAGGAGGAAGGCCATGATCGCGGCGTAATTCGACGCCAGATTCAGGAGTTTTGCATGCGCGGTAGCGCGAAGGAAGCCGAAATGGAAGAAGAGGACGAAGCCGAAGGCGAGAAACGACCCCGTGCCGGGACCGAAAAAACCGTCATAGAATCCGAGCACGAGCGCGAATCCGGCGGCCATGACGAAGTGCCGACGTTCGACCCTGTCTCGCTGATCCGTGACGCCGAAATCCTTCCGGAGGAACGTGATCGCTGCCACGATGACGATCAGACCGGGAATGAGCGCTTCGAGCGAGGAGCCCGGAACGTGCAGAACCGTCCATGCGCCGGTGTAAGAACCGATGAAGGAAAAGATGAAACCGGTAATTCCCAGTGGCAGGATCACGTATCCGCTCCGCAGATAGCGGAAGGTACTGACGCTCGTGCCGATGGCGCTCTGTACTTTGTTGGTCGCGAGGGCGACGTGCGGCGGCAGTCCCGCGGCGATGAGCGCGGGCAGCGTGATCAGTCCGCCGCCGCCGGCCATCGAATCGATCAGACCGCCGAGGAATCCGGCGGCAAGAAGCAGCGCATATGTCAGTATATCGGGAATGTCGGCTCCGGACTGTGCAGATACGCGGACTGGGTTATCTCAGGAAGAGCAGGGCGACGCCCGCGACCGCGATGACCGCGCCGCCGATGGCGCGCATCGAAAGGCGTTCGCGATACACGAGCCAGACCAGCGGGAGCATGATGATCGGGGGCATGGCCATGATGGTCGTGGCGATGGCAACCTTCGTATGCGCGATGGCAACGAGGCTGAACGTGATGCCGAGATACGGACCGAGAACGGCGCCGGCCGTGGTGAATCCCAGGGCCTTTGGATCGCGGCGGTAAACACGGAAGGGATTTCTGTACCACTTCAGCAGGATGGCAGCGGGAAGAAACAGGACCACCGCGGCGGCGACACGCACGGCGGTCGCGACCATCCCGTGGAGCGGCGCTTCGTTGAACGCGAACTTCGCGAAAATGAGACCGGTCGCCTGGCCAAGCGCTCCGAGCAGGGCGAACAGCACACCCTTCGGGGTCACCGTGTACTTTGACGCAGCGGCAGGCTGCCGCTCGAGGACGACCACGGCGATTCCCGCGATCGTAATGATCATGCCCGCAATCGCGAGCGGTTTGAGTGATTCGTCGAGAAACACATATCCCATGGCGGCGGTCAGCGCGGGTACCAGCGACATGATGAGCATCGAGATGCGTGCTCCGATATCCTTGAAGGCGCGGAACAGGAAGCTGTCCCCGATGACCAGACCGATGATGCCGCTCAATGCCAGGTTGTACAGCTGGCCGGCAGACATCGCGTAGCTTTCTCCGAGCAGCCAGATCGTGACACCCAGGAAGACGAGCGCGAGAACCATGCGCGTGATATTGACCTGGATGGAGCCGACGCGCGTCGTCGCTTCGGTGAACACCATGGATGTCCCCGACCACAGGAACGCGGTCAGCAATGCGCTGAGTTCACCGACAAAAGGCATGGGCTGCGTCAGTTTTTCGAATGCAGGGCGATACGGTTTCCTTCGGGATCGCGGAAGACGGCCATGTAGCCGATATCCTCGGAAATCTGCGTCTTCGGGATGACGACCTGTGCGCCGGCGGCTTCCGCGCGCGCAAGCATGTAATTGAGGTCGTCTCCGGCGTCGAAATACAGCAGGACACCGTGCTCGGACGGCACATACCATTCGTGCACGACGATCGCGCCGTTGATCCCGTCCTCATGCGTTCCGATGAACCCGTACAGCGCCTGTCCAAGCTCCTGCTCCCGGATTTCCACGCCGAACACAGTCTCATAGAATTTTTTCGCACGCGAGAATCCCACGACGGGGATTTCGAACCAGGTGATGCCATGTGCCATGCGTATCCTCCGTTGACTGATGTATATGCCGTTATTTTTTTGTCTTTGGCTGGAGTATGTCTTTCAGGAAGCGGCCGGTATGACTTTCCGCGGCCGCGGCGATCTGCTCGGGTGTGCCTTCCGCGACGATGCGTCCGCCGTCATCGCCGCCTTCGGGTCCGAGATCGATGATCCAGTCCGCGCTTTTGATGACGTCGAGATTGTGTTCGATGATGATCACGCTGTGGCCGGCTTCGATGAGCGCTTCGAAGCAGCTGAGCAGCTTGTGGACGTCATGATAATGCAGACCGGTGGTGGGTTCGTCGAAGATGAAGAGCGTGTGCCCGTCGTCGCGGGAGGAGAGATGCAGGGCCAGTTTGAGGCGCTGCGCCTCGCCGCCAGACAACGTCGTCGCGGGCTGGCCGAGATGCATGTAGCCGAGCCCCACGTCGTCGAGCACCTGCAGCTTGTTCGCCACACGCGGCACGTGCTCGAAAAACTGCAGGGCTTCGGTGACCGTCATGTCGAGGACTTCGACGATGTTCTTTCCGTTGTAGCGGACCTCGAGAATCTCCCGTTTGTAGCGGGATCCCTTGCACGCCTCGCATTCGAGGTAGAGGTCGGCCATGAACTGCATTTCCACCTTGATGAAGCCGTCCCCTTCGCAGACGTCGCAGCGACCGCCCGGAACGTTGAAGGAAAACGCGCCCGGCGCGTAGCCGCGCAGCTTGGAGGCGGGAGCCGCGGCAAACAGATCGCGGATGCCGTCGAACGCCTTCAGGTACGTGACGGGATTCGACCGCGGTGTGCGGCCGATCGGCGACTGGTCCACCATCTCGACATGCTTGATGCGCTTGACCCCGGTGAACGCCGTGAAGCTGCCGATTTCCTCCTCGAACGCACCGTCGAGTTCTTTCTTCAGTCCGCCGTAGAGAATGTCGGTAATGAGCGTGCTCTTCCCCGAACCGCTTACCCCGGTCACGCACGTGAGCACGCCGAGCGGAATCGACACGTCGATGTTCTTCAGATTGTTCTGTCGCGCCTGCTGAATGACGAGGGCAGTTTTGCTCTTACGCCGTTTCTTCGGAACGGGGATGCTGCGTTTCCCGCTGAGATACTGTCCGGTGAGCGACTGCTTGTTTTTCTTCAGCGCCGCGAGCGGGGCAATCGCGACGATTTCTCCCCCATTCTCTCCGGCCTGGGGTCCGATATCCACGATCAGATCGGCGACCTGCATCATCTCGGCGTCATGTTCAACGACGATGACCGTATTCCCGCTGTCGCGCAGCGAACGGAGAATGGAAATGAGCCGGCTGTTGTCGCGCGGATGAAGACCGATGGTCGGTTCGTCGAGGACGTACAGCGAGCCGACGAGCGCCGACCCGAGCGATGTCGCGATATTGATGCGCTGCGACTCTCCGCCCGAGAGCGTATGGGACAGGCGGTCAAGTGTCAGATAACCGAGTCCGATTTCCGTGAGAATGCGCAGGCGCTTGCGTATCTCGGTGAGAATGCGGCCGGCGACATCCGTCTCGAACGGCGAGAACTCGGCCTGATCGAAAAAGCGGTGCAGACGATCCAGCGGCATGCGGACGAGTTCGTCGAGCTGCCTTCCCGCAACGCGTACCGCGAGTGCATCGGGCTGCAGGCGGGATCCTCCGCAGGCGGCGCAGGTGGTGTAGCCGCGGTACCGCGCCATGAGGATGCGGTAGTGCATCTTGTAGTTCTTGGATTCCACCATCGCGAAGAATCCGGTGATGCCTTTGAAACCTTTGCTGCCCTTCCAGACAAAAGCGCGTTCCGCGTCGGTGAGGGAGCGCCAGGGCACGTCCAGCCGGATGTCTGCCGCATGCGCCGCGCGCTCGAGATCGCGCTGATGCTTGCTGTGCTTCGGAGTGGTCCATGGCTGAATCGCGCCTTCCGCAAGCGTCTTGTTCTCGTTCGGTATCACCAGGTTCGGATCGATGCCCGTCGTGCGGCCGAATCCCTGGCAGGTGGGGCATGCACCGGCCGGGCTGTTGAAGGAGAAAAGCTGGGGTTCCGGCTCCGCATAGGCGGTGCCGCAGATGCCGCAGTCGTAACGCGCGCTGAATTTCCATTCCTCTCCGGACTGGAGCACGCGGATGCGCACGTTTCCATCACCCTCGACAAACGCAGTCTGCAGGGAATCGGAAAACCGCGAGCTGTCCGCTCCGCGTTTCCAGACGAGCCGGTCGACAAGCACCGAGATGTCTTCCTTTTCCGCATCGACGCTCTCGACCTCCTCGAGGTTGATCAGCTCGTCCCCGACGACGATGCGAATGAAGCCCTGCTTGCGGAGATTGTCAATTTCCTCGTCGACGCTGTGTCCCTCATGCGCATGCATGGGAAACATGATGTAGAGCCGGCTTCCGTCTTCCAGGGCCTCGATGCGTTCCATCGCGGTGCGCACGGAGTCGCGCTGGACGAGCGTGTCGTCGTTGCGGCACCAGGTTTTCCCGATACGCGCGAAGAGCAGACGCAGGTAATCGTACACTTCCGTCGTGGTGCCGACCGTCGAACGCGGATTGCGGCTCGTCGTTTTCTGTTCGATGGCGATGGCCGGCGCGATGCCCTGGATGAAATCGACGTCCGGTTTGTTCATGCGCTCGAGAAACTGCCGGGCATACGCCGAAAGACTCTCGACGTAGCGGCGCTGTCCCTCGGCATAAATCGTGTCGAAGGCGAGACTCGATTTTCCCGAACCGCTCACCCCGGTGATGACGATCAGCTGATTGTGCGGAAGCTCGAGGGAGATATTCTTGAGATTGTGCACGCGCGCACCGCGGATGACGAGCGACGAAGCTGCCGACGCGGCATCCGTCGCTGCTTTGCGCGATCCCCTGTTCGCTGTGCTCTTCTTTACCGGCATCTTGTCGTGAGGTTCTTCAACCATGTTAAACAAATGGACAACCTTAAAAATTACGCGGGGGTGGGGCCAAATGCAAAGGCAGAATGGCATCCGTGCGCGGAGCGCCCATAAACGCTATATTTCCGTCATGAGAAACCCCGTGCACATGGCGCTTCTTCTCCCGCTGCTCGGTGCGACGCTTTTCGCTCAGTCCGGTCTGCCGTCGACGCGCAATGACGATGCGGCCGCCGCCGGGCATGTTCAGCGGGACAGCACGCGAAATACCTGGCATGCGACGCTGACGGGAAACGGGGCGGGACTGTGGTTCAGCGCCTGGCAGGTGCGAACGAGCGGGGGTGCCGCCATCGAGGGCGCGTTCCTTTCGGGCGGCCAGCGTTCCGGTCTGCAGACCGTCCGCATCAGCGATCCACAGCAAGGCGTCGAGGATGCGCGTCCGGCGACCGTCTTTCTTGACGACAGCACGGTGTTCGTCGTATGGCAGAGAGACAGTGTCGGACGGAATGCCATCATCGGACGCGTCCTGCGCCGGGATGGAACGCTGGGGACGGTTTTCCCCGTATCCGACGGCAGCGCACCGGGAATGATGCCTGCCGCGGGCCGCGGCTCGGCGGGCGACATCGTGGTTGCATGGCAGGATTATCGAAACGGGGACGTCGATATCTACGCACAGCGTTTCGACAGTCGCGTAGCTGCACTCGGAGAGAACGTCCGGATAAACGATGACGCTTCGCACGCGCTGCAGGGTGCGCCGCATATTGCCGCGGACAACGGAAAGCGCATTCTCCTGATGTGGCCCGACAACCGCACGGATGGCGCCTGGAAATTCTACTGTCAGGCGTTCGGCACCGCGGCGGAAAACGTGCTGATCGATTCCGCCCAGCGCAAGGCCATGACGACTTTGATCAGCGGCGTCTGGCTCAACGAGGACTCCGCGCTTTTCACCTGGAAGGATTACCGCGAAGATCACAGCAACATCTATTACCGCCGGGCCGATCTCCGTGACGCTTCGTTCGCTCCCGCGGTACGCATCAACGACGACACCGGAGACCGCTGGCAGCGCCTGGCGGTGACGGACGGCGACGGCAGGGGGCATACTGTCGTCTGCTGGGAGGATTACCGAAACACCGAGATAAATCAGCGGGGCGATATTTATCTCCAGGTGTTCGCACGCGACGGATCGCCGTCGGGGAGGAACATCAAGGTCAACGACCGCGATGACCGGATCGCCAGAAAAATGCCGGCGATCTCCATGGACGGCGCCGGCGGGTACCTCGTAATCTGGCATCAGGGAGAGGAAGGTTTTTATAACATCATGGGACAGTGGTTCCGGTATCCCGATCATCGGGACGGCGCGAATTTCTGTCTTACCTGTGGAGAGGAATAGAAAGCGCACGCATGGACAGGAGAGAATTTTTCAAACTCGGCTTTCTGCAGGTCAAGGACCACGCACGGAAATCGGTGCCAGAAGCGATACGGAAGGAGATCACGCCGGTCGTCCTCGACGTCAGCATTCTGACCGATCGTGTTGCCCGCGCCGAGGAGCTTGCGGACGAGCTTCTTCCGGAACATTTCGGCGAGCGATTCCTCCGTCTGAAGCAGAGCCGGTTCACAGGCATGTATCCCGGGGGCGTCCTTCTCTTCGAGCAGAATCGTCTGCGCGATTATCACGACGGGGCTTCCCTGTTCTATGCCGCGCTGCGTGAACTCGAAGAAGGACTCGCCCTGCGCGAGCTGCAGACGGATCCGGTCCTGCTGCGCTTCATCAATATCGTTCCGGCGTTCTCCCGGAGCGCGGATGTATTTCACCGCAACAGGCTGGTGAAAGCGCTGTCTCTGCATGAGGACGGCAGGTATGAGATCGACGGCAGCCTCGGGACAATGGTGGTCGTCGTGGCGGGACAGAGACTGAAGGTGATTTCGTCCCCCTGCAGGCATCAGACCTGCGTGGCGCATCCCGCAATCATCACGCCCGGGCAGCGCATCACCTGCGTCCCCAATGAAATCAGTATCGCGATCGGTATGCCCGTGTAGCGACGAACGAAAAAAAAGACCGGAGCGAAAGGCTCCGGTCTTTGTCTGTTCTATTCGGGATATTACTTCTTCTTCGGTGCGGCTTTCTTCGCCGGTGCTTTCTTCACGGCGGCTTTCTTCGCCGGTGCTTTCTTCACGGCGGCTTTCTTGGCCGGCGCTTTCTTCACGGCGGCTTTCTTCACCGGCGCTTTCTTCACGGCGGCTTTCTTCGCGGGTGCCTTCTTCACAGCGGCTTTCTTCGCCGGTGCTTTCTTCACGGCGGCCTTCTTTGCCGGTGCTGCTTTCACAGCGGCTTTCTTCGCCGGTGCTTTCTTCACGGCGGCCTTCTTTGCCGGTGCTTTCTTCACAGCGGCCTTCTTTGCCGGTGCTTTCTTTGCAGCGGCTTTCTTTGCCGGTGCAGCTTTCTTCGCAGGCGCCGCCTTCTTTGCAGGTGCCGCCTTCTTGACAGGCGCCGCCTTCTTAGCGGGAGCCGCTGCCTTTTTCTTTGCCATGGTTATTCCTCCTTGAAGTGAGATGATAGTGAGTGTGACTATATGTCACGGAGATAGAGTGCTTCGCAATCAGGCTGACGAATGTTCCGGCACGATTCCGTCGATCATCTGGCGGATGATGTTCTTCGTCGATTCCGGAAAGCTGCCGTCAAGAATCCACTGAATGTAATCGCGGTCTCGTTGAATAACGTTCTGCAAAGGTGTGCCACGGTGCTTGCCAAACGTTAGTATAACATTATTTCCTTGCCACACAAGCCGTCCGTCATCGTCAACCCATGAAGGGTCCTTCGGATGCACGACGGATTCCAGCGCGTCGATCGTTCGCGGCAGATCCTCGTACCGCTGAAGCTGCGCGGAGAATATTTCCGCGGTGGCACGCACGTCGGCCAGCGCGCCGTGCGCACCGACGTGATCGCGATGACAATAGAATTGCAGCGCCGCACTGAGATCGCGCGGTTCTTTCATATGGTAGATCGTCTGCACGTCCACAACCTTCCGCGCACTCGTGTCGAAGGAGATGCCGCACCGATGGAATTCCTGCAGCAGCAGAGGAAGATCGAAACGGCGGACATTGAATCCCGAGAGATCACAGTCCTCGAGAAAGTCGAGAAGACGCTGGGCTATCTGTGCGAAGGTGGGGGCGAGTGCGACGTCTGCGTCGTTGATGCCGTGGACCGCGGTGGCCGCAGGGGGGATGGGGATTTCAGGATTGATGCGATGTTCGAATTCACGGACTGTTCCGCGCGGGAGGTACTTCACCACTGCGATTTCGATGATGCGATCGCTTTGCGTATTGATGCCGGTGGTTTCGAGGTCGAAGAACGCAAGTGGCCTCGATAACTTCAGGTCATGTTGCGATGTCGCAGACATCACCAATTCGCCGCTTCCTCCATGTGTGCATTCGCGTTGCTGTGGCGTGAACTGAATTCATCAAAGTACGTACGGCTGTTTTTTTTCGAACGCAATTTACGTAATAATACCTACAACGTAAACAATCTTTCAATCAAGATTTCTTTTTCTTGTTACCGCCATGGCAAGACATCTGAAAAAGTCGCAGCGCAAAAAGATCGGCCTGCCTCCCGGTACGCTCGTGTACGTCGGTGATGAAGCTGAGGGACCGGCGCGCGTCCGCAGCGTCACGTACGATCATGACAACGTCGAGATGCGCGTCGTAAGCGTGGACGCGCTGGCAGCGCCGAACGACGCCGTCGTCACCTGGCTGAAGATCGAAGGCGTGCACGACATCGATACCGTACAGCGCATCGGTGAACTCTACGGACTCCACGTGCTTGTGCTCGAAGACATCGTCAACACGGAGCATCGCACCAAATGCGAGGAGTACGACGACACCGCGTTTCTCATCCTCAAGCATCTGCGCATGGAGAACGGCGGTGCATTGAGAGAAGAGAACGTTTCCCTCGTACTCATGCCGCATGCGGTGCTTTCCTTCAGCGAGAACGCGCAGGACCTGTTCGAGCCCAACCGCGAGCGCATCGAATCGGCCAACGGGCGATTCAGGACACGCGGTGCGGACTACCTGTTCTACACGCTCATCGATTCCGTCGTCGATCACTACGTCGCGACCGTCGAACGTTTCGACGACATGATCGAACAGCTTGAGGATGAAGTACTGCTGCGGCCGTCGCGGGAAAGCGTACGGCGCATACACGGTCTGCGGCGGCTGCTGCTGCAGGTGCGCAAGGCGGTGCTTCCCCTGCGGGAAGCGGTCATCCAGCTGCAGCGGGATGAGGGCGGTCTTATCACGGGTGACGTCGGAGTGTTTCTGCGTGATGTGCAGGATCATCTCGCACAGGTTCTCGACAGTCTCGAACACGATCGCGAAGTGCTGGGCGGGCTGCTCGAACTGTACATGTCGCATGAAAGCAACCGGATGAACGAAGTGATGAAGGTGCTCACCATCATCGCGACGGTGTTCATTCCCCTGACCTTTATCGCCGGTGTGTACGGAATGAACTTCCGGTATATGCCCGAGCTCATGCAGCCATGGGGATATCCCGCCGTGCTGCTCGTAATGCTCGCAATGGCGATCGGCATGTTCGCGTTTTTCCGAAGGAAGAAGTGGCTGTGATCGAAGGCGGGGCATTCCGCGCGTGATTCTGAAAGCAGGAACTCGTATCTTTCCTTCAGTCGCCACACGTTTCACCATCGCAGCAGATACCTTCATCATGCCGAAGAAAAACTACACGAAAACCGGACGCTCGTGCCGCGTCACATTTTATCTGCCTGCCGCCGTGGGCGCGGAGGCAGTTTCCCTCTGCGGGGAATTCAACAACTGGGATCCGTCGGTGCATCCGATGGGCCGGAAGAAAGACGGGACATTCTATACCTCCCTGTATCTGGACGCAGGACAGTCGTACCGCTACCGGTTTCTGCTCGACGGCGAGCGCTGGGAGAACGACTGGGACGCGGAAGCCTATGCCATGAACCAGCATGGGTCGGACGACTCTGTCGTCGTGGTCTGATACATCGCACGCATAACGAAAAGGCGCCTCGGGCGCCTTTGCTTTAGGGGATCGGCGTCTGTGCAGAAGTTCCCGGCCGTAAGGCGGACGCCCCGACGGACAACACGTGACAGCACTGTTACAGTACCGAGGATACACATGAAAATAGTATTATCAGCTCTTGTACTCTTGTTGTCTGCGTCGCTGCGGGCGCAGGACCATGTCGATTACGTGACCGGGCCTTTCGCTTCTCCCCGGGAGGTGACCGAAACGTGCCTGGGATGTCACGAGGAGATCGGGACCGATATTCTGCAGACACGTCACTGGAACTGGATGGGCAGTGAAACCGAGGCAGGCGAGGGTGACTCCCCGGTCTTCGGAAAACGGAATCTCATCAACAATTTCTGTATCGCCGTCTCGTCGAACTGGCCGCGGTGCACGAGCTGTCATATCGGATACGGGTGGAAGGACGCGAGCTTCGACAGGACCGACCCGGCGAACATCGACTGCCTGGTCTGCCACGCCAGTGCCGGTGAATACACGAAGTCTCCCGCAGGTGCGGGCATGCCCGCCGAGGGAGTCGATCTGCTCGCGGCGGCACAGAGCGTCGGCAAACCGACGAGGAAAAACTGCGGGGTGTGTCATTTCGACGGCGGCGGCGGCAGCGGCGTGAAACACGGCGACCTGGATGACAGCATGTATGCGCCATCACGCGAACTGGACGTCCACATGGGCGGCATGGACATGCAGTGCATCGATTGCCATACCTCGGAAAAACACGTCATCGCGGGGGCGAGCCACGGTTCGATGGCGATGAACGAGAATCACATCACCTGCCTCAACTGTCACGACACGGAAGTGCACAGCAAAGCGCTGCTCAACAGGCATACCGCCACGGTGGCCTGCGAAACCTGCCACATCCCTGCGTTCGCGCGCGAGCAGCCCACGAAGACGTGGTGGGACTGGTCGGCTGCCGGGCAGGACCGGAAGGAGGAAAAGAACGCGCTCGGCAAGGAAGCCTACAGCAAGATGAAGGGAGCATTTCGATGGGAGAAGAATGTCGTGCCGGCGTACCGCTGGCATAACGGGGGTGCCGAGTATTACCGGCAGGGAGAGGAAATCGATCCGTCAAAACCGGTTCTGTTGAATGTCCTCCGCGGCAGCATCAAGGATCCGGATTCGCGGATCGCGCCGTTCAAGATCATGCGCGGCATGCAGCCGTACGATGAAGGCAACCGCTATCTCGTCGTGCCGCATCTGTTCGGGCCGGACGGATACTGGAAAACATTCGACTGGGTTTCCGCGGCACGTATCGGCATGGAATCGGCGGGGCTTCAGTTCTCGGGAAAAGTCGGCTTCGTCGAAACGCACATGTCCTGGCCGATCAATCACATGGTCGCACCGAAGGAGCAGGCGCTGAGCTGCACCAGCTGCCACGGGAAAAAGGGCGAACGGCGGCTGGACTGGAAGCTCCTCGGATACGGCAAGGATCCCATCACGCGCGGAACGCGATTCAAGCAGAAGCTGACAAAGAAATGAGCATGCAGCGTTCACGAAAAAGGCCCGCCGATCGGCGGGCCTTTTTTCGCTCTCTCATTCATTCATTACCTGCGTCGAAACAGATATCTCCTGGACTTTTTTTTATGCCGCCTTCTCGAGGGTGGGCTGACCCGGTTCCCAGTTGCACGGCGTCTTCACGCCCGTCTGCAGCGCTTCGAGGACGCGAAGCGTCTCAGGGATGCTGCGGCCGGTTTCGAGATCGTTCACGCTCACCCATTTGATGATACCTTCAGGATCAACGATAAACGTTGCCCGGAGTGCCACGCCGTCAGTCTTGTCGAGAATGCCGAGCGAGGAGGTGAGCTCATGCTTTACATCCGCAAGCATCGGGAACGGAAGGTCCTTCAGGTCGGGATGCGTATTGCGCCATGCGAGATGCACCCAGCGCGAATCCGTGCTTGCGCCGATCAGCTGTGCGTTGTTCGCGGCGAAATCCGCGTTGCGCTTACCGAATTCCGCGATCTCCGTAGGACAGATGAACGTGAAATCTTCCGGCCAGAAGAAAATGACCTGCCATTTGTCTGCATACGTGTTATTGGAAATTTCGCCGAACTCTTTTCCCGGTTCACGACTGACACAGGCGAGAAGATTGAATTCAGGAAACTTGTCTCCGACTGTAAGCATGGGAGTAATCCTCCGAAAAACTGTTGAGTATGTTGAATAGACGATCTGTATGGAAAAGGCTCAATATGGATAGAGAACCTCAGGATTGTCGATTTATCCATATTTCAATGAAACGCCTGGAGGAGGGCGAAAAATTCCTGCTTTGAAAGAAAAATTTCGGTGGAGATGGAAACGGCGGATTTTCAGCGAAAATTGGTGTCTGGGAAAGGGCACGGATTCGGTTCTTGTCCGGACTCCCGCTTTCTTCTTAAATTATGTGCTGTCTGAAATGTTCAAGCATACAAGGATCACGTCATGAGTGAAGAAACGCGCGCCTCCGTACAGGAATTCGAGTACAAGGCGGAGATGAAGCAGCTGCTCCACCTGATTATTCATTCCCTCTATACGCACCCCGAGGTGTTTCTGCGCGAATTGATTTCCAATGCATCGGACGCTCTCAACAAGGTGCGATTCATGCAGGTGCGGAACCTTCCGGTGCTGCAGCCGGAGGAGGAGCTTCGCATTACCATCGACATCGATGACAAGAACCAGAATCTTTCGATCGAGGATACGGGCGTCGGTATGACGCGTGAGGATCTGATCGAGCGTATCGGCACCGTCGCCAGCTCCGGCACGCTGGAGTTTCTCACGAAATCGAAATCGGGCGAGGAAAAATTCGACGGGGGTGAACTCATCGGAAAGTTCGGAGTCGGATTCTATTCCGTCTTCATGGTTACCGAGGAGGTCACCATCGAGACGCGTTCGGCGGATCCGGACGAAAAGGCCTGGCGATGGACCTCCCGCGGCGAAGGAAAATTCACCATCGAGGAAATCGATCGCAGCGAGCGCGGAACGCGGATTTCCTTCAAGCTGAAGGAAGAGTCGAAGGACCTCGCGGGCGAATACCGCATCAAGGACCTGATCAAGAAATACTCGAACTTCGTCGACTTCCCGATCTATATCGGGAAAGAGAAGATCAACAGCGTCAGCGCTCTGTGGCAGCGCAAGAAAGAAGACCTGCAGAAGGAGGAGCTCGACGAGTTCTACAAATTCGTCGCCGGGGATTTCCGCGAACCCATGGATTCGCTTTCGCTGCACATCGAAGGCCGCGTGAATTTCAAGGCCCTGCTCTTCGTTCCGGCGGAAGCGCCGATGGGATATTTCGATCCCCGGGAGGAGAAAAGCCTGCACCTGTATGTGAACCGGGTGTTCATCCAGGATGACTGCAAGGATATCGTGCCGGAGTACCTTCGCTTCCTGAAGGGAGTCGTCGACACTGAGGATCTGCCGCTGAACGTGTCACGCGAAGTGACGCAGTCGAGTCCTGTCACCGCCAAGATCAAGGAAATCGTCACCAATCGCGTTCTCGGCATGTTCGAGGAGTGGGCGTCGTCGGATCCGGAAAAGTACGCCGGCTTCTTCCGCCATTTCGGCAACTACCTGAAACTCGGTCTCGGCAGCGATTTCACGAACAAGGACAGAATCGTCGAACTCATGCGCTTCGAAACGAGCAAGACCGAGCCCGGGAAGATGACGTCGTTCAAGGAATACGTCGCGGCGATGGGTGAAGAGCAGAAGGAGATCTATTACATCACGGGAGAGAGCCGTGCCGTGGTGGAGAAGAATCCCAACCTCGAGTACTTCCGCAAGAATAACATCGAAGTCATTTTTCTCACCGGGCCTGTCGACCTGTTCACGATTACGACGCTGCCGGAATATGACGGGAAAGCAATCGTTTCGACGGAGAAGGCCGATATCGACATCGCGAAAGACACCGTCACCGATGAGGAGGATACGCTCAAGGGACGCGAAGCGAAGGATATTCTGACCCGCTGCAAGGAGATTCTCGGTGATCGGGTCGAAGATGTCATCGAGTCGAAGCGCCTGGTCGACAGCGTTGCGACGCTGGTCGTCGGCAAGAGCGGCATGGATGCGCAGATGGAGCGCATGATGAAAATGATGGACAGCAATTTCACATCGAGCAAGAAAATTCTCGAGGTGAACATGCGCCATCCGCTGATGAAGAATCTCGCGCGCATCAACAGCGAGAATCATGACGACCCGACGCTGCTGCAGGCCGTCGAGCAGATGTACCAGGGTGCACTGCTCGTGGAAGACAACCTGCAGGATCCCGTCGACTTTGTGCGCCGCGCCATGGAGTTCATGGAGAAGGCAACCCGTTCCTGATTTCCCGTCACGCGGGTAAAACGCAAAGAGGCTGTCCCTTCGGACAGCCTCTTTTTTTGTTCGCTGTGCATGCGGAAAACTTAGCGAACGATCATTGTTCTTGTTGCCGTCACGCTCCCGCTGCTAAGACGATAGATATACATGCCGGGTGCGAATCCCCGGGCGTTGAATCGAACGACATGGCTGCCGGGCAGAATGTCTGCATCGACCAGCTTCGCCATGCGTCGGCCGAGGAGGTCGAAAACCTCCAGACGGACCGGCTGCGGACTGTCGATTCCGCTGAGCGAGTAGGAAATGACCGTTTCGCCGGAAGGCGAAAAGGGATTCGGAACATTCTGCGCAAGTTCCAGTGCGAACGGCGCGGCCTGATCCGGGCGGGCGATGCCCGTGGTCGTCACGGCTGCTTCATGCCAGTTTGCAGCCGCGGTTTCGCCGCACGCCACGACCGAGATCTGAAGCTCATGCATCGCGGCATCCGGATCCGGAGATTTGAATGCCACCGTGTGTTCCTCGAAGCCATGTCCCATGAAGGTCGCGATCTGCGTGAAGACGGTTTGCAGATCGTTTGCGTTCGGAGTCTGGAAGTAGCTTCCACCGGTCAGCAGTGCGATGAGTTGGAGATCCGCCGCATTGACAGCGCTGCCGAGACCGATGGTGAACACGCGGAGATTGTAGAGCTGCGCGAGCGCAATGATCTGCGTGGGCGTATGGACACTGCTGTTGTCTCCGCCGTCCGTGAGCACCACCACTGCCTTCTTCTGGTTCGATCCGTTGGTCTGCAGTTCCGTGAGTCCTTCCCAGATGCCGTCCCAGACAGCCGTGGCTCCGGAGGCGGGAAGCTGCTGCACGGCGGCGTCCAGCGCTGTCAGACTCGATGTCATGCTCTGCTGCAATGTTACGGACTGTGTGAACCAGAAGATTGCCCCTTCGTCCGTCACGCTGTCCATCAGCTGAATGAACGCGCTTCCTGCGATCTTGGCGGCTGCATTGGCGGATCCACTCATACTGCCGCTGGCGTCAAACACGAGCACAGCGGAAATCGGATTGTGCACCATCGGAGAGGAGCTCTCGATGATACTGAAGTCATTGACCGGCTGGCCGTTGTCCGTGACCGCCAGCTGACTGCGCGTCAGGTTGAACTGCGTTTCACCGTCGCAGCGAATCGAAACGGTAAACAGTCCGTTCGGATTCCCTTTCACGACGTGCATCGTGGTGATGCGCGCCGCGGTCTGTGCGAACAGGGAAGTTGAGATCAGCACGAAAAGCAATGCTGCGATGGTCGAAAAGTGTTTCATACCTACCTCCGAATGGGTTCCAATGGGCATGTCGACCTGCCTGGCTATGGTGTTTTCAGTTTGTGCACGATATCCCGGCAGATGTCGTCGATCTGCGAAAGGAACGGCTGTGAATAATGCTGCCCCCCTGTGGACTGCGCGATATTGCGCAGCACCACTTCCTGGCTGGTGAGTCTGAGTGCTATGGAATATACAGGAATGTTTTCGCCTTGTCCAAGCGTGGTGATCTTGCTCGGGGTTCCGAGCGTGCTCGAATTATCGTCGCTGTCGGTGATGATGATGACCGCCCGGCGGGCGTGTGTCGCCTTCGACTGCAGTTCGAGCATCCCCTTGTAGATGCCGTCCCACATCGCGGTCGCGCCATCGATCGGAATGGCGTCGACGGCGGCGCGCAGCAGCGAGACCTGCGAAGTGATGTGCTGCGCGATCGTGGCTGTCTGCGTGAAGAAGACGACGACGCCTTCGTCCTTCGCGCCATCGAGGGAATCAAGCGCCGCGTTGCATCCGTCGCGGAACGCCTGCGCAGTCTGCGGGGTGATGCTGCCGCTCGCATCCACGACGAGCGCGACGGAGAAATGGACCTGCTGAGCGGTGGAATCTCCACCGGAGGTATCGGGCGGGAGGATGATGGAAATCGGAGTTCCGATGTTGTCCGCGAGGGGGATGGAAATCCTGTCGACAAAGCGATTGCGCGGCGTCTGCACGTCGAGCGGGGAGTCGCAGGCACTGTAGAATAGTGTGAACAGCGCCGCGGCGGCAAGAAGGACCGGAATACGTAGAACGCGCATGTATCAGAACTCGTACGAGACGCCGTAGGTCATACCCACCTTGTTTGTGCTGAACCAGTTATTCTGGAAGCGATACATCAGCACGCTGCCTTCGGCGCCAACGACCACCGCGATGCGGTCGAACGGCCGGAACTTGAGGCCCAGCGTGGCGCGGGCGAGCGGACCGAGATCGAAGGCGCCGCCGGCCTGGAGCTGGGCAAATGGGTGGACGTGCGGGAGCAGGGCATCACCTGTAAACTGGTATACCGCCGTCGCCCAGTATGCCAGGGGATTCTGCTCATACCGCACGCGCATCCCAAGTTCTGTTCCGAAGAAGTGCTGAGAAAAGGCTTCCCTCCCCCCCTCGATGCCGATGGCGTGGTTGTCGCCCAGGGCGTACAGCACGCCGACATTCATATTGGAAAACCAGGGATCAGACTGCGAGACCACCGTCGGCGACGGGTCTGATCTCATGGATACGTTCCGAGCATAAAACGTCACACCGTCCGGACGCGGAATCAGGTCGTAGAAGCGGACCTGTTCGTTCCGCACCCGACCGGGCTGCTCCGGCGCGGCGACCGCGGCGGCGAGGAGTTCAAGGTCGCGCGGGGTGACGTCGCGGACTTCGACGGCCGGCGGAAGGAGGGCGGAAGGATTTTCCCTCATGGCCGGTGTGACGGCGGACCTTGCAGGTGACGCCGGAGGAATCGCAAGATCGGAGATCGGGGCGGGCTCTTCGATCACGACCGTTTCGCCCGGGGTGCTCACCACGCGTTCGACGATCGACCCGACTGCATCGAAGGGCAGCGGGAACTGGAAGTAGAGCAGCACCGCCGCGACAGTTGCCAGGATGGCCGATGTCGTGCTGAACCACATGTGACGAAGCGCCGAAGCACCGGCCGCATGCGCGGTCGCATTATTCGCCGACGCGGCGTTTACCGTGGCAGAGGGGATCGTGAAGCCGAGAGATGCAAAAATGGCCGCGGTGGCGGACGCCGGGGGCGTGAACGCCTCGATGTCATGCTGCACCGCCTTCCGAATGGCGATGTGATCCTGCATTTCGGCACGAAGCTCCGCGTTCGAAGACAGCTTCTGGAAGAGCACTTCTTCATGGGTGCCGCCCAGTTCGCCGTCCATGAACGCATGCAGCATTCGTGAATCCATATATTCGTTGGGATTGCTCATCGTCGTCTATCCTGACTTGTCTCTTTCCTTCTATCCACTGAATTCTGTCATATACGGGGCCAAAATGTCGCGAATCTTCTGTTTCGCCCTGAAAATGCGCACTTTCACATTCGAGAGGGACGCACCGACAATTTCAGCGATTTCCGCATAACTGAGTCCTTCATATTCCCGCAGAACAAAAACCTCGCGATAGTCATCCGGCAGCATGTCGAGCGCCGTCGTGATAAGCTGCAGGAATTCCGTCTTTTCTGTCGTGGAAGGCTGCACGAGGGACTGATAATCCTCGAATTCCACGGTCTGCTTTCTGTTCCTTCTCTGGTTGAGGCAGAGATTCCGGGCGATTTTCAGCAGATAGCCCGGCACATTGGTCATCTCACGATCTTTCTGGGCGCTTTCGTAAAAACGAATGAACGTCTCCTGATACACATCCTGCGCTTCGTCGCGCTGACCGAGAAATCGAAGGCAGTACGCAAACACGCGACCTCCGTATCGAGCATAGAGCTCGGTGAAGGCTGCTTCCGCTTTCTCCTTTTCACCTGACAGGCGGTAAAACAGTTCAGCGTCCGGGGTGTTGTCTGTCTTGTTTCCGGACATTGCGACGGCGTAGAAAGGTTCGGGGTATCAGTTATTCATTCGTTACATATACGTGATACAGCGTACAATGTTAGTAACACCCCAATATAGGGAAGGTTACAGGAAAGTGACAGATCAGGCAGGAAGCAGGAGGCAGGAAGCAGGAAGCAGGAGGCAGGAAGCAGGAAGCAGGAGGCAGGAGGCAGGAAGCAGGAGGCAGGAAGCAGGAGGCAGGAAGCAGGAGGCAGGAGGCAGGAAGCAGGAGGCAGGAGGCAGGAAGCAGGAGGCAGGAAGCAGGAAGCAGGAATGACGCAGGGACGAGCCAACGGCTCGACCACGAGCGGGAGGCGGATTTCGGAATTCCCATATGTCTGTCGTAATTTAAGAGTTGTTCGCAGCAGACGATGAATTATAACCGGAGGTATCAATGTCTCGATTGCGTGTCGTTTTACCGGCCCTCGTGCTCGCGGGTCTGCTCATTTCCTGCGGAACATCGGAGAAAGATCGCATGACCGAAGAATTCAAAGCTTTTCTGACCAAGTATGAGAGCACGGTTATTCCCCAAAACAGGGAAGCCGCACTGGCATATTTCAATGCAACGATCTCGGGTGACGAAGCGGACTATACCCGCGCGGCTGATCTCGAAGTGGAACTGACGAAGGTGTTCGCCAATAAGGAAGATTTCCAGACGCTCAAGCGCATCAGGGATGCGAAGGCCATCAGCGACCCGCAGCTGCGCCGGCAGCTGGACGTCATTTACCTCTCCTACCTCGAGCGGCAGATCGACGAGAGCAGACTCGAGGAAATGATCCGTCTGCAGAACGAAAACGAAAAGAAGTTTTCGACGTTCCGCGCGGAGGTGAACGGGAAGAAGCTCACGGACAACGAAATCGAGGAAATTCTGCGCAATTCCACGAACAGCGCGGAACTCGAAGCCGCGTGGACTGCGAGCAAGGAAATCGGGAAGGTGGCGGCGCCGGACGTTCTGCGCCTGGTGCGCATGCGCAATACGGCAGCCCGCGAACTCGGTTTCAAGAATTATCACGCGATGCAGCTCGAACTCAGCGAACAGGATCCGGAAGAGATCGCGACGCTGTTCGACGAGCTCGACGAACTCACCGCCGGCGCATTCGCTCAGCTCAAGGCGGACATGGATGTCAAGCTTGCGAAGCGCTGCAACGTGACGGTGGAAGAACTGATGCCGTGGCATTATCAGAACCGCTTTTTCCAGGAAGCGCCGAAAATCTACGACGTCGATCTCGATGTCTTCTACAAGGACAAGGATATCGTCGAGCTGGCAAAGCAGTATTACGCGGGACTCAACCTTCCGATCGAGGACCTGGTCGAAAAGAGCGATCTCTACGAGAAGGAAGGCAAGTATCAGCATGCCTACTGCACGGACATCGACCGCGAAGGCGACGTGCGTGTGATCTGCAACATCAAGCCCTCGTACAACTGGATGAATACGACGCTGCACGAATACGGGCATGCGGTGTATGACAAGTTCAACGACCGCAGTGTGCCGTGGTCGCTGCGCGAACCGGCCCATACGTTCACGACCGAGGCCATCGCGATGTTGTTCGGTCGCCTGGCCAGCAATCCCACATGGCTTGAGCAGGTTGCCGGGGTTCCCGCCGACCAGGTCGAAAAAGTGGCGGACGTGATGTTCCAGTCTCTGCGTCTCGAACAGCTGGTGTTCAGCCGCTGGGCACAGGTCATGTACCGCTTCGAAAAGGCGATGTACGAGAATCCCGATCAGGATCTCAACGCCCTCTGGTGGCAGCTGGTGGAAAAATACCAGATGATCAAGAAGCCGGATGGACGCGACAATCCCGACTGGGCATCGAAGATCCACGTGGCACTGTACCCGGCCTATTATCACAATTACCTGATGGGCGAACTTCTTGCATCCCAGCTGCATGCGCACATCTGCGGCAAGATCCTCAACAGCGAGAATCCCCGCAGGGAAGCGTATGTCGGACGTACGGAAGTCGGGACATTCCTGATCGACAACGTGTTCAAGCCCGGCCGCACGCTTCTGTGGAACGACATGATCGAAAACGCCACCGGCGAGAAACTCACCGCGAAATACTATGCGGCGCAGTTCGTGAACTGACAGCGAAATTTTCAGGTCCTATTCTCCGGAGAACACGTTTCTTCCGGAAACAGCTGCAGGGCGGATTCTCGAATCCGCCCTGCGTGCGTCAAGGGGTGACAACCAGCTTTCCGTGAAGTACTGCGCGGGAGGTGGAGAGGCGGTAGACATACACGCCTGCCGGCAAGGGGGAATCGAGGATGGCCGCATGCCGTCCTTTTTCCATGAAGCCCGAGACCGGAACGGCGACTTCGCGTCCCATCATGTCGTGGATCGACAGACGGACGTCCATCGCTCCCTGCAGCGCATATGAAAACGTGGTCCGGTCGCGGGAGGGATTCGGCCAGGCCGGGAAGAGACGCACAGCATCATCCGCCACCGGCGGAATCTCCGCGGAGGTACTTCCGGTCTGCACGTACAGGGAAATACGGGAGGGATCGCTTCCGCCGGAAATGAAGGTGTCCAGTGAAGGGACGGGCGGACCGATCACGACATTGCCGAAGTTGTTCGCCTGGTCGGGAACGAGCGCGGCTCCGCCGTTCAGCAGCGCCTCGATCACATGCCCCGCTTTCACTGTGTGCAGCACGGATGTCAGGGTAAATTCCACGGTGACGTCGCTGTTCGTCTCCGATGCCTGGCGATGGCCGCGGCAGATGGGGATGCGCGTTCCTGATACCGGATCCCGGTCGTAAAGAAGGAGATTCATCTGGTACGGGGTTCCCGTTGCGCGCACGAGCAGCCGGGCGCTGCCCGGAGGAGGCAGAATGCGGACGTCGGACAGCAGGGGTGCGGTACGGAAAGACAACGGTGTCGAACCCAGAATATTGATGTACGTGATCAGGTGTTCGGCCCGTGCGGGAGGCGGCTGGAAGCCGAGTCCGCCGGCACCGAAATAGAGGTCGAGCTGCGACATGCCGTCCGGAAGGGGAGAGGAAGGCAGCAGCCATCGGGATGTCGCGTCCGCGGCGTAGGACTGCGCCGCCCGGGTGCCTCCGTCGAAGAAAATCACGGCGCTGTCGGGCGAGGCCACCGGCGCAGCGGAGGCGTCTTCCTTCAGCCAGTAGGCCAGCCAGCGGTCGATGACGTCGAGGACGTACCCGTTCTGATCCGGCGAGGGGGGCATGGAATGCCCACCCGGATACAGGACGATGCGTTTCGCCGCCGGTATCGCCTCGAATTGCCGCAGCGCTGCATTCTGATTGAAAAATCCGTCGTGATAACTGATGAAAATTGCGGTCGGGGTGGTCACCGAAGATTCGCGCGCATTCGTCGCATTGTCCCGCAGGAACGGTCGAAGGGCGGAGTAATCGCCGCTCTCGCGCGCGTACTTGAGGAGCGAGGCGACCGCCGGATCGAAACGAACATCCGTCGTCGTGGTAGCGGCGGCAAACGTCCAGTTCATCGCGTCGTTCTCGAGCCAGTTCTCCTCCGCGCGTCCGTTCGCGATGATGGAAACCACGCAGCGCACCCCCATGTCGTAAGCGGCGGCATTCCATGCATGGAGTCCGCCCTGCGATCCGCCCTGCACCGCGATGCGTGCCGGGTTTACTCCGGGGAGCTGTTTCGTGAACGCGATGTTTTCGCGAAGGTCATCCAGAATCCGGGGTGCGGCGAAGAACGTAAACAGTCCTTCCGAGCTGCCCTGTCCCCGAACGCTGTATGCCGCCGCGGCAAATCCCCTGCGGGCATAGTTGACGGCCAGCGCCCGGTTGTTGTTTTTTGATCCACCGAAACCATGAACCAGCAGAATGGCGGGATATCCCTCCGGGGGTCGAGGGGTCGTCGGGAGGACATAGAGTGCGTCGAGCCTGACGCCGTCACTCATCACGAGTGTCGTGTCGACCGCGACCTGAGCCCGTCCCGGCATCGCCATGAGCAGCACGGCGGCGAGGATTGCGGGTGCGGTTCGAAGAGATTGCATTTTCATCGGCAAATGAATTTGATCACGGGAATCGTCAGCGAAAAAATACATCACCGGGGCGTATTCCAGAAATGGCGTTCTTGCGGTGCTGCCGATCCCGAATCCATTCCTTCCTCGCGCACGCGTCGCATCGGCATTCGTGACGTTTTCCAGTCTACGGCGATACCCTGTTTTTCCGTATCTTGAACGATGCACGCCTGCCGCGGCTGCATTGTCATTCTTGCGCACCAATGGAGGCCAGAAATCATGTCACGCATTTTCCGCCTGACGATCCTGTTCCTGTTTTCCCTGTTTCTCGTCGTCGGGGTCACCGCCGACGAGGGAATGTATCCCCTCAGTGAAATCTCGCGTCTCGACCTGAAGGCGAAGGGATTGAAGATTGATGTATCCGAAATATACAATCCTGACGGGGTCAGCCTCGTCGACGCCATCTGCCAGGTTGGCGGCGGCACGGGGGAATTCGTTTCGGCGGACGGACTGATTCTCACCAATCACCATATCGCGTTTCGCGGGGTCACGGACGCAAGCACGCCCGAGCACGACTACCTGCGCGACGGGTTTACCGCGTCGACACGCGAGGCCGAATATCCTGCGCAGGGCTATGTCTGCCGCATCACCGAGGCGTATCGCGACGTCTCTAAGGAAGTGCTCGGAGTCGTGACCGACGCGATGTCGGCCGCGGAACGCAGCGACGCCATCCAGGAGCAGATGAAGAAGCTGGCGACGGAAGCCGAGGATGGACGTGAAAACATCTCCTGCGAGGTATCGGAAATGTTTCCCGGGAAAAGCTATGTCCTTTTCACATACCGGATCATCCGCGACGTACGGCTCGTCTACGTGCCGCCCCTCGCGGTCGGCAATTACGGCGGAGAAACCGACAACTGGGTCTGGCCGCGTCATACGGGAGACTTCTCGTTTCTTCGCGCGTACGTTGCGCCTGACGGGAAGACCGCTCCGTACGCCAAGGAGAATGTTCCGTACCGGCCGAAGCGTTTCATCAAAGTGTCGCCCAAAGGCGTGAGCGACGGGGACTTCGTCTTCATTCTCGGATACCCCGGCCGCACGTACCGGCATAAGAGCGCCGACTACATCGCCCTGTATCAGAACACCATTCTGCCCTACCTTTCCTCCCGTTACGACTACATGATCGAAACGATGGAAACGGCATCGCAGGGAAACCGCAACCTGCAGCTCGATTTCGCGAACCTGACGAAGGGACTCGCCAACGCCACGAAAAACTACAAGGGCAAACTGCAGGGGCTCCGTCGTCTTGGCCTCGTCGACAAGCGCCGTGCCGAGGAGGCGCAGCTGCAGAAATTCATCGACGCCGATCCCGCCCTGCACGCGAAGTACAGCAGGACGCTGGATGAACTCCGCGGAGTGTACAAGGAATATGAACGCACGGCCCTGCAGGAGGTGATCGCTTCGATGATCGGGCGCAACCAGTTCATCGCCCTGCTCAGTTCGGTCATGATGGCGGTGGAAAAGGGAGACGTGACCGGAGAGAAGGCGACGCGCATGCAGCAGTTCGTCGAGAAACAGTACGGCCTGATCCACCGCGATACCGAGCTGGAATTCCTCGCGACCCTCCTGCTCGATTTCCGGAAACTTCCCGCCGATCAGGTGCCTGCCTCGGTGATCGCCTTCACCGGCGAGGAGACTGACCGTGCGAAAGTGCTCGCCCGGGTGCGCGAGGCGTTTCTCAAAAGCGCCATCGCGACGCACGACGGCATGATCGTGATCATGAACTGGGAAACGGAGAAGCTGGCGGCGAGCACCGATCCGTTCATCGAACTCGTTCGCGGGATCAACGTGCTCAACGAGGAGATCATCGAACGCCGCCGCACGCGCGACGGTGAACTCAAACGCCTCGAAGCGGATTTCCTCGACGCGAAAATGGCATGGCAGAAAAAGGATTTCATCCCCGATGCCAACAGCACGCTGCGCCTCACCTACGGCTACATCCGCGGTTACGCTCCCGCGGATGCAACGATCTACAAGTCGCAGACAACCCTGCGCGGACTCGTCGAAAAGAACACCGGCGAGGAGCCGTTCAACGCACCTGCGCAGCTCGTGGAACTGTACAACACGAAGAACTATGACAAGTCGTACGAAGACGCTCTACTCGAGGACGTGCCGATCGGCATGCTCTACAACATGGATACGACGGGCGGGAACTCCGGAAGCCCGGTGCTCAACGCGAACGGCGAACTCGTCGGCGTGAATTTCGATCGCGCTTTCGAGGCCACAGTCAACGATTACCAGTGGAGCGAGGATTACAGCCGCAGTATCGGTGCGGATATCCGATACGTCCTCTTCGTCGCCAAGTATCTCGGCAAGGCGGATTTCCTTCTCCAGGAACTCGGTGTCCATTAATTCCGCGGCAGAACGAAAGGCGGCGCAGGAGGCAATGTCGTCCTGCGCGCCGCCGAGGAGCAGCACGTGAATATCATCGTCCTCAATTCCGGAAGCAACGGCAATGCGGTGTTCGTCGAATCGCCCCGCAGCGGTGCGGCCGTTCTGCTCGACTGCGGGATTTCGCGCAGACAGATCGAAGTTCGGCTGAAGGTCCATGGCCGTTATCTTCAGAACGTGAAGGGTCTCTTCATTACCCATGAACATGCCGACCACGTGCGCGGTGTTCCCGTCACGGCGAAGATGTACCGCATGCCGACGTATCTTACCGAGGCGACGTATCGCGGAATGCGGGTGAACCGGCCGCACAAGGGACATCGATTCATCCGCATCGGCGAAGCGGTGAAGGTTGAGGACATCACGGTCGAGGCGTTCTCAAAATCCCATGACGCGCACGACCCGGTGTTCTTTCTCGTCACGATCGGCGAACTGCGATTTCTGTATGTCACCGATCTCGGCGAACATAACCAGGAGGTCGCGCGCCTTCTCGGAGAAGTGGATGCCGCCCTGATCGAGAGCAACTACGATGAACACATGCTCGAAACCGGCCCCTATCCCGAGCACCTGAAGGAGCGCATCCGTGCGGCGCACGGTCATCTGTCGAATCTCCAGGCGATGGAACTGGTGGAGAAGCACTGCAACGGCCGTCTGCAGACCCTTATCCTGGGCCACCTGAGCGAGAACAACAATACGCCCGAAATCGTCCAGCGCGAAGTGGAAGGAGTGCTCGCCCGCCGGCCGGATTTTCGTCCGCGTATCGTCATCGCATCCCGTTACGAAGTCGGAGACGTGGTAAGCATCACCGGGTAGGCCGGAACTCCGGTCGCATCGAAAAGAAAAATCCGTCCCATGAGGGACGGATTTTTTACAGCATTCGGTTGGGAGTGTTATGGGCGAGGCCGCGGCTGGTTCAAGGCCGGTGCCTCACGGAGAATATCAGAGATAGGCCTTTTTCATTTCGAGTTCCTGCGTCAGACGATCAACGCCCTCGACACCGACGGTGCGCGAGTTGACGACACCGGTACCCGGGAGTGCGACCTGGACATTGGCCCGTGCCTTTTCCTGCATTTCGCGACGGAACGTGGCGTCTGCCGCGTCGCTTATCGGCGCCTGTCCGCGGTGCTCATCGATCTGGTCGTGAAGGCGAAGAATGGCAGTCTCCTTTTTCTCGGCCAGGATGCGGTGAATGTTTTTCGCTGCAGAAACCTTGTCCTCCATCTGCCGCTGAATCTCCTTCACCCGCGGCGGCGACGTTTTGCTGCGCTCCATGACGAAATCCTGGAATTTCTTCATCACGACTTCGTATTCCTGCTGCACGCGGGCGAGCTCGAGGCGTGACTGCCAGTACTGCTCGGGATCGGGGGAAAGCAGGAAATAGAACGGGATGCTGATGCGGAAATCGTGCGGGAGCCCTTTCACCGTCGCGTAGCCGACCGGGAAACGCGCGCGCATTGCGCTCGCGAGGGCAGACTGGTCAAACTCCGTTACTCCCGACCCAACCGTGATTTCGCTGAATACCACCTCACCCTCGGAGGTGACGTACATCTGTACCTCGACGACGCCTTCCACACCCGCGCTCTGCTGTGCAGCGGGATAATCCGGCAGCTGAAACATCGGCTGCGCCGAGGACGTGAAGCGCACTTCATCGCCTTCGGACGGAAGCGTAAACAGAGGAGGAATGAAGCCGCGCGACTGCGAGATCACCGCGGTGGTAAGGGCCAGGAAGAGCACCAGAAAGGAGAACAAACGCTGCATCGGTTTCTCCGGAATGAGACAAATCTATATTTACTCAGGTGGGCTCTGCTTCAGCAGGTCCGTTAGATTACGGTGATTTCACGATAAATGCAATATGCTGTTAGAAAAATGTGAGAAATTCTGTAACCTTTCCGGCATGAATACTGTCAAGCATGATCCCATACATTCGAATATTCGATGTCACGCCGTACCCCGCGCGCCGATTCAACTGCAATATTTTCAAGAACATGGCGTTATGATCCTGGAATCGGCCGCATGAATGCCGTGTCATCGCACCAGCGATACCCCGTTCGAGCAGATTCAGTGACTGGAAGGCGCCGGAGAAATCCTGTTTTCTCCGCGGTCACGGTCATCGTCATCTTTTTCGCGATTATCACCGCGGCGGACGCGCAGCCGCTGTTTTATCGTGGACAGCAGTGGGGGAGCGAAGCGCAGTACTCCCCGTGGACGCTTCTGCTCAACGGCGGTTTCGATATTCTTCAGCTCGATCGGTATCGACGGGATGTTTTCCGCTATCCATTCGCCCGCGCGGGCCGGACGGTCTTCAGCAACCTGGGGAGGCCGCTGCCGCTCATCAGCCATTATGGCTGGGGAAAATTTCTTCGCAACGAGATCCTTCCGCTGGAGTTCAGTGAAGGGGCATCATGGTGGCCGAATTACCAGCTCCATCTTCTCGGCGGAGGGATGACCTTTGTAAAAATGGGCGAGTGGTACGAACAGCATGGAGCAGCGGCGCCGCGCCTGTGGTCGGCGGCGACGGTCATGGCCTATCACGTGCTCAACGAAATCATGGAGAACAACGGCAACGAGGGAGAACTCGTCGATCCCATCGCCGACATCTATCTGTTCGATATCGGCGGGATTCTCCTTTTCAGTATTGACGAGGTCGCGCACTTTTTTTCGCGCACGCTTCACATGAACGAGTGGTCGCTGCAGCCGACGCTCGCGCTGAACGATATGACGCTGCGAAACACCGGGCAGTACTTCGTGGTGAAGTACGACCTGCCATTCTGGGAAAACTATTCCGTGCTGTATGTATTCGGGGTGAATGGACTGGCGGGACTCACCCGCCGTTTCGACGACGGGAGGGCGCTGTCGGTGGCTGCCGGATTGCGGAACGCCGATATACTGCCGGAGACGGATAATCCGCTGCACCTGACCGGCAGTCTGGTGTGGAGTGCGGGGGTTTTCTACGATCGCGAGAATTCGCTGATGGCTTCACTGGTGTTCAGCGGAATCTCGTCGAACCTGGCGACGCTGAACGTGTATCCCGGATTCGTGGAGATCGCGGGAATCCGGCCCGGATGCTGGTGCACGATCACCACGAAAGGGCACGTGCTCTTCGGGCTGACGACACAGTGGGGCGCGGGTCTGGGTATCGGGGAATAGAACTCAGCCCTGGGGACTCTCCGCAGGCTTGCGCATCAGAAGCCAGAGGCCGAAGGCAACCAGCGGTATGCTCAGCAGCTGGCCCATGGTGATCGGCATCGAGGGATCCAGCGTCGATTGTCCGGTCTTGAAAAACTCCAGGATGAAGCGCATGCTGAAGAGCATGGCGACCATGCTGCCGGTGAGGCGTCCGGTGCGGACGGCCGTGCCGCGGCGATAGAGCAGGATCATGACGAGGAAAATGATGACGTAGGTGAAGGCTTCATACAGCTGCACCGGATGCCGCGGCACGTTGTCTATCCGGGAAAACACCACGGCCCAGGGGACATTCGCCGGGAGACCGAGGATTTCCGAATTCACGAAATTGCCGAGACGGACAAAGATCGCCGCGAGCGGGATCACGACAGACACCCGGTCGGCGACCCAGAGGAAGGAAATGCCCGGGGTCCTGCGAGCGAACAGCGCCAGTGCGATGATGATGCCTGCCGCCGCGCCATGGCTTGCCAGACCGCCTTCCCATATCTTCAGGATCTCGATCGGGTGCGTGAGATAAAACTCGGGACTGTAAAAGAGGCAGTGGCCGAGACGCGCGCCAACCACGACCCCGACGAACACATAGAGGAAAAGCTTGTTGAGCAGATCGTCGCCCTTGTGTTCCTTTCGGAAGATCCACACCATGACGGAGAAGCTGCTGAGGAAGGCGAGAGAAAACAGCAGGCCGTACCAGCGAATATGGATGGGACCAAGTGCGAATAATTCGGGATCGGGACTCCAGGTGAACATGGGTTCTTCCGGTGTGGCAAAAAAAATGAAGGATACCATAATCGGTATCCTTCAAGTATAAGAAAAAATCCTGTATCGGGGAGGGTCTATGTCACGTCACCGTATCGGCCAATGACATGTGCCGCTCCGCGAGATACCGCCTCATCGCGTTTCAGCTCAGTGAATCACGAGGAGATTCGACGTCGCGATGCGTTCTCCGGCCTGGACGCGGACGCGGTAACTGCCGACCGGCAGGGCGGAGGTGTCGAGGCGGAAGCTGTGCGAACCGGCGGCCAGACGGCTGTCGATTCCTTCAAGCACCATGCGCCCGAGGTTGTCGTAGACCGCGACACGTGTGCTCGCGGATTCTTCGAGCGTGAATCCGACGGTCACGCCGTTGGACGACACCACGGACACCGGATTCGGATACATGTAGTCGAGACGGAAACCACCGGCCGCGGGCATGTCGCCGACGGCGGAGGTGTTGAACGGATCAAACGTCGAGGAGAATTTGAAGATGTCGATCCCCGCCGCGTAGATGTCGGATTTCGCTCCGCCGGTAAAGGCCGACGAGCAGGAGATGAGACTGAAGCCGCCCGGCGTGGCCTGGACGGTCCAGGTGGCGCCCAGATCGTTCGTCACCCAGGCGTTCGTTCCCTGCATGAACCAGAAACGCTTGCCGTCGGGCTCGGCTTCGATGGTGCCGCCACTGGTCACGTTGATCGTGTTGATCTGCGTCCAGTTCTGACCGCCGTCGTCCGTGACCGCGATGGCATTGGTGCCGCCCTGGCTCGTCTGCGTGGTGAAGCGGATCATGCCGCGATCGGCGTCGGCGAATACGAGGTCGACCGAATGTTTGCTCGGCGTCGTGAAGCTTTCCCAGTTCGCGCCCCGATCGGTAGAACGATAGATCTTGCTGTTATTCGTACCGAACCAGATCATATCGCCGATCGCACCGTAGCTGTTGTTCCATCCGGCTTCTCCGGTCGGCGCGCTCGGGGCGTTTGCGACCTTGGTCCAGGTCACGCCGCCGTCGGATGTCGTGGCGATACCCCACGATCCGCCCAGCGGATCACCCTGAAGGATGCCGTTCTGATCGTCGAACATGTGGATCCAGTTGACGAAGCCCGTGATGCTGCTGACGGATGAGCCGGTCCAGGAAGTTCCGCCGTTGGTCGTGCGATAGACTTCCGCCGCGCCATTGCTCGGGCCGGTACCGACGAGCGCCACGTTATTGCTGATACCGAAGACACAGTAGACGCCCTTGCCGCTGGGGTAGCCGGAACCGGAGACATTGGTCCAGGCCGATCCGCCGTTGACGGTGCGGACGCCGAGATCCTGGTTCGAGACGTTCGCCGTCGCCCAGACAGTCAGGGCGCTTACGGCATCGATACTCGTGAAATAGGGAGCGCCGAAATTCAGCGACGTGTGCCACGCATCGTCGAGGAAGATGGGAATGCGTCCCATCATGAAATCAACGTACTCGCCGTCTTCGACACGGATGCGCACAGGGAGATATCCTTCGGAGGTCTGCGGATTATCCGCGAGCGTCACATCGAATTCAATCGTCTTCCGTTCGAACGTTCCGAGCGTACCGATGGAAAAGTCGGTCGTCGTCGCGGTGAGCGAAGGATCGTCGAGATCGACATACGCCATGGTGCCGGCGGAGGTCGGTGCGAGGACATTTTCGAATTCGACGGTGACGCGTGCGGTCTGCTTCGGTTCGGTGAAGCTGGAACCGCCGCCCTGGAACAGGTAGCTGAAGCTGGTGATGTGCAGTCCCGGAATTTCATCGAGATCCTTGTTCAGCGAGACGGCCTTGAAGGCGTTCAGCCGTGCGAAACGCTTGCTGGTGGACGGGTTGTCGAAGGGGTCGGAGGTCACGCGCATCTGTGCGGCGACCTGGTCGGGCGTCCAGTCGGGATGCACGGCGAACACCAGTGCCGCAACCCCGGCCGCGAGCGGGGAAGAGAACGAGGTTCCCGTGGGATTCGTGTAGCCGCCGCCGTTGCGGGTCGTAAGGATGCCGCTGCCCGGCGAATACGTATGGACCGACGTACCGAACGTGCACCATGTGGACGCCGCGCCGCTGGATTCCACCGAGCCGACGTTCAGGACGCGGTTGAAGGAAGACGGCCAGTGCGGTGTGTAATCGTTATCGATCGGATCGTTGCCGGACGAGGCGACGACGAGAGCGCCCATGTCCGTCACATCGTCGATGAGATCCTGCAGGGCCTGCGAGCGCGCGCCCGTCCCGCCCCAGCTGCAGTTGATGACCCGGCAGCCCATCTGGCCGGCATAGAGGATACCGTCATAGCCGCCTACACCTGTTGTCGCATCGGTCGACGCCTTGATCGCGAGAATCTTTGCCCGATAGCTGCTGCCCGCGACGCCGATGCCGTTGTTCGCCAGCGCGGCGGCGCAGCCGGAGGTGTTTGTGCCGTGGCCGAGTGTGCCGTCCATCGGATTGTTGTCGGGATTGGGCGACTGGAAACTGCCGTTGCCGAAATAATCCCATCCATGCCAGTCGTCAATCTTTCCGTTGTTGTCGTCGTCAATACCGTTGTCTTTCAGTTCGCCG
>QKAF01000080.1 GCA_003246455.1 Bacteroidota bacterium
TCGCCGTGCGGCATCGAGCATGTTTTCCGTCGCTCCGACATTCCCGGCAAAGTATCCTTCGCGGTCCCGCGCTTTGACCACTCCGGCGATGTGATAGACGATATCCGCATCCCGGATGAACGGTTCGAGCGAGGCGGCGTCCCGGATGTCGCCCTCGACGAATTCGACATTCTTCCCTTCCAGCCAGCGCAGGTTGCTGGTCTTCCGCACAAGCGTCCGTACCTGATGTCCCTGTTCCAGCATCCGGTCGACCAGATGCGAACCGAGAAATCCCGTTCCCCCGGTGACTGCGATAATCATTGCTTGTTCACCTTCGCCCAGGTGTCACGGAGCGTAACGGTGCGATTGAACACGGGAGTCCCGGGTTTGCTGTACCGGGTGTCTACCGTGAAATAGCCCTTGCGTTCGAATTGGAAGTGCTTGCCCGGCATCGCCTCCGCCAGCGAGGGCTCGACCATCGCGCGGATGACCTGCAGGGAATCGGGGTTGAGGTTCGAGAGGAAGTCGAGTCCTTCGTCCGTGTCACCCGGATCCTCTTTCGAGAACAGCTGATCGTACAGTCGGACTTCCGCTTCGATCGCTTCTGTCGCCGACACCCAGTGCAGGGTCCCTTTCACCTTGCGGTTGGCCTGCGGCATCCCGCTGCGCGTTTCCGCATCGTAGGTGCAGCGGAGTTCGGTGATGCTGCCGTCGGCGTCCTTGATGACCTCCTCGCACTTGATGATGTACGCGTAACGCAGGCGGACTTCCCTGCCGGGTGCGAGACGGAAGAACTTGCCCGGCGGATCTTCCATGAAATCTTCCCGTTCGATATAGAGTTCCCGAGTGAAGGGCACGCTCCGCACGCCGGAGGATTCGTCCTCCGGATTGTTCACCGCCTCGAGCTGCTCGGTCTCCCCTTCCGGGAAATTCGTGATGACGACCTTCAGCGGATCCAGCACGCCCATCACGCGCCAGGCGTGGGCATTCAGGTCCTCGCGGACACAATGCTCGAGCAGCGCCATGTCGATGGTGCTTTCCTTTTTCGCGACACCGACCCGCTCCGCGAAGTCGCGAACCGAGGCGGGTGTGAAACCGCGGCGCCGCAGACCGGAGATGGTCGGCATCCGCGGATCGTCCCAACCGTCGACGATCCCTTCCTGCACGAGGCGCAGAAGCTTCCGCTTGCTCATGACCAGGTAGGTCACGTTCAGCCGGGCGAATTCGATCTGCTGCGGATGATGGATGCCGAGCTGATCGACATACCAGTCGTAGAGCGGCCGATGGTCTTCGAACTCGAGGGTACAGATCGAATGCGTGATCCCCTCGATGGAGTCCGACTGGCCGTGCGCCCAGTCGTACGTCGGGTAGATGCACCAGGCGTCTCCCGTCCGATGGTGGTGCGCACGGAGAATGCGGTACATCACCGGATCGCGCATGTTGAGATTCGGCGATGCCATGTCGACTTTCGCGCGAAGGGTGCGCGACCCGTCGGGAAATTCCCCGCTGCGCATGCGCTGGAAAAGGTCGAGATTCTCTTCGACGCTGCGATCGCGGTACGGACTGTTCTTTCCCGGCTCTGTCAGCGTTCCCCGGTACTGGCGGATTTCCTCGGCCGTCAGTTCGCAGACGAACGCCTTGCCGTCGCGGATCAGCGTGAGCGCGTACTCGTACAGCGTTTCAAAGTAATCCGATGCGTAGTACTCGCGGTCTTCCCAGTCAAAGCCCAGCCAGCGGATATCCTCCTTGATCGAATCCACGTACTCGACGTCTTCCTTCACCGGATTCGTGTCATCGAAACGCAGGTTGCACTGGCCGCCGTATTCCTGCGCGATGCCGAAGTTCAGGCAGATCGACTTTGCGTGGCCGATATGCAGATAGCCGTTCGGCTCCGGCGGGAATCGCGTATGGACGCGGTTTGCGAAGCGACCGGTCTTATTGTGCTCGTTGATGATCTGCTTGACGAAATTCGTCTGTACGGGGGTCTCTGGATTCGCCATGAATGCGACTCTGCCGGAAATGTGGAACAAATCTCTGCCGCGCAGCGCGCTGAGAATGATATGAAGCATGTAATGTAGCTTTTTTTCCGCTTTCTTCCCGCCTTGCCCGGCACACGCGACAGACAATTCTCATCGCATGCCCCGCTTCCCGCGATCCCCCTCATGCAGATTTCCGTACCCGGAGCCCGGGCTTCCGTGCCAACCTGGCGCGGAGGCGGATCCATTGACTTGTACCGCGCCTTGCATATATATTGTAGCATGTTTTAGCCATAACTGAATTGAAATTCAGCTTCCCGGAGATATCTCTCATTCCCTGCCTCCGGGTCATCCCACGATATTCAGATCTACCACGATAGAACAGGAGCCTGTGTGGACTTATTCGACAAATGCAACGCGTTTACCCGCGCCGACGAGATCAAGGCTTTAGGTTTGTACCCGTACTTCCGCGCCATTGAGGAGAGCGAAGGCCCGGTCGTCATGATCGAAGGCCGGAAAATCATCATGGCCGGTTCCAACAACTACCTCGGCCTCACCGCTGATCCCCGGGTCAAGCAGGCCAGTCTCGATGCGGTGAACCGTTATGGTACGGGCTGTTCGGGCTCGCGCTATCTCACAGGCACGCTCACCCTGCACAACGAAATGGAGGAGCGCCTCGCCCACTTTCTCGGGAAGGAATCCTGTCTCCTGTTCTCGACGGGTTATCAGACCGGACAGGGTATCGTCCCGACGCTGGTACAGCGCGGCGAGTACATTCTGTCGGACAAGGACAACCACGCCAGCCTGGTCGCAGGGAACCTGATGGCGAAAGGGGCCTTCGCGACCTTCGAACGCTACAAACACAACGACATGCAGGATCTCGAACGGCAGCTCGAGCGGCTCCCGCTCGACAAGGGCAAGCTCATCGTCTCGGACGGCGTTTTCAGCACCACCGGTGACATCGTCGATCTTCCGCACATGCTCGAACTCGCGAAGAAGTACAACGCCCGCGTGCTCATCGACGATGCGCATGCGACCGGCGTGATCGGCCCGGGCGGGAAGGGGACGGGAGCGTATTACGGCCTGTCCGACCAGCTCGACATGACGATGGGAACGTTCAGCAAGACCTTTGCGAGCCTCGGTGGCTTTGTGGTCGGCGAGCGTCCGGTCATCAATTACATCAAACACCACTCCCCGGCTCTCATGTTCAGCGCAAGCCCGACGCCCGCCAGCGTTGCGGCCGCACTCGCGGCGCTCGACATTCTCGAAACCGAACCGTGGCGCGTCGACAAGCTGCGTGAGAACGCCGACTACATGCGCGAGGGCTTCTCTGCTCTCGGGTTCAAGGTCATCATGGGCGAAACGGGCGTCGTACCGATCATCATCGGGGATGACACAACGAGCTTCATCTTCTGGAAAGAACTCTTCGACGCCGGCGTCTTCGTGAATGTCTTCATCAGTCCGGGCGTGCCGCAGGGGCTGCAGATGCTGCGTACGAGCTACATGGCCACCCATGAGAAGCAGCATCTCGATCGCATCCTGGAAATCACCGGTGAGATCGGGAAGAAACTCGGCGTCATCGAATAATCCGCACCTGCCCCGTGCGGGCGGCGCGTGAGGCGCATGCCCGCCCGGGTCCGCCGCGGCCGCGCCGCGGCGGCATGATCGCATCGGGGACCGTCTCCGGTGCCAGAGAACAGCGATGAGGAGTGTCCATGGCCTTAACGATCCATCCCATTTCAGATAACGCAGACGTCAACCGTTTCATCAAGCTGCAGTGGAAGTTCTATGTGAACGACCGCAACTGGGTACCCCCGCTGCTGATGGATCGCAGGAAACTGCTGAATACGAAAGTCAATCCCTTCTACAAGCATTCCAGGATTCAGCTGTTCATCGCGGTACAGGATGGCGAGGACGTCGGGCGCATCGCCGCGATCGTCAACGACAATCACAACCGCGAGCACGAGGACAAGGTCGGCTTCTACGGTTTTTTCGAATGCATCAACAACCAGGATGTCGCCAATGCCCTGTTCGATGCCGCCGCCCAGTGGCTGCGCGGAAAGGGCATGGACACGATGCGCGGACCTGCAAACCCTTCCGTCAATGACGAACTCGGTATGCTGGTGCACGGCTTCGACTCCCCGCCCGTGTTCCTGATGACGTACAATCCACGCTATTACCCGATGCTGACGGAAGGTTACGGCTTCAGGAAAGCGAAGGATCTGTACGCATACCTGCTGAGCAACGAAGACGTCATCACTCCGAAACTGGAGCGGGGACAGATGCTGGTACGCGAACGCTACGGCATCACGATCCGTGATCTCGATTTCAAAAACATGGAGCGGGAGACCGTCATTCTCAAGGATCTCTACAACCGGAGCTGGGAGAAAAACTGGGGTGCCGTCGCCATGACGGACGAGGAATTCGATTTCCTCGCGAAGGATCTGGTGCAGGTGATCGGCAAATTCAAGGATCTGGTCTTCGTCGCCGAACGGAACGGCGAGCCGATCGGGTTCACGCTCTGTCTCCCCGACATCAATCAGCTGCTGATCAAGAACAAGAAAGGCTGGATCATCCCCGCCGCATGGCACCTGATGACCGGGACGAAAAACATTGATCTCGTACGCATCATCGTTCTCGGGGTTCTCCCGCAGCATCGGAACAAGGGCGTGGACGCGGTGATGTACTATGAAACCGTCACGCGCGCCGCGAAGCACGGCGTTTTCAAAGGAGAAGCGTCCTGGGTCCTCGAAGACAACGGTCCGATGAACAAGGGCGCCAGACTGATGAACGCCGAGCAGTATAAAACCTACCGCCTGTACGACGTGGCGATCTGATGGAGGTTTCCTTCGAGGATACCGCCCGCATCGCCCGCCTGGCACACCTGTCTTTTTCGGATGAAGAGCTCACCGTTCTCAGCGGTGAGCTCTCCCGTATTTTCACCTGGATATCCGCCATCACGGCCGTCGATACTTCCGGCGTCGCCCCTCTGACCGCGCTCACCCCGGAGCGGTCTTCCGTCCGCACCGACCGCCCCTCCCCCGGCCTGACGCAGGCGGAAGCCCTGGCCAACGCACCGGAAACCGGCGACGGCTTCATCGCCGCTCCGCGGGTCCTCCGCATCTGAGTTTCCCGCTGCGTGCGGCTGCACCGCGGGAGATCCGATCCTGCAATTCTCCCTCCTGTTCGCTATTTTACACGAATGATGACAGAATACATTATCGTGATCCCGGCGCGTTTTGCCTCGACACGATTCCCGGGCAAGCCCCTCGCCCCGATCGCCGGGAAAAGCATGATCCGGCGGGTGTGGGAGCAGTGCAGGCAGGCCGCGTGCGCCTCGCGCGTGATCGTCGCGACCGACGATGCGCGCATCGCCGACGCAGTGACGGCGTTTGGCGGCGAGGCGATGATGACCCCGTCGGAACTTGCATCGGGGTCCGAACGGATGGCCTGGGTCGCCGAGCGCTCTGACGGCGCGATATTCGTCAATGTGCAGGGCGATGAACCGCTGATGCCGCCTGCGACCATCGACGCGGTCGCCGCCGCGTTACGGGAATCCGACGCCGATCTCGCGACGGCGGCGTGCCCCCTCGCAGACCCGGAAGCGCTGCGCAATCCGAACGTGGTCAAGGTGGTAACGGATCGCGACGGAAATGCGTTGTATTTCTCACGGGCGGGAATTCCGTTCGATCGTGATCCCGTCGGGAGGTCCTCCGCCGACGGTAACGGATTTCCCGGAACCGGTGTCTACCTCAAGCATATCGGCATATATGCTTACCGCCGCGAAGCCCTGCTTCGCTTTGCCGCACTTGCACCGGGCCGTCTCGAACAGATCGAAAAGCTCGAGCAGCTCCGCGCCCTGGAGAACGGCATGCGCATTCGCGTCGCGACTGTCGCGTCCGATTCCCAGGCGGTGGACACCCCGGAAGACGTAACCATCGTCGAAGAACTGATACGGAAACAGAATGAAACACGATAAATCTGCCCCGAACCGCATCTCCATCATCACCCTCGGATGTTCGAAAAACACGGTCGATTCCGAGGTGCTCATGAAGCAGATCGAAGCCAATCGCATGACGCTCGTCGACGAACCGGGGGAAGCCGATACGGTCATCATCAACACCTGCGGCTTCATCGACCTCGCGAAGGAGGAATCCGTCAACACCATCGTCGAGGCGGTGGAGATGAAGAAGCTCGGAACCATCCGCAATCTCTATGTCGCCGGCTGCCTGTCCGAACGCTACCGCAGCGATCTCGAAACGGAACTTCCCGAGGTGGACCGGTTTTTCGGCGTGACGGATTTCAAGAACATCATCGAAACGCTGGGTGGAAGCTACAAGTACGAACTGCTCGGGGAACGGCACGTGACCACGCCGCGGCACTTCGCCTACCTGAAAATATCCGAGGGCTGCGACCGGCCCTGCTCTTTCTGCTCCATCCCGCTCATGCGCGGGGGGCATGTTTCGAAGCGGCTCGAGGAAGTCGTGCACGAAGCGAAATTCCTCGCCGCCGGCGGAACCAGGGAACTCGTCATCATCGCGCAGGACACCACCTATTACGGTCTTGATCTCTACAACGAACGCATGCTCGCGCGCCTGCTCTCGGAACTCGCGGATGTCGACGGCATCGAATGGATGCGGCTGATGTACGCCTACCCGTCGCGCTTCCCCCTCGATGCCCTGGATGTGATCCGCGAGCGGCCGAACATCTGCAACTACGTCGATATCCCCATTCAGCACGTCAACGACGATGTGCTCAAATCCATGCGCCGCGGCATCACCCGCCGCGCGACCGAGGAACTGCTCGATACAATGCGTGCACGCGTACCGGGGCTCGCCCTTCGGAGTACGCTTATCGTCGGTTATCCGAATGAGAGCGAGCAGGCCTTCCGGGAGCTGTACGATTTCGTCGCGGAACAGGAACTCGACCGTCTCGGGGTATTCCTCTATTCGCAGGAAGAGAACACGACCGCGCATATCCTCGGCGATCCGATTCCCCACGAGGTCAAGGAGGAACGCCGTGCCGCGATCATGGAACTGCAGGCGGAAATCTCCCAGAAGAAAAACGACGCGCGCGTCGGCAGCCGGCTCCGCGTGCTCTGCGACGGCGTCGAGGGAGACTACGTCGTGGCGCGCAGTGAATGGGACGCACCGGAAGTGGACAACGAAGTGCTGATCCCGGCGGAAGAATTCGGCGGGCAGCCCCCGATCGGCCGGTTCGTCGACGTTCTCATCACAGAAGCCAACGAATTCGACCTCATTTCGACAACCCGGAGGTGAACGATGCGCACCCTCTCCACTCTCGCCCTCATGCTCCTTCTCGCTGTGTCTGTCTTTGCGCAGGATAACGGCGAGGGCAGCACCGTCCAGGACGTGCGTATCCAGCCGTTCTATTTCGACGCGCTGAATTTCGCGGAATACGGAGAATTCGGGCTGCAGGGGCGCGTCGACGTGTATGTCCACGTCCCGTACGATATCGTGACCTTTGTCAAGGATGAGGAATTCTACACGGGCGGCTACGACATCACCGTGCTCGTCATGCGGTCGGAAGGATCGAAGGTGATCAAGGAGGAGAACTGGGAACGCAAGATTGAACTGCTCAGCTTCGAACGGACCAACAATCCCAGCTATTACGACCTGACGCAGCGTTCGCTGCAGCTCGAACCGGGAAGCTATCAGATCGAAGTGATTTTCGAGGACAAGGAATCGCAGAAGGAATTCCGCCTGACGAAAAGCGTGGAAGTTCGGAAGTTCGATGCCAACCTCCTTGGAATCAGCGATCTGATGCTCGTTCGCGCCGTAGAGAGCCAGGGGATGAAAAAGCAGATTTCCCCGCAGATCAATCCCAATGTCGCGGCGCTGAAAGAAGGTTTCGAGCTGTTTTACGAGGTGTATAATCCGTTCCAGCTCGGCGGTATCGTCATCGACTACACCATCACGCGGCGCGGGAAGGAAGTCTATTCCAAGCAGACCACGCAGGGGATCAAGCAGGGACTCAACACCTTCCTTGCCTCGATCAACAGCACCGGACTCGGCGTCGGCAGCTATACCCTGCAGGTGAAGATGCGGCGCGCCGACGACACGACCGACAGCGGCGTGCTCGCGCGCATCGAGCGCCCCTTCATCATCGAATGGCTGACCGCGGGCGCCCCCATATCGATCGTGGACCTGGACGAGGCGATCGATCAGCTCCGGTATTTCGCCAAGTCCGACGAGCTCGATTACATCAAGGAGCCGACGGACGAGGACGAACGGCGGAAACGCTTCGAAGCGTTCTGGGAGCGGCACAATCCCACCCCGGGTTCGAAATCCAATGCCGCAATGGTGGAGTATTACAACCGCGTCGCCTACGCGGACAGGCATTTCGGCCATTACCTCGCCGGATGGAAAACCGACCGCGGCATGGTCTACATTCTGTACGGGCCGCCCGATTATGTGGACCGGCATCCCGTGGACGTCGAATCGAAGCCGTATGAAGTGTGGGAATACTACGACTTGAACAAGCGCTACGTCTTCATCGACGAGAGCGGATTCGGAGACTATCGCCTGCTCTATCCGCTGTGGGATGAACGAAACCGTCTGCGCTGATCAGGCCACCCGGGCTTCCTGTTCCTTGTACTGGAGCTGGTAGAGTCGGTAGTAGATGCCGCGCTGCGCCAGCAGCTCCTGGTGATTCCCCTGCTCCCGCAGCTGGCCCTTGTGCATCACGAGTATGCGATCCGCGTTCTGTATGGTCGACAGCCGGTGCGCGATGACGATCGACGTTCTCCCCTTCAGCAGTTTGGCGATGGCATCCTGGATGAGGATCTCCGACTCGGTGTCAACGCTCGACGTCGCTTCGTCGAGGACGAGGAGTTCCGGATCGAACGCGAGCGCACGTGCGAACGCAAGCAGCTGCTTCTGTCCCACCGAGAGTGATCCCCCCCGTTCCCTGATTTTCGCTTCATAACGCTCGGGCAGTTTGTCGATGAAGCGTTCCACGCCCACGAGCTGCGACACTTCCTCGACCTTTTCGCGTCTGATGCTGTCTTCCCCCAGCGTGATGTTGTTGTGGATGGTGCCGGAAAACAGGAATACATCCTGCAGGACGATACCGATGTGACGGCGCAGTTCACCGGTGGAAAGCTCGCGCAGATCGGTGCCGCCGACGGTGATGCGTCCCTTCTGCACGTCATAGAAGCGGCAGAGAAGATTGATGAGCGTCGTTTTCCCCGAACCGGTCGCCCCGACGATCGCGACGGAATGCCCGCGGGGAATCTCGAACGACACGTCCCGCAGCACCCATTCCCCTTCGTTATAGGCGAACCAGACATTTTCGAATCGGACGGTTTCGATCGCGGGCAGGACTTCGTCCCGGCCCCCGACCGGATCCGGGATAACGGTCTGATCGTCGAGCAGTTTGAAGATACGCTCCGACGAAGCCATGGCGGTCTGCATGACGTTGTATTTCTCGGACAGATCCCGGATGGGACGGAAGAACATTTCCGTGTACTGGATGAAAGAGATCAGGGTCCCCACCGTCATGATGCCTGCCAGGATGGAACCGCCGGCATACCAGATGATCAGCGCGACCGCGAGAGAACTGATGAAATCCACGCTCGGGTAGAACAGCGCGTAATAGAACACTGACCGGATGTTCGCGTCCATATGTGCGTCATTGATGCGCGCAAACGCGTCGCGCTCGCGGTCTTCGCGGCCGAACAGCTGCACCGTGTTCATTCCCGACATGCGCTCCTGCATGAAGGAATTGAGCCGTGCCAGCTGAAGGCGGACGTCGCGGTACGTCTCACGCACCTTTTTCCGGAAGAGGAAGGTCCCGTACACCAGCGCGGGGAGGACGCTGAACGTCACCAGCGCGAGCTCCCAGTTGATCGACAGCATGAAGACGACGATCCACAGGAGGATGAAAATATCGGCGAAAACGGTGACAAGGCCGGAAGAAAACATCTCATTGAGCACCTCGACGTCGTTGGTGAGTCGTGTCACCAGGCGTCCGACGGGATTGCGGTCGAAAAAGCGCAGCGCAAGACGCTGCATGTGCCGGAAAATTTTCATCCGTACGTCATGCACGATGCGCTGGCCGATCCACTGCGTGAAATACGTCATGAAATACTGCGCCAGCCCCTGCAGCAGCAGCGTTCCGAGGAGCAGTCCGGCGATCATGAGCAGGCCGTCCTTGTCCCCGACCGTGATGTAATCGTCGATCGCGATCTTGGTCAGGAACGGCCGGAGCGGACTGAGCGCGGAAATGAACACGGTGAGCAGGATGGCACCGACGACCTGCGGGGCATAGGGACGAGCGAACGCCAGCAGCCGCCGCATGAGCCGGCCATCATAGGCTTTTCCCAGTACTTCTTCTTCTTGCATGAATTTCCGATCAAGACTATTAGTGCACAACAACACAAGATACCGAAATAGTTCATGGGAGAGGAAATCCTTCTCACGCCCGCGATTTGGTTTTCGCGATGATTTTCCGTACTCATTAAAGATAGAGCTGTCTTACAAACGTCTACTGTTCCGATCTCTTTCCCCCTCCATACGCAGCACGCCAACCCGCCCGTTCCGGTGACGGGGCAGTTCCCCCGTGCGAGACGCTCTTCCCCTCCCCTCGCATTCCCGTACAATCAATGACAGGATAACTCTGATGTCCATGTTCAGCGTCAGGCAGCAGGATATTGCCGAAAAAATCGAATCGAATGTCGCGCTTTCCAACTGGAAGGACTGGCGCTGGCAGCTTCGCCACGCCGTCACCGATATCGCCACCTTCGAGCATCTGCTCGGTGTGGAATTCACGCGCGATGAGCGCAAAGCCCTGCAGGAGACCATCGATCGTTTCCCGCTTTCCGTGACCCCGTATTATCTCTCTCTGATCAATACATCGGATTTCCGCAACGATCCGGTGTTCCGCCAGTCCTTCCCCTCGCCGTCCGAGCGCATTATCAGCGATTATGACATGGCGGATCCCCTGGCGGAGGACAGCGACAGCCCCGTGCCCGGCGTGACGCACCGCTACCCCGACCGCGTGCTGTTTCATATCAGCAACATCTGCGCCATGTACTGCCGCCACTGCACGCGCAAGCGCAAGGTCGGCGATCTCGACCGTATCCCGGTGCGTCGCGAGGTGCGGCAGGGACTCGCGTATATCCGCGAACATCCGGAGGTCCGCGACGTGCTGCTTTCCGGCGGTGATCCGTTCATGCTGAACGACGATTACCTCGACTGGATTCTCACCGAACTCCGGGGGATCCCGCATGTCGAAGTCATTCGCATCGGGACGCGCATCCCTGTCGTCCTGCCTTATCGCGTGACCGATTCCCTCGTCAGGATGCTGAAGAAACATCATCCGATCTGGATCAACACCCATTTCAATCATCCCGCGGAAATCACTACCTCCTCGCGCGAGGCGCTGGCAAAGCTGGCGGATGCGGGAATCCCCCTCGGCAACCAGAGCGTTCTCCTCGCCGGCGTCAACGACTGCCCGCGCATCATGAAAACGCTCGTCCACAAACTGGTGCAGAACCGCGTACGCCCGTATTATCTCTACCAGTGCGATCTCTCCGAGGGACTTTCGCATTTCCGAACCCCCGTAGGCAAGGGGATCGAGATCGTGGAGAGCCTGATCGGCCACACGAGCGGCTTCGCCGTTCCGACCTACGTCATCGATGCGCCGGGAGGCGGCGGAAAGATCCCGGTCATGCCGAACTACCTGATCTCCTGGTCCACGAACAAGGTCGTCCTGCGCAATTACGAAGGGGTCATCACCACGTACAAGGAACCGGATGCCTACGAGCCGGTCTTCTGTGACCGTCGCTGCGAGCAGTGCACGCTTCAGCTGAAGGTCGATTCGGCGGAGGACGATTACCGTTCTGTCGGCATCGCCGAGCTGCTGTCGGACCAGGATGATGTCATCTCCCTGATTCCCGACAGCAACGAGCGCCTCAACCGTCGTACCGGCGGGGACGACGAGGCCTAGCGCGGCCGCGAATTCCTGACACCATGGATCCCCGGGGGGACCTCCCCGGGCACCAGCGCCGTGATTCCGCATGATACGGCATCCCGCGATGGTTTTGCACGTTTCCCTTCGCGCGTCGTACCTTACGGAGCAGGACAACGGACACATTTCTCCCGTAATTTCGAACGATCACAATCAGCAGACACCCATGCGCACAGTCAACTCCCCCTTCGACACCATCGAGAAGCTGCAGAACTCCCTCATCCAGCATGGGCCGAGCAGCAGCCGCGTCTACCTGATGAAACTTCGACGAGAGGATCATCCCGCTATCATTCCCGCCTTGCTCGAAATGGCGCGCAGCAATCATTACGGCAAGATCTTCGCGAAAGTGCCGGCCTGGGCCGAAGCGGAATTCCTTTCCGCCGGATTCCATCGTGAGGCGGCGGTCCCGGGATATTTCAACGGTGAGACCGACGCGCTGTTCATGGCGCATTTTCTCTCCGAGGAACGCGCGTCCGTCGGCATCGAAATGCAGGATGTGATCGAAGGGAACGTCGATCTGGCCAGGGAGAAATCATCGCCTATCGAGACGTCCGCCGAAGCGGCCGACTTCCCCTTTGCCCTGCGCCGGCTGACCCCGGATGACGCCCACGCGCTGACGGGGCTTTACGGCATGGTTTTCGAAAGCTACCCCTTCCCCATTTTCGAGCGCGAATACATCATTCACACGATGGAAATTGACAGCATCGCGTACTATGGTGCGTTCAACACTGCCGGGAAACTGGTCGCCGCCTCTTCGGCCGAGATGGACAAGGCCTCGCTCAATGCGGAAATGACGGATTTCGCCACCCGTCCGGATGCCCGGGGACACAATATCGCCCTGCATCTGCTCCGGTTGATGGAAACCGACATGAAAGAGCGTGGGCTGAAAGTTCTTTTCACCATCGCGCGTGCGCTTTCCGCCGGAATGAACGTCACGTTCGCGCGTGACGGCTATACCTTCACCGGCACGTTGATCAACAACACAAACATCGCCGGCTCCATCGAGAGCATGAACGTCTGGTACAAGCGGCTCGACGCCTGAAAACACCATTCATCGTACCGTTCCTCTCCGCTCGCTGCACCCGCATGGAAGCCGCTTCGGCAGGCGACACGCCCGTGTGACGGCGGATGATTCGTTCCTTCCTGCCCGTCTCGGCGCCTGGGACGCGATAATCGCTTGAAATACGCTGTATTCGACAGATAATACGTCCCTCGACAGACGTATGCCCGCCGGATCCGTGAAAATCGATCGTTGGGAAGGGGTTTCGGGGAGGTTTGGAAAAGGGTAAAAAAAAAGAGCCAACTAAAGCTGAGGAGGGAGGGGACTCGAGTTGGCTCTTGGAAACAGTGAATGCGGAGTAAATATACATCCGCCGTTCTCTTAAAGCAAGAGTTTAGCGAACTTTTTTTTCGCCTTGCAGGACAACGACTTATCAGGAATTCAGTTGTCGCAGTGCGGCTTTGGTCAGATCCGATACGCTTGCGCTGCCTCCATCGGGCTGCGCGGCGACAGCACCTGAAATCGCTTTTTCAGCGGCGGCGCGATTGTATCCGAGAGCCTGAAGAGCGAGGAGCGCCTCATCGCGGACGCTCAGGCGTCCGCCCGCCGCGGCCCGTTCCTTCTCGTCGAGTCCCCGGGCGAAGCTGTCGCGCAGTTCAACGACAATGCGTTCGGCGGTTTTCTTGCCGATACCGGGAATCCGCGTCAGCGCGCCGACGTCGCCGCTGCTGACACGGAGACGCAGATCGTCCGGCGCGATGCCGCTGAGGATGTTCAGCGCCATGCGTGCGCCGATGCCGGATATTCCCTGCAGCTGACGGAACAGCTGCCGTTCCTCCGCCCGGGCGAAACCGAAAAGCTGCATGGCATCTTCGCGGACGTGCAGATGCGTCAGCAGGCGGACCCGCTCCCCTGTCGGAGGAAGTGCGTCGTGGGTATGGAGGGAAATGTGCACGCCGAACGCAACACCGCCGACGTCTATGACGGCGGTCATGGGCTCTTTCGCAGAGAGGACGCCTTCGAGATACTCTATCATTTCTTCACCCTGTCGGGATGTTCTTCCACGAAACCTTCCCAGCTGCGGAATTTTTTCCGCGGCTCCGAGACGTGCATGGCGTGACAGATGGCGATGGCGAGCCCGTCGGCCTCATCCGACTTCCGGAATCCTTCCCGGAGGCCGAGAATCGCTTTGACCATGTATTCCACCTGCTGCTTCGCCGCCGCGCCGGTGCCTGTCACCGATCGTTTGATCTCACGGGGTGAATACTCGGTGATGCCGAGCTGGCGATGTACCGCGGCGAGTATCGCCACGCCGCGCACCTGTCCCAGTTTCAGCGTAGACTGGATATTCTTCCCGTAAAAGGCCGTTTCGATGCAGAATTCATCCGGCGCATGCGCGTCGATGACTTCGACGAGTCCGTCGTAGACCTTGCGCAGGCGGATCGCAACGGAATCCGCCGGCTGCATCGTAATGACTCCCGATGCCAGCCGGCGGTATTGCTTTCCTTTGACTTCGATGATGCCGAAGCCCGTGACGAGCGAACCGGGGTCCACGCCCAGAATCAGCATCGCCTGTTACGACTGCAGTGATTCCATGACATCGGCGTCGATGTCGAAATCCGCGTAGACTTCCTGGGTATCGTCATGTTCTTCGAGGGCTTCGAGCAGGCGCAGCACGCCTTCGGCATCCTTGCCGTCGACTTTCACGGTGTTCTGCGGGATCATCTGCAGACCCGCTTCCTGGATCTCGATTTCCTGACCTTCGAGGGCCTTCTTGACGACATCGAAGTTCGCGGAAGCCGTGACGATTTCGAAGTACTCGTCCTCGACCGACATATCCTCCGCGCCCGCATCGAGCACGATCATCATGAGATCGTCTTCGTCATAGTTTTTCGGAATGGTGATCACGCCCTTGCGGTCGAATTTCCAGGAGACGCTGCCGTTTTCCGCGAGATTGCCGTTGTTCTTCGAAAACAGGTGGCGGATTTCCGCGACGGTGCGATTCTTGTTGTCGGTGATCGTCTCGACCAGGAATGCGACCCCACCGGGACCGTATCCTTCATAGGTCAGTTCTTCGTAATTGACGCCTTCGAGTTCACCGGTACCGCGCTGAATGGCGCGTTTGATATTGTCGGCGGGCATATTGGCGCCCTTGGCCTTGTCCACCGCGAGACGCAGGCGCGGGTTCCCGTCGGGATCACCGCCGCCGTCACGCGCGGCAATGGTTATTTCCTTGATGATGCGGCCGAAAAGCTTGCCTCGGGCTGCATCCTTGGCACCCTTGGCACGCTTGATCGTTGCCCATTTTGAGTGACCTGACATCAGAGCCTCCAAAAATTATAAAGAGTAGATCTATGCTTCTTCCTGCTGATATGCCTGTATCTGGGAGAGAATTTCATCCTGGGTGCGCTGCAGGTTCGTCGGACGGACGTCGCGCAGCTTCAGCTGGGGGAAAACATTCCCGTTCCAGGAATTCTCCTCGATGGTGAACAGCATGTCGATACGGGCGTCGCGATTCGAAACGATGTCGAGCCGTGACCCGAGATTGAAACCGATGCAGTCGAAAACCACACCGTCCTGCCGGACTTTCAGTTTGAGATGGTCGCGGCCGACGATTCGCGGCGTTCCGAAGACCTCGAGGTCGTTCGAGAAGAAAATCGGCCGCATGTTGCCGGGACCGAACGGCGCGAACTGCTTGAGAATGCGGAAAAACCGCGGGGTGATGTCCGCCAGCCGCAGATGGGCGTCCACGGTGATCTCATGCGTGAGCATATCCTCATCGAGCATCTCTGCCGCGATTTCGGTAAACAGCGCCTGAAACTCCGGGATGTTTTTTATCTCGAGCGCGAGGCCGGCGGCGTACTTGTGTCCGCCGAACTGCAGCAGCAGATGCTCGCAGCGGCGCAGCGCTTCATAAATATTGAAGTTGATGATGCTGCGGGCGGAGCCCTTGGCGACGCCGTCGATCGTCGTCAGCAGAACGGTCGGACGATAGAATTTCTCCACCAGGCGGGATGCCACGATGCCGATCACGCCGGGATGCCAGTCGCCGTTATGCATGACGATCGGCTTGTTGTCGTCGCCGGCAAGAAACTCCTTCGCGGCGATGGTCGCCTGGTTGAAGGTTTCCTCATCGATGACGCGGCGGTTGCGATTCTCCTCCTCGAGAATGAGCGCGCATTCCTTTGCACGGTTCTCTTCGTCGCAGGTGAGCAGTTCCACGGCACGCGTTGCATCGCCGAGACGGCCGACCGCATTGATGCGCGGCGCCATCACGAAGACGATCTGCTGTGCGGTGAGATCGCCGTAGCGCAGATTGGACGAATCCATCAGCGCCTTGATGCCCGCGCGCGGACTTTCATTGATGATCTTCAGGCCGTAGTGTACGAGAATGCGGTTTTCCCCGACCATGGGGACGATATCCGCCGCGGCGGCAATGGCCACGAAATCCAGATACTCGTACGGGACTTCGCGCATCGAATAATATTCGGCAAGTCCCTGGATCAGCTTGAACCCGACACCGGCGCCGGAAAGGAACTTGAAGGGATAGAGGTCGCCGGGCTTGAGCGTGTCGAGCACGGCATGCGCATCCGGGATCTCGGGCCCGGGTTCGTGGTGATCGCAGATGATCACGTCGATGTTTTTTGTCTTGGCGTATTCGACCTGTGTGACCGCGGTGATCCCGCAGTCGATCGATATCAGCAGGGATGTCCCGATGCTGTCAGCGTAGTTGATTCCGGCTTCCGATATGCCGTAACCTTCGTTCATCCGGTCCGGGATGTAAACTTCCACGTCACAGCCAATCCTGCGAAGGAAAAGGTATAGCAGGCTTGCGCTGTTGGTGCCGTCGACATCATAATCCCCGTAAACGAGGATTTTCTCCTGCCCGTCCTTCGCTTTGACGACACGCGAAACCGCCTTTTCCATGTCGTGCATGAGAAAGGGATTGTGCAGTTGGTCGAGCGAAGGGCGGAAGAAGGCTTTCGCGGACTCGTAGTCCTCGATCCCTCTGTTGATCAGGATCGAAGCGATGATTTGAGGTACATGAATCTCCTCAACCAGCCGACGCACTTTGGCAGAGTCCCCGGGGGCCCTGATGCTCCATCTGGCGTCCATGAGTGTGTCCTTGTTTTGAATTGAATTATATACATTTTCTCAACTCTTTTTTCCAATTTCATATTTCAGACAGCGGCACCCGCGTCCATCTGTAAGCCGAATTCTGTCTATCCCGGGATACGGGACGAGGCAGCCATCTATCTGGACCCCGCGTTGCCGCGGGATTCGAGCGACCTACCCGAATGCCGGTGCGCCGAGGCGCTCACTGCGCGGGCAGCGCAGCTCCGGGGACGGCATTCCTACATGGTCTTGCTCCGGGTGGGGTTTGCCAGGCCAGCCTGTCGCCAGACTGCCGGTGCGCTCTTACCGCACCTTTTCAACCTTACCTTTCCCGCCTTGCCGAAGCGCGGCGGGACGGGCGGTGTGTTTTCTGTTGCACTTTCCGTCGCCTTTCGACGCCCGGACGTTATCCGGCACCCTGCCCTGCGGAGTTCGGACTTTCCTCCCCTGCACGCGGCAGAGGCGGCTGCCCGATGAACGCGAGTCCGCTGTCTCGAAAAAATATTTCAGCGCGAGCGAAACCCGTGTGCGAGGAACGGTCCCCGCCACGGGAAATCCGAATGGTCAGATTTTCGTTTCGTGAGCGATTTCTTCGGAAACCAGGATACGCCCGCAGTGCTCGCAGATGAACAGGCGGTCGTTTTTCTTGATCTCGAGAATCAGCTGCGGCGGCACGACGTTATAGCATCCGCTGCAGGATTCACGGCGGATCGGCGCGACGGCTTTCCCCTTGGCACCGCGAATGCGCGAGTACAGCTCCATGTCACGCGGCAGCAGTTCGCCCACTGCGGTTTCCCTGCGCTGTTCGAGGTTGATTTCTTCCTCGGCAGTCGTCTCCAGGATTTCTTTCAGCTCTTCGCGCTTGACTTCAAGGTCCTTCACCAGTTCTTCGCGCTTCGCGGTGAACTGTTCGAGGCTTGCCTTGAGGTCCACATTCTGTTCGACCCATTCCTGTATCAGCGCTTCGTTGGTCGCGATCGTCGTCTCCGCCGATTCCATCTCGCGGGTCAGCGCGTCGTATTCCTTGTTGTTCGTGACCTCGAGCTGCTGCCCTTTGTATTTCTCGATCTTCGCGATCATCTCGAGAGATTCCTTCTCCTTCAGGCTGCGTTCGGTCGCGCTGCGCTTGAGCGCCTCTTCGATCTCCTCGATCCGCTGCTCCACCGCTGCGAGGTCTTCGCCCATCGCGTTGACGGTTTCCGGCAAATCCCCGCGCAGTTCGCGCAGATCATCCAGTTCAGTATCCAGTAATTGAAGCAGGTACAGCGATTGAAGTATGCTTTTCAAGGGATCTCCTTCGATTCTTTCTCTACACGAACCAAATGGGGTTGGTATTGGTTCTCGTACATAAAATATCAATTTTTTCTCTGTTCTCGAAAACCATATTCAGTTCTTTCTCACAAAGCGTGATAAAGAGACGTTCCGTGTCGTAATGTCCTGCATCCACCAGCAGGATTTCAGACTGGAAATCGAGAAACGTATGATGGGTCAGGTCACCGGTGACGAGCGCATCCGCGCCTGCGGCGACCGCCGCGGCGACATACGACGAACCGGATCCGCTGCAGACGGCCACGCGGGTGATCCGCCGCGCTTCATCAAACGGCGAGACGCGCAGCATCTCGCATCCGAGCGCCGATTTCACCGTTTCGAGAAAGGCGCGCGCCGTCACGGCGTCATCCAGGGTTCCGACTGCGCCGATGCCGTAACCGTCGACTGCGCCTTCGAGGCGCTGCTCGGAGATGCTGTGCGGGGCCTGGTCCGGCAGCGCCGCGATGTGACTGCGGATCTCGGCGGCCTGCCACACAGGCACGTCGCATTCGATCGAAACGACACCGGAATCTTCCGTGCGTGAGACCGGGCGAACCGCCGCATCCTCAAGGTACACACGCACGGCAGAGGCGAACGGCGCCTCGGCATCCATTCGAACCGTCAGCCGCCGAAGCTGTCCCCGTACCGGGTCCAGAGGCCGGGCATCGCGCAGGCCGATCTTCTCCGCGAGCGCATGATTCAGACCGAAGCGCGTGGCGTCGGCATTGGTGTGCGCCGCAATGACGCCGATGTCATGGCGGAGCAGCTGCGCGAGCATCGCACCGTGCGGACTGTCCGTACGCAGTGATTTCAGGGGATGAAAGATGACAGGGTGATGGGCGACGATGAGCTGCACGCGTTCCCGCACCGCCTCCTCGACGACATCGGGGGTAACGTCGAGGCAGAGCAGCACGCGTTCGACGTGCGCGTCTTTGCGGCCGATGAGCAAACCGACATTATCCCGTTCCCAGGCAATGACAGGCGGTGCCCACCCCTGCAGTGCGGACAGTATGTCTCCAACACGGGGCATAAAAAAAGTGCACCTCAAGGATGCACTTACTTCCGAGTTGCCGGGGCCGGAGCGGAGTGTGAAATATTGCAGAAAACTGTCAGCGTGTTCATACAACCAATCTCTGGTCCAACAAATATTTAGTGGAGCTGAAGGGAATCGAACCCTCGACCTCTACAATGCGAATGTAGCGCTCTCCCAACTGAGCTACAGCCCCAGTCGAATACTCAATTTAGCATGCGAACGCCGAAAAAGCAAATGGCAAAATACACCGGCTTCCCGCTGGCTTTGCGCTCTTCACAGAATACTTTATCTTCCGCTTACCAACTATTTGCGAATACAATATGTTACGATGGTCCCGGAATTGCCTGCTGTTTCTGTCCCTCCTGGCACTGCTGGGCGCGTGCAGCAGCTCCGTGGAGACGGCCGCGAAGGACGATCACGGCGGCGGATCGCGCCGTTCGCGGGACTTCGAGTACAGGCCGGCTCTGCCCGATGATATCAGCCGCGGACGGCGTGCAGTCGTGACGGAGTCGTATGATTACCTCGGCACGCCCTATCGGTACGCGGGAAACACGAAACGCGGCATCGACTGCTCGGGGCTGGTTCATGCCGTATTCAAGAAGTTCAACCTCGCGCTCCCCCGCCGCGCCAGCGACCTCTTCCGGAAGGGGCGCTCCGTCACGCGCGCACAGCTCCGTCCTGCGGACCTCGTCTTTTTCGCGAACACCGCGGGTAAAGGCATTACGCACGTCGGCATTTACGTCGGCGAGGACCGCTTCATCCATGCCTCGACCCGGGCAGGCGTCATCGTCTCGTCGCTCGACGATTCCTACTACACCCGGCACTACGCCGGCGCCCGGATGATTATCAAATAGCATTTCGTGTATCAACGGGAAGCCCGGGGCTCGCGCCCCGGGCTGAAGAAAAAGGGATGCGCCCTTTCAGGGCGCGAGTGCATTGTCGCGCGCGGAAATGCGCTCCCGCTACTGCAATTGCCTGACGATGTCGATCACGGTGCCGTCGACCCACTTGATCGCGGCGATGGGGTTGTCGCGGAATCGCGGCTTCTCGGGCGCACCGCCGCAGATGGACTCGATTTCGTCCTTCAGCGATTCGATTGTCCGGAGGGGCAGGCCTGAATTTTTCGTGCGATCGATCAGGTCCTGCCGCAGGGGATTGATGGCGATGCCGCGTTCGGTGACGATGACGTCGATCAGCTCGCCGGGTCCGCAGAGCGTGGTGACCTCGTCGACGATGACCGGGATCCTGTCACGGAAACTCGGAATCGGGAGAATGGTGCATTTCGAGAACAGGCAGTTCTGCCATCCGCCGATGCCGTGGAGCAGCCGTCCGTCGCTGTGGGTCACGACGTTCGCGTTGAAATGGACGTCCACCTCCGTCGCCCCGAGCACCACGACGTCAATCATCGATGCGATGTTGCCCTTGTTGTGATAGTTGTAGCTGACGAAGGGGTTGGTGTGGATGTGGTTCGGATTGTCGCGCATGGACCGCACGCCGGCGAGGTCGAAGGTCTGTCCGTCGAGAATGTAATCGGTGAGACCTTCGTTGAGCATGTCGACCAGGTACTGGGTGCTTCCCCCGCGAACGAACCGCGCCCGGATATTCTTCGCGCGCATCATGTCCCGCAGGAAAAGCGCGAAGGAAAGTGCGGTGCCACCCGCGCCCGCCTGGAAGGAGAATCCGTCGCGCAGAATTCCCGCGGCCTCGACGAAGCGTGCGGTAAGTTCCGCGATCAGCAGCCGGTCGGGGCTTTTCGTGATATTGGTCGTGCCGCTGACGATTTTCTCCGGATCGCCGACCTTGTCCACCACGACGACGGAATCGACATTGTTGCCCATGAGCTGCCAGGGAACGCATGGATACGGGACAAGGTTGTCCGTTACCACGATGACCCTGTCGGCATACTGAGAATCCGCCAGCGCGAAACCGAGCCCGCCGCAGGCGGAAGGACCGTTGACACCGTTGCAGTTCCCGAACGGATCCGAGGTCGGCGCGGCGATGACCGCGATATCGATGTGGACTTCGCCGTCCTGCACGGCCTGGTAGCGTCCGCCGTGCGAACGCAGCACACCGAGTCCGCGCATTTTTCCTGCGGAGGCGTAGTCGCCGAGAGGACCGTTCATCGATCCTTCGATGTGATGAATGACCCCGCTGTCGAGATGTCTGATCAGGGGTTCGTGACACGGAAAGGCGGCGGACGGGAACCACCGCAGATCCTTCACCCCGAGTTCCGCGGCGGCATCGAAAATCCGGTTGGCGACCAGGTCGCCGTTGCGAAAATGATGATGGGTGGAAATGGTCATGCCGTCGCGCAGGCCCGCCTTCATCAGCGCGGTTCTGAGATCCGCGACCACCTTGTTGCCGTCCGCGGGATAATCGGCGCAGGTCGGAACCGGCGGCGCGGCCTTGCGTCCTTCCGGTCTGAATTTCCCCACTCCCTGGTAGGGAACGGCGGGAACACCGTTGATTTCCGTGACGACCTCGCGGCCCGCGGCATTCAGGACAAGATTATCCTTCATTTTCTTCCTCCTTCCATCCTTCGTTCAGAATACCCGTGCGCAGGGCGAGGTCGATCGTATGCTGTGCACGCTTGACCACCGGCGGATCGATCATTTTCGATCCGAGCGAGACGACGCCGAGTCCGAGGCGTTCCGCTTCGTCGAAAGCGCGGACAATTTTCTTCGCTTTTTCGATCTCGCGCGCATCCGGCGCGAATCCGGTGTGCACGACGGGGATCTGCCGGGGATGGATGCAGCCCTTGCCGTCGAATCCCAGCGCCTTGGCTTCCCGGACACTGGCAAGCAGGGCGTCCATGTCATTCACGTCTGAAAACACGGTGTCGATAGCCTGCACTCCGGCAGCCCGCGCCGCGTTGAGCACCGCGCCGCGCATCCAGAGGCTCTCATTCCCTTCCAGCGTGCGTTCCGCCCCGATATCGGCCGTGTAATCTTCCAGACCGATCGCAAGCGCAACGACGGACCCGTGGGCGCAGGCGATTTCAAACGCCTGCACGGCGCCCCGGGCGCTTTCGATGATCGGCATCAGATGCACAGGCATCTCGATGCCGAACGACGCGCGCAGCGATTCGATATGGTCGACGACCTCCGTGACCTGCGCCGCGGATTCGACCTTCGGAATGAGAATCAGGTTCGGCTCCTGCGGGATGATCGCGTCGAGATCCGCAAGTCCGAGCGGCAGCTGGTTGATACGCACCATGCGCTCGGCACCGTAAAAATCCACCTCGCGCAGCGTGTTCCTGACCAGGAGACGCGCGGCGTCCTTTTCCGGCGGCGCGACGGAATCCTCCAGGTCGAGGATCACGCCGTCGGGCTGATGAATTCCGGCATTGATCGCGAGCTTCGGATCGTTCCCCGGCAGGTAGAGCCGCGAGCGGCGGAAGCGGTCGCGCGTCGTGGCACGGCGGAGTCCCTCGCGATACGGCAGCAGGAAGCTGCGTGTCTCGTCGGGACGCAGACGCTTGACCGCGGTTTCGATACGCGCGGCAATGGTGTACGGCAAGGCGCCGCTGTCTTCGATCACTACTTCGGCGTTCTGAATTTCAAATTTGTCGAGGACCTCGGCCGCGAGCGCCCGGATCGATGCACCGTAGAGCGCATCGACCTTGCTCCGCAGCTGCAGGTCGATTCCGCCGGACTCGCGCAGCGCGATGGCGACCCGGCAATCGGAGCGCACGTTCTTGCCGCTGCGGCCGGCTTCAGCTTTCATGTTCATGGGAAACCCGTATTCGGTGACGGAGATTCTTGTCTGCCGCCGCTCCCCTGGCGGCGGTCCATCAAATATAGCAAGACCGCGCGAATTCTACCGGCGTATGAAACTTTTGCCGGCAGCGTCTTTGTTTAGATCGGGTAGCTCATCAACCCATTTGCAGACAGCATCATGAACCACCCGGGCGAAACTCTGACTTTCAGCGCCATCGCACAGGCCGATATAGAAACCTTCGAGAAGCAGAAGGAGAAAATCGTCACCGCCGTCACCGATCATCTCTTTCGCTGCACGGCGCTGTCCGATGCGCTCTCGGATCCCGAGCACGCGCGCATCGCACGCGAATGCGTAAAGATCTTCACGGAGAATTTCCTGACGACCGTGAAATACCAGCTTCCGGAAGCGCTGCTGGATTATGTCGCGTGGCTGCGCGGATTTCTCGCCAGCAGGAGTTTCCCTCCCTCGTTCATTCCGCACCTGATCGCCGGCATGCGCAACGCCGTGCATGCGTTTCTGGAGGAGGGACGCAGCGATGACATTTGCGCAGCGCTTCGCACTCTGCGCCTCGGCGAACTGCAGCGCATTTCGGAGGTGCGCGCATGATCATCCAGGAACAGCTGCGTCTGTTTATCGCGGCCCTGCGCGAGGGCGATCGGAGACGAAGTTTCGCGCTCGTACGGGAATGGGAGCAGAACGGACTGCCGGACGACCTCCTCTACAACGAGATCCTCATCCCCGCGCTCGTGCGGTTCGGCGACAACTGGGAAAGCAACGATCAGGGTGTCGTCGAGGAACATGTCGCCTCACAGATCGTCCGACATATCCTCGCCTACAAGGCGGTGACCATGGAGTCGGACGTGTCTCCCGGGAAAACCGCCATGGTCGGCTGCGTACCCGACGAACACCACGATCTCGCGTCGCTGTTCATGGCCAACGCCCTCGAGGACGCGGGCTGGCGCGTGGTGCATTACGGCTCCTCCGCCCCGGTCCGGGACATCGTTCAAGCCGTCGGGCGCTATCGGCCGGACCTCCTCTGCCTCACGATGAAATCCCTCGGCTGCCTCGATGCCACGCTCAAACTCCTCGAACAGCTCCGCGCGACGTACCCCGAACTGAAAATCATGGTCGGGGGGATCTCCCAGCCATCGATGCGCGCGATCCTCGCCCCGCATGTCGACGTCTTCGCCGACTCGCTCACGCACGGCGTCGCTGCTGCCGGAGAGTTGGCGTAAGGGAACACGGAGAGTATTAACGTCGCAGGGGCGCAGCATGCTGCACCCCTGCACTTTGTTTATACCGTGGGCGTGATTCGCTACAGCTTCGCGATGATCGCGTCCGTGATCTCTTGCGTGGTGGCGGCGCCATGGGAGAACACGTCGGGACCGCCCGCCAACTTCATCATGTCGTACGACCGGACCTTCCCTTCATCGATCACTGCGGCGACGGCCGTGCGGATGCGATCCGATTTTTCATTCTCGCCGATATGATCGAGCATCATGCAAGCGCTGAGCACCATCGCGATGGGATTCACGATGGAGGGATCGAGTTTTTCGTACTTGGGCGCCGATCCGTGCGTGGGTTCGAACACCGCGACCTCGGGACCGATGTTGGCGCTGCACGCGAAGCCAAGTCCGCCGACGAGTCCGGCGAAGCCGTCGGAAACAATATCGCCGAACATGTTGCCCGCGACGATCACTCCGTAGTCTTCCGGATTCTTCGTCAGCCACATCATCTGCGCGTCGATGTTGGTCGACCAGAGCTGGATGTGCGGGAAGCGCTTCGCCGCTTCGGCAGCTTCGGCTTCCATCATGCCCGACGTCTCACGGATGACGTTCGGTTTCTCGCAGACGGTAACGGACTTGTAGCCGTACTTGTCCGCGTACTCGAAGGCCGCGTTCACGATGCGTCGGCAGTATTTCCGCGTAAAAATGCGCGTCGACACGGCCAGATCCTCGCCCGGCACGTCGTGGAAGGCCTTGAAGCGCGGATGCGAATCCAGCGCCTCGCGCACGTTCGCAGGCGGATCGGTCCACTCGACGCCCGAGTACAGTCCTTCCGTATTCTGACGGAAAATCACAACGTCCACACGGGGTTCTTCGAAGCCGCCGTCCGCGGATTTCCGGATGAAGTTCAGCGGATTGCCGGGGAAGGAGAGACAGGGCCGGATGCAGATGTCGAGATCGAAATGCTGACGCATGGTGACGATCGGGCTGTAGTAGACAAACCCCTTGTCGCTGAGCGCGGGATCGAGCTCGGCGGCAGCCTTGTTCTTGGGTTTCGAGGTGATGGCGCCGAACAGGCCGACCTTGTGCTCGGCCAGCAGATCGACGGTGCGCTGCGGCAGGGGATTCCCCTCGCTGCACCAGAAATCCCAGCCGATGTCGCCGTTGACATATTCCGCCTCGAAACCGGCGGCGTCCAGTACACGAATGGCCTCGGGGAGAACGACTTTTCCGATGCCGTCCCCTGGCATCGCCACGATGGTGCGTTTCATACTCTCTTCCTCAATTCGTCGAAAGTGGTGATGGTTCGTTTCGCTTTACGCGATATGAAGTATCAAATTACGGAATACCGCGCGCGCCGCAAAGGGGGAAAATGGCTGATTCCTGATGAGCCATCAGCGATCAGCTATCAGTTTTACAAGCTCCCCAACACTTCGGATATCGTACTTTGCCTGCAGACCCTCCGGCACCGGGATTCGGTCCGGATTGATCCAGCAGAAATCCATGCCCGCATTGCGGGCGGCAGGCATGTCGCTGGAGGTGCTGTCGCCGACGAGCAGGACTTCCTCCGGACGCAGGGAGAACTCCTCCATCGCGGAATTAAAGATGGCGGGATCCGGTTTTGCGACGCCGAGTTCCTCGGAAATCAGTATTCGCTGGAAATACCGCGTGATGGGTGCGGCGGCGAACCGGCGGCGCTGCACGGAGGTGAGTCCGTTGGTGACCATCACGAGCGTGTGCGACTCCCCGGCCGCGCGCACGGCTTCCTCCGCTCCGGGCAGAAGCTGTGTCTGTTCTGACAGACGGTCGAGATAGTACGGTGACATTGCGGCGGCGGGAGAATCGTCCGTCCCCAGTGCCTTCAGCATGCGGCGGAAGCGCTCGATCTTCAGGTCGTCCTGACTGATTTCGCCCTTTTCGAGTTCGCGCCATACATCATGATTGTGCACACGGTACACCTCATGCGCCTCTTCCAGGCGGCTGCCCAGTCCGAAGGCCGCCGCCGTACGAGCGAAAGCCTCGCGTTCCGCCGAAACGTAATCGAAAAGCGTATCGTCCGCGTCGAAAAAAATCGCTTTATACTTCAAAAAAAAACCTTTCCTGATATCCTCCGGGGCGACCCTGGCTTGTGAGGCTTCTCCCCTTCGGGGATCACCGTTCCGACTCTTCGATCAGGTCTGCCATGGCAGGCGATCGAGATCCAGGTTTCCCCCGGATAAAATTATTCCGATCCGCTTTCCGTCCGACGCGATGCGCTGCTCGAGAATCGCGGCCAGGGGAACGGCGGCGGAGGGTTCGATAATGATTTTCATGCGCTCCCAGACGAGACGCATCGCGCGGATAATGGCGTCGTCGGGGACGGTAACGATGTCCCGGACATGCTCCCGGATGATCGCGAACGTGCGGTCACCAAGGCTTGTGAGCAGGCCGTCGGCGATCGTGCGCGGGTTCTCCGACGGGATGATGCGGCCCGCGAGAAACGAACGCCGCGCGTCGTCTGCTCCCTCGGGTTCCGCGGCGATCACGGTCGTCCCGGGTGAAAGGTAATGCGCCGCCATCGCGGAACCGCTCAGCAGCCCTCCTCCGCCCACGGGCGTCATGAGGATGTCGAGCTCCGTAACCTCCTCGATCAGTTCGCGCGCCGCAGAAGCCTGTCCGGTGATCACCCGCTGGTCGTTGTACGGGTGAACGAACGCCGCACCGGTTTCACGCACCACCGCGTCGAGCGTGCTTTCACGCGCATCGAGCGTCGGTTCGCACTCGACGATGCGTGCCCCGTAACCGGCGACCGCCGCCTTCTTGATCGCGGGAGCATTCGACGGCATGACGATGTGCGCAGGAATGCCGCGGAGGCGTGCGGCGAGGGCCAGCGCCTGCGCATGGTTCCCGGAGGAATGCGTGGCGACGCCGCAGGCCGCTTCCTCCGGTGTCAGGCACAGCACGGCATTGCTCGCGCCGCGGAATTTGAATGCGCCGACTTTCTGGAAATTTTCGCATTTGAAAAACAGCGTGCAGCCCGCGATCGCATCAATCGCGGACGAAGTCAGCACCGGTGTACGATGCACCCACGGCGCGATGCGTTCGGCGGTGGATTCAATTTCGGGGAGCGTTGGGAACCAGGGCATGGGATTGATGGCTGATGGCTGATGGCTGATGGCTGATGGCTGATGGCTGATGGCTGATGGCTGATGGCTGATGGCTGATGGCTCCTTCCCCTTCCGGTAGCCGTGCGCATCGAGCCAGGATTCTATCTCCGCGCGTGCGTCGCGGCTTCCGACATAGGGAAGAACAAAACAGGCACCCGGCGGCGGGAGCTGATCAGGCGGAAGCACGGGAGCACCGTCGATGCGCTGTCCGATCTTCGCCGGATCGATATCTACCCACCCTGCGACACGAATGCCCTCGGCCTGAAGCTTCCGAACACGCTGACGGGTGATGCGGCCGGCGCCCCAGAGATGCACGGCGGGATGAAACGGATTATTCCGGCTGAGCCAGCGCGCGAGATACCTTGCCTTGACGGCGTAGAACGCATCCACGGAATAGCGTTCATCGGTGCGCGACAGGCGCTGAGGGGGATCATTCCACTGCAGCACCGGAACCGGCATCCGCGCCATGCGCACGCCCGCGTCCATCCACCGCAGCCAGAGTTCATAGTCCTCGGGGAAGTCTCCCTGGCGATACCCGCCGTGCGATTCGACGAGTTCCCGCCGGAACATGACAGAAGGATGTGCGAACGGCGATTCCACGAACCGTGCGAGGGAGATCTCCTCCGCAGTCCTGAGGTCGTTGAGCCAGTCGACGTGCAGCGCGTAGCCGCGCGCGTGCCGGCGATCGCCGCCGAAAACGACCTGTCCGCCGACGAGCCCGATATCATCGTGGCCGGCGAGATAGTCGCGCTGGGAGGGAAGACGACCCGGCAGGCTCACGTCGTCGGCATCCATGCGGGCGATCAGATCGCCCCGGGCGAAGGTGATACCCGCGTTCAGCGCCGCGACGATCCCGCCGTGCGGAATACGCAGCACCCGCAGCCACGAAAACGACTCCGCGAGGGTATCGAGCAGCTCCCCGCTTCCGTCGGTCGAACCGTCGTCGACCGCGATCACCTCCGTACCCGCGGTCCCGGAAAGCGCGAGTACATCCGCCTCGAGACTCTCCACCGCCGCACGGAGCGTTCCGCACGCGTTATGGACGGGAAGGATGACGGAGACGGCGGGCATCGGCGGTCAGGCGATAAGGATCAGCGCCAGGGCGGCGCAGGCGAGGTAAATGTAATTCCGCGTGTTCAGGCGCTCTTTCCAGATCACGGTTGCCGCGACCGCCGACAGCATGATGACCCCGATACCGTTCGCAGGAAACAGCACCATCCCCGGAAGCTCACGCAGCGCGAGAATGAAGAACCGAGCCGAGTACATGTTCACGACCCCGAGTACGGTCCCGGCGGCGAGCAGGTGCAGTGACAGACGTTCGCGCTTCCGCAGCGCGGCAGCAACGCCGATGATCATCGCGGTTCCGAAAACGACCTGCAGCATGTCGGAAGGATTGTCCATGGGCAGGACTTCCTTCTGAAACTTGAAAAGAAATTCAGTCAGTCCGAAGCTGACGAAAAGCAGCAGCCCCCAGCCGAACCCTCCTTCGAGAAGCGGACGCAGGGACGCCCGCGTCAGCGGTTTCGGCGACGCCAGCGGCAGGGCGAAAAACGCAAGCAGGATTCCTGCCACCTGCATCGCCGTCGGGACCTCGGCATACAGCAGTATCGATCCCGCTGTCGGGAGAACGGCGGAGAGTCGCATGAGCGTGACGGGAATGACCATGCCGAGTTTCTCGATGGTCTTCATCATCAGCCAGAAACAGCCGATGAAAAAGACCCCCAGGACCATCGACAGTCCGAGTTCCGCAGGCTCTGCGAAAATGCGTGTGGAACCGCCGCTGCCGATCGCGGAGGCGGCGGTGGCGATAACATAGTTCGTGGCGAACAGGGAAAACGTCGGGAGATTCTTCCTGTGGGCGTAGGTGATGATAACCGCGACCGCGACGCTGCATGTGACGGCGAGAAGAAGATAGAGCATTACGGGGTCACCAATCCGAATCGTTCGAAAACACCTGCCGGAGCGGGAACCGAACGCCGCGCCGAATAATCGAAGAACATGATCCCCGTTTTCACGACCGCCACTTCCCGGTCGTCCGCGCCGCTGATGCGATACAGCAGATCGCATCCCTTGCGATGCGGATCCGCGGCGCCCACTTCGACACGCAGCGTCTCCCCATAGACTGCCTCGGCACGGTACACGATGGCGGCGTCGCTCATGATGATCGCGGCGCCCTCGATGTCCATCTCGGTGTAGCCGAGCGAACGAAGAAAACGCATCCGCGCCTCGTGGGCAATGGACAGCACGGCGTCATGGCCGAGATGTCCGCCGTAGTTGATGTCGGAGATCCGGATTTTGATTTCTGTTGTAAACAGCCCCGCTTCGGGGAAGTCGATTTTGACACGTGCCATGAGATCCAGCTCGGAAGTTTCGTCTTTGGTGGTGAAACGACGTTATCCGCGGCCTTGCAGGGGCGCAGCATGCTGCGCCCCTGCACGACGGACACGGTTTGCGGGAGGGGACCCTGATTTATTCCTGCACCCGGAGCGTCAGCGTGTTATGCGAAGGCTTCATCCAGCGCTGAAGGAGTTCGAGCAGCATGGGGTACGACTCGCCCTTGAGTTTCGAGGCGGTAATTTCAATCGAGCGCGTAACCTCGATGCCGTGAGCATCCGCCTGGATGCGGGAACGAACGCTTCCGATCGTGTTTGAGAATTCGACCGTCTCGGGGACCGCGGCGGCGCGAACATTACCCGGAAGATGCAGCGTCAGGCGGCATTCCTCGCGCAGGGTTCCCGGAAGGACGATTGATGTTGTGCGCATGCGCTCGCCCATCGGCAGATGCAGGTCCGTAATGCCTCCGGGAGCGACGGGAAGCCGAAATTCCACCAGTCCTTCTACTGAAGTCAGCGGCTTCGATGATGCGATTTCACTCTCGCAGACCGTCTCGAAACTCGCACGCACTTCCGGCGTTCCGGGTTTGACATCCATTCCCGCGCCGGCCGCGGCCAGGGCTTTCTTCACGACGTTCTTGAAGCCGTCCGTATCGAGCGAATAGCTGCGGATACCGGACGAGGAGACACTGCTCCTCCCCTTCACCGTCAGATCCTCTCCAAGAGTCCAGTCGGAGGTGACGCCGACCGTCGAGGCGCCGCCGACCGGTGAAGCATACCGGAGCGGACTCTCCGACTGTTCCTTCAGCTCAACGAAGAATTTCGTCCAGTATTGCGATGGCATCGGCCCGCTCTGCTCGTGCGAAGGGTCGAGCGCAAGCAGCGCGTACTCGCCCACGTTCCGGCACAGCACTGCCGGGTGCGCATAGAGCGGAAGTGACGCGAGGTCGGGTTTCGGATCCGGTGAGATCCGATGTTCGACGACACCGTTCTCTTTCGGGATCTCCTCGATGCGCATGCCGTCGTTTCTTATGTCGCTGCTGAACAGGGCTGCCTCGGCGGCAACGCCGGCCGCACGGCACATCGCGGCGAGAAGAACGGCGCGGTCAAGATCGGAACCGACGTTCGCCTGCAGGGTGGCGGCGGGCGACATGGCCCGGAACCCGAGAATGTCGAGCGGACCGCTCATGCGGCCGACACGGTCGATCACCCACCGCTGCAGGGCAACGACGCGGCGTACCGGATCGCTTTCCTTTTCCATGATTGCATCGACCGCGGCCTGCGCAGGTCCGAGATTGGGATCACCCGCGTCCTGCAGGCTGTGTCGGATCATTTCGTCTTTCGTCGCAGTCGTGAAAAAGAGCACCGGGAGGAAGTCGTGCAGCGCCGGCTGATCCGGCTCGACCTCGGTGATCGGGATGTCCTTGCGCCGCCAGGTGAACACGCGCGTGTCGCCTTCCTCGGTGATCTCGGGCAGCACGTCGTCGCGCACCAGTCCGTACTCGAGCACCACGTCGGAGGGCACGACGATGCGGACGGTCATGTTGACGATCGGGCTGCGAGCGCCGAACGTGACCTTATCCATCAGTCCCGGGAACATGCCGGGTTTGGTCGTCAGCCGGTACGCAAAATCGATCACCGCGCCGGCCTCCACGCCGGGATGGGTGACGACCATTTCCTTCATACCCAGATACGGCGCCGCTCCCGCGGCCCAGCGCGGCAGCACCTCGTTATAGGCATTGAACGGGGATTCCACTTTTTTCCCGTCACGCATGGTGGTCACCGAGCGAAGCACCTCCAGGGTCTGCCACTTCGGGTTGTAAGTGATGAACGACTCCCCGTACGCGCGGCTGAATGAGTACGGCGTGATCAGCCGCAGCTTGTGGCTGTACGTGTACTCGATACTGCCGTCGGGCTTCAGCACCCATTCATGCACCATGTCGTCGTACGCGGCGTCCGCGGTATCCTTCCGCCGCGGCGGATCATTCACGGTGCCGTTCACGATATATGTTTTTTCACCGGAATCTCTGTCTGCCTGCGAGAACGCGGGAAGCGACAGGAACATCAGCAGCGGGATGATGAGCGAATACTTCATGTTTCCTTCCCTCTTCTTACTTGGTGAGAATGACGGGTGAATCGGCCAATGCCGTACGCGCGGTCAGCGCGGCACGGAATTCCGGCCAGTCGGCGGCATCGTAGACGCGCTTCTCCATCCGGTGCGTAGCGGTGAAATGCAGCGTATTGCCTTCCAGCGTGGTCCGGGCGCTGAAGCTGGCGACATCGCTCGCTGCGCTCGCGGCGGAGTTTTCAGGAAGCCGCTGTGCGCGCATTCCGGCGGGAACGCTGATCGTCTCGTCGAGCTCAACCAGCCGTGAACAGCGCTGACGGAAGCCATATTTCCGCGTCTCCATGGACGTATGCGTGGAGAGTTCCGGCGAAACGTAATAATCGCGGAACGCACCGCCGGCGAGGAGAGGGACGAAAGAGAGGCCGCTGCCGGTGCTCCGCGCGAATTCAGGAATGCGGTATTCGACGCGCACGTGATACGGCAGACGCAGATCGTTCGGATCGGGAATCACCTGCGCGGTGACCACCGCGAGAGGATACGCCCCGGCAAGCATTTCTCCGAACGTGTCTTCCCAGCTGGATTTGTAGCTGCGGGTGAAGATGCGGCGCAGCAGCGCGTCCGTCTGTCCCTCGGCCTCGATTTCCACAACGCCCTCGAGCGTCCCGTCGGCCGCCAGTGTCGCGGTATTCTTCATGCGCATGTAGTGGTTCTCTGCCGGGGAGATCGGCGTCGACATCACGTCCGCCCCGCCCGGAATGCCCATGAGAAATTCCTGCTGCTGCTCCGCCGACGACCACATTTCGCGCGCACCCGGGATCCAGGTCGGATCGAGCAGCATCCAGTGTCCGTTTGCACGCTTGACCACCGTAACGCTGTGATTGAACTGGTCGGCGGGAATGCGTTCGATGCGCGAACCGGCCATGGTCATGGCCGGATAGGATTCGAATCCCGCGGCGCGCAGCATGGTGACCAGCATGCCGGCCTTGTCCTTGCAGACACCGCAGCGGTCCGAAAAGGTCATCGCTCCCGGATGCAGCGTGTATCCCTCTCCCTTGCCCATGGAGATGCCGGAATAGCGAATCTCTTCCGCGACCCAGTGATTGAGGATGCTGATTTTCTCGAGTTCGTCGGTCACGCCTGCCAGCAGGTCATTGGTGATGTCCTGGACTTCCGGCGTCACCTCGAAACTGCCGAAATCTTCGTTCACTCCGTGGAACCATGTGGATTTCGCATACCAGTCAGGGGAGGTCGATACGAGCAGCTTCGTCGCGACGTCGGACGGAGACACCATTTCCGGCTCGCCTTTGAAGGGTTCGATGTCCCGCTTGTACCAGCAGTATGTCACCTTGCCCGCGCGGGTGAACATCCCGTGGGTGGGATGCAGATCCTCCGGCGGTGTGGAGTGCTGAGAGACGGCAGGATTCACGTCCACGGTCAGCCGATGGCTGAACTTCGGATGGAAATGCACGTAGGAGGAAAGTTCGCCGCCGTACACCTCGTACTGCAGGGGCTTGTTCTCCGGCATGAGCACGCGATATACTTTTTCTTTCACCGGAACGGGGGTCCAGAACTCGACGATGTCGTAGAAATGTCCCTTCATCGGCGGCACGAAACGGCTGTCGTCTTCCTCCCCGGCCCGCGCGGCCTGCTGCGCCGCAGAAGGACCTTCCGCGGCGACACCCGCGG
>QKAF01000059.1 GCA_003246455.1 Bacteroidota bacterium
GGCGGCGCGGGAGGAGGAGAGAATGCGGGCGAGGAGGAGGGACACGCCGAGGAGGAGCGGCGCGAGATAGCGGCCCGCGTGTCCCGGGTACGGCAGGAGGGCGGCATAAGCGGCCGTATGCAGCAGCAGCCAGGTGCCGAGGACGGATGGAATGCCAGGGGCCACGGTGGATCGCCCTTCGGTCGGCTGTGCGGCCCGGGAGGTCCCCGGGGCTCCGGGGCGACGTCCGCGCGAATGCGGGTTCAGGCGCCTGCGACGCAACACCGCCGCGCCGGCGACCCAGATGAGCGAGACGCCCGCAGCCGCGGCGAGGATGCGGATGCCGGTCGGGGACCAGCGCACCGCGCCCCAGAGCAGGAGGCGCGTCCAGCGGAGCAGAATATCAGGGAAAGCGGTCAGGAACGCCGAAATGCCGGGAGCGGCGGGATGCCCGCCCGCGGCGAGCCAGCGCCGGCCCGCCATCGTGCTCGTCCACGGGGCACCGCTGACGGCGAGATTCCAGCCCACGTATACCGCGAGCCCCGCCGCGGCGAGTCCGGTCACCAGCAGCGCTGCGCGCGGAGTCCCGCGCCTCCTCCAGGCGAACACCGCGATGACGGGCGCGAGAAGGATGCCCTCGGGACGCGCGAGGACGAGCAGGGCAAGCCACGAGCCGCTCCATGCGAAGCGATCGCGAGAGCAGGCCTCGAGGGCGAGGGCAGCGAGCATGAGGAAGAGCGCGGTTTCCATTCCCGAGAGCGTCCACCACTGCAGAATGCCGGAGAGCGGAAGCAGGGCCGCGCCCGCGAGTGCCGCCATCCTGCCCGCGCCCGTGCGCAGCAGCAGCCGATGCCAGACCGCGACGAGGACGAGAAGGCAGACGGCAGCGAGCAGCAGCGCGGACGTGACCGGATTCCCCCCGGTCGTCAGCGCAGCCGCGAGGAGGACGGTCCACAGCAGGCTCGTCGTGCCGGTGCTGGGTTCGCCGGGATTGAATGCGAATTCCCCGTGGCCGGCGAGGTTACGCGCGTACACGGCATGGATCCACCCGTCATCGAGCGGGAAACCGGCCTCGAGCGATCCGTCGAACAGCGGGCGGGTAAAGAGCATGAGGCTCAGCGCGGTGAGCAGAAGCAGGAAAAGGGCGTCGCGACGGACGCCCTTTCCGGGGATGCTCTGTGGCGCTGCCGCCGGCATCGATCAGAAATCCTTGCGACGGAACTGCCAGGCCGCGAGACCGTACATGGCCACCGCGAACAGTCCGCTGCTCCATACCGGCATCCAGTCGAGCGACTGATGCATCACGAGGTCATAGGAGACACTGCCAAGGGCGTCGGGTTTCGGAAGGATATAATACAGTGTATCGAGAACGGTTTTGGCAATGTCGCTCTGCGCGAGCTGGATGATCGCCTCGCGCGATTCGAGTATCGGGCTGATCAGGAAAATGAACACATACAGCACGATAATGGTGAGGGCGGAGCTGTGCGAAGCGATGCCGATCACCAGCATCGGCGCGAAGAGGACGATGTAGGTGTAGGTGATCGATATCGTCACGCCCAGAAAACTCGGATTCCACTCACCGGTGCGAAGCCCGACGATCAGCCACATTCCCACGATGAAGTAGGCCACGTTGACGACCACGATGAGCAGGCTGCCGAGGATTTTTCCGAGCAGGATTTCCATGCGGGAAACAGGCTTCGAGAGCAGAAGATCGATGCTTCCCTTTTCCATGGTGTTCGGCAGGATGCTCGCGGTCGCGAAAATCGAGAGCACCAGCGCGGCGAAGTTGATGAATCCGGTCAGGGCGGCCTGCACCTGCCAGATGACCTGCGTATTGTTGGTGATGTCGATGGTTGTGACGCCGGCCTGCGGATTCCCCGTCTCGATGACGGTCGGGATGAGGAGGGCGGCGATGATGCCGATCACGAGGAAAAAGGTGGAGATGACGGCGAAGCCGATGATGGTCTTGCGCGCGAGTCCTTCGCGGAAAGTGAATTCGATGAGGGCCATGAGTTTCATTTTGCGTCCTCCCGCGAAATGACGTCGATGAACATGTCTTCGAGGCTCTGTCGCTTTTCCGCGACGCTGGTGATCAGCAGTCCCGCCGCGCGGAGCTGATCGATCACGGCGTTGAGCGCGGCGACGTCGGGGAGGGCGCAGACGAGTTCGCCGTTTTCTTCCCGGACGGAGACGCGTGTCGCTTCCCAGTTCAGCCGGAGTTCCTCCGTCACCTCGCCGCGGACGCCGATGCGATACGTGTTTTCCTGCGTCGTCAGTTCCTTCACCGTTCCCATGCGGATGAGCCGGCCCTTGTTGAGAATGGCGACGCGGTCGCAGATGAGTTCGACTTCCGAGAGCAGGTGCGAATTGAGGAACACCGTTTTGCCCTGGTCGCGCAGCCGCTGCAGCATGTCGCGGATTTCCTTGCGTCCGAGCGGATCGACGCCGTCGGTCGGTTCGTCGAGAATCACCAGCTGCGGATCGTTGATCAGCGCCTGTGCGAGTCCGATGCGCTGCATCATTCCCTTCGAGTACTTGCGGATTTTCGTTTTGTCCCACTGCTCCATGCCCACGAGCTTGAGCCGGTCGGCAACGCGCGCTTCCCGCTTGTCCGAGGGCAGTCCGCCGAGCTTGCTGAAATACCGCAGCACCTGCGCGCCCGTGAGGAAATCGGGGTACTTGTGATTCTCGGGCAGATAGCCCACGCGCGCCTTGGCGGCTGCGCTCCCGATCGGTGCGCCCAGCATCTCCGCCGTGCCGGAGGTCGCGGTCACGATCTCGAGCAGCACCTTGATGAAGGTCGTTTTCCCGGCCCCGTTGGGACCGAGCAGTCCGAAGATTTCTCCTTCGCGAACGTCGAGCGAAAGTTCCGACAACGCGGTCACCGCTCCCTTGCCGCGTGGATTGAACACTTTCGTGATGCGGTCAGCATGGATAATGGACATGTGGCTCCGTGAATTGTGGAGAGGGTAAAATAGGCATCAGGCATCGTTCCGCCAAGCGGGCAGGGTGCGGCGGCATGCCAAGCGCGCACGCTGAAAGGGGAATACGCAGAGACAGGAGATTGGTTACGCCGTATGGCAGTGATCGCCGCAGCCGCAGGAAAGCGCTCCGCTCCGTGCGGTTTCAAACGCTTCGCGTCCTTCGGAGAAAGCGAACCAGGCGATGCCGAGCGAGCCGAGCGCGTCGAACCATGCGATGCCGAACACTTCGAAGAGCAGGCTCGAGGCGAGAAGGATCATGGAGAGATAGTAGCAGGTGCGCGTGCAGTTGGCATCGGCGATGATGGCTTCGGAGTTGAGGGCGCGTCCGACGCGCAGCTTCGCCTGCAGGAGCATGTACATCGTGAGCAGGGACAATGCCGAGACCACGATGCCGACGACAGTCGTCTCCGGCCGCGCGCCCGTGATCACCGATATCGCGGCTCCCGCCACGAGCCCTGCCGCGAGTAGATAGAATGCCGTACCCGTGATGCGGAGCGCGCTGCGCTCGAAGCCGTCACGCTCGGCCACGCTCGCCTTTTTCATCCGCAGGATCATGTGCGCGATACCCAGTCCGGAAACGACCTCGACGAAACTGTCGACCCCGAAACCGAACAGCGCCAGCGTCTCGTCGGCGGCCCCGAACGAAACGGACACGACGCCTTCGATCACGTTGTACACGATCGTGATGATGCTCAGGAGGAGCGCACGGTCCAGCAGCGCCTTTTCAGTCGGGTTTTCATTCATCCTGATAAAATGCGCATTTCACGAATAACATTCCCCATCAGCCATCACACGAAGTATTGATTTCGAATTTCCGGCTTGCTATATTGTAAAACTACGAGGCGCGTTCGTCTAGCGGCTAGGACGTGGCCCTCTCAAGGCCAAAACACGGGTTCGATTCCCGTACGCGCTACCAGAAATCGTCAAAAGCTGAAAGTCAAAAAGTCAAAGGGTCAGCCGCCTTTTGACTTTTTGACTTTTTGGCCTTTTGACAATTTGCCATATTGGCGAAACAGCAACCGCTACAACACGATATCCGTCCATGCGTTTCCTCATTCGCTCTCTTTCGCTCTTCCTGCTCGCGGCATCCCTGCACGCGCAGACCATTGATCTGACCATCCTCCACTACAACGACTTCCATGCGCATAACATCCCGACGACGGTCACGTCGAAGGTGAACGGAGAACGGCAGAAGATTTCCGTCGGCGGCTATGCCGTGCTCAAGGCGTATGTGGACCGCGAGCGCGCGGCGCATCCCAACGTGCTTCTGCTGCATGCGGGGGATGATTTTCAGGGGACCCCGATTTCATCGATCACGCGCGGCGCGTCGCAGTTCGCGCTGCTCGAACTGATGCAGCCCGATGCGATGACGCTGGGCAATCACGAGTTCGATTACGGCGCCGACAACCTGCGGCACCTGTTCCCGACAGTGACCTTCCCGATCATTTCGGCGAATCTCTGGGACAAATCCACGGGTGCCCCCTTCGTGCCGCGCTACCGCATCCTCCATCGCGGCGGCATGACCATCGGTGTGATCGGACTTGCGCCCATGGATCTGAAGACGCTTACCATGCGCAGCAACGTCGCGGACCTCGACGTGCTCGACGCCGCCATGACGGTGCGCAGCACCATGCACGAACTCGAGCGGGACTTCGGCGCGCGCTTCATCGTGGTGCTGAGCCACTCGGGTGCGGACGTCGATTCCGCGCTCGCGGCCAATGTGGACGGCATCGACGTCATCGTCGGCGGACATTCGCATACTTCGATCTGGAAGCCGAAGAAGGTGAACAACACCCTCATCGTGCAGGCGGGGTGGGGCGGACGCTATCTCGGACGCCTCGATATGAAGGTAGACGCAGCGGCGGGGACGGTTTCCTCTTCGTGGGGAGAGCTGATCGAAACACGCGTCGACGACGTGACACCCGACCCGGTCATGCTGGCGAAGGTCAACGAACAGGAAGCCGTCGTGGACAGCGGGTTGTCGGAGGTGATCGGCGAACTGAAGACGGACTGGGTGCGCACGCGCGACGGGGAGTCGAACGTGGGCAGCTGGCAGGCGGACGTCATGCGCGATTTCGCCCACGCGGACGTGGCGTTCCAGAACTCGGGCGGTATCCGGAAGAACCTCTCCGCGGGTCCCATCACGCTTCGCGACATGTGGGAGATCAGTCCCTTCGGTAACGAATTCGTCACCTTCTCCGTCAGCGGCGAACAGCTGCTCGGCATGCTGCGTTTCCAGGCGCTGAAGACCGGGGAATTCTGCCAGGTCAGCGGACTGCGCTTCAGCTATGACTTCGATGCGGAAGCGGGGAACGCGCTGACCGCGGAGGTCAACGGCCAGGCCGTCGATCCCGCGCGCATGTACACGGTCGTCACCAACGGCTACGTCGGCGGCCATCTCTTCGACGTGTTCGGACTGCCGGAAGCGGAAATCGCCGTCCATCCCGCAGGATCCGCCGCGGTCGACCGCGACGTCTTCATCGACTACGTCCGCAAACAGAAAAACATCGACTCGAAAAAAGACGGCCGCATAACCCTGAAAGGAACCCGGAAATGAAGCGAGCACGAATTCTCACCGGCGGCCTCTGCGCCGCAGTCATGATACTCGCGCTGGCGTCGTGCGACGACAGCGGCAACACCCCGGGTGACGAGATCGTATTTCCCGACAAGGATGTCAGTTATTCCGCGCACGTGCAGCCGTTCTTCAACCTGCGCTGCGCGAACTACGGCTGCCATGAAGACCAGAGCCGCGCGGGAGATCTCAGCCTGACGTCGTATGTCGCCATGACCGAGCGCCCCGGCATCATCATTCCCGGTGATCCCCAGAGCAGCCTTCTGCTGCAGAAAATCGACGGGCGCCTCCCGCATCCGATCAACGTGCCGATCATCATCAACACCAATCAGCTCAACGGTATCCGGATGTGGATCACCGAGGGCGCAAGGAACAACTGATCTCATGCGCGAACCGCTGTCGCGCCAGCTCGCCGTCGAACTTGCGAAGCTGCGCCTGAAGAAGCACCGGGAAGAGAAGGGACGTTTCGTCATAGAAGGCGAGCGCCTCGTGGCTGATGCGTGGAGCGCGGGGGCGCGGGTGTCGATCGCCGTCGTCGAACAGGCGAAGGCGGATCGTTACGCCCCGCTGCTCGAAGAAATCGAAGCCGCGGGCATCCCGGTGCTGGAAGCCACGGACAAACTGTTCGAAAAATTCACCGAAACACGTGAACCCCAGGGCATCGCGCTCGTGGCGTATCTCCCGACGCGCGATGCGCGCGAGGCGCTGATGGCGGTGCCGGAGGGACGTCCCGCCGCCGTGCTCTGGGGCGTCGCCGACCCGGGGAATTTCGGCACGGTCATCCGCACCACCGACTGGTTCGGCGGGAAGGGCCTGCTGTACTCCGCCGGCAGCGTCGATCCGTTCAATCCCAAGACCGTGCGCGGCACCATGGGGTCGCTTTTCCGCGTGCAGCTGGGCGAGGTCGCCGACCCCGGGGCGCTGTTCGCGCTCGCGAAGGACTGCGGACGCGAACTCGTTGCGACAGTGGTCGAGGGCGGGATCGACGTCGATGCATGGGCGGCGACAGGGAGGGAACTGCTCGTGTTCGGCAGCGAGGCGCACGGCCTTCCGCAAGAACTTCTCGACGGAATCCCCGGTCGCATCCGCATCGCCGGAGGGGGAGCCGAGTCGCTGAATCTCGGGGTTTCTCACGGCATACTCCTGCATGCGCTTTCCTCGCAGGGGCCTCCCCGCCTCTAGGTTTCTTCCCGTGGAATACGTAGCTTTTTGGAATAAATCTGATTCCGTTGTTTAAAAATCGGATGCTCGCGCCTTTGCCGCGTTTGTGCATGTATACATTCGTTCGTACACTCCTCTTCGTCACCGCGCTGTCGGTGCTCGCTGCCATTCCCCTGCGGGCACAGCAGGACGTCGGCATGCTCGATGACGAGTACCGCACACGTTATTCCCAGGGACTTCTTTCCTTTCGTTTCGCCGGCGGACTCAACCGGTATTTCGGAGAATTCACGCCGGTCGATGACAGCAGGCAGCTGTCCCTCAGCGGCATGTTTTCCGTCCGCACCTTCCTCTCGGTCGGTATCGGCGTGGAATACGGGAAGTTCTCCTACGACCGTTCCCGCACCATGGTGGATCCGGTACTCTACGATTTTCAGTTCGGACCGGATGACGCCACCCGTGAAACCGAATTCACCAACTTCAGCCTGCAGATGCAGTACCGGCCGCTGCAGCTGTCGATTTTCGACATCTCCCTGCTGATCGGTGCCGGAATCACGGTGTACGACGCCGAGGATCACGGCGGCGATCAGGTCCATAGCCGGCCGAAGGCGGATCTCCCGGGCGCGATTTCCGTGCCGTTCGGTGTCGGTCTCGACGTCTTTTTCACGCCGTCCATCGCACTGAGCGCGGAACTGCGCTACAGCATGATCTTCAAAGGCGATCTCGACGCGTACGACGAAAAACTGCTGACGATCGACTACATCAAAAGCGGCGGCAGCCGCAGCTACCGGAAGGACGAGGCAAACGACAACCTGCTGACCGCCAGCCTCGGTCTGCGGGTGTACCTGTTCCGTAACGACGATTACGACGGCGACCTGCTCGCCAACCGGTCGGAGGAGGGCCTCGGCAGCGACGTCTACGAACCCGATTCCGACGGCGACGGACTCTCCGATTACGAAGAGACCGCGCAGTTCAAATCGCATCCCCTGAAGTGGGATTCCGATCAGGACCGCCTCGGAGATTACTACGAGGTCACCGTGTTCCGCACGCGTCCGTCGCTCGAGGATTCCGACACGGACGGCCTGACGGATTTCGAGGAAATTTACCGTTTCGGGACCAATCCCCTGGTGTTCGACACCGACGAAGACGGGCTGAGCGACAGGGAAGAGATTGAGCTCGGCACCGATCCGACGCTCGTGGACACGGATTACGACGGGCTGACCGATTATGCCGAGGTACGCGTCCACGGGACGAATCCCGTCAAGGCGGACACCGACGGGGACGGCGTCTTCGATTACAACGAAGTCGTCACGTACCGGACGAATCCCCTGCGCGGCGATTCGGACGGCGATGACTTCAACGACTACGAAGAGATCGCTTTCCACCGGACCAATCCCAACAATGTCGATACCGACGGCGACGGGCTGCGTGACGACGAAGAGATCGTGTCCACGCACACCAATCCGCTCGATCGCGACACCGACAGCGACGGAATCTGGGACGGGGTGGATCAGTGTCCGCTCGTGCCGGAGACCTACAACGGCATTCAGGATGATGACGGGTGTCCCGACGGCATCGGTGCCGACGCGCCGTACGCCGCCGACAACGGGCGCAGCGGACGCGGACAGGGCGTGAGCACGGGTGAAGGCACCGGCGGCGTCGATCGCGGGGAAGTCACCGGCGAGGGACGCAGCGGGCGCGGACAGGGCGTGAGTACGGGTGAAGGCACCGGCGGCGTCGATCGCGGGGAAGTCACCGGCGAGGGACGCAGCGGGCGCGGACAGGGCGTCAGTACGGGCGAAGGCACGGGCGGCGTCGATTACGGCGCGGTTTCGGGAGCGGGCGCCGCCGGCTACGCGGGCGCTTCCGACAGCAGGCACGGGCACGGCGTCGGCTACGGGGAAGGCCAGGGGGCATGGCGTATTCAGCGGGATTCGCTCTTCGGTCCGGCCGAGCAGACACTGCTCGCCCGCTACTCCGGATATGTTCCGCGCGCCGTCCAGCATATCGTCCCGAACCGTCCGAGCATCGATACGAGCCGGCGACCGGTCGCGTTCGATTTCGACGCCGGGAACCTCGTGAGTCCTCTCCCCGAATTCACGCTCGAGAACGTCGCGGAGGACAAGACCTTCATTCTCACCGACGTCCACTTCGAATTCGACATGGACGTCATCCGCCGCGAATACACCGCCGACCTGATGGAGAAAGTGGCGGTGTTCAAGGCCTATCCGCAGATGGTCGTGGAAATACGCGGCCATACCGATTCGGAGGGAACGGACGCGTACAACGAAAATCTCTCGATGCGGCGCGCCCTCGCGGTGAAGAACTTCTTCGTGCAGGCCGGTATTTCTCCTTCGCGCATCCAGGCGAAAGGCTTCGGCGAGACCCGGCCGCTGATGGATAATACCAGTGACATCGGCCGGGCGTTCAACCGGCGCGTGGAAATCTATATCGTCCGGCTGGGCGACCGCGCGCCATATAATGTGATCGAACGATGACGAAAATTTGCGACGCAGGAAATACGAAAGGCACAGGGGCCGCATGAGACCGCTGCTGATCATGGTTCTGCTGCTGTGTGCCGGCATGCTGACGGCCCAGGAACTGCCGTCGGCCGCGCAGGAAGTGCCGTACATGGGACGTCCGCGCTACCCGGACGGCCGCATCACCGTGACGGCAGGCGGCGGGATCGCGAAATACAACGGCGAATTCACCGACGAGATGGTCGGGGAAATGTACTGGGCGCAGGCCTCGTACACGCTTTCGAGCTACCTGCGCATCGGGCTGCAGGGGGAAAAGGGAATGATGTACTACAACCGCCGCTGGCGGCGCAACACCCGCAGTTCCTACGAAGTGCAGTTCGGCAACGATCCGACGATGAACGGCGTGGAACGCAACACGGAGTTCACGGCCTTCACCGGGCTGTTTTTCCTGGATCTCCTGCCGGGCGAGTACATCAATCCCTATCTCTACGGCGGCGCGGGCAAGCTGTGGTACACCCCGGAGGACTATGCGTCGCGCGAGGCGTACTATCATCCCGCGAATCCCGAGCAGGAAACCTGGGTGTTCCCGGGCGGGCTCGGCATCGATTTCCTCTTCTCGCGGAGAATCGCGCTGAACCTGGAGGTGCGCGCGAACCTGACGCTGACCGGCGGGCTCGACGCGTTCGCGTCGGATTACGTGCGTGACAGGAACGCGGAAGAAACCGGTGTCGGGCGCAACCCGAACGCCGCGGAAACGGCCAACGACCTCTATTTCACCTTCACTGCCGGTGTCAAGGTGTTTCTCTTTCCCGACAATGATATCGACGGCGACGGCCTGAGCAATGACGAAGAGGAGAAGCTGGGGACGAATCCCTACGATGTCGACACCGACGGCGATCTGCTGACGGACTGGCACGAGTCCACCAATCTCCATTCCGATCCGCGGATGATGGATACCGACGGCGACGGACTGACCGATTACGAGGAGGCCATCAAGTATCATACGCGCGCGGACACCGTCGACACCGACGGCGACGGCATCTGGGACGCCGAGGAAATTCAGCGCTTCAACACCGACGCGCACAGGATCGACAGTGACGACGACGGTCTGCCGGACGGAAGGGAACTGCAGCTCGGGACCAATCCCAACAGGGTGGATACGGACGGGGACGGCCTGTCAGACGGGGATGAGTATCTCAAGTACGGCACGGATCCGCTGCTGCCGGACAGCGACGGTGACGGCATCGCGGATTACGACGAGATCTTCGTCGGCAAGACGGAGGCGGCGTCGTCGGACAGCGATAAAGACGGTCTGAACGATTTCGAAGAGCGTTCGATCGAGGGCACCGACCCCTTCAATCCCGATACCGACGGGGACGGTCTCACCGATTACGAGGAGCTGCGCATCACGGGCACCGATCCGAAAAATCCCGATACTGACGGGGACGGCTTCAACGATAAGGACGACAAGTGCCCCCGTCTTCCGGAAACCCGCAACGGTTTCCAGGACGACGACGGCTGTCCGGATAAGAAATAAAAGCAACGATTTCGAGATGAAACGCGACCGGGCGGAAAGGGCAGGAAACGCCCTTTCCGCCTTTCGCTTGTCGCTACCTCGCGTTGACGAGAACTTCGATCTTCCCGGTGTCAGGACCGCTGAAATTCTGCAGCGCCTTTCCGAGTATCGCACCGGTGGGATAGACAGCGACACCCCCGATCATCACCGGGCGTGCTTTCATTGCATGTCCGGGAGTACTGGACGTGACCAGGGGGTCGCCGCGTTGAATGGGTCCGTTTTCCATGCATACTTTCGTCGGGATGATCCCCACGACGCCGAGAGGGACGAGATGACTCATGTCGTCTTCCACGCCCGCGGGTGAAAGGAGCACGCCGGGCTTCGTCGCGTACACGCCGGCCACATTCACGGCATTGGGCCGGCTGCTGCGCACGACCCTGCGGTCGCTTGCGGCGGAGATGACGAGGACGTCGCCCGGTTCGTACTCCGACAATGCGCCGTCGACCTCGATGCCCTCGGCGAGATCCGCACCACCGGGGAGGAAGGTGCCGTCCGCTTTCACCGTGCCATTAGTTGTGACGCGGAATACGATGTTGGGGGCGAACACGGTGCCGGTGTAGCCCTGGATCACGTCGCCGGCCTGGCTGCGGACCTTCAGTCCGACGCCCGTGGTGGTGCTTCCGTACAGGGCGGTACCGCTGGTGCTCGTCCCCTGCACGCCGGTGCCGTTCTCTGCGACGCCGAGCAGTCCCGATCCGGTACTGGTATTTTCGGCGCGGACGCCCGGCTGACTGGTGGCGCTCTCGCCGTGCACGCCAGGTCCGGAAGAACTGGCGATTCCATGAACGCCCGTGCCGTTGGTGCTCAGTCCGGTGACGCCAACGCCATCCTGGCTCCATCCGCGTACCCCGAGACCGTTTTCAGACTCGCCACAGACGCCTTCCCCGTTTTCCGCGAACCCGAGGACGCCGACGTTTGTCCGGACCCAGGGTTTATCGATCGTGCCTGCGATGGCGGTGCGCTTCCCGGGCGCTTCGACGACCATTGCCGTACCGCCGGTCGACTTCAGGGAAAATGCCACGCCGTTGGCCGACGTCTGTCCCGTGTACGGCAGAGTGAGACCTCCCCCTCCCGACTGCGGGGTCGCCCAGTTCAACGCGCTGCCGTCGAAGGTCGGGACCTGACCGCTGCTCGCGCCCGCGGTGCTGATTTTCTCGAGTGTGACCGCGCTGCGTGCGATCTTCACCCCGGTGACGGCCCCGTTGGCGATCTTTTCTTCCGTGACGGCGCCCTGCACGATTTTCGCATCCACAACGCTGCCGTCGCCCAGTTTCTGCGCGTTCACCGCGCCGTCCGCGATCTTGCTCCCGGTCACTGCATCGTCGACGAGGTGCAGGGTGTTGATCGACGACTGCGCGACGCTCACGGTCGCGACGGGACCGTTGGGATTCTGGATGGCGATCGTGCCGTCGCCGTTCTGCAGTCCCGCGATGCCGGATGCGCTGCCGCCCGATGACGTGATCGTAATCGTCCCGCCATCGCGGGTCACGGAGGTGCCGCCCGCGCCGAGAAGCGTGATGTCCCCGTCCGTACCATTGAGGCTCGTGACGACGCCCGTCGCTCCCGGCGCGAGGCTCGACGCCTCGTCTGCGGTGGCCGCGTGCGCGCTCTCGTCCGCGTACAGCGCGTACGGGACGGACGTCATCGGTGTACGCGGCGAAAGCTCGGCCGCGCCGTCGACGCTGAAGCCCAGCCAGTAGGGCGCGTCGAACGCGACCGCTGCGGGGATGGGTGTCGCGGCGCCGAGCACGACGGAGAAAACGCCGCCGCGGAGCTGGGCGCTGAAAGTCTCCTGATGCAGCGCGCTGCCGCCGGCTGCGGAGGAGTACAGCGCGACGCGCAGGGAATGGGTCCCGTCGGTGAGCGCCTTGCCGCTGTTGTCAGTCAGTGCGCCCTGGACGCTCAGCGTACGCGGAATCTGCGCATACGCGGTCAGACCCAGGGTCAGCAGGAGGGCAGTCATGGTCAGTATGTGGCGTATCATGGATGAAACTCCGACTGATTGTTATTTGGTGTTGACGAATACGCGGATGAGACCCGTTCCCGGACCGTCGAAATTCTCGAGTGCCTTGCCGAGAACGACGCCGGAAGGAAATGAAGGGATGCCGCCGATGATCACGGCCTTGAGTTTCATGGCATGCCCCGGGGCGGAGGAGGTCGTCAGCAGGTCGCCGCGGCGGATCGGACCGCCCTCGTCGCAGACTTTGGTCGGGACGATTCCCACGACGCCGACCGGCAGGCGATCGGATCGATCCGTTTTCGCCTCACTGTGCCCGAAGACGACGCCCGGCTTCGAGGCGAATACGCCGATGACCCGGTGATCGTAGGGCGTACGTGAAAGGGTGACCTTCATATCGGACTGTTCGGAGATCACCAGCACGTCGCCGGGTTCATAGCTGTCGCGCGTATCCTCGAAATCGAAGGATTCCGCGAGGTCGGCGCCGCCGCTGTGGTAGGTCCCGTCGGCATAGACGTTCCCGGCGTTGGTGACGCGGAAACAGATGTTCGGCGCGGTCGCCGGACCGATGTATCCATGGATGACATCGCCGTTCTGCGCATGCGCCTTCAGCGCCACGCCGGTGGTGCTCCAGGCGTACACCCCGGTGCCGCTCATCGCCGAGGCATTCAGGCCTTCGCCGCTGCTGCTGTTCATCGCCTGCATGGCGGGCTGCGACGAACTGCTCTGGCCGAAGACACCGGGCCCCTGTGTCGTTCCGAATCCATGCACCCCGGTACCCGTGGTGCTCCGGCCGACGACGCCGTCTCCGCTCTGGCTCCAGCCCCGTACGCCGATCCCGGTTTCGGATTCGCCGCAGACGCCTTCACCGCTCGGGGCAAAGCCCAGCACGCCGACGTTTGCGCGCAGCCAGGCTCGTTCCACCGTGCCGACGACGCCGGCCGCTTTGGCGTTGCTGAATCCGGCGACTCCGGTACTGGTCGAGCTCGAGCCCTGCACGCCGGTTCCATCGCTGCTGATGCCGTACACGCCATAATTGCTCTGCGAGAATCCCTGCACTCCGGAGGCGTTTCCGGTGCCGCCCACACCGATGCTGCCCTCCCCATGGACGCCCGTTCCATGCGCGGATTTCCCTTTGATGGCCGTTCCCAGCGGGATCTGCTGTGTCTCCGCGTAAATCGTCGGATTCCCGTCGGGCGCAATCGCCCGGAGCACCGATCCCGTGGTGTTGGTGAGGTCCAGGAGCGGCGCCGCCGCGGCGATCGTATCGCTCAGCGGAAAGGAGACGGATGTCCCGGCCGGGGGATCGGACCAGATCACCGTATTCGCCGCGACCGTGGGCACCTGCCCGTTTCTCGCGCCGACGACATTGAGGCGATCCAGCGTAATCGAGCCGGGCGCGAAATGGTCGGCGTAGAGGCTCCCGCGTTTCACATGGTTCGCGCCGACGGCAGCGTTGGCGAGTTTCGTTTCATCCACCGCCGCGTCCGCCAGTTTCGCGGTCCCGACGGCACCGTCCATCAGCTGTGCGTTCCCGACGCTTCCCTGCGCCAGCTTCGTATTGCTGATGGACTGGTCCGCGACGGCAATGGCGGCGACAGGACCGTTCGGGTTCTGGATTTCGATGGTTCCGTCGGTGTTCTGCAGGCCCGCGATTCCCGTTCCCCCGCCGCCGGAGGAACTGATGGTGACCGTCGTGCCGCTGCGCGTCACCGACGTGCCGCCTGCGCCCTGCAGCGTCACCGCGCCGTCCGCGCCGTTGATGCTCGTCACGACCCCCGTCGCGCCGGAAGAGAGGGCGCTGGCCACATCCGCCGTGGCGGCATGCTGCGCCGTCGTCGCCGTCGAAGCGGCATCTGCGTGATCGGCCTCCTTTGCCCGGGCGCTGCTTTCGGCAGACAGCGCGTAGGGAACGGCGTTGAGCGGCGTTCGCGGCGAAAGCTCCGCTCCGCCATCGACGCTGAAACCGAGCCAGCAGGGAGCATCGAAAGTGACCGACGCGGGGATCGGTGTGGTCGACCCGAGGATGACAGAAAAGACGCCCCCGCGGAGCAGCGTGGAGAAGGACTCGCTGTGCAGGGCGCTTCCGCCGGACGCCGCAGCGTAAAGGCGCACGGTCACGGAGTGCGCGCCGTCAGGCAGCTGTTTGCCGCTGTTGTCCGTCAGCGCGCCCTGCAGGCTGACCGTGCGGGGGACCTGCGCCAAGGCGGCGAACGGGAGCAGAAGAGCGAGGATGATGATGCGCGTTTTCATGATACTCCCTCCGTTTACCGCAGAAGAACGAGCGTGAGTACCTGCTGCTGGACCGCTCCGCCGCTGCCCGTGGCGCGGAGCACGATGAAACGCAGTCCGGATGCATTGTACTCCGTTCCGAGTTCGGCAGCGGACAGCGTGAAGCTCTGATCGCCCGGCGGGAACATTCCCATCGCGCGACGGGACAGCGTGCGTCCCGCGGCGTCGACGACGGTCGCCGTCACCTCGGCTGCTTCGTCGAGCGCGAGGCGGACGCCGACATCCCCGACGGTCGGATTCGGAAACACCGCCGCATCAAGGACGGCGGGGAGCGGCTGCGCTTCATCGAACAGACCGACGGTCATCGTCGACGGCTGATACCAGAAACCGAGCCAGGCATCGAGGGCCGTACCGTCGACACGGCCGACGGCCGGCTGTCCGGCCGAACCCCGGAGGCCGACGGAGCCGCTCGCCTCGATGGCTGCGGAGGAAATGACGCAGCGGTCGAGGCGGACCGCCTGGGCCGACGCCGGCGCGGGAAACGCGAGCGCCCCGAGGGCGCACACGCAGAGGGCCGGGACCAATACCCGTTGAATCCAGTTCATGGCTGCTCCTTGATTGATTCAGATAAACGGATCAGGTACGCTGGTGTAATGGAAAAAAGGTAGGGACGGGCGGAAGGTCGATCAACTGCACGAATGTACGGTTTTCGTCTCGCGGCGGCGCGGGAGGGAGGAGGTGCCGGAAGGGGTCAGCGGGGAAGCCTGCGATCCATCATCCTGGCCATGAATTCGGCGCGGGATCGCACATGCAGTTTTTCGTAGATGTGATGCACGTGAAAGCGGACGGTGTGAACGCTGAGGAACAACGTGTCGGAGATCGTCTTGTAGCTCTTCCCTTCGATGAGTTCGTCGAGGACCTCACGTTCGCGCTGCGAGAGATTCGCCATGTCGTCTTCAGGGGCCGGTGTTTGAAAGAAGGCGAGCACGCGGCGGGCGACTTCGCCCGACATCGGGACGCCGCCTTCATAGGCATCGGTGATCGCCTGCAGCACTTTCAGGATCGGGGATTTCTTGAGAATGTACCCGACCGCACCGGCGCGCAGCGATTCGAAGATTTTGTCGTCGTCGCTGTAGACGGTCTGCATGACGATGCGGATCGCGGGGTGGCGCTTTTTCAGTTCTCGCACGCATTCGATACCCGACATCCCCGGCAGCCCGATGTCCATGAGCACCACGTCGGGGAGCGGTTCGGGGAAATGGTCGAGCGCGTCCTGTCCGCTCTCGAACACGGCGACGCAGCGGAACCCGTCCGCATGGTTCACCATCCAGCTGAGACCGTTGCGGACCTCCTCATCGTCGTCCACGACGGCGACGGAAATCGTGGTGCTGTTTGCATTCGACTCCATAGGGAGCATGGTACCTTCCTGATTTCGCAACTGCAACAGTACAATCGTTCAGTTTTTTCTGCGCGCGCGATGCCGCCCGGTCTGCAGGGGCACCGTACCCGACACGGTCGTGCCGCCGCCTGTGGACGATGCGACCTCGAGCGTCCCCTGGCAGCCGTGAATCCGGTCCTCCATGTGCTGCAGCCCGCTGCGGCGCGCATGGGTCGCGGGGTCGAAACCCCGGCCGTCGTCCGAGACGCGGAAGTGCAGCCGGCCACCCTCCGCGTGGAGACGCACGGAGATCGAGGAGGGTTCTGCATGCCGCACCGCGTTGTTCAGCGCTTCCTTCATGACCAGCAGCAGGCTGCGCGCCAGTTCCGACCCGACGCGTGCGCGGAGGATGCTTTCGTCGACCTCGAAGTCCAGGGCGATATCCCGCGCCTCCGTCAGATCGTAGGCGAAAATGCGGAGGCGGTCGAGCAGCTGCTGCACCCCCTCGTTTCGGCGGTCGAGCGACCAGACGACATCGCTCATCTGTTCGATCAGTTCCCGCGCGATCCGTCCGGTCCGCTGCAGCGTGGTCTCGAGTTCTCCGAACGATGCATCCGGGGGATTGTCCGCGGGACGCGGGACCATCCTCGCCTGCTGCTGCATCATGTCGGTCATCATGGCGATGCGCGTCAATCCCGTGCCGATGTCGTCATGCAGATCGGCCGCGATGCGCGTGCGGATGCGTTCGGACTCCAGGAGTCGGCGGACGCGCAGGCGGGACACGTACACCACCGCGGTGAGCACCAGCATCATCGCCGCAGCAAGGAACCACGGTTCGCGCCAGATCGGCGGACGGATGACGAACGACAGCCGCAGCGGGACGCGCCCGGCGATCCCGGCGCTGTTCCGGGCGCGGACGAGCAGGGAATATCGCCCGGGAGGCAGCGCGCGAAATGTCAGGCTGCGTTCGGAAATCGGGGCGCTCCAGGTCGAGTCGCTGCCGTCGAAACGATATTCGAGACGCACCAGCCGGGATTTGCGCAGATGGGGGATCGAGAATTCGAAGCGGCAGTTGTTTTCGTCGGCGGCGAGCCGCATGCCGTCGCGGTAGCGGACGGGCTGCTCGTTGACGCGCATCGCGTGGAGATACGGCACCGCCTTGAGCGTGTCGAGCACGCCGCGGCGCTGGTCGTGCAGTGTCAGGCCGAACGCGGTGGCGATCCACAGCACCCCGTTGTCGAGGATCCCGCAGTCCCCGACAGGATTTTCGGTCAGCTCCGGCTGCGGGGTGATCCATCGCGGCTGCGGATCGAAGGTGACCATGCCGGTCTGCGTGCCGAGCCAGATGCGTCCTTCCTTGCCTTCGGCGAGGGAGAACACGCGATCGTTGGGGAGTCCGTTCGCGTCGGTGATTTCATGCCAGCGGCCGTCTTCGAGATAGCGGACGCCCGCCATCGTGCCGATCCAGAGCCGGCCCCTGCGGTCGCGGAGAAAGGCGCGCGCGCTGATGTTCCCCAGCGCGACGCAGCGCCGGGGTTCGGAAGCGAGGGGATCGTCGCCGGAGAACTGTACGGGTACGCCGTTGTATCCCGCGATCCAGATGCTCCCGTCGCGGTCCTCGAACATGACGCGGATGTCGGGATGCACGCGCGCGATGCGCCGCAGCAGGCGGGGAGACTCCGTGAGGTCCATCACGGCGACGTCGCTGCTGCGTGTTTTTATCCAGATGCGCGATCGCCGGTCGACCACGAAGCAGAAGGGATCGGGATCGGGAACCGCGGCCGACGGAGCGAGGATGCGGCGCAGACGGAGCGACGATGCGGCGGCGGGCCTGCGCGCAATGGTGAATTCCGCGATGGCGCTGCCGGAAAATGCGACGTACAGCCGGCCGTTCGGCGTCGTCTGGATGTGGTAGCAGTAACCCGCGGGCCACGACGGCGTGCGCGCATGCAGGCGGCGCTGCCAGCGGCCGCCTTCGTCGTGCCAGTACTCCCAGATGCCCAGGTGCGAAGAAATCCAGAGCCTGCCCTCGTGATCCATGGTGCCTTCGCTGGTCATGTCACGCGCGACGAAATACTGCGTCCCGCGGTCTTCCAGCCAGCCGGCGCCCATGCCGTCCGAACCGAACCAGATGTTCCGTTCGCGGTCCTGCAGCAGCCGGTTGATCCCGATGCCCGAATAGTTGTCGCGGAAGTCATCGCGAACCGCGCGGGCGAGCGCGAGCTCCGGCCCCGGGGCGGAATAGATGCCGTTGGAGGTCCCGATCCACCACGTGCCCGCCTCGTCGCAGATCAGGTCCCGGGGCTGTGCGCCGGGAAAGCGATGTCGCGCACGGACACGTCCGTCGCGGAATTCCGTCACGGAGCTGTCGCGCGCGCAGACGAACAGCGAGCCGGACGGTCCCGGTCTGATGCTGTACATGTCCTTGTACCGGCCGCGCAGCGTGTCGACCGGCTGCAGCGTCCGGGTGTCCGGCCGGTAAACGGACACGCCGTTCGGCGCGACCATCCAGAGGCGGCCGCGCGCATCGCCGTGCATGCAGTTCGCCGCGGGAACGTGTCCCGTTCCGTCGACATGAAAAAGCGTATCTCCCGTGATGCGCAGCAGGCCCTGGCTGCTCGACGCCCACAGGCTGCCGTCGGGCAGGGCCGCGATGGAAGAGACGAAGGTCGAGCGGGCGACGCGGCGGCGGATGAGCTGATGCACCGAATCGTGTGTGATGAACACCGGCGATCCGCTCACGATCGCGTACATGCCGTTCCCGGCGGGTGCGGGTAGGAGGTGGGTCACGTAGTGCGACGGCAGGCCGTCGCGTTTGGTCAGCGTCCGGCACTGCTCCCCGTCGTAGATGGAAATGCCGTCCGACGTGGCCATCCAGAGTCGGCCCATGGCATCCTGCGCGAGGGTGGTGACATAGTTGGAGGCGAGCCCGCCGCGGACGGTCAGATGCTCGAAGGGCAGCCGCTGCGGCCGCACCGGGGACGGGAGCGCGAGCAATGCGCAGAGCAGCGCCGCGGCGGCGGCGATTGCGCGAGGGGACCATTGTCGGGAACGTGACTGCAAAGGATATCAGGAGATGGTTGCCGGAATATACGCCGGCGATGCGTCAGAAAACAGCATGTGCGCCGGAGGAGAGGGCGAGCAAATGAATTTCGATCCTGCTGCAACCTTTTTCAGTCTGGAATGTCTAACTTCCCGTACCGGCGCTCTCGCTCTTCGCCGGTCCCGTTCTCCGCATCCATCATTTCCCACTCGCTGACGGAGTCTGTCCATGCGCACCACTTCACGCATTCTCGCGGCCCTCGTGCTCGCCACGCTCATTTCCTCCTGCGATTCGAACGACGACAGCGGCACCGATCCCGTCATCACCCCGTCGCGCCAGTACAGCGGCGCCATGGTCCTCGTCGAGGCGAAAGGGAAATCCTTCGGCATGGGCTCCGCTTCCGGAAACGCCGACGAACAGCCCGTGCACGTGGTGACATTCTCCCGCAGCTTCTGGATGGACACGACCGAAGTCACGCAGTCCGAGTACGACCGCATCATGAAAGCCGAATATCCGACATACAGCACGCCCGACTGGACGGCCTCCTACGGCGTCGGCGCCCGTTACCCGGCGTATCTGCTGGAGTGGGGCGACGCCGTCCTGTACTGCAACGCGCGGAGCAAGGCCGAAGGACTCGAGGTCGTGTACGCGTATTCGAACATTCTCGGGACGCCGGGCAACGGCTGCGAACTCGAGGACGTCACGGCGGATCTCAACCGCAGCGGCTACCGGCTGCCGACCGAGGCGGAATGGGAATACGCCTGCAGGGGCGGCGTGAGCTTCGATTTCTTCTGGGGAAAGGACGCTGCGGGGTATCCCTCCGGCAGCGACGACAGCACCGAAGTGGACAGCTACGCGGTATGGGCGGGCAACGCCTGGAACCTCGGATCGGAATCCGACCGCTTCGGCTTCTCCCCGGCCGCGTCGCGGCTGCCGAATCCCTACGGACTCTACGACATGATCGGGAACGCGTGGGAATGGTGCCATGACTGGTACGACGCCACGTATTACACCGATGCGCAGGTGGCCGATCCGGAAGGACCGGTCAGCGGCGGCTGGCACAGCCTTCGCGGCGGCAGCTGGGGCAACGACGTCCCGTACCTGCGCGCGACGAACAGGGAGTTCAGCACCCCCGACTACATCTTCAATTTCATCGGATTCCGGGCCGTACGTACGGCGCAGTAGCAGTAAGAGAGGAGACACGCAGAATGAAAGCGACGATGCTCGTCATGGCACTCATTCTCTGCACGGCCGGACTGCGGGCGCAGGAGATCGATTCCACCGCGCTGCTGTTCGACAACAGCTACGTGCATGAATTCAACATCACGTTCTACTACCCGGACTGGGAAGACACGCTCAAGTACTGGTACGAGCACGGCGAGGAGTACATCCCAGCGCGTGTCGAGTACGCGGGCATCGTGTTCGACAGCGTCGGCGTGCGCTACAAGGGGAATTCCTCCTACAACATGTCGCGCAACACGCCCAAGAAGCCGCTGAAATTCGCGTTCGACGAGTATCGCAGCAAGCAGGAATGCTACGACGTCGAGAAACTGAATTTCAGCAATGCGACCAAGGATCCGACCTTCCTCCGCGAGAAAATCTGCTACGACATGATCGGGACGCGCATGCACGCGCCCCGGGCCGCGTTCGCCGCCATCAAGGTCGACGGAGAGCTGCTCGGGCTGTACACGATGGTCGAGCAGGTGGACAAGAAATTCCTCGCACGGCATTTTTCCGACAACAGCTTCAACCTCTACAAGGCCGGGGACAACGGCGCCTCGCTGGAATACCGCGGCACCGCGTCATCCGGCTACCTCGAGGAGTACGAACTGAAGACGAACGAATCCGCCGACGACTGGACGCGCTTCATCGAGATGGTGCACGTGCTCAACACCGCGCCGGACGCGGAATTCCGGGATCAGGTGGGTGCGTGGATAGAATTCGAAAGCGCCGTTCAGCTGCTGGCCTTCAACATGGTCATGTCGAATTTCGACAGCTATACCGGCTCGGGCCGCAACTTCTATGTTTACGACGAGGAGAACGGCGGTCAGTTCACCTTCATTCCCTGGGACATCAACGAGGGATTCGGATCCTACCCCAACAACTGGAATGTGTTCACGCAGGATGTGCTCAGCATCAGCAACCTGGCCCGGCGTCCGCTCAACCGGCGCATCCTTGCAGACGATGTGCTGCGGGCGCGCTACCTGCGTGCCATCGCCAGCCTGGTGGAAGGTCCGGCGCATGAAGACAGCGTCGCCGTGCAGATCGCGCGCTGGCAGCCGATGCTCGATCCGTGGGTGCAGGCCGACCAGAACAAGCTTTACACCTATCAGCAGTTCCTCGACAACATGGACACCGACGTCATGGTCGGACCGGGAATGCCGGTGCCGGGGCTGACGCGGTTTTCACGGACGCGGAACGCCGACCTGCGGACGCAGCTGCTGAATTACGCCGCGATGTCCGCCGGCACGACGCCCGAGTCTCCCGCGCTGACCGCGTGGAACTATCCGAACCCCGTCACCAGGGGCACGAGCATCGCCTGCACGCTTCCGGCCGCCGGCGACGTGACCCTCGTGATCTTCGACGCCCTCGGCCGCGAACTCCGCCGCAGTGATCTCGGTGCGCAGTCCCCCGGCCTGTACGAAACGCAGATCGCCGGCAGCGAACTCGGGACCGGCGTGCATTTCTACCAGGTGCTCGTCACCACCGCCTCCGGCGCGATCGAGCGCACGGCGGGAAAATTCACGGTGCTGCGGTGACGATTCCATTTACATACAGAGATTCATTGGAGACCGGAATGGCCATATATCGAGAAGCCCTCGTTGTAGTCCTACTCATACTCGCGTTCGGCACCGCGCGCGCCCAGCAGCCGCTTGACGGCTATACGCTCTTCAGTCCGACGAACGGGCGGACGACGTACCTCATCGACATGCAGCGCGCGACCGTGCACACCTGGTCGCACCTTTACTCCGGCGGATACTCGACGTACCTGCTGCCCGACGGGAGCCTGCTGCGGCCGGCGTCCGTCCCGAACGCGCAGGTGCGCGGCGCGGCGAGCAGCGGTCTGATCGAGAAGACGGACTGGAACGGGAACGTGGTCTGGTCGTACACCTACTCGGGTCCCACCTGGATCGCGCATCACGACATCGAGCCCATGCCCAACGGCAACATCCTCCTGATCGCCTGGGAAGTGAAGACCGCGGCGGAAGCTGCCGCCCTCGGACGTCAGAACGCGCAGGTGATGTGGCCCGATCATCTCGTGGAAGTGCAGCCCTCGGGCAGCACGGGCACGGTGGTATGGGAATGGCATGCGTGGGATCATCTCATCCAGGATCGCGATCCCGCGAAACCGGGTTACGGCGTGATCGCCGAGCATCCGGAACTGCTCGACATCAACCTCATGGCGAGTGCGCAGGGTCCCGGCGGGGGCGACTGGCTGCATATCAACGGCGTCAGCTACAATCCCGAGGCGGACCTGGTCGTGATCAGCTCGCATTTCATGAACGAATTCTACGTCATCGACCACAGCACGACCACCGCGGAAGCCGCGGGACATTCGGGCGGACGCCACGGCAGGGGAGGCGATATCCTCTATCGCTGGGGAAATCCGGCAAACTACGACGCATCCGGAACCCAGGTGTTCGACGTCGTTCACTGTTCCGCGTGGGTGCCCGCCGGGTATCCCGGTGCGGGCAACATCCTCGCCTTCAACAACGCGGCGCGCGCACGCGCATCGGTCATCGTGGAAATCACCCCGCCGCTCGACGGCGAGGGGAAGTTCATCCATACCGCGGGACAGGCATTCGGTCCGGCCGCTCCCACCTGGACATACAGCGCGGGCACCAGTTTCTTCTCGAACCATCTCGGAGGGAATCAGCGGCTGTCGAACGGCAACACGTACCTGACCGAAGCGACCGCGGGGAAATTCCGCGAGGTGGCCGCCGACGGCACCATCGTGTGGGAATACAATTACGGCAGGGAGGTCGCCCGTTCCCTGCGCTATCCGGCGGATTACAGCGGGCTGGCCGCGCTGCAGACCTCGGGCGCCGGCGACGCGCTTCCCGAGACGCCCGCGCTCAGCGCGTGGAACGCCCCGAATCCCTTCAGCGCCTCGACCACGATCTATTTCCAGGCGCCGCATGCCGGGGACGTGGAGGTACAGATCTACGACGCGCTGGGACGTTTCGTACGCCGTCTCCGTGGCAGCACGAACGCCGCGGGCAGCGGACAGCTGGTCTGGGACGGCCGCGACGCCGCCGGACAGCTGGCGAGCCCGGGAATGTATTTCTTTCGTAACTATTCGGGCACCGACGTGTTTACCGGTAACATGATCCGCCGATGACCCCGCAAGCAATCCTATGACCACCATCCCCCATATCCCCAGACGCCGCGCACTCATCATTTCCGGAGTGCTCCTTGCCGTGCTGATCGCGCTGCTCGTGCTGCCCATCCGCATCCCGTACTCGGTGACCGTCTACGGCCGGCTCCTTCCAGAGCGGGAGTGGGTGCTGGTGCGCACCGACAACGGGCAGCTGACCTCGCTCGTGCGCAGCAACGGCAGCGGCGTCGTCGAACAGTATTCCGTGACCGAGCCCGTCCGCGGCGACGCGATGCAGTTCGTGCTCGCGCCCGGCCTGATGTCGGCCGTGTCGGTGCAGAAAGGCGACACCGTCGGCTGGCTGACCTCCCCCGAGCTCGCGCAGCAGCTCACCGCGCTGGAAGGCGCGCTCGACGTGGCGCACGCCATGGTGGCCTCGGCCCGGTCGGGCGACAAGCCCGCGGTGGTGCAGCAGGCGCGCGACGCCGTGACGCAGGCCCGCGCCGCCTTTGACGAGCAGCAGCACTGGCACGCACGGCAGACGGAACTGCACGCGAAAAACATCCTTTCGGATGAGGAATTCGAATTATCCCGCGACCGTCTCGAGGTTCTCCGCGCCGGCGTCGCCGTGGCGCAGTCGCAGCTCGATGCCGTGACCAGCGGACTCAAGGCCGAGGACGTGCGGCAGAGCGAAGTCCGTGCCGCGGCGCTCGAATCCGAGATCGCGGCCGTGCGTGCGCGCATGAACCGCTTCACGCACATCGCGCCGCTCAGCGGCGAACTGCGGCATCCGCACGCGGCGGACACCCTGCTCGCCGTGCAGGACCGCAGCGCGCTCGTTCTGCTGCTGCCGGTGAACGTCTGCGACTGCGCGCGTCTGCGGGAAGGGGACCGCATCGAGTTCGACGTCCCGCTCACCGCCCTGACGGGAACCGCCGTGATCCGCCGCATCGACAAGCGTGTGGAATACGTGCAGGGGAATCCCGTGAGCATCGTATCCGCCGAAGCCGCCGGGGACACCGAGGCACTGCAGCCCGGTCTCATTGCGCGCTGCCGCGTGCAGGCGCCGCCGATCGGCATTCCCGCATACCTGCAGCACCTCTGGTCCAGCATCACGATGTAGCCATGCCGTATCCGAAGCTCGAATACAAGTATCTTCTGCCCAACGACAGCATTCCCGCGCTGCGGCGCGCGCTGATGCTGCACATGGAGCCCGACAAGTACGCCCGGCTGGCCCCCGATCTGCAGTACACCGTGCGTTCGGTGTATCTCGACACGCCGCGATTCGCCGCCTATCGCGAGAAAATCGAGGGCGTGCGGGTCCGCCGCAAGTACCGGATCCGCGCCTACAACGATCCCGCCGAGGGAGCGCGGGCGTTCCTGGAGATCAAGGAGAAATCCGGCGCCTACCTGACCAAGTACCGCTGCGGCGTTGCCGTGGACGCGGTCGGCGATCTCGTCGACCAGCGCGACCTCGACCGGCATGTCGAGAAAAAGGTCGGCGACGGCATTCATCCGGCGAACGCCGAGAAATTCTTCCGCGATTACGACCGGAAGGCCCTGCGGCCGGTCGCGCTCATCGTCTACGACCGGGAGGCGTACACCGTCAACGGCTACGGCGATCTGCGGGTGACCATCGACAAGCGCCTCCGCGCCGCCTACACCCGCGAACACGACGACTTCTACCGCGACGGCGACCTGATGCCGGTCATGCGGCAGCACTGCATACTCGAGGTGAAATTCACGCGCGGCGTGCCCGCCTGGCTGCGTTCGCAGCTGGCGCGTCATCAGCTGCGCCGCCTCGCATTATCGAAGTACACACTCAGTCTGGACGCTCATGCTCACTGACCTGCAAAACCTCGACCTGTTCCCGATGACCGTGGGCGACATCCTCGTCAACCTTCTCATCGCCTTCGTCTGCGGCATGTTCATCGCCTGGGTGTACAAAAAGACCGCCGCCACCCCGGGCTACCCGCCGTCGTTTCTCAACTCGATGGTGCTGCTCACGCTCATCACCGCGATGGTGATCATGATCATCGGCAACAGCCTCGCGCGCGCCTTCGGGCTCGTGGGCGCGATGTCCATCATACGCTTCCGCACCGCCGTCAAGGAAACCCTCGACATCGTCTTCATCTTCTTCTCCCTCGCGGCCGGACTCGCCGCCGGCGCCGGTGCGCAGGCCATCGCCGTCGTCGGGACCGTCCTCATCGGCGGTGTCGTGTACCTGCTCGTGCATCTGCCCATGCTCGCCCCGCAGCGCCGGGAATATTTCCTGCAGTTCAGCTACGACGCCGGCGACGACGCACGTCCCCCGTACATCGACGTCCTCGCCCGTCACTGCAAGCGCCAGCGGCTCGTCAACGCCTCCGTCACCAACGGCGAGGGTCCCCTGCAGGTCTCCTACTACATCCAGCTCCACGACATCCGCGACAACCAGGCCCTGCTGCGGGATCTGCGGCGCGTCGCGGGCGTATCGCACATCTCCATGGCCTTCGACGACGAGCAGTTTTAGGGGCGGGCTTGCCACGACGAAGCCGAGCGAAGCGAGACGAAGCCGGGAAGGAACGGGCTTGCCACGGCGAAGCCGAGCGAAGCGAGACGAAGCCGGCATTGAACGGGCTTGCCACGGCGAAGCCGAGCGAAGCGAGACGAAGCCGGGGAAGGGCGGAGAGGACATCGCCTCGAGCGAATGGACAGAAAGAAGGGCAACATTTCGTGTGCTGATGTCGATCGCAGGGCCTGGCTGCGACCTCCTGCTTCTCCTGGCGAACGCCGTGTCTCACGCGGAGTGGAAATTCTCAGCTGGGGCTCGTCATGTCTGGAACGATTAATAGCGCCCGTTTGTCCGGGCAGCACCCGGTCTCAACTGCGGGTTTGTTTTTCAGCGAAAGAAGCCCGATTTTAAAAATCTCCCCAGAAAAATGCCATTCCCGCTTTGAAAATTCCGGCGTGCGCCGTAATTTGGTTGTGCACGCGTAGCTCAGTTGGTAGAGCAGCTGACTCTTAATC
>QKAF01000057.1 GCA_003246455.1 Bacteroidota bacterium
GAGCGGAACGAGCACGTGCAGCTGCTTCTGCTCCTCGATGACCGACTGCTGGTACATCGGGAGAAGGAAGGCCTGCATCTTGCTGAGAATTTCGATGTCGCGGTAGAGGCGCAGGTAGGTGAGCCCTTCCTCCGGAAGGTCGGTGCCCTTGTCGCCGAGAAGGCCGGTCAGTTCGTTATCGCCCAGGCCCGGCACCTGCTTCTTGAGTCCTTCGACCAGCGCGCGCTGTCGGCGGACCTCCGCGTCGTCGGGACGCAGGCTGGTCTCGAGCATGCCGAGGTACACTTCCTGTGCCTTCAGCTGGGCGTAGAGTTCGCCCGCGGCGGAAATCGTGGCCTTGGTCTGTTCCTCGAGAGAAAAGATCTTCGTGCGCTTCTGGAAAGCAGCGAACTGGTTTTCCAGTTTCGCGAGACTGTCGCGCACGCCGTTGTACTGCAGCTCGACGAATTCGCGGTTGTTGCGCGCTTCCTTGCTGTTGAGTTCGGTGGAAATCTCGTTGAGATGCGTGAAGTACGCGTCGGCGATGTTGGCCGCGCGCTGCGGGTCCGTATCCCAGACGCTGATCACCACGCGTCCGTCTTCCTCGTACGAGAATTCGGAATTCTCGCCGAGCGCCTTCAGCGTTCTTTCCATCGATCCGTCGGCGATGTCGTAGACCTTCGTCAGGTCGAACTGTTTCACCAGGATTTCTCCCATCCTGCGGCTTTCGAGAATGGCGATGTAGCTGTAGCCCTCGCCGTCGCCGCCGAGTCCGGCGATACCGAAGCTTTTCAGCGTGGACGAAAGTCCGCCGGTCACGCGTTCGAGAAGGCCCGAATTCCCCTGCGGGGGCAGGAAGGACGCGCTGCTCCTGTACCAGTTCGGCAGCGTCAGCGCGTACACCAGCGCCACAACGGCCGCGGTCAGGAATGCCGCCGCGATGAATTTCCAGTGCCGCAGAAGCACGAACACGGAACGCACGAAGGGGCGGGAATCGGAGGATGTGGTTTGGGACATAGTATTCGTTGAGGATCGTGTAGGATCGATTCTTTTTATCTCGTTACCGAGATCACCAGGCCCGCGACACCGGCGAGACCGCCGACGATGGCGGCGGCGACGGCGAGGATGTCGGTGGTGGTGGCCATTTTCACGAGGGGCTCGTGCGGGACGTAGATCATGTCGCCGGGTTCGATCACGGCGCCGTCGGGATCCACCCAGGCGCGCGTGTTTGATTTGATGACGGCGGAACGGCTCTCGCTGGCGGATTCACCGATACCGCCGGCCTGCTCGATGTACCAGTCGAAATCCTTGCCCTTGGTCCAGGGAATGAAGCCGCTGTTGTTGACCTGGCCGTAGACGTACACGGTGCCGGTGTTGCGCGGGACGAGGAGAATGTCGCCGTCCTGCAGCGTCACGTCGGCACTGGCGTCGTGCTCGACGAAGAGGCGGTGGAAATCGACCGCCACGCGGCCTTCGCGCAGACGCGCGGTGATGGCCCAGTACAGGGTGTCTTCATTGACGAGGCTGCTTTTCTCGAAGCTTCGATCGGTCTCGCGCGCCTGGTCCGGCGCGAAGCCGTCCACGCCCATCTGCCGGCGGTACAGTTCGCCGTGTCCGGGCCACGCTTCGGCGGAGAAGCCGCCGGCCATTTCGACCAGCTGTGCGACGGTGGTTTTGCCGGGAACGATCGGGTACACGCCGGGCGTGCGCAGTTCGCCGTCCGCCGCGGCCGCGCCGCCGGTGCTCCGAGGCACTTCGGCGTACACCAGGAGGCGGTCGCCCGCCTTCAGCGGCATGTCGTCGGACGCGCTGCGAAGGGATGCGACGTCGATCTTCATCGGCTGCGCGCCTTCACGCGCGAGTTCGGCGGAAAGAATCGTTTTCTGCGGATCCAGTCCGAAACCCATGCGCACGAGATCGGAAAGACGGTCGCCTTCGATGAATTCGAATACGCCCGGACGCAGCACGGCGCCGAGCACGCTGATGGTGGAAACCCCGACTTCGCGATGCGGCACGACGACGACGTCGCCCTCGCGGAGGAAGGGATCATACTTGCTGTCGCGCGTGGCCTCGTACATGGGCAGGTCGGCGCGGCTCACGCTGCCGTCGGCATGCTGCACGACGATGCGGCGCAGGGCGCGGGCTTCCATTTCCCGGTCGCCGAAATAACGGCTGCCGAGGCGTTCGCGGTAGCTGCGCGCCGCGGTGGTGGACTCTCCCTGCATCATCGCCGTCGGCGTCTGCGCGGCTTCTTTCTTTTCGACGTCGGCCAGCTGCAGCGCGGTGGAAACCGGCGTGGCGGCGGTGAGCTGAAGCAGGCCGGGAGATTTCACCTCGCCCTGGACGTTGACGATGATCGCCCGCGGCTGGGCGAGCGCGAGCGTGAACGCCGCCTCGCCGACGAATTTCCTGCGGATTGCCGCGTCGACCACGCTGCGGACCTCGGCGAGGGATTTCCCCGCCACCTGCACGGCGCCGAGCTTCGGAATCACCAAAACCCCGTCGGCACTCACCTGCAGCACGGCATCCATGTCGATCGGCTGCGTCAGCGACAGCGACAGCACGTCGCCCGCGCCGCAGTAATAGTATGCCGGATCCACGGTGCGCGCCACGGGCACGGCTTCGCGTGTCAGCAGGGCCGCGCCGGCATCCGCGCTTTTCGCGGACTGCTGGTTCAGCGGATTCAGCGCGTCGAACTGGGCGAAAGCGGGGGATGCGGTGAGGAGGAGGAACGCGAGGAGCGCGAGGGACGGAAGGACGCTCCGAAGGGTGGAATTCTGCAGACGCGTCACCCCGAGTAGCGACGCCCGAAGGGTGGCGCGTATCGAGGGGTCGTGCCTCGATACGGTCGCCTGCGGCGACCTACTCGGCATGACGACGTAGCGTGAAAAGATCGTGTTTCGGCACATGTTCCTACTTGCTCAATTTGTCCAACAGAATCTTCACAATGCGTTCGGCGGCTCTGCCGTCCCATAATTCGGGAATATTACCACGCTTTGCCGTGCCGTTCAATGCAGCGCGGGATTTTTCCACTGCCAGCGGAATGTCGAGGCCGACGACCTCGTTCGTGCCGACCTCGACGGTGACGGGACGCTCGGTGCTCTCCCGCAGGGTGACGCAGGGAACCTGCAGCCAGGTGCTTTCTTCCTGGATGCCGCCCGAATCGGTGAGAATCAGCGCGGCGTTGTCCATCAGCTTCAGGAAATCGAGGTAGCCGATGGGGTCGCAGAGCGTGAGCGAGGTGATCGCGTCGAAACGCTCCTGCAGACCGAATTCCGCGATCCTGTTGCGTGTGCGCGGATGCACGGGAAAGATGAAGCGCGTCTGATCCTTGATGCTTTCGAAGACGCTGAGGATTTTTTCGAGGTTTTCCTTCACGTCCACGTTGCTCGGACGGTGCAGCGTCACCAGCGTATACGCTTTCGGCTGAAGCCCGAAATCGGCCAGGGCCGGAGAAAGCGCCGCCTTCTCTCTATAATAAGAGAGCGAATCGATCATGACGTGGCCGACGAAGGACAGCTTCTCCTCGGGAACGCCCTCATGCCGCAGGTTGCGCATGCCGGCGTCCTCGGTCACGAACAGGTAGTCGGCGATGACGTCGGTGACGAGGCGGTTGATCTCCTCGGGCATGTCGCGATCGAAGCTGCGGAGGCCGGCTTCCACGTGCGCGACGGGAATGTGCAGCTTGGCGGCGGTGACCGAGCAGGCCAGGGTGGAATTCACGTCGCCCACGACGATCACCAGGTCGGGCCGCTGTTCGAGGCACACCTTTTCGAATTCCACCATCACGCGCGCGGTCTGCTCCGCATGCGAACCCGATCCCACGCCGAGATAGATATCCGGCTGCGGCAGCTCGAGGTCCTCGAAAAACACCTTCGACATTTTTTCGTCGTAGTGCTGTCCCGTATGGCAGATCATGTGCTGCACGCGGTCGGCGTGCGGCAGCAGCGCGCGGTGCAGCGGCGCGACTTTCATGAAATTCGGGCGGGCGCCCACGACGCTTATGAATTTCAGCATAGTTGGGATTCGTGTGTTGGTGTAATGCCATGGCGCGCTATCGCGCGCTGCGTTCGCGCACTGCGTGCGCTGGTCGAGGGGCGCGTAGCGCCCCGCTTGTATTGGTTTCGCTCGCGGCGGAGCGCCGCGCGAAGCGCGGCAAGGGCGGTGCACGAAGTGCACCGATGGCGCACGCGCAGCGTGCTGCAGCGTAACGCAATTCGCCGGAGGCGAATTGCGTTACTTTTTCCCGTCGCCGAGAACGGTCACATGCGCCTTGCGGCCGCGGACCGCCTTCGTGGCGTTGCGCGTATCGATGACCACCTTGCTGTGCCGGACGATCATCTCGTAATCGTAGTCGGAATGATCCGTGGTGACCACGACGCAGTCCATGCTCTCGAGCAGCGCGGGGGTGAGCTTGCGGCTCTTGAGCCGCGTGCCGTTGACCTGTACCTCAGGCACCCACGGATCGTTGTAATGCAGCTTGCGCACGTTGTCTTCGAGCAGCAGCTCCATCACGCGCAGGGCCGGGGAGTGGCGCGTGTCGTCGACGTCGCGCTTGAAGGCCACGCCGAGCATGAGAATGTTGGCGTCCTTGATCGAAATCGGCATCGTGGCGAGCTGACGGAAGAGCATGTTCTTGACGTAGAACGGCATGCTTTCGTTCGTCTCGGCCGCGAGATTGATGAAATTCGTCTGGAAATCGTATTTCCGCGCGATCCACGACAGGTAGTAGGGATCGATGAGAATGCAGTGGCCGCCGATGCCCGGACCCGGGTAGAACGGCATGAAGCCGAAGGGCTTGGTCTTCGCGGCTTCGATCACTTCCCACATGTTCACGCCTTCCATGCGGTCGCAGAGCTGGGCGAGTTCGTTGACCAGCGCGATGTTGACCGAGCGGAAGATGTTTTCGAGCAGCTTTTCCATCTCGGCGACTTTCGGACCCGAAACGGGGACAACCTGGTCGATCACCTGCCCGGTGACGAGAGCGGCCATCTTCGTGCAGGCCTTCGTCACGCCGCCGACCACGGTCGGGGTGTTGGCGGTGGTGAACTGTTTGTTGCCCGGATCGATGCGCTCGGGCGAGAACGCGAGGAAGTAGTCCTTGCCCACCTTCAGCTTGGACTTGTCAAGAATCGGCATCACGTATCCTTCCGTCGTGTTCGGGAAGGTCGTGCTCTTGAGAATGATCACCATGTTCTTGTGCATGCCCGACAGGATCCCGTTTGCCGAGTCGATGATATAGGAGATATCCGGATCCTTCGTCTCGGTGAACGGCGTCGGCACGCAGATGAACACCACGTCCATCTTCTTCACCGACTTGTAATGTGCCTCTGCGGAAAGCAGCCCGTCTTTCACCGCTTTCGCGAGCATCGCGTCGTCCACGTCGTCGATGTAATTCTTGCCCTTGTTGATCTGGGCGACTTTCTTCTCGTCGACGTCGATACCGATGGTTTTGAACCCGGCCGCGGCATATTCCACCGCCAGGGGAAGTCCGACGTACCCGAGGCCGATAACGCCGATGGTGATTTGCTTGGAGGTGATTTTTTGTTCGAGGGTCATGGGGGTAACAGGAAAAGTGTTGGGTGTAGTTTCGGTTTATCGTAAAGGCGTAAAGGGTAAAGCGTAAAGGCGTTTTTGGTAAAGGGGTAAAGGGGTGAAGAGGTAAAGACCCCCCGCGCGAAGCGCGGCTTATTTATCCTTCGCGTTTTTGCGTTTTTGCGGTTTCTTCTTCCTCGCCGTACTGCTTCGAATAGTATTCCTGGTACTCCCCGCTCATCACCCTCTTCCACCACGTCTCATTCGCCTGGTACCAGCCGATGGTCTCCGCGATGCCTTCGGCGAAGGGGATCGTGGCTTTCCAGCCGAGTTCGCGCTCGATTTTGCTCGAATCGATGGCGTAGCGGCGGTCGTGCGCGGGACGATCCTTGACGTAGGTGATGAGCGACTCGGATTTGCCGAGGGTGCGGAGAATCAGCTTCACGATTTCGATGTTCGGCCACTCGTTGCTGGAACCCACGTTGTACACTTCGCCCGGAACGCCGCGGGAGAGCACGGTCATCACCGCGGACGAGTGATCGCGCGTGTGAATCCAGTCCCGCACGTTCATCCCGTCGCCGTACACCGGCAGCGGCTTGTCGTTCATCGCGTTGATGAGCATGAGGGGAATGAGCTTCTCGGGGAACTGCCAGGGACCGTAGTTGTTCGAGCAGCGGGTGATCAGGGCCGGGAAACCGAAGGTTTTCGCGTAGGCCTGCACCACGAGATCCGACGCGGCCTTGCTGGCGGCGTAGGGGGAGGTCGGATCGATGGGCGACTCTTCGGTGAAGGCGCCTTCGGGACCCAGCGACCCGTACACTTCATCGGTACTCACGTGCACGAAGCGCGCCACGCCGTGGCGGCGGCTTTCCTCGAGCATGACATGGGTGCCGAGAACATTCGTCTGCGTGAAGATCATCGGACCGAGAATGCTGCGGTCCACATGAGATTCGGCGGCGAAATGCACCACGGCGTCCACCGCGTGATCGCTCAGCGCCGCGCGCACCGCTTCCGCGTCGCAGATATCCGCTTTCACGAAGGAAAAGCGTCCTTCCAGGTCCGCCAGGTTCTCCAGGTTTCCCGCATACGTGAGCGCATCCAGCACCGTCACCCGTACGTCCGGATGTCCCTCTATAAAAGAACGGACAAAGTTGCTTCCAATAAATCCCGCGCCTCCCGTCACCAGGAGGGATTTCGGCGCGAACGAGGAGGAAAGACTCAAACGAATAATCCCGGATGATTCAAATATCACAACTTACGGAAAGAGGGACTAAGGTGAAAGAGGGATTGCGATGCACTCCCTCTTTCACCGCGTGAGGCTCACTGCGTTCGCCGGCTGAGGTTCGCTTCGCTCACCGGTTGAGGCGCGCGGAGCGCGCCAATCCCGGCTCACGCAGTGAGCCACCCCCGGTGCGCGCAGCGCACCACAAGCGGCGAGCGAAGCGAGCCCCACGCTCTTGGATAAGACCCCTATCACCCATATATTTAACGCGATGTGATCACTTTAGCACAACGTTTCAGGTAGTTGCATGAATATCTTTGTTTGCGTCAGCCATGTGCCTGACACAACCACGAAAGTACAGGTCGGAGGAAATGGAAAAGAGATAGATTCCTCCGGTGTAACGTATATCCTCAATCCCTACGACGAGTACGCAGTCGAGGCGGGATTGCAGCTGAAGGAAGCACGCGGCGGCGAAGTGACGCTGGTGTGTGTGGGTCCGGAGGTTGTGAAGGAAACGATCCGCAAGGGACTCGCCATGGGTGCCGATAAGGGCATTCACGTCGTCACCGACGCGCCGCGCGACAGCTTCGGCACCGCGCGCGCCATCGCCGATGCGCTGAAGGACCGCGCCGCGGACGTCGTGTTCTGCGGACGCCAGTCCATCGACTACGACGGCTGGCAGATGAGCGGACTCCTCGGTGAAATGCTCGACATGCCCTCGATCTCCGTGGTCACGAAGCTCGACATCGC
>QKAF01000065.1 GCA_003246455.1 Bacteroidota bacterium
CCGGATAACGGGCAGTCCCCCCACGCAGCAGAGGAAGGTGTCGACTTCGTCGAGTTCCTCGTTCATGCGGCCCATCAGAATATTCCCCAGACCCGGCGCAAGACCGCAGTCCATCACCGCGGTCACGCCGCGTTCGCGCGCCAGTACATCGAGCGTAAACGGATTCTCCGGAAAGAAGGAAATATCGACAACGTCTTTCCCCGCTTCGATGACCCGGCGGAGTGTTTCATATCCCATGAAGCCGGGAACGGCGCCGATCACCAGTTCCGCGTCCGCGATGACCGCGCGAAGGCGCGCCTCGTCAGCGAGATCCGCTTGCATGCCGCGTATGGCGTCCGATTCGATGCGGCGCAGCGCGGAGGCGTCACGATCCGCGACGGTTACCGTAAAGGTCTGGCGGATCCCACCATGCCGCCACCGAGTACCGTAATGTTCATGCTGCCTCCGTGATCAGGGTTGCCTGGGCTGTTCGGGGACGGGAGGGGGATACACGGCGTACTGCTTGAACAGCGCGCCGTCCGTTCCCACCGTCAGTGCGGTGTTGTTCGGGAGAAGCGTGATGCCGTGAAGCGCGCGGGCGCCGGTCAGATCGTGGATGCGCCAGCGCAGATTGTTTTCCGTCCCCTGGACGATCGCGCCGCGTTTGCCGACGGCCCATCCCGTTCCCTTTCCGTCGAACGTGAGCATTGTATAGTCGGTTGCGTATGCGTCGATGCGCTGCCAGCTTTTTCCGCCGTCGATCGTACGCATCAGCAGTCCGTGATAACCGGCGATCCAGCATTCTTCCGCCGACCGCGCGCAGATCGTCGTGATGGGAAGAAAGGTTTCGGTCTTGCTTTCCACCCAGGTTTCTCCCCCGTCGTTCGTGCGGAACACTTTTCGCTGGATGGAACTCGCCCACCCGTTCCGCGGGTCGGCGAAGGAAATCGCATCGATCATCACATCGCTTCCCGTGCTCTGCTGCTGCCATGTCGCCCCCCGGTCGGTCGAGCGGAGCACGACGCCGTTTTCTCCCGAAAGCCACACCGTGCTGCCCACGGCGCTCATCCCGGGGAAATTCCCGCTGACAGGCAGCGGACTGGGGATCCATGACGCACCGCGGTCGAGCGTGCGGAAACAGGAGCTGCGGAACCCGGCGACGATACCGGTGCTGTCGTCGAAGAAATGGACATGGCGGAGTGCGAACTGGTTCGGGGACAATTTCTGTACCCAGCTTTCACCGCCGTCGGTGCTGCGGATGATGACGCCGTAGTCCCCCACGGCATAGCAGGAGAGGCTGTCGACGCAGGTCACATCCCAGAGGGTGAATTCCGTTCGGTGAGTAATGCGTTCCCAGCTGCCATGCGTCTGGGCCGATGCAGAAGAAAGCAGGAGGAGAAGCGTCAGGACGGGAAGAATGCGCATTGCAGTCCGAAGCGAAGGTGTGACAATCCTGGTGAGAAACGTACCGCGAAGACTAATGTACGGTTCCCGCTTCACCGAAAGCAACACGCGCGGCGGCCCGGGTTGCCCCGTATCCGCAGCGGCCGGCACCGGGGGTTACGGATTTCCCGGTTTGCGCGCGACGATGCGATGCACGTCGGCCGGACCGTTGTGGTAAGGACCCTCGACAATGTCGGTGACAAGCGAGGATTGCAGTTCGATTTCCATTCCGGCCATATCGTCGAGAAGATCTTCCATGGCATAGAGCATCTCAGCCGCACGGGGACCACCCGTGCTGCGTTCGATCTGCTCCTTGGCGAATGCCTCGAGGATGAACACGCCTCCGGGCTTCAGGGCGTCGATGATCCGCGAGTGAACGCTCTGCCGGTGCGCGGGAGGGAGATGCACAAAAATCAGAGCGGCGGCATCGTAACTGGCGCGCTGCGGATCGTAGGTGGTCAGGTCGGTTACGGTATAGGTTATCGACACGCCACGGGCGGTCGCGAGGGAGAGGGCCTTTTTCCGTCCTTCCTGGCTGAGATCGAGCGCATGCACGCTCCATCCGTTTCGGGCGGCATACACGGCGTTTCGTCCTTCGCCCTCGCCGGGGAGAAACAGGCGTCCCGCAGGCAGCTGGCGCAGCTGCTGTTTGAAAAACAGGTTGGGTTCGGTACCGTACGCGTATTCGGGGGCGCCGTACCGCTGATTCCAGAATTCGATCATGGTTTCCTCATGGTGCATACAGACAACCGGAATCGCTCGCGGGGAGTTCCCGGGCAGGGGTAACATTCACGCTTCGATTTCGTATTTTATCGCAATGTTCAAAAGTCATCGTCCGGAGACTGGATGAAATCACGTCTGATCGAATCCCAGGTCGTTCATGTACTGTTCGTGGTCGTCGGTGCACTGCTGCTGGTCATGGCCCTGCTGCAGCTGCCGATCGGCATCTTCATTCAGTACACCCGGCCCGGTCTTCCGTGGTTTCCTGTCGAATTCGTGTCGGAGGGCATTCGCATCGTCCCGATCGTCAGCGTCGAAGGCGAACCGGATCCCCGCTTCCAGCCGGGGGACGTACTCGCCCGCATCAACGACATCCGCCTCGATTCCGCGCATTTCGACAATGAACAGTGGACCCGGTTCCTCTCGGATATCCATATCGGCGATACGCTGACCATCACGCTGATGCGGGAGGGGGCGCCATCCACGTTCGGGATCGTCCTGGAAGAGTCGATGAACCAGATCAAGGGAAAGGGCGTCTCCCTCGCCTCCCTCGTCGTCAACAACATCTCCCCCGTATTTCTCCTGCTTATCGGCTATGTCGTGCTGCTGCGACGTCCCCGGCAGCGGCAGGCCGCACTGTTCTTTCTCACGCTGTGGATTTACGCGGTATACATGCTCAGTGCGACGAATGTCAGCCAGCACATGCCGTGGTGGACGATTCTCGGAGAGTGGCGCAATACCGTGGCGGAAGCGGCGTTCATGCTCTTCCTGCCGATGCTCCTGCACTTCCTCCTCGTGTTTCCCGAGGAGTGGTTCATGAAGCATCGGCCGGGGCTGCGTCTCGCACTGGTGTACCTGCCCTACATCCTGCTGACCGTGAGCGGGTACATTCTCTCGAACTACTCGCTTTTCGACGACATGCGGATATACGCCACCACGGTCGATATCCTTTACGCCGTGACGCCCATCGTCGGTCTCTTCATTCTCCGCGGTTCGCGGCTGCGCGTCACTGCACCCCTGAATCTGCGCGTGATCCGAGTCGTCCGCGCGGGGCTGGTCGCGTTCACCATCGGCTTCATCCTGCTGATTCTGCTGAATCATCTCTACGTCTTCTACGATATCCTGGTCCCGGGCGCCATCGAAATGCGGCTCGTCTCGCTGCTGCTGGTCACGCTGGCGCTGCCCGTGAGCTTCTGGTACGCGCTGCTGCGTTACGGATTTCTGGATGTTCATATCCTTTTCAAGCGCACCACCCTGTACGTGATACTCTCGGCCGTCATCATCGTCGTCTTCATCGTCCTGTTCTCATTCCTCGACGCCGCAATCGATGAGTTCACCACGATGGATACACTGCTGGTCTCGGTCATCGTGACCGCGGTCATCGCCATATTCGTCGGCCTGGCGAAGGGACGCCTCGAGGACTCGCTCAACCGGAGTCTCTTCCAGGACGAGTACCGGCGCCGCGAGGCGCTGCGCAAGGTGTCGCGCGAACTGCTCAATATTCTGGAACCGGATGCCATCCTGCAGACGCTCGTCAATGAACTGCGCGGCATTCTCCAGGTCGAATTCGTATCCGCGCTGGAATCGGACGGCGTGGGGATCGCCCGGACGCTGGCCGGGGACCGGCTGCCGGAAGAACTGATCGCGCGGCTGGCCGAACAGCCCGGTCTGTTCAGCAGCGTGGAGAAGGGAACCGTTCTCAACCTGACGATGATACCCGGCGGAAGCGCGCTGCAGCAGCTCAACGCGTTTTTCTGCATCAGCGCCGAAAACGGGAGTCGCATCTGCATACTGGTCGGCAAGAAGAAAAGCGGGCGCACGCTCGGCAACGAAGAACTGACCGAACTGCAGACGCTGGCGGAACATGCGACGCTCGGATGGAAAAACGCGATGCTTTCGGAGCACATGCGGGAGAAGGAGCGCATCAAGCAGGACGTGCTCATCGCGCAGCATATTCAGACCGCCATGCTTCCGAGCCGCACGCCGGAGAGCGAGGTCTTCGAGGTCGCCGCGATCACGCTGCCGGCCCGCGAAGTCGGCGGGGATTTCTATGACTATCTGCCTTTCAAGGACGGCATGCTGGGGATCGTCGTGGGTGACGTGTCGGACAAAGGCGTTTCCGCCGCGATGATCATGGCATCCACGATCAGCACCGTGCGTTTCGCCGCGGAGATCGACAATTCTCCGCGCGCCATCCTGGAGTCCGCCAACCGGCGGCTGTTCCGCGATACCTACCGGCAGATGTTTTCCGCGGTCTGTTTCGCCGTGCTCGACGAACGGACGCTGGAGATGCGCTTCACCAATGCGGGACTTCCGAAGCCGCTGCTCGTGCGGGACGGAGAGGCTTTCCTGATCGAATGGTCGGAGAACGGGTCACATTTCCCGCTCGGGATGGTCCCCGATACGGAATACCATGAAGAGTCGCTGCTCCTGCAGCCTGGGGATGTGCTCGTGCTGTATACCGACGGTATCATCGAGAGTACGGACGGGCGGGACGAAGAGTTCGGTATCCGCCGGCTTCGTGATACCGTTCGTGAAATGGCCACGCGATCGGCGCAGGACATTCTTTTCCAGATCATCACCAGCGCGCAGGAGCATCACGGCACCATGGAGCAAAGCGACGACATCACCATGATGGTTCTGCGAGTCCGTTCGTGACTCCGGAATTCGCCGGGGAGTCCGCAGCGCGCGGCGATTCGCTTCCTGACGCCGGATCGATGAAGCATGTCGAGGCGTACGGCGGCACCCTGCTTGCGCGGATCCTTGCAGCTGGCGCAACGCTGTCGCTTCATATCCTCATCGCGCGCAGCGTCACACCCGCGGAATATGGCGCCGTCGCATTCCTGGTCACCACCCTCGCCATTCTGCTGCTTCTTGTCTCATTCGGAAACGAGGCCCTGCTGATACGCGAAGGCGGCGTGCGTTCGTCGCGCGCGCTGTCGGTCTCGGTGTTCGCCCCCGGTTTCGCCGTTCTCCTCGCTGCCGCCTGCGTCATCGCGGCGGGAAGTCTCGAACGGCTGCTGACCATTCCCGGACTCGGACGGTTGCTTCTTTTCGGACTGCCGGTGCTTCCGCTGCAGGCGATGCAGATACTCCCCCGGGCGGAACTGCTGCGCCGGCAGGAATTCCTTTCCCTTGCCCGGATCGACGCCTCGAGCAACGTCCTCGCATGGATACCCGCGGTCGGGATGTACATGCTGACCGGGGATCTCGCGGCATTTGCCGTCTACCTGCTCGCGATGCATTCGCTGCGCGCGGTCATGTACTGGCGGCGGAGCCATGTCGATCGCGGGTCCTTTCACGGGCAGTCGCTGAGGATCGGGACGTATCTCTCCGGGTGGCGGATCATGTCCATTGAGAGCAGTACGTTTCTGACAACCACCTTCGATGATCTGATGGTGGCGGCGAACCTGGGAGCGGCGATGCTCGGGGTGTACCATCTCGCCTACCGCATTATCAGCGTGACGCAGGATTTCTTCGCGGGCGTCATGCGCGTACTCAGCTATCCCCGGTACACGGTCTCGGCGCCCGATCGCGGGAAGGTCTACCGGCAGTTCTGCGCCGACACCCGTTTCGTGACGGCAATCGTTCTCCCGATACTGACGACGGCGCTGGTCACCGCGGATGCGTTTTTTCCGCTGCTGCTCGGAAAGGCCTGGGCTGACGGCGTTTTCGTATTCCAGCTGCTGACGCTGGAGGCGATGCGCCAGTCGCTGCTTTCGCTCGGTGCGCAGGCGCTGGTCGCCCTCGGCGACGAACGGCGCCTTCTCCGCTATTCCCTGGTATCGGCGACGGTTCTGCTGCCCTCGTTCGTGCTGCTCTCGCTGACGGATCTGCGCATTTTCGCGATCGGGTTCGTCGCCGTCAACACCGCATTGAATGCCTATTTCTACGTCATCATCCGGCGCAGTTTCGCACCGAGGCTGCGGCCGCTGCTTCTGGCCTGGACGCCCGGACTGCTCGCCTCGCTCTTTCCTCTCCTGATTTCCGCGGGCCTGCGGATCGCAGGGAGCACTTCCCCTGCCGCCGTGCTGGGAGGCGGGGCCGCGGGGCTCCTTCTTGCCGCCGCATTCTATCCGCTCGTCGCCCCGGATGTCGTTCGATCGCTGCGGTTGGCCGCCGGCCTGAAACGGCGCGATCGGGAATCCGCCGCGCACTCCCGTGTGATCGTGTATGTGGATGGCCCGTTCGACGAGGAAAATCCCCATCTCCAGCGGGTATACGGGGTGCTGCAGAAGGGGTCCCCCGGGATCGAACTGCGGCGGCTGCATTTCCGCCGTTGTCTTGCCGAGGGATGGAAACGGAAAATCCATCCCGCAGCGGACGCACCCGTGCAGGTCGTGCACATGCACTATCCCGCATATCTGTATGAAGGAAAAACCCTTCCCGGAGCCGTCATGCACGGAGTCAGGAACGCCGCGCTCCTGCTCGCGCTGAGAGTGGCGGGGTACCGCTTTGTACTCACCCTGCATGACAGCGGGGCGCATGATTATCCCTGGCGGCGATGGGAGCGCTGCTGCCTGACGGCGCTCGTCCAGTGCGCGGATCTGACCGCGACGCTGTCGGAGGAAGGGGGCAGGCAGCTGTTCGATACCTTTGGTCGGGCGCAGGGAGTGCGGATCGCGCGCCATTGCCTGTACCCGGGCGACGGCGGCTCCGCCGAGAGAAGAGATACCGTGCGAGCGGAATTCGGCATCGCTGCCAACGAGACCGTGTTCCTCCTCTACGGCAGCGTGAAGCCGTACAAGGGGTACGACAGGTTCGTTCGCGTCTGCAGCGGGTTGGGCAACCAGGCGCCGACGCTGCTGTGCGCCGGGAGAGGCATGACTCGTCTGGCCGCGGATGCCGAGCGCGCGGGTCTGCGGGCGATCGCGGTTGACCGGTTCATCAGTGAGGAAGAAACTGCCGGATTCATGGACGCGGCGGACTTCGGGGCGCTGCCGTACGAACGCATTCTGCATTCGGGAACCGCCATGCTGTATGCATCCCATGCGTGTCCGGTGATTGCGCCGCGCATCGGGGTCTTCATCGAACACGAGCGGGATTACGGTGTCGGGATGTATTACGACCCCGGTTCGGATGAGGACTTGCGAAGAGTCATTCGCGACGCCTCGGCACGGGGGAGAGAAGCGTTCGCCGGCGCGTTTGACGTCTTTTTTTCCGACCACCGTCCGGAAGACGAGGCGGCCGCGCTTCTCGCCCTCTACCGCGAAGTGTCAGGGAAGGAAATACTTCCGTGAGCCTGCAAGCGACCTGAACGGCAAACCAAGACGCCGAGTGACACCACGGTCCCTGAGACGATTGAGCAGTTTCGACCCAAGAAGCGTTGGAATGATGTATCGCAGGAGCGTCAGTCGGAGAGGGCCATTACCTTCCCGCGACCCGCATGGCGAAACCGACTGCACGGTTGACACCCCCGAATTTGTCGTCGTCGTAGTAGACGACTGCCCAGTAGAGGTTGTTGGCTCCCCACGCATTGCCCTCGAGGCGCAGCCAGTCGGCGTCG
>QKAF01000114.1 GCA_003246455.1 Bacteroidota bacterium
GTGGCGCGATCACAGCTGATAAGGACGTTGTCCTGCTGCAGTCGGACGTTGCCGACGCCTTCGCGAATTTCCATGCCGTCGACAACGCGCCCCTCGAGACGATCCGCCGAAAGCAGACGCAGCACGGAGCGCTGCTGCGCATGGGCGGGCGCCGCGCCGAGCAGGAGGAGCAGCAGTGCCGGGAGGACCGACGCGCGCACCAATGTTTCGAGGCACGCGTGCGCGCCCGGCCGGACATCGGCGGGGAGGATCCGGCTTCGGGTGCTGGTCGCAATCGATCTGAAACGGTGTATTGAGGTCATGCGGCGCATAGGCCCAAAATACGTCATGCCGGGGAAACTTCCCCGGTCCCCGCCCGGTGCGGACCGCTTTTTGCTTGTTTTTCGCATGGCCCCTGTATAGTTTTCCTTCATACTGCACCACCGAACGTGCCCGTGCGTCTCGCAATCATTTCCGACATACACGCCAATCTCGAAGCGCTCGAACGTGTGCTCGAAGATACCGAACTGATGCAGGCGGAACGCCTGGTCTGTCTCGGCGATATTGTCGGATACGGCGCCGATCCTGCGGCCTGTGTCGCGACGGTGCGTGAACGTGCGGACATCTGTGTGCTGGGGAATCATGACGCTGCGGTATTTTCCGTCCCCGAGCGGGCCTTCTTCAATCCCAATGCCCGCGAGGCGCTGAGCTGGACCACGGCCCAGCTGTCCGAAGACGATATCACCTACCTTCAGAGTCTCCCGTACCGCGTATCGACCGACAATCTGCTGTTCGTGCATTCGGCGCCCCGCGCACCGGAGCAGTGGGACTACGTATTCAGCGGAATGGAAGCGCGGCTGTACGGACGGTATTTTCACGAACGCATCTGCTTCATCGGGCACTCGCATGTTCCGGGCCTGTATCCGATTGACGCCGGGGTGCGCGAGTATTCGCATGCCGACCGCTTCCTGATCAACGTGGGCAGTGTCGGTCAGCCCCGCGACGGCGACTGGCGCAGCAGCTACGGCCTCCTCGACACGGTTGCCGGGACGTATGAAAACAGGCGGGTCGAATACGACGTCGACGCCGCGGCCAGAAAAATCCTGGCCCGGGGTCTGCCCGCACGCCTGGCCCAGAGACTCAAATTCGGTCAGTAGCAGCGGCACGGAGCGCTGCCCGAAACGGATAATACCGGAAAGATAATTACACGCACGCGACGGAAAATTTGCCGATCGCCGAAAAATTCCAGGGCCGGATGCCGGCATGGTTCCGGAAAAAAGCCGCTGAACCCCTGAAAACAACGGAAATCCGGGGGTTCCCGACGGCTATGTTATTGATTTGACTCACATTCCCACCATTGGTATATTTGCTAACTACTGCATTTTGCAGTAAACTAATGCTTTTGAGTGGGGCGTAGCCAAGCGGTAAGGCATCGGCCTTTGGAGCCGACACGCGCAGGTTCGAATCCTGCCGCCCCAGCAGCATTGGCTCGACCACCCGAACAGAGGTGAATACGCATGTTAGTCTTCAGTGGACGTTCAAATCCGGCTCTCGCCGAACGCATCGCCGCCCAGATCGGCGAACCTCTCGGCGCATGCGAGATAAAGACGTTCTGTGACGGAGAAATCTGGGTCAAGTATCGCGAGAATATCCGCGGCCGGGATGTCTTCATTATTCAGAGCACGAATCCGCCGGCGGAGAATCTTCTCGAGCTGCTGATCATGATCGACGCGGCGAAGCGCGCGTCGGCCCGGCGGGTGACCGCGGTGCTCCCGTATTTCGGATACGCGAGACAGGACCGCAAGGATCAGCCGCGCGTCGCGATCACCGCCAAGCTGGTCGCCAATCTGATCACGAGCGCCGGCGCGGACCGCGTCGTCTCGATGGATCTGCACGCACCGCAGATCCAGGGTTTCTTCGACATCCCGTTCGACCACCTGTACTCGTCGGCGGTGCTGCTGAAATCCTATCGCGAGCAGGCGCTGGAAAACCTTTCCGTCGTTTCACCCGACGTGGGCGGCATCAAGATGGCCCGTTCCTTCGCGAAGCGGCTGAAAGCCGAGCTGGTGGTGCTCGACAAACGGCGTCCCCGCCAGAACGAAGCCGAGGTGATGAACATCATCGGCCAGGTCGAAGGACGCAACGTGCTGCTGGTCGACGACATGATCGACACGGGCGGCACTTTCGCCAACGCGGTCAAGGCGCTGCGGAAGGCGGGTGCGGAAAACGTATACGGCGCATGCACGCACGCCGTATTCTCGGGACAGGCCCCTGAGAAGATTCAGGAATCAGGTGTCGCGAAGATTCTTGTCACCGACACGATTCCCCTGAGCAAGCAAATGCAGGATACCGGCCTGGTGGAAGTGCAGTCCGTCGCCAGCCTGTTCGCGGAAGCGATCAAGCGCACCCATCTGCATCAGTCCATCAGCTCGCTGTTTGATATTGATAAAGACAAACTAATGTAATCGATACACGATTTATCAGGAGTACTCCCGTGGCTGAAATCACTCTGAAAGCGAAGGTCCGTGACTACAAGGGCCGGACAGCATCCAACGCCGCACGCCGCGATGGCAAGGTGCCGGGCGTGTTCTATCTCGGAAACGAGAAGAACATCCCCATCGAAGTCGAAGCGCTTGACCTGCGTCATCTCGTATACACGTCCGAAACGCATATCGTCGATCTGCAGCTGAGCGACGGCACGTCCGAAGCGGCGGTGCTGCGCGAAGTGCAGTTCGATCCGATCACCGACCGTGTCATGCACTTCGACCTCATCGGCGTCGTGCGCGGCCAGAAAATGAAATTCGAAGTGCCGGTGGTGCTCGAAGGTTCGTCCGAAGGCGTGCGCGCCGGCGGCGTTCTGCAGCAGACCCTGCATAAACTCGAGGTCGAGTGCCTCCCGAAAGATCTTCCCGAGTACATCGCGGTTGACATCACGCATCTCCAGACCAGCGAATCGCTGCTCGTCGGCGACGTCAAGCTGGAAGGCGTGGAGATCCTCACCAACCACGATCAGCCGCTCGTGGTGATCGGTCATGCACGCAGCGAATCCACCGACGAGGCCGCTGAGGCCGGCGAAGAAAGCGCCGAGCCCCAGGTCATCGGTCACGAGAACGAAGAGGGCGAATAAGCCGCTTGCCGAAAGAGACCTCAGACAGCGGGCTGCGCGAAGACAGCGGCAGCCTTCCTCCCCAGGATCCGCCGGCCGAAACAGCCCTGGCGGAACAGCAGACGGAGGAAACTGCGGAGCAGCAGCGGCGGCTTTGCGTCATCGGTCTCGGCAATCCGGGTTTGCGCTATGCGCAGACACGGCATAACATCGGCTTCCACGTTATAGACAGGCTCGCGGATATTCTCAATATTCGCGAGTCTTCTTTTGTGACGAATCACTATCAGGCGACCGGTCGACACGGCGACTGGGACGTCATTCTCTGTAAACCGTGGACATACATGAATCTCAGCGGTGAGGCAGTCATCCTACTGATGGAGCAGTATGAGCTCCGTCCCGCCGATCTGCTGGTCGTGTACGACGAAGTACAGCTTCCGCTCGGACACCTGCGCCTGCGCAGGAGCGGGAGCGATGGAGGACATAATGGGCTTGCCTCGGTGATCGAGGAGGCCGGCACACGGAACATCCCGCGCCTCCGCTGCGGGGTTGATTTTTCGGCCGAGTCTCCTGATCTTGTGGAATATGTCCTGAGCCCGTTCAAAGAAGAAGAACTCCCCCATGTCGCGTCCATGATCAACCGGGCGGCGGAAGCCGTCATCGCGGTCATGGATACCGGCATGCAGAGAGCAATGAATGTCTTTAATACTCCACCAACAAAACATCAGGATTCGTTATGACAGAATTGGGTTCACTGGGAATCTGGCCACCCTTGAGCGGTGCGATCGGACTGGTTGTCGCCTTGATCATTTACTTTTCGATCAAGCGCCAGTCCGCGGGGACGGAAATCATGCGCGATATTGCGCAGCAGATTCAAGTCGGCGCCATGGCGTTCCTGAAAAGTGAATACAAGGTTCTCTCCATATTCGTCGTCGTCGTCTTCGTGCTGCTCGCCGCGTTCATCGGCATCAACACGGCGCTCGCGTTTCTGACCGGTGCAGTCTGTTCGATTCTCGCCGGTTTCCTCGGCATGACCGCCGCGACGAAAGCGAACGTGCGCACCAGTGAAGCCGCCCGCACCACGGGGCAGGCGCGCGCACTGATCGTTTCGTTCCTCGGCGGTTCGGTCATGGGGCTTTCGGTCGCGAGTCTCGGCCTCGTCGGCGTCGGTATTTTCTTCCTTCTTTTCGGCAATTACGAACACGCGGACGTGCTCAGCGGATTCGCCATGGGCGCCAGTTCCATCGCGCTGTTCGCGCGCGTCGGCGGCGGCATCTACACGAAGGCCGCTGACGTGGGCGCCGACCTCGTCGGCAAGGTCGAAGCGGGGATTCCGGAAGACGATCCGCGCAATCCGGCAGTGATCGCGGACAACGTCGGCGACAATGTCGGTGACGTTGCAGGAATGGGCGCGGATATTTTCGAATCGTATGTCGGATCGATCATCGCCGCGCTCGCCATCGCCGCGTCGACGGCCATGGGCGCCGCGTTCATGATCTTCCCGCTCATCATCGCCATGATCGGTCTTGCCGCTTCGCTGATCGGTATCGGCACCATCCGGGTCTTCGCCAACGCGAATCCCGCCGCGGCGCTGCGGTATTCCACCATCATCGCGCTCGTGCTCATGCTCGTGGGCGTCTGGGCAGTGATGGCACCGCTCGGCATCGCGATCAATTATTTCTGGCCGCTTCTGGCCGGTTCGCTGGGCGGACTGTTCATCGGTTTCGTGACCGAGTATTACACGGGCGGAGGCCCGGTGCGCCGCATCGCCAATTCCAGCCGCTCCGGCGTCGCAACCAACATCATTTCCGGTCTCGCTGTCGGTATGGAAAGCGTCATCGGACCGATCCTCCTTATCGTCCTCGCCATTTTCGTCTCGTTCGAAACCGGCGGCATCTACGGTATCGCGATCGCAGCGGTGGGAATGCTCGCCACCGTGGGCGTGACGATGTCGGTCGACGCCTACGGGCCCATCGCCGACAATGCCGGCGGTATTTCCGAAATGGCCATGCTCGGCAAGGACGTCCGCAAGATCACCGACACCCTCGACTCGCTCGGCAACACCACGGCCGCGATCGGCAAGGGCTTCGCCATCGGTTCCGCTGCGCTGACCGCGCTCGCGCTGTTCACCGCGTACTCGAGCACGATCAACCTCGCGCTCGGGTCGGAGCGGGAATTCGTCATCAACATTCTTGATCATACCACGGTCATCGGCCTGTTCATCGGCGGCGTCCTGCCGTTCGCCATTGCCGCCATGACCATGACCTCCGTCGGCAAGGCCGCCTTCGCCATGGTGGAGGAAGTGCGCCGCCAGTTCCGAGAAATCGCCGGACTGATGGAAGGCACGGCCAAACCCGATGCCGCACGCTGCGTGGATATTTCCACGAAAGCCGCGCTGAAAGAGATGATTCTCCCGGGCGTCACCGCCGTCATCGCACCGGTGCTCGTCGGCTTCATCCTCGGTCCCGAAGCGCTCGGCGGCATGCTCGCAGGCGCGACGGTCACGGGCGTTCTCCTCGCACTGTTCATGGCCAATGCCGGCGGTGCATGGGATAATGCGAAGAAATGGGTCGAACAGGGCAACCTCGGCGGTAAAAACTCCGACGTGCATAAAGCGACGGTCGTGGGCGATACCGTTGGTGATCCGTTCAAAGACACCTCCGGCCCCGCGATGAACATTTTGATTAAATTGATGTCCATCGTATCTTTAGTGATTGCTCCGCTTATCGCACATCTTGCGCAGTAACGGACAACGTTCTTACGAAAATAATCAGACCCTGCTCGGCGGCGCATCGCGCGCCGCCGGGCCGTTTTCTATCACAGTCCAAAGGGCACTGCTTCAATGAAACGCTTCTACGAGTGCACATTTATCGTCAACCCCGGGTTGGACGATGCACAAATCGAATCCACGGTGAAAATGGCTCAGGACACGGTCGTGAAAAACGGCGGTGAAATGATCAACACGGAACACATGGGCCGCCGCCGTCTCGCCTATCCCATCGCCAAGAAACACAACGGCTACTACGTCACCCTCGAATTCGAGGCCGAAGGCCGCATCATCGAAAAAGTCGAGCGTTTCCTTACCCTCGACGAGAACGTGATGCGCTACATCACGGTCATGCTGGACAAGCGCGAACTCGCGGCGAAGCGCAGCCAGGCCGCGCTGGCCATTCAGGAGAAGGATAACGAGCAGGCAGCCGCCAACAACGCGGAGAAGAAGCCTGCCGCACCGGAAGCAGCAGCGGAAAAAGCCGAATAATCGGCTCGCCGCTTTGCTCCGCATCCGCTGCGGAGCCGCTGATGGCGCTGGTATGTAATCGAAACGCGAGGACGCCCCATGGCAGATCTGAAGATGCCGGAATTGAACTATGTTCTGATCGTAGGCAACCTGACGAAGGACCCGATTTTCCGGACAACATCGAACAATACACCCGTTGTCAATTTTTCCATGGCCTCCAACAGGCGGTACAAGGATCGGAATAATTCCTGGCAGGAAGATGTCTGCTACATCGGCATCGTCGCCTGGAACAAGCTGGCGGAAAGCTGCCATGAGCGGCTGCACAAAGGCAGCGCGGTGCTCGTCGAAGGCGAACTGCAGACCCGCAACTGGCGTACCGAGGACGGAAGCTTCCGCAGCATTCTCGAAGTGAAAGCGCGTCGCATCCAGTTCCTCAACAAAAACGGACGCAACGGCGGCAACGGCAGTCATGACGACGATTACGCTTCCGAGGATCTCGACGACGACGATTCCTTCGAACTGTTCGATGGCAGCGACGATACGTTTTTCAGCTTCGACACGGAACGGCTGTCAGACGTCAACAAAGATTAGTAACGAAATAGAAGAGTACACAACGATTCCCGACTGGAGATCATCATGAAAGTCATTTTACGTCAGAATATTGAGTCCCTCGGCAAGATGGGCGAGGTCGTTGCCGTGAAAGACGGTTACGCCCGCAACTACCTGCTGCCCCGCGGCATGGCCTACGTCGCCACCAAGGGCAACGTCCAGGTCCTCGAGCAGGAGCGCCGCAGTCTTCAGGTGAAGCAGAACCGTGAACTCAAGAAAGCGGCCGATATCGCCGCAGAGCTTGAAAAACACGAAAACGCCATCACCATCGCCATGCAGGTGGGTGAAGAGGACAAGCTGTTCGGCACCGTCACCAAGGAAATGATTGCCGAAAAGCTCGTCGAGAAGGGCTTCAGTATCGATAAACGCAAAATCGAGATCGACGAACCCATCAAGGTCCTGGGCATCTACACCGTTTCCGCCAAGCTTCATGCAGAAGTGTCGGCGAAGATCAAGGTGTGGGTCGTTCGTCAGGAAAGCTGAGTCACGCCGGTCACGCCTGCAGAAGAACCGAAAATTGATGTTGTCCCCTTCGTGGGGACATTCTATATTTAATAAAATCGGACCTTTGTCAAGAGTTCAGGCAGCACAATGGCAACAACAGTTGAAACGGCGGACGGACGCAAAACCAAAAGCGTGCAATTCGTTGAGGTAGACGACGTCACGATCCGCTTCGCGGGCGATTCCGGTGATGGCATGCAGCTCACCGGCACCCAGTTCACTTCCACTACTGCTCAGGTTGGAAACGATCTCAGCACCTTCCCCGATTACCCCTCGGAGATCCGCGCCCCATCAGGAACGCTCTACGGCGTCTCCGGTTTCCAGATTCATTTCAGCAGCCGCGCCATCCACACGCCGGGCGATCGTTTCGATACGCTCGTCGCGATGAATCCTGCCGCCCTGAAAGTGAATCTCAAGGCGCTGCACGAAGGAGGCAGCATCCTTGTCAATACCGACTCCTTCGACGCGAAGAATCTCAAGCTGGCCAAGTATGACGTCAGTCCGCTGGACGACGACACCCTCCGGGGCTACAATGTGTATCCGGTGCCGATCACGACACTCACCGCAAAGGCGCTCGAAGAGACCGGCCTGAGTCCGAAGGAAATGGCCCGCTCGAAGAACTTCTTCGCACTGGGTCTGCTCTACTGGATGTACAACCGGCCCCTCGAAGCGACGCTGGCCTGGATCCAGGAAAAATTCGGCAAGAAGCCCATGGTGGCGAAAGCCAACGAACTCGCGCTCAAGGCGGGATACAGCTTCGGCAACATCACCGAAGTGTTCAGTGTCCAGTACAATGTGCGCCCCGCGAAGCTTCCCGCCGGCACGTATCGCAACGTGACGGGCAACGAGGCCACCGCTCTCGGCATGGTCGCAGCCTCCGTGAAATCCGGTCTTCCCGGCTTCCTCGGCAGCTACCCGATCACGCCGGCCACGGAAATCCTCCAGGAGCTTTCGCGCCGCAAGAATTTCGGCTTCAAGACCTTCCAGGCCGAGGATGAGATCGCCGGCGTATGTACCGCCATCGGCGCCGCATTCGGCGGTTCCCTTGCCTACACCACGACCAGCGGTCCGGGCATGGCCCTGAAGACCGAAGCCATCGGTCTCGCGCTGATGGTCGAACTCCCTCTCGTGATTATCAACGTGCAGCGCGGTGGTCCTTCGACGGGCCTCCCGACCAAACCCGAACAGTCCGACCTTTTCCAGGCAGTCATGGGTCGCAACGGCGAAGCGCCGGTGCCCGTGATCGCGGCCTGTTCCCCGGCCGGCTGTTTCTACGGCGCCTACGAAGCATCGCGCATCGCGCTCAAATACATGACCCCGGTGATTCTGCTTACCGACGGCTACCTCGCCAACGGCAGCGAGCCCTGGCTTCTGCCCGACGAAAGCGAACTCGCCGACATCTCGGTTCCTTTCGCATCGAACCCGGAAACGTTCAAACCCTACGAACGCGACGACCATCTTTCACGCCCATGGGCCGTTCCCGGCATGGCTGGATTCGAACACCGCATCGGCGGTCTGGAGAAACAGCACATCACCGGAAACGTTTCGCATGACCCGATGAACCATCAGGTCATGGTGGAAATGCGCGCGAAGAAGATCGCCGGCATCGCCGACGATATCGATGATCAGACCGTGTTCGGTCCTGCCGAAGGCGATCTCGCCATCGTGGGCTGGGGCGGCAGCTACGGCGCCATCCGCACCGCGGTCGAACGCCTGCAGGAAGAGAACAAATCCGTCGCCCATATCCATGTCCGGCATCTCAATCCCTTCCCCAAGAACCTGGGCGAGATGCTGCGCCGTTACAAGCAGCTGCTGATTCCCGAGTTGAACCTCGGTCAGCTGGCCTTCCTCCTGCGCGCGACGTACCTCGTCGAGCCGATCACGTTCAACAAGGTGCAGGGACTTCCCTTCACCCCGAGCGAGATCGAGCAGAAGGCAAACGAAATCCTGAACACGTTGTAAAGGCGAGGAAACCATGAGCAACGAAGAAAAAAATACAGTGATCGACGATCAGATAAAGGTACTCACACCGAAAGACCTCGCCTCCGATCAGGATGTGCGCTGGTGTCCGGGCTGCGGCGACTATTCCATGCTCTCGCAGCTGCAGCGGACCCTGCCCGAGGTCGGTGTCAAGAAAGAGGATATTGCCGTTGTAGCCGGTATCGGCTGCTCGAGCCGTTTCCCCTATTACATGAGCACGTACGGTTTCCACGGCATCCATGGACGCGCGCTCGCAATCGCCTCCGGCCTCAAGGTCTCGCACCCGAACCTCACGGTCTGGGTCGCGACCGGCGACGGTGACTGCCTCTCGATCGGCGGCAACCACTTCATTCATGCCCTGCGGCGCAACGTGGACATCAACGTCATGATGTTCAACAACCAGATCTACGCGCTGACCAAGGGCCAGTACTCCCCGACGTCCCTGCACGGTCAGAAGACCAAGACCAGTCCGACCGGCGTGATCGATCACCCCTTCAATCCCATGCTCATCGGCCTGGGCGCAGAAGGGACTTTCGTCGCCCGTTCGATGGACCGCGATCCCAAGCACCTGAAGGAAATGATGCTCGCGATGTATTACCACAAGGGTACGTCGTTCATCGATGTCCTGCAGAATTGCGTGATCTTCAACGACGGCGCCTTCGACGTGTATACGAACAAGGAAACCCGCGACGACAACGTGATCTATCTCGAGCACGGCAAGCCGCTGGTATTCGGCAAGAACCGCGACAAGGGCATCCGCCTCGACGGTTTCCGTACCCAGGTGGTTTCGCTGAACGATTACAGCGAAAGCGATCTGATTGTCCATGACACGAAATCGAAGGAACTGGCCTTCATCCTCGCACACATGAACGATCAGCCCGGTTTCCCGCTTCCGGTCGGCATCTTCCTCGATATCGAGCGTTCGACCTACGAAGACGAGCTCGAGCAGCACGTTCAGAGTGCGATCGAGAAGAAGGGCGCCGGAACCATGCGTTCCCTGCTGTACGACGGACAGACCTGGGACATCGACAACGGCAGCAACTGATCTCCGCATCACGGAGACCACCGATGAAATCAAGAGGACGGGCCTTCGGCTCGTCCTCTTTTTTTCTCCCCTCTCCTTCCAGGAGAGGGGCAGGGGAGAGGTCATTGCGTGGCAGAGGGGTTGGGGTGAGGTCATTGCGTTGCAGAGGGGCCGGGGGTGAGGTCGTGAAGCGCTTCCTCGCATCCGCAGGACGACCCTGAAGGGTCATCCTCCGGCAGGGAAAGCAGGACGACCCCGAAGGGACATCCTCCGGCAGGGAAAGCAGGACGACCCTGAAGGGTCATCCTCCGACAGGGAAAGGAACGTTCGTTGTCAGCGCAGGAGGATCCGTCCCGTACTGCTCTCGCCGCCGACGGTGAGGCGGTAGAGGTATGTTCCGGGAGGGAGTCCCTGCAGCATGGTGCCGGGGAGTGCGAGTTCCTGCGTTCCGGGCGCAGTGTCGCCGCGCCGGACGGACGCGACCTCGCGGCCGAGCACATCGTGCAGGGCAAAGCGCAGGGCGCCGCCGTGAAGCGTCGTAAAGGGTATATGATGCGCCTGCTGCGCGGCCGGAGAAAACGGCTGCGGATATCCGGTTCCGATGAAAAGTCCGGACGGGAGCGCCGCCGCATCATCGGCGGAGACGATACCGCCGTCGCCGCTGTAGCGAATGGCGCCGCCGTACCCATAGCCCCACATGCGGGAGGGGGAGAGCACGAGCCAGCCGTTGTATCCCGCCCGTTCACCCATTGAATATTTCTGCCACGTCTGCCCGCCGTCCGCTGTTTTCATGACGTAGGTGAGGTCGTCCTGCTGGGAATCGCTCCACAGCGCCATTCCATTGTCCGCATCGAAGAAATGAATGAGCATGGGGCGGAAATTGGACTGGATGTCCCAGGTCAGTCCGCCGTCCGAGGTCCGTGCGAAATCCCCGGATATCAGGCCGAATCCGATGTCCGGCGTGAGGAACTGCACTTCCCAGATCGATCGCGCACCGGGGGTGAGACGCCCTACCCATGTGAGCCCGTCATCGGTCGAGATCTGAACGCCGTTATACTGCATATAGATGAACGTCGAAGGGGGGAAGTGGAAAAGGTATCGACCGGACGAATACGGATTGCTGATACCTTGCTGCACGAGGCTGCGGTCCCAGGTCACGCCGCCGTCGCGTGAGCGGAGAACGAGGCCGAAGGTCGCCCCGATCATGAGATCGTCGTCGGAGACCGCGAGAACGGACTGGACCATTTCCGGGTTGCCACTGGAGTAGGTGATGGGAATGCGGCTGACGTTTGTCCATGTCTTCCCGTTGTCCGAACTGCGGAGCAGATCGAAATCATAGTTCGATGTCGTCCCGACAAGAAACAGTGTCCCTGTCGGAGACGCCGAAATCGCATCGCAGTCGTGGTCCTGCGAAGGAACGGATTCATTCCAACGCCGACCACCGTCGGTGGTGACCATGAGGGTCGATGAATACGTCGTTGCGAAGCCGTTGTTGTCGTCGGTGAACAGAACATCGGTGATCGTGCCGATATACCCGATGCCATGGACGATCGACCACGACTGGCCGCCATCCCCAGTACGGATGATGCGGCCGCCGTCGCCGGCGATGAAACCCGTCTGTCCGTCCGCGAAAGTAATGCAGTTGGGATACGCATCCGCGAACGCCGTTTCCGTAAGACTGATATTCCAGTTTTCTCCCGCATCGGTGGAAGCGTTGACAAGGTAGTGCCCGATACTCAGGCAGAACACGTTGTCTCCAAGCTGCGGACCGGCTTCGACGCCGATCACGCTGTCGAACCCGAAAATGTCCATCGCCGTCCAGTTCTCTCCGCCGTCGCGTGTGCGGAGCAGCTGTCCGTCGCGAAGCTGATACCCGTAGAGACTGTCGATGAAAACCAGGCGGCGCAGTCCGTCGGCGTCGTATTTCTCGTTGACATACTCCCAGTGCGCACCCGCATCGGTGCTGCGCGCAACGTTCCGATTGTTGCACAGGTACCACACGGAGTTTGACTGAATCGAGATGGAACGAATCCCTTCGAACGACAGCTGCGTAAGGTCGATCGTCAAGCGGGTCCAGGTTTTTCCGTCATCCCTTGAGGTGACCAGGTAGGTCGCTGTCAGCGAAGCGACGAGCGTGCCGTCGGGTGCGATGACAAGGTCGTAGCTCTGCGCGCCGCCTCCCTCGTTCACCGCCGAGTACACCAGTTCCCACGAGTACGCGTTATCTGTCGACCGGTAGATCTGGCGCTTGTCCGCCACAACGATCAGGCTGCCATCGTGCGCCACGATCACGCGCTCGAGATTGTTATTTCCCAGCCGGTAGGTGGTCCAGCTCCGTCCTTCGTCCGCCGTGTACATGTAATAGCCGTTGTTGCACACGGCGACGCCGCGTCCCCTGTCGATCATGACGAGATCGTTGACCGTCTGCCCGTGCGGCTTCGGATTCTGCCATTCCCACCCCTGGGCGAAAGCGGCGAACGACGGCAGAATGGACAACAGCAGGAGGGAGAGCACTGTGCGCATGGGGACCTTCGGGTGAGATGGCTGATAGCTGATGGAAAATATCCGGATATAATGTCAAGAGAGGATGTTCATTTCAATGACAATCGGTGTCCCTGTCGCAGAGAGCGAAGTGGCTGCCGCCGGCCGCGGGTAATGGTGGCGGATTTTCCCGCCGTGGACCCCGGCGAGGTACACGCTCATCGCAGCCGCGGTGACGATGAAGACGTAGACGATTTTCCTGATCCCGCTGTACTGCTTCTTGAAATGGAGAAACAGACGCCAGATGCCCGCGCCGAAAAAGATCCACACCGCGATATTCGCGTAGCGCATGTGATTCTCGAGCGCAGTGGCGGCCTCGGCGAGACCGGGTGCATGCGTTTCCGCGAGATTCCCCGTGAAGACCGCCATCAGCAGGAAGGGCATGGCAGCGAGCATGAGGAGAAACCCCGTTTCCTCGAAGCGGCGCCGGTGCAGGAAAAAATCCAGGATATCGAATGAGGCACTGCCGATGGTAAAGGCCACTGCGAAATGGACGATGAAAGGATGCCAGGAGGCGAGTGTATCGAGCATGGGTGTTGCTTTCGTTGTCGATCAGATTCGTGTTGAGGTATTTCGAAGAACATTTCATCGTGCCGAGCCGGGGCCCCTGATGTCGCCGCAGGTCAGCTCGTCGAGGAAAAGGCGTTGCGGATATGGTGAATCTGCGGAACGCCGCGTATGATCGAGATCGCGATGACATCGAAGCGGCAGAGCAATTCGCCATGGCCCGAAAGCCACATGTATCCGCGGGCGATGCGCATCACCTGGCGCTGCTTCGACGGGGTAATCGCGTATTCGGGGGCGCCGCAGGCGAGCGACTGCCGCGTCTTCACTTCGATGAACACGGTATAATCGTCTTCCCGCGCGATAATATCAATTTCTCCGCCGCGCCCGTAGCGGTAATTTCTCTCGAGGATGGTCCAGCCGGCGTCAGCGAGATACCGGGCCGCGAGCTCCTCTCCCTCGCGTGCGAGTTCCTGTCGGTCTTTCATCGGTAAACATCCCTATCTGTTCTGAGAGTGATTTGACCGTGAACGACCGTCGGTGTACTTCGCAGGGACCGTGTTCGCGCAGTGCCGCCACGTGCGCCGCCGTCGGATAGCCCTTGTGGCGGGCGAAGCCGTACGCGGGGAAGCGCGCGTCGAGTCCGCGCATGATCCCGTCGCGCTCCACCTTGGCGAGGATCGACGCCGCGGCGATGCTGAAACAGAGCGCATCGCCTTTGACGACCGTGCGGAAGGGGAGCGTGTCATGCGCAAAGCGGTTGCCGTCGACGAGCAGGAACCCGGGTGAGGGATTCATGGCGGCCACGGCGCGGTGCATGGCCAGGATGCTCGCCTGGAGGATGTTGATCTCGTCGATCTCTTCCGGCGATGCAATACCGATACCGAAGCTGCGGGCCTGTGCGCGGATACGCTCCGCGGCGGATTCCCGCTGCGACTCGCGCAGCGCTTTCGAATCCGCAACGCCGTCGATGATCGTGCCGGGGGTGAACATCACCGCGGCCGCGACGACCGGACCGGCAAGAGGACCTCTGCCCGCCTCGTCGACCCCGGCGAAAAGCGTGATGCCTTCCGCGATGAGATCGCACTCGATATGCCCGAAGCTTTCCATGATAATCAGCGTGTCCCCAGAACGATGGCGGCGATTCCGACAAGCATGTCGTATTTGAGAAGCAGGTTCAGCCGCGCGAGGTTCCCCGTGGAGTGGTCGTTCCACATCGCAAAAAGCACATACACGAGCACAGTGTCAACCCCAATGCTCACGACCCAGAAGTAGGCCGCGCCGTAAACGGAAAGCCAGTAGGGAAGCGCGCTTCCGATAATCACGAGCACGAGCACGGCGCTGACGAGTCCGAGCGCCGCTTTTTTCCCCGCCACGAGCGGGAAGGTCCTCACGGCGTTCCGGCCGTCGCCGCGCATGTCTTCGATGTCTTTGAGAATTTCACGGGCGGCATTGAACGAAAGCGCAAAAAGGGCCGGGATCACTCCGGCCGCCGGATTTCCGAACGCGACGCTTCCGTACAGGAAGGCCGCGCCGGTGAGCAGGCCCACCGCCACATTGCCGAGCAGGGGAATGCGCTTGAGCCGGGCGCTGTAAACGAACATCAGAACGGCGCTCGCGGAGGCGATGAGCAGCGCGGCGCTTCCGAGCGGAACGCTCAGCGCGAGCCCCGCCGATCCGCAGATCGCGGACCAGAGCACTGCGGTCCGGGGCGCGATGATACCAGCCGCGATGGCCCTTCCGGGCTTGTTGATGCGGTCGATCGCGACATCATACACATCGTTGATGATATTTCCGGCGGAGGCGAGCAGCGTCCCGGCAGCCGCGGCGATGAAGATCCGTCCGACGTCCGAACCGTCCGCGCCCGCGATGACGCAGGCAGCCGCGACGCCTGCGAACGTCACCGCCGCATTCAGCGGTCGCATGAGTGCGAACAGCCCGCCGGCCAGACGCATGTGCGGGATCCTCGAAGCCGTAGTGTTGTCAGAATGCATTGATGAGACCAAAGTGAATCTTTCCTTCCGAGAGACCGTCACCCTCGCCCAGCGCGTAGCTGACACCGATGATGCCGAGCCCCGTCTCCAGGCGGGCGCCGATGCCGTATCCGCTGCGAAGGGCGCTGAATTCCTGTCTGCTGCGTGCCGGATCCGGAGACTGCTCAATATAACCAAAATCGAAAAACGCGAAGGCGAAGGTCCGACGGCCCAGGCTGTAGCGCAGTTCGGCCGAGGTCCAGCCGAGACGCGTGCCGCTGAACTGCTCTTCGCGGTATCCGCGCAGCGAATTCGCGCCGCCCAGCCGATACAGATCACTCACGTCGAGTTCTCCTCCGCGCAGCTCGCGTCCGTGCAGGGATACTGCGAGCACGGTGCGGGAAAAGAGTTCGAGAAAATACCCCGCATCCAGTTCCAGGCGCTGGATGAACGCCGTGACATCTCCGCCGGTCAATGAGATACGCTTGTTGCCGCCGCTGTAGCTGTTGCGAAGCGTGATCCCCGAGCGGGGATTGTAAACGTTGTCGCGTGTGTCGATGCGCAGCTCGATTCCGCCTGCGAGCGTGCTGCTGCGGTCGAGACCGGCGATCTGTGTCCCGGCGGAGGGGATGACCTGCGTCTGTTCGATGCGGCCGGTGAGCTGCACATTGCTGTTCCAGAGGAAGCTCACGGCGCCGTCGAAACTCCGGCGGACATAGGCGGAATCCTGCTGCCGCTGATAGATCCCGCCGGAAAGGTTGAGCGGCAGACCCGCGAGCCACGGTTCGAGATAGTGGATCTCGAGCTCCGATATTTCGGACGTCGCGCGCTCCCAGCGCGCATCGAGCCGGCGTCCGGTCCCGAAGAGGTTGCGGAAGCTGACGTTGACGAGACCCGTCACCGAGCCGCGCTCCTCGTCACCGCGCGGCGGCTGGTAGCCGATCACGCCGTCGAACTGGTTCGTGTTCCCTTCCGCCACGGCGATGAGGAGACCGCCGATCGTATCACGCCGGTAGAGCTGCGGTTCGTCCACGCGCGCGAAGAACTGCAGGCGTTCGAGCCTGCGGCGAATGTCGGCGATGTTGTCCGGGTCGTACCGTTCGTGCTCGCCGATCCTGGTCTCCCGCACGATCACGTCGGTGTCGGTCTGCGTGTTGCCTTCAACGGTGATCTCGTCGATGAAAAACAGCGGACCTTCGTCGATGCCGATCACCACGTCCGCGTATACATCACCATCCGCCTCGCGAAGCTGCAGGTCCTCGATTCGTGCTTCGGCAAAGGGGTATCCCGCCGCGTCGTACGCCGCGACGATCCGTCGCAGGTCATCGTTGAGCGCGGCGTCGGTGAAGACCGTTCCTGCCGACAGGTCGACTGCGCGTGAGAGCGCCTCGCCGGTCATTCCGCTGTTCCCGAGGAAGCGCACGCGTCCCGTCTGAAGCTGCGGACCTTCGGTGATGTGCAGTTCCGCCGTCACCGCGCTGCTGTCTTCCGACCACAGCCACCGTACGCTGTCGACGCGGGAAAAGGGAAATCCCTGCGCAGCGGCGGCATCGGTCATGGCCGTGCGCAGTGCCGCGGTATCCGCCGGATGCAGACGCAGCACCGCCATTTCCGCAAGCGACGCGCGCAGTGCGCCTTCGTCGATGCGCGAGATTCCGACGAACGCGAACGCGGTCGGAATGTTCCGCTGCTGCGCTTCGGCACGAAGGCCGGCGAGGAGAAGCACGAGCGGAAGCAGGAGAAATATGCGCTGCGGTTTTCGCACAGGAACACAAGATACGGTTTCATGGCATCGCGCTCCAGAGCACAGTTGCTGCGGGCCAAGAGGAGCGGCGGTCGCAGGGCACACGGAGCCGCGACCGGCAGCCTCTGCGAATGGGAGGGACGCGACGGGAAGTTGCCTTCCTGAAGCCTGCTTCGTATCATGGGCGCACGTAACAAATGGAGCAGAACACATGAGCGAAGGGAACGAGCCGAAAACCGGTACGATCGGATGGACCGATCTCACGGTCGAGAATGCCGATGCGGTACGCGATTTCTATCAGGCGGTGGTGGGGTGGACCCCCGGAGCGGTTTCGATGGGTGACTACGACGACTACGCCATGTCGCCGCAGGGCAGCGAGATGCCGGTCGCGGGAATCTGCCACGCACGCGGCGTCAACGCCGGTCAGCCGCCCGTGTGGATGATATACATCATGGTCGAGGACCTCGATGCCAGCGCAGCGGCCTGCATGGAAAACGGGGGAAAAATCCTGACGCCGATTCGCGACCTCGGTCCCAGCGGACGCTTCTGCGTCATCGAGGATCCTGCCGGTGCCATTGCGGGACTTTTCCAGGGCGCGTCCAGAGAGGAAAACGAACACTGACACCATCATGCGGGAGCGAACAATGACGAACGAGACACAGTCGATACCGGGTGAGAATCCGGAGGTGACCGTTACCGGCGACCGGAAGAAAAAGAACAGCTTCGTGACCGTCAGCGGCTGGGTGATGTTCATCTACGGCACCGTATCGTCGCTGCTCAACGCGCTTTTCTATGCGCTGATGCCGGATCTCAGCCATCTGATCGATGCGGGTGATCCGGCATTTGAAGCACAGGGCATCGCACGCCTGATCGATGTCGTTTTGCACGCCTTCCCCTATTTCATGCTCTACACGAGCGGGTTCGCACTTCTGCTGGCGTTCGCGGGAGTGACGCTGCTGCAGCGCAAGGAATGGGGCAGACGGCTCGCGATCGGACTCATGGGATGGATGATTCTCGTCGGCATCGGCGGGGCGGTCCTCGGCACCCTCTTTCTGGTTGAAGTCATGAGCGGCGGTGAGACATTCACGATCTACGCCTTCGTGGCGGGCGGTTTTGTCGGGCTGATCTCCTCGCTGGCATGGGTGGGACTCTACACGTACGTTTTGTACAAACTGACCCGGCCGGAAGTCCGGGCGGAGTTTCGGAGCGGAATGAACGTCTGAGGACGAGCGCCCCGGAGCAGGCAGGGTGCGGGGGGACAGGATCGGGCTTTGTCCGAGCCGGTGAATTTCACGGGTGTGGCGGGTGTATCACGGGGGAAAATCTCCGGTGTATCTTTTTCCCCCGAAACCCGTATTTTCTATGCTTGACAAATCAATCGCTTTTCGATGAAATCCGCAATGTGTGCAAGGTACGTACGGTTCCCCTGGTGGCCCCTGCTGCTTGCGGTCTGGATCTTCCCGGTCTCGACCGTCGAAGCACAGTTTTCATACCTGCGCTTTGAAACACTGTCGCTGGAGCACGGCCTTTCCCAGACGTCGGTCCGCGCGATTCATCAGGACCGGCATGGATTCATGTGGTTCGGGACGGAAGATGGCTTGAATCGCTACGACGGATACACGTTCACGGTATTCAAACCGGTACCGGGCGACGCGGGATCGCTGAGCAGCAGCTTCGTGCGCGCGATCCTCGAGGATCCGGACGGAACGTTGTGGATCGGGACCAACGGCGGCGGATTCAACAAGTACGATCCGTCCACGGAACGCTTTCGCCGCTTCCTCGCCGATCCCGGCGCAGGGAACGCCCTGGCGCATAATTACGTCTGGGATATCGCAGAAGACCGCGAGGGCATGCTGTGGCTGGCGACCGACGGCGGCGGTGTCGACCGCTTCGACCCGCGTACCGAGACCTTCACCCATCATCGTCACAGCGCCGCGGATCCGGCCACGCTCTCGAACGACAACGTCGTTTCGGTGCATGTCGATCGTCTGGGCCGTGTCTGGGCGGGAACCCGGGAAGGCGGCCTCTGCCGGCTCGATCCGAAGACGGGAGCGTGGAAGCGGTATCTCCACGATCCGGGGAAGGCGAACAGTCTCGGTGCGAACGACGTGCGCGCGATCATCGAAGACACCGACGGCAGCATCTGGATCGGGACGTTCGGCGGCGGCCTCAACCGCTACGACGCGGCCAGCGACGGATTCGAGCGCTTCGTAAGCGATCCCCGGCATCCGTACCGGCTCGGCAACGATCGCATTCATACGCTGCTGATCGATGCGAAAGGAACGATATGGGTTGGAACCAACGGCGGGGGACTCTCGCGCTTCATCCGTCAGAAAGGCCTGTTCCTCACGTACCGGCACGACGAGCGAAAGCCGGGAAGCCTGTCAAACGACATCATTCTGTCGGCGTACGAGGATGCGTCGGGCGTTCTCTGGTTCGGCACGGAATTCGGCGGACTCAGCAAGCTGGACCATTCGCGCTACAATTTTCATCACTATCGCGCCGACCCGGAAAACGCGAATTCCCTCAATGACAATTCCGTTTGGTCCATTCTCATGGATCGGAGGAGCGTGCTGTGGATCGGGACGCGGGTGGGCGGACTGAACCGCTACGACAGGGCGGCGAACACCTTCCGGCATTTCATGACCGTTCCCGGCGATGATCGCTCCCTCAGCGACAACCACGTGCGCTGCATACTCGAGGACGACGACGGGACGCTCTGGGTGGGGACCGACGGAGGCGGACTCAATCATTTCGATCCGCGCACCGAACGGTTCACGCGCTATCAATACGATGCGAACGACCCCGGCAGCCTCGGAGGCAACCGCGTGTACTGCGTGTTTCGCGACAGCAAGGCACGCATCTGGGTGGGGACGCGCACCGGCGGACTGAACCTGTTCGATCGCCGCACCGGCCGTTTCACGCGGTATCGGAGCCAGCCGGGAAATCCGCAGAGCCTCAGCAACGATTTCGTCTACATCATCAGGGAGCGAGCGGACGGGAAACTGTGGGTCGGAACGTTCGCGGGCGGACTCAATCTTTTCGATCCCGAAAGCGGCCGATGGAAACATGTGCGCTCGGTGCAGGGCGACACGACCTCGCTGAGCAGCGACTGCATCCTGGCGATCACCGAAAGCCGTGACGGGACGCTGTGGATCGGCACCGGGGGAGGCGGCATCAATCGCTACGATCCCCGGACCGGGCGGTTTCGCGGATTTGACGAGCGGCACGGTCTGGCGAACAACGTCGTCTACTCGATGCTGGAAGATCGCAACGGCAACATGTGGATCAGCACCAACAGGGGAATTTCCCGCTTCAATCCCGCGACCAGGGAATTTCGCAACTACAGCGTACTCGACGGACTGCAGAGCAACGAATTCAACGGCGGTGCGTACTTCCGTTCCCCGTCGGGGGAGATGTTCTTCGGCGGCATCAACGGATTCAATGCGCTTTTCCCGGAAAACGTGGTGGAAAACAAGTTCATTCCGCCCGTGTTCATCACCGACTTCAAGGTGTTCAACAAGTCGCTCCCCATCACGGAAGACGGCCCGCTGCGCAGGCAGATCTCCGAAACGGATGAAATCGAACTCTCGTATCTCGACAACATCTTCTCGATCGAGTTCGTCGCCCTCAACTACACGGTGCCGGAAAAGAACCGCTACATGTACATGCTCGAAGGAGTGGACGAAGACTGGATCCTCACCGATGCCGCGCATCGGAGTGTTCCGTATCGCAACCTGGCGCCGGGCACATATGTCTTCAAGGTGATGGGAGCCAACAATGACGGACTCTGGAACAAGTCGCCCGCCACACTGCGCATCATCGTCCGGCCGCCGTTCTGGAAGACCTGGTGGTTTCAGCTGCTGGCGGTGATGGCGATCATCGGACTCGGGTATCTCTTTTTCCGCCGCAGGCTGCGCACCGTCCGGATGAAAACCGAACTGCAGACGGCGCACGATGCGCAGATGTCCATCATGCCGCAGAGCGATCCGGCTGTTCCGGGGTATGAAATCTCGGGCGTCTGTTCGCCGGCCTTCGAGGTCGGCGGAGATTTTTTCGATTACTTCAGCCTCCGGAAACGGGATCGTTTCTGCGTCGCGGTTGGCGACGTATCGGGGAAGGCGATGAGTTCCGCCATGACCGCCGTGCTCTCCAGCGGCATGCTGTACGCGCACGCCGAGCAGGGGGAGAGCGTGTGCGACATTCTCACGCAGCTCAACGCGCCGATGTATGCCAAGACCGATCGGAAAATGTTCACCGCCCTGTGTCTTGTCTCTCTCGATCTTGCCGGGGACCGCATGTCCTTCACGAACGCGGGCCTGCCGCTGCCGGTGATGAAGCGCAACGGCGACGTGCGAGCGCTTTCGTGTTCCGGTCCGCGGCTCCCGCTGGGATCGATGCGCGACGTTTCGTACGAAGAGCACAGCGAAGCGCTGGAGCAGGGCGACGTGCTGGTCCTGTTCACCGACGGCGTCTCCGAGGCGGTCAACTCCCACCGGGAATTCTACGGCAGCGAGCGCCTGCATACACTGCTCGGAAGGCTTGACACCTCCGCCCTTTCCGCTTCCCAGATCAAGGACCGCATTGTCCGCGACGTCTCGCAGTTCGGCAGCGGCGCGCCGCGCCACGACGACATGACGGTGGTGGTGATCAAGGTCGTGCCCCGGTCCGACCCGTCCTGAGTTTGCGCTATCCGACGCCATGTCCTATTTTTTCCTTCACACATTTTATTTGCAGGAGGAATTATGGGCATGATGAAGGAATTCAAGGAATTTGCCATGCGCGGCAACGTGATCGACATGGCTGTCGGCATCGTCCTCGGCGCGGCATTCGGCGCGATCGTCTCGTCGTTCGTCGCGGAGGTCGTCACCCCGCCTCTCGGCGTTCTGCTCGGCGGAGTGGATTTCACGCAGATGAACATCATCCTCAAGGAAGCCGTTGGCGAAACACCTGCGGTGTCGATCAACTACGGCATCTTCCTGCAGAAGGTGTTCGATTTCATCATCATCGCCTTCGCGATTTTCATGGTGATCAAGGGAATGAACAGTATGAAGAAGAAAAAGGAAGAAGCGCCCGCGGCGCCCGCTCCTCCACCCGCAGAGGAAGTGCTGCTCACCGAAATCCGCGATCTCCTGAAGCAGCGGGGATGAAGCTGATTCATGCTTGATTCACTGGCAACGCTCGCCCTGCTGCTCGGACTCGAGCTGGTCCTGGGCATCGACAACATTCTGGTGATATCCATTTTCGTTTCCCGCCTGCAGGAAGCGGAGCGGAACCGTGCGCGCCTGGTCGGGCTCGCCCTGGCGCTTGTCGCGCGCCTGATGATGCTCGCCGCGGTGCTCGCGCTGGCGAGCCTCACCGCACCGGTCGTCGCCACCCTCTCCGTGCGCGATCTGCTCCTGCTGACCGGCGGACTGTTTCTTCTCTACAAGGCCGCGCGGGAGATTCACCACACCGTCGAACTGACGGAAGAGGAAGCGCATACGGCGCGCGCGCATACGTTCGTGTCCGTCATCACACAGATCGTTCTGCTCGACGTGGTCTTTTCCATCGACAGCGTCATTACGGCCGTCGGTCTGACGAATCAGCTCTGGGTCATCGTGACCGCCGTCGTGCTGTCGTTCGCGGTCATCCTCCTCTTCGCGAAGCGCATCGGGGATTTCATCCTCCAGCACCCCGCGCTGAAAATTCTTGCGCTGTCGTTTCTCGTCAGCATCGGCGTGACCATATTCATGGAAGGGCTGCATCAGGAAGTGCCCAAGGCGTATATCTATCTTCCCATGGGCTTCGCCCTCGTCGTGGAACTGCTGCAGATGCGCTATACGCGCAACAGGCGCCGGCGACAGGGTGCGAGGCACGTGACGCCGCTGAAGAGAAAGAATCCCATCCGGGAAGTCACGGAGTAACGGCTGTCGCGATGCGGGATCGCGATATGCCGTTCCGCATCGCGACACACATCAGTCAGGAGTACCAATGCCCCACCAGGTTTTTTCGCGCCCTTCGTCCGGCGAGTACGCGCCCTATTACGAAACCTACATCCGGCTCATCCCCGACGGCGACATCCTCGCGCTGCTGGAATCGCAGCTGCGGGAGACCCTGCAGCTGCTGGAGGAACTGCATCCGTCGCAGGGAGCGTTCGCGTATGCCGAGGGAAAATGGACCGTGAAGGAAGTGATCGGCCATATCATCGACACGGAGCGCGTGTTCGCCTATCGCGGCATGTGTTTCGCGAGGGGAGACCGTACGCCGCTTCCCGGTTTCGAGCAGGACGACTACGTGAACACCGCGAACTTCAACGCCCGCTCGACGGAAAACCTTGCAGGGGAATTCGAACATCTGCGCCGTTCGAATATCCTGCTGTTCGAGAGCTGGTTCGAGGACGTGCAGGATCGCCGGGGCACCGCGAGTGATTTCGTGATGTCCGCGCGGGCAATTCCCTTCATTCTCGCCGGACATGAGCGGCATCATCTCAACGTTCTTCGCGAGCGCTACTTCCCGGCCATGAAGAATGGCTGATGGCTCATAGCCGATGGCTGATTGGCGGTTTGGTTTCCAGCGCGATGCTTCGGAATTTAGGGTATGACTACTTCGACCCCGCCTCGACCGCACTCTGACACATTCATGCAGGACGGCAGCCTCCCGGGCGGCGCCGTCGCGGACCAGGGCGATCCTGACGGCTTCGAACGCCTGGACCGCTCCGTTTCACTCCTCCGTGCAAATTTTCTCATGGTGTACTTCGCGCTTCCGTCCGTTGCGCTGCTCGGCGGCATGTACGTGTGGCTGTGGGGGTATGAACGCATGATCTGGCAGCTGACCGGCGGACAGTACCTCCTGTCCGTCGTCATCCTCGTCGCGGGGATCCTGGCGCACGAGGGCATCCACGGACTCACCTGGAAGCTTACCACGGGGAAGCCGTTCGGTGTCATCCGCTTCGGCTTCCACTGGAAAACGGTTACGCCGTACGCGCACTGCAGCGAACCGATGCAGGCGAAACCGTACCGCATCGGCGCGGTCATGCCGCTGCTGCTGCTCGGCGTGCTGCCGTCGCTCTGGGCCATCGCCGACGGGACGCCGGGAATGATGCTGTTCGGGCTCTTCTTCACCTTCGCGGCCGGAGGGGACATGCTCATACTCTGGCTGCTGCGCGACATTGACGGCGCAGCGCTGGTGGAAGACCATCCCACACGCGCGGGGTGTCATGTGCTGGTTCCCGAGGAAGTGAAGGCGTGAAATGGTGAGGCGGTAAGGCGGTGAGGAGGAAAAGAGGCGAAGGGATGAAGTCGGCAGGATGGATAGGCGGAGGCGGGTTTTTCGGATTCGAGATGGAATTATTACCAGAATAACGGGATGACGACAATGACGCAGAGTGGAAATGTATTCCGGCACACGTATTTCGCGCAGTATCACGACTGCGATACGCGTCAGCGGCTGACAGTGCTCGCGATGATGCGCTACTTCGAGGATATCGCGCTGCTGCAGAGCGAGTCCTACAGCGTGGGGCTGGACTACTACGAAAAGGAACAGGTGGCGTGGCTGCTCAATAAATGGGATATCCGGATCCATAAGACCCCTGTATTCAAGGACGACGTGCACGTGCTCACCCAGCCGATGGCCATGCGGCGCTTCCTCGCGAATCGCCGGTACGAGATCACCGATGCGGCAGGGGCGGTCGTCGTGGACGCGGATTCGCAATGGGTGTTTGTCGATATGGCGCGTCGGCGTCCCACACGCATCCGCGAGGATATCTTACGCGGATACGGCATCACCGACGAGGTCGAATCGCTGCCGTCTCCCCCGTCCCTCGGCGAACCGGTGAAGGAAGATGTGGTGCGTGAATTCCACGTTCGAAAGAGCGACATCGACGTCAATCGTCACGTGAACAATATCCGCTACGTAGACTGGGCATTCGACGCCCTCCCGGAGGAACTGGCGCTCGGAGGCACGCTGCGCCGGCTGCAGATCCACTACAAGAAAGAAGTGCATTACGGTGAACCTGTCGTCGCGCGCACCGAAATGCTCGAACGCGACGGACACATGGTCGCCTGTCACGGCATCTACGCCGGGGAGGAACTGCGCTGCTCCCTGGAGAGCTGCTGGGAGAGGCCGTAGAGGGGCGGAATGGGCGGAAGGGGCGTCCGCAAGTTGGACTCTGCCCCGCGGTTCGGTATTTTCAGGTATCACCATGTTTCATCGTCTCCATCGCCCCATGCTCCGCAGTATTTTCGTATTCCTGTCCCTCCTGACTGTCTGTACCGCCGCCGCCGCCCAGGGTGTCGCGACCGAAGTCCCCGAAGACATCGACGCGTCCATGCGATATGTCTTCTACCTGGCTGATGAGGTCGTGACCCCGACGAATCCGCAGCCCCATCATCCGGAGTACGGAGAGTACCAGTACGCGGAGATCGTCAACCAGTTCGTCGCCGCAGGGTTCGCGGTCATCACCCAGCCGCGCGAGCCGACTGCGCATCCGTACCTCGTCGCCGCCTCCATCGTCGGGCAGATTCGACGGCTTGCCGACGCGGGCGTGCCCGCCGCGCACATCGGCATCGTCGGCGCCGGGCAGGGAGCGGCGATCGCCGTGATCATCGCGGACAAGCTCGGTCCGTCAGACCTGTCGATCGTCCTTCTTTCCGCATGCAATGCGGTTTTC
>QKAF01000165.1 GCA_003246455.1 Bacteroidota bacterium
GCCGGGGATCTCCCACTGCGCATGCAGCGGCGCGCCCGCGGTCGATGGATGCGGATAGAAGGCGAGCACAGCCGATTCCGCGTGCGGAACGTCTCCGACTGCCGTGGTCACGTCGCCGAGTTCGTAGTACATCGTATCCGCGAAAGGGATGCGCGTGGTCCATCCGCGATTATCTCTCGCGGTCACATACCACTGAAGCCATGTAGCGCCTGCGGGAATCGGGACCATCACATCGGTGAACTCCCCCGGATTCGCGGTGAACGCGTGCTCGGAAAACGCCTCCCCGGGTCGGGTGCGGAAGTGAATCCGCGCGTCCGTGAGAGCCCAGGCAGCGTCCCACGGATCGCCTCGAATGATCACGATGAAGTTCATGTCCGCTCCGGCCTGGATGGCATACGGCGGTGTGTGGTAGATGAACGGTGCGTGATTCCACGCGTAATCGCCGAAGGGTTCGAGATGATCGTATTTCTGTGCCCACGTCGTGTACATCATACCGTGGAACGCCGGCACATCGCGCGTCCATTCCTTCCATCGACGGATCTGCTGCTCGTCATTGTCGTAATACGGCGCGGATATTTGCCGGAATCCCTTGTCCGCAAAGAAATCGAGACTGTTCTGAACGATTCCGTCGCGGCCATTCCAGTTCACCATCCCGACGTCGTTGGCAATTATATCCGCGCTGCCGCGCAGATCGCCGCGCACGAGATAGTAGGGTCCCTTCACGGCATTGTGATACTCGTCGAACATGTCGCTCCATACCCACGCATCGGCACCCGGACGATATTTCTCGATAATCGCCCTGCATCGCGCGATGTTATCCGCGAGTATGGCTGCGGGAGAAAGTCCGCGCGCCTCATCGCCGGCGTCCCAGTTCATCGTGCGTATCTCATCGTGCTGCATGAAATACCGTGCGGCGTGCAGCACGCTGTCGAGCAGGGCGAACTCCCGGTCGAGTATGTCGTACACTTCCGGATCGGACATCGTGCACATGACCTGGCTGCCATGAATGAGGATCGCATGGTAATACGACGCCAGGACGGTATCCCCGTTTTTCAATATGCCTCCCGGACGCACGCGGAGGGTTGGCGGCGTGTGCCACATGTCGTACGTTCCGGCATAGGAACGCACTCCCATGCGCGCATCGCGGAGCGTATCGAAATCCCGTCCTTCCGTGTACACGATCGCAAGCAGGGGATGCGCCAGAGTCAGCGGTGCGCCGTCGCGGCGGATGAGGTTGACGAAGCCGGTCTCTTCGAAGACGAGATCGTCCCACCAGATCCGGCCCGCTTTCGCACCCCACACTCCCCAGTAAATACCGATCGAATCAGCTTCCAGTGAATTAAAGGTGAAATCGATTTTTCTCCAGTCCGCGGTCGCGTCTCCAGTCCGCGGTCGCGGGAACGGACAGATCATTGAACGCGAGATTGTATCCGGCGTTGCTGAGGACGGAGATATTCATCGACGATGCGGGCTCAAGGTTTTCCGTCTTCACCCAGCCGCTGACGTGATACTCGGTGAACGGCTGTACGCGCGTCCAGTAGGAAACGCGTCCGTGCCCGTGCTGGGGAGAGTATTGCGCGAAATTTTCGAAACGGATACTCGTTCCCCCGGAATGCTTCACCTGGGTATCGGCAAAGCTCAGCTGTCCCGGTGAGTCAATGAAGAGATAGCCCGGGAAGCTGTCTCCGTTGTGCTGCTCGAAGCCGCCGTTCACGAGTGCGACGTCGATCCGCGGCACGAGGCGTGCGGTATCCGCCTCGATAACGAATTTCTGTCCGCGCACGGGGAGGCCCGACGCGAGATTCGTGTTGTGCGAAAGGATGCTGTTGGAGTATCCGAGCGGCATCACCGCAGGGATGATCTCCAGTCTGCGGTCGCGGGCATAGTCCCGCAGCGCGGTCAGCGAGTCGTAATACCGTCGCGGCTGCGTGCTGATCGTCGTGAATTTGTAGTCGGCCAGATGCACGCCGTTGAGCCGGGATCTGATGGCGCGATCCCACAGCGTCTTCGCCGAAGTGATATTGCCTCCGACCAGTACGTTGGTGGGGTGATAAAACCATCGGATGGGAAATTCCGGTCTGTCGACGATGCGGCATGCTTCGAGTCCCCACCACCCGGGTGTCGAATACAGCAGTTTCAAAAACGTATCCACACCGTAGAACAGTCCCGCCTCGTCGGATCCGCTGATGAGTATGCGCCAGGGAAGGGCATCGAACACATATCCTTCCGGTCCGGGATATTCCGCGGTTACCTCAAGGAATTGATCGGGCATGAACGCCAGGATGCGGTTGACCGCTGCCGACCGCACGCCGAGGAACACGCCCGATTCGAGCGAATCCGCGTCCTCATACAGTTTCACTTCCAGGGTATCTTTCCCTTTTTCACGCAGGAACGCATTGATGACCCCCGCCGCGGAATGCATCGGCCTTTCGGAATCGAGGAAAATGTGCTGCCCGGCATTGGGCTCATATACGGCGCTCATGAAGCGGTAATACGCCTGACGCGGCTGCGGATGCAGCAGCGAAAAATCCGTCTGCGCCCCTGCCCGCGCCGCGCCGGCAAACAGTAACGCAACCGTCAGAATCAACCAACGCATAGAGCACCTGAAGTATTGTGATCCGTTCATAAAACATGACAAACCCCTCCGACAAAAGCCATCGAAAAATTCATATACCAGGGACGAGCCCGCCCCGGCGAATCTCCGACCTGAAGGCTCATCCTCCCAAAACCCTCCGCGCGCCTCTGTGCGCCTCCGCGGTAAAATCTTCTCCGCGTCCTCCGCATCCTCCCTCCCTTTCTCCTCCCCCGCCTGTCCCCTCCCTTCTTCCTTGTTTCCCACCCATCCCCCCGATAAATTGATTAATTACGATTTTTCCGATATGACAGGAGACCGGCGCGTCCGCCTATGACTTTTCTCAATCCGCTGTACCTGATCGCGCTTGCCGCGGCGGCAATTCCCATCATTCTGCATCTGCTGAACCTCCGCAAAACACGGGTGATCGAGTTCAGCACGCTTACTTTTCTCAAGGAACTGCAGCGCAGCAAAATCCGCAAACTCAAGCTGAAACAGTGGCTTCTGCTGGCGCTGCGCACGTTGATCATCATCTTCGTGGTGCTGGCATTTACCCGTCCGGCGCTGCGCAGCGGATTCGGGTTCCTGCCGGGAACCGCAGCCAGGAGTTCCGTGGTGATAGTGATCGACAACTCCTTCAGCATGCTGGGTTCCGACGAACACGGACAGCTGCTCAAGCAGGCCCGGCAGAAAGCGTCGGAGCTGGTCGATCTGCTGCAGGCAGGAGACGATGCGGCATTGATCCTCACCACGGCGCCGGAACGCGCGAACGAGCTCACCGCGGCACTGAACGCCATTCGGACCGAGATCGACGGCGTTCAGGTTTCCTACGCACACGGGAATTACCGGCAGGCATTCACCGCGGCCAGCGCCCTGCTCTCGGGCAGCAGCAACTTCAACAAGGAAGTCTACTTCATCACGGATCGGCAGCGGACGCAGTTCACCTTCGACGACGGGAACTCCCCGCAGCAGCTGTTCGATGCGAACGTCAAGGTCTACATGCTGCCCGTCGGCGACGGCGACAAGGGAAACACCGCCGTCACTGCCGTGGAAGTGAAAAACAGCATTTTCGAAACCGGGAAGCCCGTCGATATCGCTGCAACCGTCCGGAACGCATCGGAGACGCCGCTTGCCAACGCAATCGTGTCCGTGTTTCTCGACGGCGAGCGCGTCGCGCAGAAAACCATCGACGCCGCGGCGGGCGGGACGCAGCAGGTGGAATTCACCGTGCTTCCGAAGCAGAGCGGCTGGGTGCCGGGCTTCGTCGAGCTCGAGGATGACGGTCTGCCGGAAGACAACCGGCGGTATTTCGGCTTCCATATTCCCCAGACGCTGAACATTCTGCTGGGACCCGCGGGGGGACAGGATTCCCGCCTCATCGGTCTCGCCCTCAATCCTGCTGCTGCCGATCCGGAAGCGGTAAAGAGCTTCACGGTGGATGCGTTGGCGAGCGGACAGCTGCTCTCCGCCAATCTTTCCCGCTACGACGTCGTGGTGCTGCTCGGTGCGCAGGCGCTCTCAGACGCCTTCATGCAGCGGCTGTCGGCCTGGGTGCGCGACGGCGGCAGCGTCATGCTTTTCCCGGACGCGAACGGCAGCGTCGACGCCTGGAATAACACGCTGCTCCCGCACCTCGGACTTCCGGCAGGAAACGGTGTGACAGGGTCACTGACCGACGATGGCGCATTTGTCGGTTTCGGGAAAATTGATTTCGATCATCCGCTGTTCGCGGGAATGTTCGAATCGACGACGCCGGAGGCGCAGCCCGAAGTGGAATCTCCCCGCCTCTTCTACAGTGTCCGACTCCGCGGGGATGAAAATGCGCGTGAAGTAATCGGTACGCGGGCAGGCGACGCATTCCTTCTCGACGCAAAGGTGGAAAAAGGGCGCGTGCTGGCATTCGCCGTGTCACCCGATCTGCGCTGGTCCGATTTCCCGTTCAAGGGCCTTTTTCTCCCGCTGCTCAACCGGGCGATGTTCTACCTCGCCGCGCGGGAGGATAACGCGATGGATCTGCTCGTGGGGGCAAACACGGAAGTCACGGTGTCGAACGCACTCGCCGGCGACCAGCTGTTCGAACTGCGCGGTCCCGACGATTCCATGCAGCGAATCGTGCCGAAGGCGCTCCCATCCGGCCTGGTTTTCCCGATCGAGTCTCCGGCGCTTCCCGGACTGTACACCCTGAACAGCGGGAAGGATGTCCTTCGTGCGATCGCGGTAAATACCGATCCCGCGGAATCCGATCTTGCCCGCGCCGATGAACAGACGCGACGCGACTTCTTCGCGCGCCTCGGCATCACCCGCGTGGCGGAACTCGCGCACGGGGCCAACGTCCAGGAAGCCGTCACCCAGTTCCGCTACGGCGTCGAACTCTGGAAATACATGCTCGCGCTCGCGATACTCTGCGCGATCCTGGAAATGCTGGTCGCGCGCGACCGGAAACCCCGGGAAATCTGAACACGATAACGCGAAGGCACGACATTGGCACGACGGCGCTGTAAACGATGCGCGAGAAATTACACGTCCCCTCCGCCTCCCGATACGCCGGGAACCGCGACCGGGGAGACCACCACTGTTCGACATGGTACGACCGAACGTCTTTACCCCTTCACCCCTTTACCCCTTAGCGAAACTGTGAACGATACCGAATATCCATACGACGAAGAAGACTTCCCCGAGACGGAAGACATTTCCGACGACGAGCAGTATGAGAACGACGACGAACCCTATTTCGAGGAACCGATTGACGAGGAAAGTGAGAGGGAGTACGTCAAACCTTCGGAACGCACGTTCGACACGGCGCGGAAAACGGAGCGGGTCATTCTCGTCGGCGTGACACGTCCTCCGTCGCAGCTGCGCTACGAGACGGACGAGCACCTTGAAGAACTCGAACTGCTGACCGAAACCGCCGGTGCCGAGGTCGTGGAGAAAATTTTCCAGAACCGCAGCTCCATCAGCGTGACAACGTTCATCGGAAAGGGGAAAGCCGAATACCTCTCGCAGCGCTGCGAGGATCTCGACGTTCAGACGGTGATCTTCGACGACGATCTCACCCCTGTACAGCAGCGCAACCTCGAACGCGCGCTCAACCGCAAGGTCCTCGACCGTACGGCGCTTATTCTCGACATCTTCGCCATGCATGCGCGGTCGAACGCGGCGAAGACTCAGGTCGAACTCGCGCAGCTGCAGTACATGCTCCCTCGTCTTACGCGCATGTGGACGCACCTTTCAAAGCAGTACGGCGGAATCGGTACCAAGGGTCCGGGTGAAACCCAGATCGAAACGGACCGCCGCATCGTGCGCGACCGCATTGCGCATCTGAAAGAAAAGCTCGACCGCATCGACCGGCAGCGTGCGACCCAGCGCAAGGGACGCAAGGACATCACGCGCATTTCCCTCGTCGGCTACACCAACGTCGGAAAATCCACTCTGCTCAACATGCTCACCGGTGCGGACGTCCTCGTCGAGGACATGCTCTTCGCCACGCTTGATTCGACAGTGCGTTCCGTTGAGATCGAAGGCCGCGCGCTGCTGATGTCCGACACTGTCGGCTTCATCCGCAAGCTGCCGACGCGCCTGATCGCCTCGTTCAAGAGCACTCTCGACGAAGTGGTGGAATCCGACATCGTTCTGCACGTGGTGGATGTGTCGCACCCGTACTTCAAGGAGCAGATTGAAGTGGTGCGCGACACGCTCAAGGAGCTGCATGCCGACGACAAGCCCACGATCATGGTGTTCAACAAGATCGATCTGCTCGAAAATCCCGGGACCATGGCCGGTCTCAAGGGCGAATATCCGTACTCCGTGTTCATTTCCGCCGCTCGCGGCATGAGCATCGGCGAACTCAATGCGGCGATTCTGCTCATGGCCGAAGAACAGCATCGAGAAAAAGAGTTCGAGATCCGTCCCCCTGATTTCAGTCTCAGCGCCGAATTCCATCGGGTCGCGCGCATCACGGGGGAGAGTTACGAAGAAGACCACATCCGCATCCGCTGCGTCATTCCACCGGATGTCGAGCAGCGCATGCTGAAGGTCTATGCCGACCGTTTGCGCGTGGTTTGAGTCGATACGAATGCCATTACGCGCCCGTCACCCCGAACAGGACCGTGAAGCGGTCCGTATCGAGAGGCGGTCGTTTTCGTCACCCATGCCTCGATACACGCGTCCCGCGTCGGCGGTCCGCGCACGCGGCATGACATCGTTGTAAACAATTCAACGGTCCATACCATGAACCGACTTGCTGTCCTGGTCGTGTCTTTCCTGCTTCCTGCCTCCTGCCTCCTGCTTCCTGCGATCGCACGCGCCCAGGGGGTCGTTTCCGGTACCGTTCAGGAGGCCGGGTCCGGAGAGGCGGTGATCGGGGCCAATGTGCTGCTGGTCGGCACGGGGAAAGGGGCGGCGACCAACCGCTACGGCTATTTCGCCATCGCGGGGCTCGAACCCGGTGAATACTCCCTCCGAATCTCCGCCGTGGGATACCAGACCGAAACTCGTCCGCTGTCGATTGAAAACAGTGATGAAATTCGCGTCCTGGTGGAATTGCAGTCCTCGGTGATCGAACTCGGCGCGGTGAGCATCGAGGCCGATCGCCAGGATGAGGCGCGGCGCATCAGCGCGGTGGACCTTCCGATCGAACAGATCCTCCGCATGCCATCTCTCGGCGGGGAAGTCGATCTGTTCCGCGCCCTGCAGCTGCTGCCGGGCGTGCAGGAGTCGTCCGAACTTTCCACGGGACTGTATATTCGCGGCGGCAGTCCCGACCAGAACCTGGTGCTTCTCGATCGCATGGTGCTGTACAATCCCTCGCATCTCGGCGGCTTCCTCTCCACGTTCAATGCCGACGCCATCAACAACGTAACGCTCATCAAGGGTGCCATGCCTGCGGAGTACGGGGGACGGCTGTCGTCGGTCATCGACGTCACCATGCGCGAGGGAGCGCAGGACCGTCTTCGCGGCGCGGGCGGCATCAGCATGATCGACTCGCGCATCACGCTCGATGGTCCGATCAATGACGACATCACCTTCATGATTTCCGGCCGCCGCGTGTACCTTGACTGGCTGGTGGAACTCATGTCCGACGAATCCCTCCCGTATTATTTCTACGACCTGGTGGCAAAGACCAACATCCGCCTCGGAGAAAACGACCGACTTTTCTTTTCCGGCTTTTTCGGGCGCGATGTCATCGGCGATCCCGACGGGTCGGAGGACAACGATTTCGATATCAGCTGGGGAAATACCGCCGGAAACCTGCGATGGACGCACATCTTCGGCAGCAAGCTGTTCACCAATGTTTCCGCCGTCGTGAGCGACTACCATTTCGGCTCGGAGATGGAGGAGTGGGACAACACGCGTTTCAAAACCGTTTCCGGCATTCTCGACTACTCCCTTCGCGGAGAAGCCGAGTACTTTCACAGTGCCGAACATACGTTCAAAGGCGGCGTGGAGCTCACGCTGCACACGTTCACCTCGGAAGCCTCGTCGGACCAGGGCGAGTTTTATAACTTCGATCCGCATCTGCCGACACATCGGGGTACCGAGGTTTCACTGTTCCTGCAGGACGAGTGGAAAGTCAGCGAGCGCCTCACCGCGCAGCTCGGCGGACGCGCGTTCTATTTCGACCGCGGGCCGTATTTCCGTCTCGAACCGCGCCTCGCCGCGTTCTACACGCTGGACAATGAAATCACGCTGAAGGCCGCGTTCATCGGCGCGAACCAGTTCCTCCACCTCGTTTCACGCAACGATCTCGCCCTGCCGACGGACATGTGGTTCCCCTCCACCGGCGCGGTGCCCCCGTCATACTCCCTGCAATACGTGCTCGGCGCCAGCCGCGATTTCGAAGACGGTATGTACAACGTCTCCGTCGAGGGGTATTACAAGACCATGAACAACCTGCTCGAATTTCGCGACAACGCGTATTTCTCCATTTTCGCGCCGCTGGAAAACGA
>QKAF01000039.1 GCA_003246455.1 Bacteroidota bacterium
CCGCGCTCTGCGAACTGCCGCTGGAAGGTCGCCGTCTCGGCAAAATTGAGCTTACAGCCCAGGGTATGGAAGGACACGCGATTCATATCTATGTAAAAAAGGAATTTTTCGCGGAAATAGAAAGGCAGGGATTGCACCCTGCCTTCAGCTTCCTGCAAACGGACGAGCCGCTGGCTCCTCATGGACGAGCCGCTGGCTCCTCATGGACGAGCCGCTGGCTCGTCCCAACGTATGTACCGCTTCCTGCTCCTGCTTCCTGCTTCCTGCCTCCTGCCTCCTGCACACGGACGAGCCGCTGGCTCGTCCCTACTACAGTTTCACGATGCGGCCGGTATGGATTTGTGCTTCGCCCTGTGCATCAATGCCCCAGAACGTATAGAGGTATGTGCCCGCGGCGAGTTGTGCGTCCTGCCAGGTCAGGGTGTGACGTCCGATGCCGGCGGGCGGGTGCTCGACGCGCCCGACTTCCTGTCCGTCCAATCCGTACAGCGTCAGAGAAAGCGCCTTCACCTCGCGCGGCAGCACGTACGTAATCACGGTTTCGTCACGCATGGGATTCGGGAAGTTCCCGACGTCGAGTATCCAGTCGAGTCCGCGCAACGGCAGCTTCAGGGACCGCACGTTGTTGAATTCGCAGAATTCCCCGAACGCCTCGTCATCGTCTATGGCCGCTAGAAATTCCACGCATACCGCACTGTCCGGCACCGTCACCTCCGCTGAGATCACGGTGGTGAAATACGGTTCCGCCTCGGGCAGCACCTGCGTTCCGAGAAGCAGGGTATCCATGTTGTTGATGACCGCGTAGAATCCGACGGCGACATCCCGCGCCGCGACCGGACCGTTTTCGAATTTCAGGTACAGCGCTACGTTCTCGCCCGGGACAGCGTCGGCCTTGGAACAGACCAGCCGATCCGACTGGAAATCATAGGCCGGGAGATCCAGTACGCGCGCGTCGGGGATCGTGAACACGTCCTTCGTCACCTTGCCGGACAGCGAATACGACCCGCTGTAGACGGCCGTCATGCCGCGCACCAGTGAGGTCGAATCGTACATCGGCGCACAGGCGTCGTCGGTCGCCCGGAAGAGCACCTTGATCTGCCGCGTCTCCCCGGGTATCAGCGAGGTGCATGAGGCTTCGAATCCGCCGCCTTCGAGGCGGCAGTTCCCCGGAAGGGCATCTTTCACCGGCGCGAACAGGGCCCCGGAACTGACGTTGAGCACGACGTTCTCCGCGATGGATGTCCCCTGGTTCGACAGCGCGAAGAGCAGAAGCATCTCCTTCTCATCGCCGGCAGCGAATTCCACCACGCCCTCGCCGTCATACGGCCGGCCGCTGATTTCGACGATTCTCCTGTCGAGCACCAGCTTCGGTCCCACGGTTGTAACGTTCAGCGAGTTGGAAGTGATCGCGTCCGCGCCGACAGGAGCGTACGTGTACTGCATCGACTGCCTGGTGGTGATTTTCAGCGCATCGACGGACATGCCGCTGCGAACTTCTCCCTGTTCGAGGAGATACAGCTTTGTCCTGTCCACCGTCGGGAACGGTGAGAAGCGGCCGAGATCAATGGTCTCGACTCCGGTCGCCGGACTGAATGTCGTCGGGAGCGTGGCGGTCAGCGTGTCGAAATCCGTGCCGTTTACGTTTCGATCCGACCATCGCGTGTTCCCCAGTCCCCGGAACTCCGGCGCGCTCACCGTCGTCCGGATGTTCTCGAGACTGCCCTGTCCGATCACCAGCTTCTGATAGTCGACCACATTCCCCCGCGCGTCGCGCGGTGCGATACTGAACAGGCACGACGGAACCGCGTAATCCACGGAGCGGACGACGGTGCCGTCGTAGCGGCGCATCTCCCCTTCGATCGTGAAATCCAGACCGTAGATGCCGTCGGCGAGAAGCGGGTCGATCTCGAAAAGGAAAACGAAATACGCGCGCCGCGAGGGCTGCAGCAGGTTCAGCTCATTCCCCATCTTTACCAGGACCTCCCCTTCCGGCTGATTGAAGCGCCAGCCCGTGCGGAAGGCGCGCGGGTCGTCTCCTCCGCGGATCACCGCGCCCGTTGCGGGATCGACTTTCGCCGGGACGAGGGGACGCGGATACGAAACGTAACTCATCACCGGATGCGTGGCACCGCTCGCGGCAGGCACATGCGGCGTGACCCGCGTATTGATCCAGTTCTCTTCGCTGCCGTTCGAGACCTCGATGCGCACCTGCAGAAAAGTCCCTTCGAGTTCTTTCGGGTATTCCGCGAGGTCCGGGTTCGACGGATCGGCGTCCGGGATCAGCGTAATTTCCCTCCGTTCGCGCCCGGGATCGATGATGGTAGAGATGCTCGGCGACGGTTCGATCAGTCCGCAGGGGTCCTTTCCGCCCGCCGTGGTGGTGATCGTTGTTTCGCCGTAGCCGTACGAGACCGTGTACGGATCGAAATTGATGTCGAAGGAATGCGGTTCGCCCACGTCTTCGATCACGTGTTTGACGAACACCGTGTCGATGCCATACCGGGCGATGGAGGGATTCGCCGTGGACGTCAGCTTGTAATTCACCCCTTCTGCGAAAGCGGAGAGCGCATGCGAAAACAGCACCCAGGGCGATCCGCCAAAGATCTCCTCGACGACCAGCCAGCCGCCTTTACTGATGTCGACCGATCCTTCCCGTCCGCTTCCTTCGAATTCAGCATTGATCGTGAAATGGGTCTTGCCCAGGGTTTCGAAAAAGTCGTCGCCGTATGCATTGTCGGGTCCCGCGTACCATCCGGAATTCACCCAGCCGTAGATGTCGTCCTTGAAGGGCACCGGGGGATAGTCGGGGTAGGCTTCCCCGTTCCCGAGCATGAAGCCGTCGTGCAGGTACCCGGTCGAGGACTGGAAGCGGTCTCCCCGGTCGTCGATCCAGTCGTCCACCCCGTCGAAGTTGTCGTCGTCGAGTGCAGGCGGAATCAGCAGCTGGGGAATGAACACATGGTAGACGAAGGGATCTTCGATGATGCGGATGGAATCTTCGGTGTTCGGGTTCGAAAGCCATGGCGTGTACGGCTTGCCGTCGACCTGCACGATCCTGTCGATGTCGTGCGTCCCGTCGCTTTTCTTCGGCAGCGTGATTTTATACCCGCCCATGCCCTTCGGGATATCATAGATCATGTACCCGAAAACGCCGTCACCGAGTTTGTCCACCCCTTCCTGCGCAAGGGAAGGATCGTTGAAATCGACGTCATGGCCCGCGTTGCGGATCCAGTAATAGGAGTACTCGGTTGACGCATCGATGTCGAAGGTGAGGTTCGCCTTGCCGTAGGCCGGCAGGTGCTGCAGCACGCGCTGACCGGTGGGATCGGTGATGGTGAAGTTATTGGTGACATACTCGAACTGCAGGGGATTCGGCAGCGGCGCGTAATACGTGTACGTCGTGCGGATCGGCGTATTGCGCTGCTCCCCGAATATCGTCGTGTAACTGATGTTGGAGTATTCCGATTTCGGCGGCGTCGGATTGTTCATGTCAATCTCCTCTCCGCCGAGGGAGAGGACGGCGATGAACTCGCGATGCGGCTGCGGCACGGTGCCGGCGCAGCGATCCGTCGATTTGAGCGCGTATCCGACCTTCGCCGTATCGATGAACGTGAAGCCTTCGTAGTTGTTGATCTTCTGCCAGATCAGCTGCTTCCAGATCACCTTCCCGTTTTCGTCACGCTCCATCCAGTTCATCCAGGAAGTATCGGCGGTATTCGGTGCGTGAACGTCGGGGGAATAGGGATAGAACTGCCCGTCCACGTCGTAGTCCATGCGGTTGAACGCGCTGCCGACGCCGGCGGACATCGGCACGAGGTCCGGCGGATCGACCCAGATTTCATAGTAGCAGTACGGATCGAAGAACTGGTATCCGGCCATCTTCCCGACGTCCCATGTCACTTTCCAGACACGGATCTTATCGCCGGGTTCCTCGATGTCCACGATGCCGTCGCCATCCACGTCCTGTGCCCGCAGTCCGTCATGATCGATGTCTTCGTAGTAGGTCTTCTCCCCTGTGCGCAGATGCTCCCAGGGATTCAGCCAGTACACCTCCGTTTCCTCGAGCCGATAGTTTTTCGGAGAAATCGAAGCCGTGTCGAGCCAGACATCGGGATGACCGTCGCTGTCCATATCGAATTCGGGATTGCGGTCGTCATTGCTTCCGCGAAGCACATCGACGAATTTCCCGCCGGGTGTTTTGAGGATGGGAATGTCGATGGATTTGTCCGTCCAATAGAACGGGACATCCTTCGGGATATACTGCACGTACTGCGTCCCTGTCGCAGCGGTCCGCTCCTTGTTCTCCATCATCATGAAGACCTTGAAGGGCTGGTAATACAGCCCGAGAAAGTTCTTCCAGTTCAGGTCCGCATCCGCGACGATGCGCGCGGAGAACAGCATGTCCACATAGTTCCGGTACTTCCGGTACGTGGCGTACCCGGACTCGTCGGAATAGAATGTCGTGTTGTAGGAGGCGTAGATGTAATTCGACCACGAGATGTACTTGTCCACGAGTTCGTGAATGTCGTCGGCGGGATCCGGTGTCGCGATGCGGTACACGATGACCTTTTCGCTGCGGGGCGGGATCGCGATGCCCGACAGCGTCAGATTGGGTTTCTTGAATTCCCATGCGACATCGGGCGTGACCACGTCAACGAACGCGAAGAAGTCGCGTATGCCTTCGCGCACCGTAATGTCGCTGATTGCGGCATCCGAGAGATTGCGCACTTTCACACGGATTTCGAGCGTATCGCAGCGATCGTACGACGCGGCGTTCCTTCCCGCGGAAAGCGAGTCCGGAATCTCGTTGTCGACGGATCGGGTGACGTCGATGCTGGTCGCGAACGCGGACATCATCGCGTTCACGGCCCACTGCAGCTGACGGCTTTCATGTGTCGTCTCTCCCGGCTGCGTGGCATTGGTGCCGCCCACCGTGGGGAGCGCGGTATTGCAGATGACGCGGCCGTTGTTCGCCTGCGCTCCCTCGAGCGCAAAGATGACCGGTCGGTTCGTCCCCTCCAGCCGCGCGATGACTTCCGCATTCGGACAGGCCACATTCGGGACGGCAGCTGCGTACACGCGTGTCCCGGCCGCGTCGACCGTGAAAGCGACCGGGTGATCCGAGTCGGTGAGTTCGAGATAGATGCTCCCGGTGGAATCCGGCTGCACCGCATCGTCGAAGTCAACCGCATGTTCGTCGAGAAGACCCAGCTTTTCGATCAGGTAGACGGCGTTGCCTTCGGTGTAGATGGTCCCCCCGCGTGAGAGAAACGCGAGCAGGTTGCTCTTCAGCTTCGGTGATGCGGTGAACATGCTGTCGACATAGAATCGCGCGTCCGTTCCGTGTGCCGCGAAGGCAGGCACGATGAGCAGCTGCGTCGTCCAGATGATTCCGACCGAATCGATCTCCTTCTCGCCGAGATAGTACGCGATGTTCCCGAGGAGATACGAATCGATGAGGTTCTTGAAATACACCGCCTCCCATGAAACGCTGCTGCCGTTGCGGCGGATATCGCTCTTGAAAATGGCGGCGGTTTTCGTGTAGGCCTTGAAGGTGATCGCCGCGTGGCTGGCGGCGCGCCAGTCATACGTGTCATACGAAACCCCGTGCACGGTCGAATAGCTCGAAGGGAGCTGATCGGGATAGACGAAGCTCCCGCGATCCGGCCCGCTCGTCGTCCAGTACACCGAGAATTCTCCCCAGCGCGGAAACAGCGTTGTATCAATGGTGGCGCTGGTGAAGCGGTAATCCGACGAAGCCCTGTTGAGTACGAACTGATACGTCCGCAGGAAATCCGTCTGTCTCTCGTCGATCGGCATGATCGTCCCCTGCGCCTGCAGGCGGAGGGAAACGGATACGAGGATGAGTACAGCGAACAGCATCCTGAGTGCGTACGCAGGCTTCATGGGATTCTCCATTTGGTGTAAACCGTCAGTCACCGGCAGGCAGGCAAAGTCACCGATGTGGATTTTGTTATCTGTATATGGAGAAATAATGCGGAAAAGTCAACCTATCAAGGCGTCAGCATGCTTCGGACATAGCACTATCCAGGGGCCGGCATACAGCAAAACGACGGACGGCTCCCTTTGGAGCCGTCCGTCAAAAAGATCATTCTGATGCAGTTGTATCAGCGCGTGATGACCAGGGATTTCGAGAGGCTGCGCTCTCCAGCCGTCAGGCGATAGATGTACGTGCCGGGCGCGAGCGGTACACCGCTGCTGCTCAGCCCGTCCCAAACGACTGTGTGAGCGCCGCTCGAACGCGTCCCATTCACAACGCGTGCGATGCGCTGCCCCAGGACATTGAAGATATCGAGTGTCACCGAGGCCTCTTCCGGCAGAGTGAATGAGAATTCGGTCCCCACGGAAACGGGATTCGGCGTATTCTGTGCGAGCGTAAATCCGTACTCCGACGCGTTACTGGCGGATTTCGGCGTACTGTTGTCGATGATGCGGATGACATCCTTGGCGCTGAACGGGGTGCCGTTATTCAGATTACCCGTCAGCGTCACTTCAATGCAATCACCGGACTGTACAGGTCCCAGCGCGGCGACGACATCCTGCATCTTGAATTTCAGGTGAAGATCCGGAAGTCCGTCGGGCCCGAGAATGTTGCAGTCATAGCAGTCGAGTACCATGCAGCCGCTCATGAAGGGAGTGGAGTTGTCCTGAATGAGCGCGCTGCCGGTGGCTGCAACGCCTTCAAGCAGCACAGAACTCGCATCGATATTAGACACGTCGAACCAGACCGATCCGACGATGTCGACAGGGAGCATGCCATTCGAATTGATATTGACCGAATTCGGGCAAGAACCCGGCTTGACATCAAGAAACGCGTTCAGCGCGGACTTGACCGAGATCACCTGTCCGCCCCACCCGATGCAGTCAGCTCCCGCGCCGGCGAGAGCGGACACGTTCGCCGCGGTGAGGACACCATTCGAGAACTCCGGGCTCACATCGATTGTGTGAGTATCCCAAAGTCCATCCAGCGCAAAAACGGCAGCGATACCGTCCGCGCCGTCGAATGCGTCGGCCGTTTTCACCGCTGTCCCCGGGCCGCTGTAGGCAGTCCCGTTGAACAGGGTTCCGTCACCCGCCCAACGTGCCTGGCCGTCAGCCATGATAAATGTCGTTTGTGCTGTCTGATCCGC